>JBDZVE010000009.1:7884-15977 GCA_040255535.1 Lysobacterales bacterium | reverse complement strand
CGAGATCCGCGGTCGTGGGATCGTGCGGCGCATACGTGCCGACGCCCACGCGCGACGCTTCGGAGAGGAAAATGCGCTCGACAGGCATGCGCAGGAAGTCGCCTTCGAATTCGCGTTCGAGCCGATCGCGCGCCCAAGGGCTCAGCTCGCCGCGGATTTCGACGCCATATGTGTCGCGGAATTCCGCCCGCAGGCTCATCGGCACCAGATTGAGCGGCGACTCGTGCATGGGCGAGCCTTGCAGCGCGTACATCGCCCCTTCGTCGGTGTGGCTGTATTCCTCCAGGCCGCGCTTCAACAGAATGGCCATCGTCGATTTGCCGCCCGATGGCGGACCGAGCAGCAGAAGCAGACGACGGCCAACATCGGATCCGGCCGCCGCCGCCTTGAAGTAATCGACGACACGCGAGAGCGGCTCGTCGATGCCGAATAGCTCGCGCTTGAACAATTCTTTCGGACCGGCGGACTCGCCCCCGTTCGTGGCCGCCGAGTTCGGCGTCTGCGCATTGCGCCCGAACCAGCTCAACATGTCCCAGAGGTATTCGTGGCTCGTGCGTGCGAGTTGGCGTCCGTTGCCCGGCACGATCGTACGCAGGAACTCGCCAAAGGTGCCTGACCAGTGTTGCGCGCGGTGGAAGCGGCTGTAGGCGCTCAGGGCCTCAACGAAGTTCTCGCTGCGCTGCGAACTTCCTTTTGGGCTGTCTGACTGCATCGAAACGCCCTCCTCACAAACTTTTAATGTCGAAAGCTCTTTCGCTCGTCCTCGAGCGCGTTGCAGTTGCAACTCGCCCGCTGAGCATACGCCCGACTTTGCTCCTGCTCGCCACTCCGCGGTTTCCCAAAGGAGCGTAAGACAAAGACTGATCCATCAACGAACATGTTCCATTCGACACGTTCGTCGTCATCTGCACTAAGGGGTACGTCACACTTGCTTCGTGCGACGTCGAACACGGATTGGAGTTGGTAGAGAACTCGTGCGGCCCACGAGCGTCGTAGCCGCGTAGCGCACCGTTGCGCATCTCACGTTGCTGGAGAGCGAAACATAATTCACTTGTTACTCTTTTCGAGCCAATCTTGCAATGCGATTGATTCCGGACCGCGCACCGGCGTGTGCGCGCAATGTGCTGTCATGGTGCGCAAACTGCGTCTAAGCGCACGCGCAGTGTGGGGCGTGTCCGAATCGTCGCGTTGTCGCTGAACGCGCCCTGAATGTCGAAAGGCCGACGATGGTCGGCCTTTCGCTGCGAGACTTGTCGCACGTCACGCTATTCACGCTGCGGCTGTGACCTGCCCCACACTCAGCTCGATGCCGAGCGCTTCGCGTACGACATCGTCGACCCTTTCGCAAAAGACGAAGTCGATTTCGTCGCGTACGCTCTGCGGCACGTCCTCCAGGTCTTTGCGGTTGCGCGCCGGCAGCAGTACTTTCCGAATGCCCGCACGATGCGCGGCCACGACCTTCTCCTTGATGCCGCCGACGGGCAGCACGAGCCCGCGCAAGCTGATCTCGCCCGTCATCGCGAGATCGTTGCCGACCGTCCGGCCGGTGACGAGCGATACGAGCGAGGTGAACATCGCTACGCCCGCACTCGGGCCGTCCTTCGGAATGGCGCCCGCGGGTACGTGAATGTGCACATCGCTCTTGTCGAAGGTCGCGGGCTCGACGCCCAAGCGGGCCGTCTGCGATTTGACGAGCGACAAGGCCGCCTGTGCGCTCTCCTTCATGACGTCGCCGAGCTGGCCGGTCAGGATCAACTTGCCGCTGCCGGGCACTCGCGTCGATTCGATGAACAGGATGTCGCCGCCGACCGGCGTCCAGGCGAGGCCTGTCGCGACACCCGGCACACTCGTGCGCATCGCAACCTCGTTCTCGAAGCGCGGCGCGCCGAGGATCGGCTGCAGGTCCGCTACATCGATCGTCTCACTCGTCGTCGCGCCTTCGGCGATCCGAACGGCCACGTGGCGCAGCACCGCTCCGATCGTTCGCTCGAGATTGCGCACGCCCGCTTCACGCGTGTAGTCCCGCGCGATCTGCAGCAAGGCTTCGTCCGTGATCGCCGCCTGCTCCGGCTTGAGCCCGTTCGCCTCGAGCTGTCGCTTCACGAGATAGCGGCGTGCGATCTGGACCTTCTCGTCTTCGGTGTAACCCGTCAGCTCGATGATCTCCATGCGATCGCGCAACGGGCCCGGGATCGTATCGAGCATGTTTGCGGTCGCGATGAACAGCACCTTCGACAGATCGAACGGCAAGCCGATGTAGTTGTCCCGGAACGTGTTGTTCTGCTCCGGATCGAGCACTTCGAGCAGCGCCGAGGCGGGATCGCCCTGGATGCCGGCGCCGAGCTTGTCGATCTCGTCCAGCATCAGCACGGGATTGCGGGTACCCGCCTTCCTGATCGCTTGAATGATGTTGCCCGGCAGTGCACCGATGTACGTCCGGCGGTGGCCGCGGATCTCCGCCTCATCGTGCACGCCGCCCAAGCTCACGCGTGCGAACTTGATGCCGAGCGCGCGGGCGATGCTTTGCCCGAGCGAGGTCTTGCCGACGCCGGGCGGGCCGACGAAGCATAGGATCGGACTGCGCCCTTCCGGGTTCAGCTTGCGCACGGCGAGGTACTCGACGATACGCCGCTTGATCTTCTCGAGGCCGTAGTGGTCCTCATCCAGTACTTTGCGCGCATGCTCGATGTCGATCGACTCTTCGTCGATCTTCGACCACGGCAATTGGATCATCCAGTCGATCCACGTGCGCAGCATCGAATATTCGGCGCTCGCATCCTGCATGCGCTCCATGCGCTTCAACTCCTTGTTCGCTTGCTCGAGGGCTTCCTCGGGCATGCCCGCCTTCGCGATCGCTTCGCGGAGCTCCTGAATTTCTTCGGCCGATTCCTCTTCTTCGCCGAGCTGCTTGCGGATCTGGCGCAACTGCTCGCGCAGCAGCGCTTCCTTGTGGCGCTCGTCGATGGCCTCGCGAGTTTGCTCTTCGATCTGTCGCTGCAGCCGCAGCACTTCGATGCGCTTCGTGAGCAGCTCGGTCACGCGATCGAGCCGCAACTTCAAATCGACGGTTTCGAGAAGCTGCTGCTTTTCCGCCGCCTTGATGTCCATGAAGCTTGCGACGAGGTCCGCGAGCGTCGACGGGGACTCGACCGCCTGAATGGCGTTCGCAAGCTCCGCGGGTGCCTGCGGAAGCAGCGAGATCGCCTCGGCAGACAAGCGCTTCAGGTTGAGCGCGCGCGCTTCGACCTCCGGCGGATTCTTGGCCGGATCGGGGAGGTGCTCGACGCGCGCGAGCATGAACGGCAAGCCTTCCTGGAAGTCGAGAACGCGAAAGCGCTGCTCGCCTTGTACGACGAGGTGGTGCGTCCCGTCCTGCCCCGTCACGTAGCGGACGATGTTTGCGACCGTGCCGACTTTGTAGAGATCGTCGGGCGCAGGGTTTTGCGTCTCCGGTTCGTGCTGGAGCAGAAAGCCGACCTTGCGCTCCGCGCGCACCGCTTCTTGAGCCGCGGCGAGCGAACGCTCGCGGTTGATCGCGACCGGAAGCACCGTGCCCGGAAACAGTACGAGATTTCGAACCGGCACGATGATGAGCATGTCATCCGAGATCGTCGGAGACGAGCTTTCAGTGCGCGACGATTTCTGATGTTCGTTCATATGCCTTCAGTTCAGTAGGTTGCGAGTCGCAGGACCAAGCAGCCGTTGACGCAGGCCTGATCCATGAGTTCGTAGCGCGCGGCGGGCAATGCAATCCGCCGCTCGAAACGGCCATACGGAATCTCCAACCGATGCACCGCGGTCGTGTCGCGGTTCATGGGCAGCGGTCGAATCGCCACGACGCTGACGGAGCCGTCCTCGAAACGAACATGTACGTGCTCGGGCGAAACGCCCGGGAGCGCGACCGTAACCTGGATCTCCGATCCATAAGCCACGATATCCACAGGCGGTTCCCACCGCGGCTGCGCCTCGACGGCGTGCCCGAAGCGAAAGAACTGCCGTTGCAGCCGTTGAGCCTGCTCCAGCAATTCGCAAGCCTCCGCCCACATCCAAGAGTGAGGATTACGAGCGCCCATGCGAAAAGCTCCGAATCTGCGTCATGAACACCGAACGTTGGGCCGGGAAGGGGAGAGTCAAGAGCACGCCAACGGCGTGCTCGGCTACAGGCGATCGGCCGCGGGCGACAGGGTGCTCACGCGAGTACGCGTTGGGTACACAGGCGTTCTGGCTGTAGCCTGTAGGCTGCAGCCTGTCGCCAGCGAAGTTCGATGAGCAACCAATTTACCCCCGAGTTCTACAACCGCTTCTACATGAGCCCCCGTACCCGCGTGACGACCCAAGCGGAGATGCAGCGGCGTGCGCGGGCAGTGGCCGCGCTCGTCAAGCAGTTGGAGCTCAAGGTGAGCCGCATCCTCGATGCAGGTTGCGGGCTCGGATGGATGCGCGCACCGCTCCTCGAAGCGTTCCCGCGTGCGACGTATGTCGGCTTGGAGGTCAGCGAGCATCTTTGCAGGGCGCACGGGTGGATTCGGCAATCGATCGCGGCATATAGGCCGCGTGGCTATTTCGATCTCATCATTTGTTATGACGTCCTCCAATACCTCAGCGATGCAGAGGCGTCCCGAGCGCTCAGCAACATGGCGCGCGTCTCGAGGGGCGCTCTGTATTTTCACGCACCGACCGTGGAGGACTGGGAGCGCAACGCCGATCGTTCATGCAGCGATGGCGATATTCGCTTGCGTCCTGCGAACTGGTATCGCGCGCGCTTGGCGCGGCACTTCAGGCATGCGGGTTTCGGCATCCACTTAAGGCGGCGTGTACCGCTGTATTTGTGGGAGCTCGAAAAGCCAGGTTGACGGCTCGCGCCTACCCGCAAAAATAAATCCACTGCCGCGTCGAAAACATTTACAACGGACGTTTCACTCGTTGCTCATTCCTGTTGCTCATGCACCAGACCTGAGCACAAAGGATCTTCATTGCGCTGCCGCGGAACGTCCCGCGCACTAGTTGATCTTACCTATGTGTCTGCAAACGACGGCGCGCACTCTGCGCGAATAACGAAACGCTCCGCCCGGTCCATACGTCTAAAGGCTAATCGTGACGTTGCATTGCTGCACGTCCGTTCATGAATGTCATTCCGATTACCGCATTTATCCCTAGGCAGGAGTTCGACAAAGTACCGACCAAGCAAATAGTGATTGGGACGGAACGCGATGCAGTCGCAGAACTGTGAGCTCCGTGATGATGAAAGGGATGGTCATGGCGACCGCAACATGGGTGAAAATTTCCGCGATCGCGGCAGTGGCGGCGACGCTTCTCGGTGCGAGCGCGCACGCGCAGGATGAGCTCGAGTACACCGGAGTCCGCATCCAACTCGACAACGACTTGTTTGCCGGCGGCGAGCGCGATCGCGACTACACCGGCGGCTTTGCAGTTGCGATCTCGGGGGCCGCTGCGCGCGATGGGCTGCTTTCGCTCGACCCCGTGCTCGCGCGCATCGACGCCTTGAGCGGCGGCGAACCCGCGCAGGTGCACCATGCGCGACAAATCGGGCTGATGGCGTTCACGCCGAAGGACATCAAAGTGCGCGAGCCGATCTACGATGACCGGCCGTACGCGAACCTCGTGTTCATGTCGAACGGGCGAGTGCGAGTCGATGCGGACGGACGCCATGCGTGGTCGAGCAACCTGACGATCGGCGTGCTCGGGCTTTCGCTTTCCGAACGATTGCAGAGCGAGATTCATGACGTCGTCGGGTCGGACAAGCCGAACGGCTACGATCATCAGATCTCGGACGGCGGCGAGCCGACTGCTCGCTACAGCCTCGCGCGCCATTCGCTCTGGATCGCGAATCCGAGCGGCACGATCGACGTCAAGGCAACCTTGCAGGGAAGCGTCGGCTATCTCACGGAGACGAGCGCGGCACTCTCGATGCGCATCGGCCGATTCGATTCGCCTTGGTGGAGCTTCGCACCGGAGCTCACCGACTACATCGCAGCGCCGGTGCCTGCCGTGTCGAATCGCGGTCGACCCGAGCTCTATTTATTTGCGGGTGCTCGAGTGAAGGCCCGCGCATATAACGCGTTCTTGCAAGGTCAGTTCAGAGAGAGCGATGTGCGTTACTCCGCATCGGAGCTCGAGCCGATCATCGCGGAAGCCTGGCTCGGCTTCGTCATGCAGCTCATGAGTCAGACGCAGGTCAGCTACTCGCTGAACTACCAAACTTCCGAGATTCGCCACGGGGCCGCAGACAGAGATGCTTGGTGGGGCGCGGTGCAGTTGACCCACACCTTCTGAAGTTTTAGTTCCTCGACTCCCCCCTGCAGCCGGCCGCAAGGCCGGCTTTTTTTTCGCCGCTCCGCCGCCTGCTCCGCAGAGTGTAATGTGTAAAGTGTGGAGTGTATGGCCAGAAGGGCTGTCGCCCGCCTGCTTCGCACCGGCTAACGTGTCGAGCGAGGTGTGAAGTCAGAGAATGGCGCGGCGCCTCTGACCTTACACGTTACACCTTACACGTTACACACCGCCTCACACGCTATCGCGTGTGCCGCGGCTTGCGCACAGGGACGCGCGCCCCCTTCAACCCCGTGTGCTGCGTTCGCGCAGGCATGGCGCCTCGCGGCGTTCTGCGCCCTTCCGGTGTGTTGCCGGTGCCGGCGGGTTGCCACGCTGGGATCAATTGATGCTTGCCGGGGCCGATGAGATCGGCTCGACCCATGCGTCTCAATGCCTCGCGGAGCATCGGCCAGTTGTTCGCGTCGTGCCAGCGCAGAAACGCCTTGTGCAAGCGGCGCACTTTCAATCCCTTCGGAATGTGGACGGGGTCGCTCGTGTGCGTCACCTTGTGCAAAGGATTCTTGCTCGAGTGCCACATCGCTGTTGCCGTCGCCATCGGCGAGGGCAGAAATGCTTGTACTTGATCCGCACGATAGCCGTTGCGCTTGAGCCAGAGCGCGAGCTCGAGCATGTCTTCGTCCGTTGTCCCCGGATGGGCGGCGATGAAGTACGGAATCAGGTACTGCTCCTTGCCCGCTTCCTTCGAGTATTTATCGAAGAGCTCCTTGAACCGATAGTACGTGCCGACGCCCGGCTTCATCATCTTCGAGAGCGGACCCTCGCCGATCGCTTCCGGCGCAATCTTGAGATAGCCGCCGACGTGATGCTGCACGAGCTCCTTCACGTACTCGGGCGATTCGACTGCAAGGTCGTAGCGTACGCCCGAGCCGATCAAGACCCTCTTGATCCCAGGCAATGCGCGCGCACGCCGATACAGCTTGATGAGCGGCATATGGTTCGTGTTCAAGTTCGGGCAAATGCCCGGATACACGCACGAGGGTCGGCGGCACGCCGATTCGATCGTGCGCGACTTGCAGGCGAGCCGATACATGTTCGCGGTGGGCCCGCCGAGATCCGAAATGACGCCCGTGAAGCCCGGGACCGTGTCGCGTATCGTCTCGATCTCTTTGATGATCGATTCCTCGGAACGGTTCTGAATGACGCGCCCCTCGTGCTCGGTGATCGAGCAGAACGTACAGCCGCCGAAACAGCCGCGCTGAATCGCGACCGAGAAGCGGATCATCTCGTACGCGGGGATCTTCGCGTTGCCGTACGTCGGGTGCGGTACGCGCCGATACGACAGCTCGTAAATCGCATCCATCTCCTTCGTCGTCAGCGGCAGCGGCGGCGGATTGAGCCACACATCAACGCTGCCATGCCGCTGAACGAGCGCACGCGCGTTGCCCGGATTCGATTCGGAATGAAGGATTCGCGAAGCATGCGCGTACAACACGGGATCGTCGCGCACTGCCTCGAACGACGGCATGCGAATGACCGAGCGCGAACGATCGGAGCTCGGGACCTGACGGTGGAAGCGAACCACGTTGGGCTGCTGGGCGCTGGGCGCTGGGCTCTGGCCAGAACAAGGCATCCCCGCTCCGTGCGTGGCTCCTGATCTCTCACTGTGGACGTGACCGGCGGTGCGCGACTCTCGAGTGGCCTGATTGCCATTCTGGCCGGAGCCCAGCGCCCGGAGCCCAGGGCCCCTGGATGCGCTCATGGCATATGGATCCACCGGGGGATTCAACTTACCCGGCTCGTCG
>JBDZVE010000009.1:0-7784 GCA_040255535.1 Lysobacterales bacterium | reverse complement strand
GGATGCGCTCATGGCATATGGATCCACCGGGGGATTCAACTTACCCGGCTCGTCGATCGTCGTCGAATCGATTTCGATCCAGCCTTCGGGCGGCTCGTGCCGAGCGAAGGCGGTGCCGCGCAGATCGGTGATCGTGCCGATCGGTTCGCCTTTTGCGAGGCGATGGGCGAGCTCGACGATTTGGCGCTCGCCGTTGCCATAGACGAGCAGATCGGCGCGCGAGTCGAGGAGGATCGAGCGGCGCACTTTCTCCGACCAGTAGTCGAAGTGCGCGATCCGACGAAGGCTCGCTTCGATGCCACCGATGACGATCGGTACCTCGCCGAACGCCTCGCGCGCGCGTTGCGCATAGACGATCACGGAACGATCGGGTCGCTTGCCTCCTTCGGCATTCGGCGTGTACGCATCGTCGCGCCGGATGCGTCGATCCGAGGTGTAGCGATTTACCATCGAATCCATGTTTCCGGCAGTGATGCCGAAGAACAGGTTCGGTTTGCCGAGACGTTCGAAATCGCTCGTCGAGCGCCAATCGGGCTGCGCGATCATGCCGACGCGAAATCCCTGCGCCTCGAGCACGCGGCCGATGATCGCCATACCGAAGCTTGGATGATCGACGTAGGCATCGCCCGTCACGACGATGATGTCGCAGCTATCCCACCCGAGCGCATCCATTTCTTCCCGCGACATCGGCAAGAAGGGCGCAGTCCCGAAGCGGGACGCCCAATACTTGCGATACGAGAAGAGGTCGCGGGCGGGAATCATGCGTGTTGCAGGGAAGGAGCGTGGGGCCCGGATCATAGCCCAACCCGGCTGGGGACTGGAGGCTGAAGGCTAGAGTTCGGAAACCTGCTGTCGGCCGTGTCTGTCGGCTACTAGCTGTCTTCTTCTCTCCTTCTGGTCCAGCCTCTAGCCTCCAGCCGCGCCGACAAGCGCTCGCCGCCTTTGTGCGGCACTCACGGTCGAGACGTACGGTGAGTCGCGATCGAAGAATCGCCAAGGCTTGTGCGCCCAGTCGCCCGCGTAGTCGACACCGATGCGCGTGCTGCGCGCGATCCGCGGCCGGACATACGGGTCAGGTCGTTCGAGCCAGAGTGCATCGCCGAGAAGGTCCGAGCCATTGAGCGTGCGATCGATCTGAAGCGCTCGACATAAGAGCCCTGGCCCGTGCGTCGTGTCGTCGATCCCGCTCAAGGGCTCGAGTGCGCGAATCAAGACGGCATGCGGCACGCCATCCTGTGCGGTGACGACGTTCAAGCAGTGCCAGAACCCATATATAAGGTAGACGTACGCGTGGCCCGCCGGCCCGAACATCACTTCGGTGCGTCGGGTGCGGCCCTTGGATGAGTGCGCGGCAAGATCTTCCGGACCTTTGTAGGCTTCGACTTCCACGATGCGTCCGACTTGCACACGTCCTTCCCGGGCACGCAGGAGATGCATGCCAAGAAGCTCGCGAGCGACGGTCAATGTACCGCGCGCGTAGAAGGAGCGAGGGAGCGTACGGTTCGCGGGCATCTCGCTCTTATATAAGAAGAGGTGCCCTTGTGACGAGCAACCCCTACAAAGGTTTTGCTGACCGCGCTCGGTGCGGTTTTCCGCCTCAGCTCTCTCCGCCGGGCCAACGTCCGCGCATCTGCACGACTTCCAGCTCGATCGTGTTCGTGCTGCGGTCGATCGCGCTCACCTTGATGCGCATGAATTCGAGCGTATGGCTGCCTTCCTGGTAGTGGAAGACCGCGCTGCGCGATTCCTCGCGCGAGGCGCGCGGCACCAGGAACTCGTTATAGCCGACCTCTTTCGCCAGCGGTCCGCAGCTCGCCTGGACGCCCGCGTAGACGATCGAGAGATGTGCGGCTTCGGCGGCGTCATGGGTCGTGATCGCTTGGAGCGAAATGCGAAAACGCGGGCCGACGACCGGATGAGCGGGGACGATGTCGACGTGCTGCCCGGGCGTGAGATGGACGGGCTTGCGCAGCCGGTCGAAATGCTGCGAATCGAGCACCCGGACGGTTGGTGCGTCGCTGTAGGCGATCTTCGCGACCGGCGGCGCAGGTGCGGTGTGCTCGACTTCGATGACGCCGCGCGAGCGTCGATAGATGCCGATGCCGACGAGCGCGGCCGCAAGCACGACGGCAAGCCAGATCACCTGCCACAACTCGACAATATGTAACGAACTCGAATCCATTTCACATCTGCTCGCGGCGCGCCGCCTTCACCCCTCTATCGGCCGCGCTTGCCGTCGAGCATGTGAAACAAGTACGAGGAGGCTCGAATTCCGTGACGGGCCGACAGCGCACGTGCGAGTTTCCCCGAACTTTGCCGTGCGCGTAACGTAACTACGTCACAGCGTCGCAGCCTCACGCGCCGCTTGCAGCTCAACCGTGACTTCGATCGTCTTACCCTCGCGCCAGACCCGCAGCCGTACCGAGTCGCCGACGCGTTTATCGTCGAGCAAAGACAGGAGCTGCGGCACGCTCGTCACCGGTGCATCGTCGATCGCGAGGATCACATCGCCGGGGATGACGGCGCCGGTCGATGAGACGATTTCGATTCCGCGCAGCCCCGCTGCATCCGCACCCGAACCTGGAGAAACGCGCAACACGGCGACGCCTTCGATGCCGAGCTCGCGCGTCAGTGCGCGATTGAGCGACTCGTCCGCTTCGACGCCGAGACTGGGGGGCGCGTAGTGCCCGGTAGCAATCAACTGCGGCACGACGCGATTGACCGTGTCCACCGGCACTGCGAATCCGACGCCGGCATTCGCACCGGATGGACTGTAGATCGCGGTGTTGATGCCGATCAAACGCCCGGCGCTGTCGAGCAGAGGGCCGCCGGAGTTGCCCGGATTGATCGCGGCATCCGTCTGAATCAGATGCGAGATGATCGAGCCGTCCTCGCCGGGCAGCGAGCGATCGAGTGCGGAAACGATGCCTGTCGTGAGCGTCCAGTCGAGACCGAACGGGTTGCCGATCGCAAACACCTTCTGGCCGACACGCAGGTCGGCACTCGTGCCGAGCGTGACGGGCTGCGGCGCATCCAACGGCACTTTAATGCGCAGCACGGCGATGTCGTGGGCGGGGCTCGCCCCGACCAAACGAGCGGCGTAGTTGCGCCCGTCCTCCAGTTGCACGGTCGCCTCCGAGGCGCCCGCGATCACATGGAGGTTCGTGACGACGTGTCCATATTCATCCCAGATGAATCCCGATCCGGTGCCGCGCGGCACGCTGTGCACGTTGCGTGTCCAAAAGTCGACTACGCGTGCACGGGTCGTGATGAACACGACCGAGCCTTTCGATCGCTCGAAGATCTCGATCGTCGCGAGCTCATCTTCCGCGAGATTGCCGCGCGCTTGCACGGGGCGCGGCGCCGCATCCGCCCGCGCCAATCGCCAACGCGCATCCGGAATCAGATACCAGGCCGCCAGCGCGACGAGGAGCGTTGCCACAAACCATTGAGATGTCTTGCCGGTGGACGATCGCATGCTAGAGTTTTGGATTCGCTCGAGATGCCGCTCCTTTGTCTCTCGAACGGGTACTTGACCTTAAACTCGCTGCAGATCCGCCGCAGCGATCCGAGGCTCCTATGTATACACCTGAATCCCTCTCATCTCATCGTCCCGCGAGCATCGCAGCGATCGTGCTTGCGGCCTGCACGCTCCTCGGCTGCCAGCGCGAATCTGTCGCCCCCGCAAATTCGAGCGTCGCGAGTGTGTCCGAAGAAGCGGTGCAAAAGGCCGCCGCACGAATCACGCCCGAATACCTGCGCGATCGCATCAGAGAGTTCTCCGCCGACGAGCTCGAGGGGCGCGGACCTGCGACACCCGGCGATGAGAAGGCGCGCGAGTACTTGATCGCGCAGCTCAAACAGATCGGCTTCGAGCCCGCCGGTCCGAACGGCAGTTGGGAGCAGCCGTTCGATGTCGTCGGGATCACTGCGCAGATGCCGAAACGCTGGACCTTTCGACGCGGCGGTCAATCGCTCGCTTTCGACTGGTGGGATGAGTACATCGCCGCGAGCGGCGTACAGAGTGAGCGCGCCGCGATCGACAATGCTGAGGTCGTCTTCGTCGGCTATGGCATCCAAGCACCCGAGTACGGTTGGGATGATTTCAAAGGCCAAGATCTCAAGGGCAAAGTGCTCCTGATGCTGAACAACGATCCCGATTGGGATCCCAACCTCTTTGCAGGCGACACGCGGCTCTATTACGGACGATGGACATATAAATACGAGAGTGCCGCTCGCCAAGGAGCGGCTGGCGCGATCATCATCCACACGACTCCTTCAGCGGGTTATCCCTTCCAGGTCGTGCAGACATCGTGGTCCGGCGAACAGTTCGAGCTGCCGAGCGAAGGCGAGCCGCGCTTGCAGGTCAAAGGCTGGCTGACCGAGGACGCGGCGCGCGAGCTCGTCTCGTTCGCCGGCAACGACCTCGGCAAGCTGATCGAAGCCGCAAAGTCGAAGGACTTTGCACCCGTGCCTCTCGGCGTGAAGACGTCCTTTGCATTCGAGAATGTGCTGAACCGTGCGAGCACGGCGAACGTCTACGGCATATTGGAGGGCAGCGATCCCGAGCTCAGCGACGAGTACATCATCTACACGGCGCACCACGATCATCTTGGCGTCGGCGAGCCGGACGCTGAAGGCGATACGATCTACAACGGCGCCAGAGACAATGCATCCGGCGTCGCGACGGTGCTCGCGATCGGCCGGGCGTTCAAGGCATTGCCGCAGCCGCCACGACGGTCGGTGATGCTGCTGTTCGTCGCGGCCGAGGAGCAGGGTTTACTCGGATCCAAGTATTTCGCCGCGAATCCGACGGTCGAACCCGGCAAGATCGCGGCCAATTTCAACTTCGACAGTGCGAACATCTGGGGACGCACGAAGGACCTCGTCTACATCGGCAAGGGGAAATCGACGCTGGATCCGATCGTCGAGGAGGCGGCTCGATTGCAAGGGCGAACGGTCACCGGGGATCAGTTCCCCGATCGCGGCTCGTTCTATCGCTCCGATCAGTTCAGCTTTGCGAAGATCGGCGTGCCCGCGCTCTACGTAAAGGCCGGAACGGATTTCATCGGCAAACCCGCCGGCTGGGGCAAGGAGCAGCTCGAGGCACATGAAAGGAACAACTATCACCAGCCGTCGGATGAGCTCACCCCCGAGTGGAACTTCGAAGGCATGGTTGAGGATGCCGAGCTCGGTTTTCGCGTCGGCCTCGATGTTGCGAACACGGATGAAATGCCTTCATGGGTACCGGGCGATGAGTTCGAAGCTGCGCGCAAGAAGGCGCTCGCGGCGGTCGCAAGCGGAGAGTAGACAAGGCGGAGGTCGGAAATCGAACGTTCCAACCCGCACGTCCGCAGGTCTCAGTCCAATGCCGCCTAGCTAAGCGGCGGCTCGATAGCAGACGGCATTGCAGGAGAATGCATGGAAGTAGCCACAAGGAGCACAAACCACAGAGAAGGTCATCGTCTTCTTTTCTTTCTCTGTGATCTTCTGTGCTCTTTGTGGCCCTCGCTTCCCGTCTTTCCTGCTTGACGCTGCGCATCAATTCTGTGACAAAGAGAGTCTCACTCCGCGCCTGCGGGGTTTGGCTCATATAACTATAAGTGGTGGCATGAAGGTTTCCGTTCCGACCGACACGAATAACAAGGAAGGAAGGCGAGACAGCTCCCCAACCCAACGCACGCGTTCTCCAGAGGCCGCTACGCCTGTCGATTCGGCGAGCGAAGAGACCGGGCGTATGCTTCGCACTCTGCTCGGCAATCTTGACGGCATTGTCTACCGCCATCGCGACGATGACCAACGGACGATGGAGTTCGTGAGCGAAGGCTGCCGCCAGCTCACCGGCTACGATCCGGACGATCTCTTGCTCAATCGTCGATTGTCGTACGAGTCATTGACGCACCCCGAGGATCGTGAGCGCGTGCGGCGCGAAATTCGTCACGCGGTTCGCACATCCGGCCGCTTCGACTGCGAGTACCGCATCGTGCACGCGAGCGGCGAGCCTCGCTGGGTGTGGGAGCGCGGCTGCGCCGTATTCGATGGCGCCGGCGCGCTGCTCGGGATCGAAGGCATCGTTCAGGACATCTCGGTTCGGAAGCGTTCGATGAACGCGCTCCGCGAGGCAGAGCGGCGCTACTACAACCTGTTCGAGAACGCCCTCGAAGGCATCTTTCGTACGACCGAGCGCGGTCAGTTCCTCGATGCAAACCCCGCGCTCGCGCGCATCTTCGGCTTCGACTCGCCGCTCGAGCTCATGAGAACGTGCACGCATCCCGATACGCAGCTCTACGTCGATCCAGGGCGCCGAGCGAAGTTCATGAAGCTCATCGAGAGCCAAGGCTCGGTGAGCGGATTCGAGTCGGAAGTTCGGCGTAAGAATGGCGAGATCATTTGGATCTCGGAGAACGCGCGTGCCGTTTGCGATGAAGACGGCAAACTCGTGTGCTTCGAAGGAACCGTCGAGGACATCACCGAGCGCAAGCGCTACCAAGCGCGCATCGAGCAGCAGGCAAACTACGATACGCTGACCGGGCTCGCGAACCGCTCGCTCCTGAACGAACGCCTGCACGAATCGATCGCCGCCGCGGCAAAGAGCGGTACGCGCCTTGCGGTCGTATTCGTCGACCTGGATCGCTTCAAGTTCATCAATGACAGCCTAGGCCATCACGTGGGCGATGAGCTGCTCTGCGCGATCGCCGGACGCCTCAAGGCGAACATGCGCGAGGGAGATACGGTTGCGCGGCTCGGAGGGGACGAGTTCGTGCTCCTCATGAACGGGCAGCGGGAACCGAAGTCGGTCGCCCTCGCGCTCGAGCGGATGCTGGCCGACATCTCCCAGCCTTGGTCGAGCCCGCAAGGCGATTTCACGTTTACGTGCTCGATGGGCGTCGCCCTTTATCCCGACGACGGCGAGACGGCGGAGACCTTGCTCAAGCACGCTGACTCCGCGATGTATCAGGCGAAAGAAACCGGCAGAAACAATTTCCAGTTTTTCACGGCGCAACTGAACGAGCTTGCAACCGAGCGCCTCGAGCTCGAGAACAAGCTGCGCCGTGCGCTCGAGCGCGAGCAATTCGATCTCAACTATCAGCCTCGCTTCGATTTGCGAAGTGGTATGGTCATCGGCGTCGAGGCGCTCATCCGCTGGCGAGCGAGCGACGAGCAAACGATCGAACCCTCGCGGTTCATTCCGATTGCGGAGGACATCGGACTGATCGCGCCGATCGGCAAGTGGGTGCTCGAGACCGCGTGCGCTCAGAATAAGGCATGGCAGGATGCCGGCTTCCCACCGGTCGTCGTGTCGGTGAACGTTTCGGCGCGACAGTTCCGTCAGGACCAATTCGTGCAGACCGTCGCGCAGGCATTGCGCGACACCGGTTTGGAGCCGTGCTACCTCGAGATCGAGCTCACCGAGAGCGCCGTGATGCACGATGCCGAAGAGTTCGTCGCGATGCTGAACGACCTCAACGATCTCGGCGTTCAGATCGCGATCGACGATTTCGGCACCGGCTACTCGAGCCTGAGCTATTTGAAGCGATTTCCCGTCGACCGACTGAAAGTCGATCGCTCGTTCGTTCAGGACATCGTGACGGACGCCGACGACGCGACGATAGTTCGTACGATCATTGCGCTCGGCCACAACCTAGGCTTGAAGGTCGTCGCCGAAGGCGTCGAAACGGAGCAGCAGCTCGCGTTTCTGCGCGAGAATGAATGCGACGAAATTCAGGGCTATCTCTACGGCCGGCCGTTGCCCGCGGCGGAGTTCTGTAGCAAGGTGCTGGGCA
>JBDZVE010000087.1:0-15377 GCA_040255535.1 Lysobacterales bacterium | reverse complement strand
ATCCTTGCGGAAGCGAGGTGGCCCTTGCAGCGCCGTCATCCTTGCGGAAGCGAGGATCTAAACGCGCACGACTCGTGCGCTTGCTTTCAGATGGACCCTCGCGTCCGCAAGGGCGGCGAAAACTGGCGTTCTCGATCGGTCTAACGCCGATCATGCTGGGGAAATCGGATCTCTTTCATTTCCTTGTTCTTACCTTGGCGAGCCTGGCGTGCTTTGCGAGAGATCTTCTTCTTCTTCTTCTTCTTCACTCCACCTTGGCGAGCTTGACATGCTTTGCGAGAGATCTACTTCTTCTTCACTCCAACCGCTCCAGCAAGCTCGGACCACCGAGGGCGCGCATTTGATCTTCGATCCATGCTTGGCGCGATCGTACGTACGGCGACGGCGCATTTACGCGCATGCGCTTCGGGCTCGGTAGGACGGCGGCGAGGAGGGCGGCTTCGGCGGCGGTGAGACGCGAGGGGGATTTGTGGAAGAACGCATCGCTCGCCGCACCGACGCCGTAGATGCCGCGGCCGAACTCGGCCACGTTGAGATACACCTCCAGAATGCGCTGCTTCGGCCAGAGCAGCTCGATGAGCACGGTGAAGTACGCTTCGAATCCCTTCCGCAGCCAACTCTGCTTGGGCCACAAAAAGAGATTCTTCGCCACCTGCTGCGAGATCGTGCTTGCGCCGCGCACGCGACGCCCGCGCTCCATGTCTTCGAGCGCATCGCTGATGGAGTCGAGATCGAAGCCTGCATGATCCGGGAAGCGCTGATCTTCCGCCGCGATGACGGCGACTTTCGCGTGCGCGGAGATCTCGTCCCGATCGACCCACCGATGGCGAATGCGAATGTCGCTCGCCGCACGCTCGCGCAGCATGAACGCGCTCGTGGGCGGATCGAGCCACCGAAGCGCGAGCACGAGTCCGATGGTCGAGACGAGCCAGACGAGGATCGCCCAGAGAAGAACACGAGCGCTGCGCGCGAGCAGACCTCGACGAGCCTTCGCCATCCTGCTCAGTTGAAGCGCTGTTTACGCTTCCTTCGCTTCGATGCGCGTCACCGACTCGATCACGACAGTCTCGACCGGCACGTCCTGATGGCCGGCCTTATTGCCCGTCTTCACGCCGGCGATCGCGTCGATCACATCCATGCCCGAATCGATTCGGCCGAACACGGCGTAGCCGTAATTGCCGGGCTTGTGATCCAGGAAGTCGTTGTCCGCGACGTTGACGAAGAACTGCGAAGTCGCGCTGTTGATGTCGTTCGTGCGCGCCATCGCGAGCGTGCCGCGCTTGTTCTTGAGGCCGTTCGTCGCCTCGTTCTTGATTGGCTCGTGACCGCGCTTGTTCTTCATGTCGGGCGTGAGGCCGCCGCCTTGGATCATGAAACCGGCGATCACGCGATGGAAAATCGTGCCATCGAAAAATCCTTCGTCTGCATAGCGCAGGAAATTCTCGACGGTGATCGGTGCCTGTTTATCGAACAGTTGCACGGTGAACGTGCCTTTGGACGTCTTGAATTGCAGCATGGCTCTCGGAAGCGGTTAGGGTTTGGGTCTTGGGTTTCGAAACGAAGACACGGATTCCTTGAAGGCTCGTAGAAGCGAACGATCGGCGCGTGCAGTTACGCGGCGCTTGATCTACCCGCTAACCGCGACTCATGCCCTCGGTGACGCGCTCGTGGCCCGTCAAATCGGCGTGGGAGCGTACGTGAGTAAACCCCCTGCGCACAAGCAGGTTCCTTACTGCCGGGCCCTGTCGCCATCCATGCTCGACCAGCAGGCGGCCGCCGGAAACGAGGTGATCCGGCGCGAATCTCACGATGTGCTCGAGCGCTTCGAGCCCCGTTGGACCGGAGATCAGCGCAACGAGCGGTTCATGTTTGCGCACCTGCGGCTCGAGGTCCGGATCGTCTTCCGCGATGTACGGCGGATTCGCGACGATGACATCGAAGCGCTCACCGTGCAGAGGCGTGAACCAGTCTCCATGTGAGAATTTCACGTTGCTTACCTGAAGCCGCGCGGCATTGCGAGCGGCGATTTCGAGGGCCGCGGCAGAGCGGTCGACCGCAGTTATCTGTGCGCTCGGGCGCTCGTGCGCAAGCGCTATCGCGATGGCGCCGCTGCCCGTGCCGAGATCGGCGACGCGTGCGGCACGATCGCGCGGGAGAGATTCGAGCGCACGCTCGACGAGCAGCTCGGTCTCGGGCCGCGGGACGAGCACGGCGGGCCCGACCTCGAAGAGGAGCGACCAGAACTCTTGCTGCCCCAGAATGTATGCAACCGGTTCGCCCTGCATGCGGCGCTTCACGAGTTGCTGGAAAGACCATCCCGCCGCTGTGGGCAGTTCTTTCTCCGGAGAAGCGCGGAAACTCGCGCGCGACAAGCCCGTTACATACTCGAGCAGCAACTCCGCATCGAGCCGCGGCGAGCTCGAGATGCGACCGAGCATCACCGTCGCCGTATGCAGCGCGTCCGAGATCGATTGTGAGGGATGAACAGCAGGCATCGACGATGAGGTGTCCGGTAGAATGCGCGCATCGTAGCCGCGAGCGCCGCAAGTGGCGAGCCAGGTGGCGATCGCTCTTCGGATTTCTCTGACTGCAGCCTGTGGTCTGTCGCCTGTAGCCCGAGGATAACCATGCACGTCTATTCCAACATTCTCGAGATGATCGGCCGCACACCGATGCTGCGCTTGCAGCGTCTGAATGTCGGTGCGTGCGAGCTGTTCTTGAAGCTCGAGTCCATGAATCCGGGCGGCTCCATCAAGGATCGCATCGGCCTGTCGATGATCGAAGAGGCGGAAAAGCGAGGCGACCTCAAGCCCGGTGCGACGATCGTCGAAGCGACGGCAGGGAACACAGGGCTCGGTCTCGCGCTCGTCGCGGCGCAGAAGGGCTATCGAATGGTGCTCGTCATGCCGGACAAGATGAGCCAGGAGAAGATCTTCAATCTGCGCGCGCTCGGCGCGGAAGTCGTGCTCACGCGATCCGACGTCGGCAAGGGGCACCCGGAGTACTACCAGGACCTCGGTGCGGCGATTGCGAAGCGCACGGGCGCCTACTTCATCAATCAATTCGCAAATCCGGACAATCCGAAGGCGCACGAGCTCACGACGGCGCCCGAGATTTGGCAGCAGATGGACGGCAAGCTCGATGCCGTCGTCGTCGGCGTCGGCTCGAGCGGCACGATCGCGGGGCTCGCGGCGTACTTCAAGAAGCACGCGCCGCATGTCGAGCTCGTGCTTGCGGATCCGCAAGGCTCGATCCTCGCCGAATACATCGCGAGCGGCACGATGACGCACAAGGGGTCGTGGCTCGTCGAAGGCATCGGCGAGGACTTCATTCCTTCGATCTGCGATTTCTCCTTGACGAAGCGGGCGTACAGCATTCCCGATGCCGAATCGTTCTCGATCGCCCGCGAGCTGCTCCAGAAAGAAGGCGTGCTCGCGGGATCGTCGACGGGGACGCTCGTCGCCGCGGCCCTGCGTTTCTGTCGCGAGCAGACGCAACCGAAGCGCGTCGTGACCTTGGCATGCGACACCGGTGCGCGCTATCTCTCGAAGCTGTTCAACGATTTCTGGATGGAAGATCAAGGCTTCATCGAGCGCGAGTCGTTCGGCGACCTGCGCGATCTCATCGGCCGGCCGCACGGGGAGCGCGCGACGATTACGGTCGGGCCGAACGACGTCCTGACGACGGCGCACAATCGCCTGCGCAATGCCGGGTTCTCGCAGCTCCCCGTAATGGACGGCGACCAGCTCATCGGCATCGTCACCGAGGACGACATCCTGCGCTTCGCATTCGGCCGCCCCGAGCGCTTCAACGAGCCGGTGAGCAATGCGATGACGGTATCGTTCCTCAAGGTGGACAAGGACACGTCGATCAACAATCTCGTCGCGATGCTCGAGGTGCGCTCCTCGGCGGCGGTGATGGACGGCGAGAAGTTTCTCGGCCTCATCACCCGCTCCGACGTGCTCAACTATCTGAGGCGGCAGATGTAGCTGTGGACGCGTAAACCTGCGGGCCTGTAGCGTACGATGTACCTCGAGGTGCGCGGCGCTTCCGGCACACGCTACACGTTCACGCGCCGACACGCTCTTGTCCGACACACGTTACACATTACACCTTACACGACCTCACTCTTCCCGAAGCTAAGTACTCTCAAGCTCCTATGACTCATTCGACAGACACCAAGCTGAAGTTCGCTACGCAATGCATTCACGCCGGCCAAGCGCCCGATCCTTCGACGGGCGCCGTGATGCCGCCGATCTACACGACTTCGACGTACGCGCAATCGAGTCCGGGCGTTCACAAGGGATACGATTACTCGCGCACGAGCAATCCCACCCGCGGCGCGTACGAGCGCTGCCTCGCTGCGCTCGAGGGCGGCGTGCGCGGATTCGCGTTCGCGTCGGGCATGGCTGCGACGAGCACGTTGCTCGAGCTGCTGGATGCAGGCAGTCACATCGTCGCGATGGAGGATTTGTATGGGGGTACGTTTCGTCTGTTCGAGCGCGTGCGGCGTCGCTCGGCGAACCTCGATATCAGCTTCGTCGATCTGTCGAATCGTGCCGCGCTCGAAGCCGCCATCCGGCCGAACACGAAGCTGATCTGGATCGAGACACCGACGAATCCGACGCTGCGCCTCGTCGACATCGCGCAAGTCGCCGAGCTTGCGCGCAAGCGCAACATCCTCACGATCGTCGACAACACGTTCGCGAGTCCGTGGGTGCAGCGTCCGCTCGATCTCGGCGCCGATATCGTGATGCATTCGGCGACGAAGTATTTGAACGGCCACTCGGACATGATCGGCGGCGCCGCGGCGACGGCGAATGCCGAGCTGGCGGAGAAGATCGGCTTCCTGCAGAACGCGGTCGGCGCGATCGGCGGACCGTTCGACAGCTTCCTCGCGCTTCGCGGACTCAAGACATTGGCGCTGCGCATGCGTCAGAGCAGCGAGAATGCGCTCGCGATCGCAAGCTGGCTCGAGCGACATCCGCGCGTCGCGCGGGTGCTTTACCCCGGTCTCGCGAGTCACCCGCAGCACGAGCTTGCGAAACGCCAGATGCGCAACGGCTTCAGCGGCATCGTGACGTTCTTCGTCAAAGGCGGATTGAATGAAGCCCGCAGCTTTCTCGAGAAGCTGCAGATCTTTACGATCGCGGAAAGCTTGGGCGGCGTCGAGAGCCTCGTCGATCATCCGGGCTTGATGACGCATGCATCGATTCCGGCGGACAAGCGCGCCGCACTCGGGATCGATGATTCGCTGATTCGCTTGTCGGTCGGCATCGAGGACGCGGACGACCTGATTGCGGACCTCGATCAAGCGCTTGGCACCGGGTGACACGAGCTCGGTCGACGGCCCAACGGAACGCGCCTGCCGTAGTCGATGCGACTTCTGCGCGGCCTTCCGTTCGCGGGAGGGATCAGGCCCGCGCGCAGCCGACACGCTCGGTCATTCGACGATGCGAGCGAGCTGTTCCGCCTGAAACTCTTGTTGCAGCGGCTGCACGATCGAGTCCAGCTCGCCGTCCATGATGTCTGCCAGCTTGTAGAGCGTCAGATTGATGCGGTGATCGGTCACGCGCCCTTGCGGAAAGTTGTACGTGCGGATGCGCTCGGAGCGATCGCCCGAGCCGACCTGCAGCTTGCGGGACTGCGCCTCGGCGCGATCGCGCTTCTCCTGCTCTTCGGCCATGAGCCGCGCCTTGAGCAGCGACACCGCGCGCGAGCGATTCTTGTGCTGCGAGCGCTCGTCCTGGCACTCGACGACGATCCCGGTCGGAAGATGGGTGATGCGGATCGCCGAGTCCGTCTTGTTCACGTGCTGACCGCCCGCGCCGGATGCTCGGAACGTGTCGATGCGCAGGTCCGCGGGATTGAGCTCGATGGTTTCGATCTCGTCGAGCTCGGGAAGAATCGCGACGGTGCATGCCGAGGTGTGAATGCGCCCCTGGGCTTCGGTCGCGGGGACGCGCTGCACGCGGTGCGTGCCGGACTCGAACTTGAAATGCGAGAACGCGCCGCGCCCGACGATGCGGCTGATGATCTCCTTGTAGCCGCCGTGCTCGCCCGGGCTCTCTGAAAGCACTTCCACACGCCATCCCTGCGTTTCGGCGTAGCGCGAATACATTCGAAAGAGATCGCCCGCGAAGATCGCTGCTTCATCGCCGCCGGTGCCGGCGCGGATTTCGAGATAGATATTGCTCTCGTCGCGCTCGTCCTTCGGCAAAAGGAGCTTCGCGAGCTCTTCCGTCTCGTGCTCGATGCGCGCGCTCAAGCTCGCGAGCTCCTCGCGCCCAAGCTCCTTGAGCTCCGGATCCTCGCCGTCCGCCATCTCGCGGGCCTGCTCGCGCTCTGCGAGCAAGCTCTGGAAGGCGCGGTAGCGGCTCACGACCGGTTCCAGGCGCGAGTACTCCACCGAAAGCTCGCGAAACTTGTTCGTGTCCCCGATCACGTCCGGGTCCGCGAGCAATGCGCTGACCTCGTCGTGCCGCTCGGCGAGCTTATCGAGTTTGTGTCGAATCGAATCTTTCATGGAATATTCAAGTGAGACGACAGGCGTGTGCCTGTCGCCGAGCTACCGCTCGTTGGCGGCGGCGTCGGTGGATGGGGCGAAATCCTGGCTCGGCTCGCTCTCGGTGGCGTCGAGCGGCTCGAGCTCCGCGCCTTCGCCGCCGAAGAGAGATTGTACTGCGCGCACGAGCTCATCGTCGCCGTGCTCCGCGGCTTGACGCAGCTGGTGGCTCGGTGCGTGCATCAGCCGGTTCGTGAGCGTCGCGGCGAGAAATTCGACGACTTCGCGCGGATCGCGGCCGGCGGCGAGCATCCGCTGCGCCTGCGCGGCGCTTTGGGCCCGCACGCGATCCGCGCTCGCCCGCATCTGGCGGATGAGCGGGGCCACATCCAGGGTTTTCAGACGCTGCTCGAAACTGCCGATCTGCGCGGCGATCAACTCATCCGCATCGCGTGCCGCCTCCCGCCGCGCTTCGATGTTTTCGTTGACGACATTCTGCAGGTCGTCGATCGTGAATAGATAGACATCTTTGAGTTGTGCGACTTCGGCCTCGATGTCGCGCGGCACCGCGATATCGACCATGAATATCGGCTTGCGCTTGCGCGTGCGCAGTGCGTCGCGCACCGCTTCGTAGGTCACGACAGGCGTGGGGCTAGCCGTCGACGTAATCACGATGTCGGCATCGGGCAAATGCAGCGGCAGCGCGTCCAAGCCGATCGCGGAACCGCCGAATTCCTCCGCCAGCTCTTGCGCGCGCTCGATGCTGCGGTTGGCCACGATAATCCTGCGCAGGCCGTGCGCATGCAGGTGGCGGGCGGCGAGCGCAATCGTTTCGCCGGCACCGACGAGCAAGGCCGTATGATTCTCGAATTGCTCGAACACCGTGCGCGCGAGCACGACTGCGGCGGAGGCGACCGAAACCGCATTCGCGCCGATACGCGTCTGCGTGCGCACGCGCTTCGCGACCGAGAAGGCGGTCTGCATCAAGCGATGTAGATAGGGGCCGGTTGCACCGGCGTCGTGCGCCTCGCGATAGGCAGTCTTGAGCTGCCCCAGGATTTGGGGTTCGCCGAGGACGAGGGAGTCGAGCCCGCACGCGACCGAAAACACGTGCTTGATTGCCGCAGAATCCTGTAGTTGATATACCGAAGCCGAAATGTCGAGTTTATGCGCGGCGAGATCGTGCCAACGGGTCAGCCATTGCGTGAGCTGCGGCTCACCGTCGTCGGTCAAACAATACAGCTCGGTCCGATTGCACGTGGAGACGATGACGCCCTCGCGCACGCCGGGGAGGCTCGTCATTTCCCGCAAGGCTGCGCCGAGCTCCTGTTCCGCGAATACGACCTTCTCGCGGATCTCGACGGGCGCGGTACGGTGATTGATTCCGATGACGACGAATGGCATGCGAGGTGCTGGCGCGGCCGGGGGGATTGTCCGGGAAGGTCAACAGGATGACAAGCATACGAAGGTTCCCTGTTATAGTGGTTTCACGATGAATCCTGCTACTTCGATCGCCCGCGGCCTATGCGCCGTCGCGCTTTGCGCATACCTCGCTGCCTGTGCGAGCGCCGGTAAAAAACCCGAACAGGAGGAGTCTGCGCCCGCAGATCCGAATGCGCTCGTGCTCGGTGCCGAGGTCGCCCTGCAGCGCGGCGAGTACCTGGATGCCGCTAAGGCATACCTGCGCGCGGCGTTGAATGCCGACGACGAAGCGGTGGCGGAGCAGGCGACGCGGGTTGCCTACGAGCATCGCCAATGGAGCATCGTTCGCCAGGCGGCGGACCGGTGGCTGGAGCTCAACAGTACGAACGAGGAGGCGCGACGGTACGCCGCGTTCGCCGCGCTACACCTTTATCGGCTCGATGATGCCGCCCAACATCTGGGGACGCTGCTCGAAACCGCCTATATCAATCCCCAGGCCGGATTCCTTGCCCTGCTGCCGCAGCTCGCGAGCGAGGCGCCCGCGGCCGCGGTCACCTCCGTCCTGCAGAAGCTCGTTGCCAAGTATCCGGATTTGACCGAAGCGCACTATGCGCTGGCACAGGCGGCGCTGCAGTCGGACAACTACGCGTTGGCGCTCGAGCATGCCCAGAAAGCCCGTGATCTCGGCCAGTACTGGGCACCCGCCGGCCTGCTGCTCGCTCGCGTCCAGATCGTGAACGACCAACCGGAGCAAGCGCTCGAGACGGCGCGCGCAGTGCTCGCGCAGGACAATCGAGACGCGCATCGGCTCGAGTATGCGCTCATGCTGATACAGGCCGGTCAAGAGGAGGAGGGCAAGAAGGAGCTTCAGGCGCTCGCCGGCTCGGAAGACACGGCACTTCTCGTCGAGCGGGCGCTCGCGACGATCGAGCTTCAGTCGGGCGATCGAGATTCGGCGGCGAATCGATACACGAAGCTCGTCTCGAGCGGCCGCTTCGTCTACGAGTCCTTGTTCTATCTCGGCGCGATCGCCGAGTCGCGTGAGGCGTGGGACGATGCGCTGCAGCTCTACGGGCGCGTGACCGGCGGGGATTTCGCGATCGCGGCTCAAAGCCGCGCCGCTCGCATCAAGGCCGATCAGCAAGGAATCGAAGCGGGCCTCGAGCATCTCGACGAGTTTGCTTCGACGCGTCCGCAGTACCTGATCGAGGTGACCGCGGCGAAGGCCGCTTTGCTCGCGGATCGCGGAGATAGGAAGGCCGCGCTCGCAACCTTGGACGCCGCGCTCGAGAAATATCCGGACGCGGTCGATCTGCGTTTCGCCCGAGTCTTTCAGCTCGAGGCGAGCGACCAAGTCAACGAGGCGATCGATGAGCTGCGCACGATCGTGGCAAGCCGCCCTCAAGATCCGGTCGCGCTGAATGCGCTCGGCTATACGCTCGTCGATCGCACGCGCCATCATCGCGAGGGTTACGAGCTGATCGAGCAAGCGCTCGAGCAGACGCCCGATAGCGGCGCGGTGCTCGACAGCATGGGGTGGGCGTTGCATCGCTTGGAGCGCAACGAGGAAGCGCTCGAGTATCTCGCGCAGGCGGGCCGCCGGATCAGCGATCCGGAAGTCGAGTCGCACACCGCTGCCGTGCTCATGGCGCTCGGCCGCGATGAGGAGGCTCGCGACACCTTGATGCAAGCGATCGAGCGCTATCCGAACAACGACAAGCTCAAAGCGCGCCTGCAGGAACTCGACTCGAAGTGAGCCTGATGGAGCGCTCGATGCGAGCTCGCTTGCACGCCTTCGCCGCGGTCGCGCTCTCTCTCGCGATCGTCGGCTGCGCAGGTGCCCCGACGCGTACGGGTACCGCAATCCCGCAGGATCTGTCCGAGCTCTCGTATTGGCAGGCTCGCGGACGGCTCGGGGTCTCAGGCGCCGGCAACGGGGGCTCGGGTTCGTTCGCCTGGGAGCAGGACGACGATCGCACGAACCTGCAGATTCGCGGCCCGATCGGGATCGGCAGCGTGCGCCTGCAGATGTCGGGTTCGGCGCTCGCGCCGGACTTGAAGCTCGCAACGAGCGACGGCCAGACGTTCCGAGCCGAGAGCGCGTGGCAGGAGCTCGAGTCGCGGCTGGGTGCGCGCGTGCCCGCTGGCAAACTTCGATACTGGATGCTCGGCTTGCCCGCGCCCGGCGAATATCGCTGGCTCGCGGATCCGGGGAGCGACATGCCGACGCTCGAACAAGACGGCTGGCGTATCGAGTATCAGTATGCCGATGCCTCGGATGAGTCAGGCAGCGCGCGCCTGCCGAGACGCATCCAAGCCGCGAGCGGCGATGCTCGCGTACGAATCGTCGTGGATCGTTGGTCGTTCGATCGATGAGCGATGAATCGCTCGGCTTGCCGAAGCCTTGGCCGGCACCCGCGAAGCTGAATCTTTGTCTCCACATCGTCGGCCGCAGGGACGACGGCTATCACCTGCTGCAATCGGCGCTGCAGTTCATCGACCTCAGCGATGAGCTGCGTTTCTTCCGTCGGCCCGCGGCCGTGATCGAGCGCATCTCGGGGCCCGAGAGCGTTCCCGCCGAACAAGACCTCATCGTGCGTGCGGCGCGACTCTTGGCAACGCAATCCAATGTCGAGCAGGGGGTCGGCATCGCGCTCACGAAACGCGTGCCGATGCAGGCCGGTCTGGGCGGCGGCAGCTCGGATGCAGCGACAGTGCTGGTCGCGTTGAATCGACTCTGGAACGTCGGACTCAGCGTCGATGCGCTTGCGGCGCTCGGTCTCAAGCTCGGTGCCGACGTGCCGGTATTCGTGCGCGGTCGCGCGAGCTGGGTGGAAGGGGTCGGGGAACGCCTCACGAGCCAAGACTTCCCGGAAGCGGTCTATCTCGTCGTGAAACCGCAGGCGAGTGTGAGCACCGTCGAGATCTTTCAGGCCCCTGAATTGACACGTAATTCCCCGGTCACGACAATACGCGCCTTTCTCGCGGGGGGTGGCCGCAATGACTGCACTTCCACCGTGCGCAGACGCTATCCCGAGGTCGCCGAAGCGCTTGATTGGCTAGGGAAATTCGGCTCGGCTCGCTTGACCGGGACGGGTGCTTGCGCGTTCGCATCCATGCCGGACGAGCGCAGTGCAGCGGCCGCTCTAGCGCAGTTGCCCGCGCGTTGGACGGGATTCGTCGTCCGAAGTTTGAATCGCTCGCCCCTGCTCGACCGTCTTGCCGAGGAAGCGGCATGCGTTTGAGGCGGATCGCGAGCGCGCTGCTGAGCAGCAGCAGGTTTGAGAGAAATTGGGGCGTCGCCAAGTGGTAAGGCAGCGGGTTTTGATCCCGCCATTCGGAGGTTCGAATCCTTCCGCCCCAGCCAACAAGATGGCTGTCGGCTGTAGGCGGTAGGCGGTAGGCAAGAAGATGCGCTCGCGCTCTCTGGCTCCAGCCTCCAGTCTCCAGCGTCCAGCCAGCGGAGCTGACATGGTGGCCGATCGTTCGACGATGACGGTGTTGACGGGGAATGCGAACCCGCAACTCGCTCACGATATCGCGCGTCACTTGATGGTGCCGCTCGGTCGCGCGGCGGTCAGCCGCTTCAGCGATTCCGAGACGACCGTCGAGCTGCTCGAGAATGTACGCGGACGCGACGTGTTCGTCGTGCAGCCGACCTCGCCGCCGGCGAACGATCATTTGATGGAATTGCTCGTGATGGTCGATGCGTGCCGACGCGCTTCGGCGGCGCGAATCACGGCGGTGATTCCCTATTTCGGCTACGCACGCCAGGATCGGCGCCCGCGTGCGATGCGCGTGCCGATAACGGCGAAGCTCGTCGCGAACATGATCGCGAGCGCCGGCGTCGATCGAGTGTTGACGGTCGATCTGCACGCGGATCAGGTGCAGGGTTTCTTCGATATTCCCGTCGACAACGTGTATGCATCGCCGGTCCTGCTCGGCGATGTCTGGAAGCAGAAGCACGAAAACCTGATCGTCGTCTCGCCGGACGTCGGAGGCGTCGTTCGCGCGAGAGCGATGGCGAAGCGCCTCGACGATGCGGACCTCGCGATCATCGATAAGCGCCGCCCGCGCCCGAACGAGTCCGAGGTGATGAACATCATCGGCGAGGTGGAGGGCAAGACCTGCGTGCTCATCGACGATCTCGTCGATACCGCGGGAACGCTGTGCCACGCAGCCGAGGCGCTCAAGAAGGCAGGCGCGAAGCGCGTGCTCGCGTACATCACGCATCCGGTGTTGTCCGGACCGGCGGTGCAGCGCGTGACGAAGTCGCAGCTCGATGAGCTCGTCGTGACCGACACGATTCCGCTCAGCGAGGAAGCGCAGCGCTGCGGGAAGATTCGGCAGTTGACCGTCGCGGGCTTGCTGGCCGAAACGATGCGCCGCATTCGCGATGAAGAGAGCGTGAGCTCGCTGTACATAGATTAGTGAACGGTGAATGGCGGACGGCGGACGGTGAAAGAAGCGGCTATTGCCCCTTTGCGCTCACCGTCCCCCGTCCTCCGTTCACCGCTCACCTCACCGGGTCGATGGGACTGGTCGCGGTCACATCGAACCTTTCGTTAACTGGAGACTGATATGAAAACCTCATTCGAACTCGTCGCCGATCCTCGGGATGGCGTGCAGGGGAAGGGTGCGAGCCGCCGCCTGCGTCGTTCCGGGAAAGTTCCGGCGATTCTCTACGGCGGCAAGCAAGAGCCCCGTCAAATTCTCGTCGATCATCAAAACCTCTTGACGCTGCTCGTCAACGACCGTTTCTACTCGACGATTCTGTCGCTCAAGATCAACGGCGAGACGCAGGCCGCTGTCCTCAAGGACGTGCAGCGCCATCCCGCCAAGAATCAGATCCTGCACTTGGATCTGCAGCGCGTGCTCGAAGACGAGCCGATTCGAATGAGGATTCCGCTGCGTTTCGTCGGCGGCGCAAGCGCGCCGGGCGTGAAGACGCAGGGCGGCGTCATTTCTCACTTGCTGAACGACGTCGAAGTGACCTGCTTGCCGAAGGACCTGCCGGAGTCCATCGAGGTCGACTTGTCCGAGATGGTGATGAACGAAATGAAGCGCCTCTCCGACCTCAAGCTTCCCGAAAACGTGCAGGTGATCGATCTTCTCCACGGCCGCGATGAGGCGGTGGTCTCGATCCATCACCCGCGTGCCGAGGAAGTCGAGGCACCCACGGCCGAAGCGGCCGCCGCCGCAGCGCCCGCTGCTGCGGGCGCCGCACCCGGCGCTCCTGCCGCTGCTGCGCCTGCTGCTGCTCCGAAGAAGGAAGGCGGGAAGAAGTAACGCGTGCAAACCGTGCGCGGCCGGCTTGTGCCGGCCGCGCCTGTTTGCGTTTGTCGGTTGGCGGTCATCGGCTTATGCCTTTACCGTCGACGGTCAACTGCCCACCGGTAACCAACCCTGCTCATGGCTGGCACTCCACTCAAACTCATCGTGGGGCTCGGCAATCCGGGACCGGAGCACATGCTCACGCGGCACAACGCCGGGTTCTGGTTCGTCGATGCGCTTGCTTCGAAGCTCGGCGGGCGCTTTCGCAGCCACACGCGGTTTCATGGCGACATCGCCCGCGTTCAGCTGTGCGGCCAGGAGGTCACGCTGCTCAAGCCGACGACATTCATGAATCGAAGCGGCCTTGCGGTCCGCGCGGCCTGCGATTTCATGAAGCTGCCGCCGGCGGAGATCCTCGTCGTGCACGACGAGCTCGACCTGCCGCTCGGCGAGGCGCGCTTCAAGCTCGGCGGCGGCCATGGCGGCCACAATGGCTTGCGCGACACGATCACGCACATCGGACCCGATTTCTGGCGGCTGCGAATTGGCATCGGCCACCCCGGCGACCGATCGCAGGTCATCGATTACGTCCTGCGACGCGCGCCGGCGGCGGAGGAAGACAAGATCATTGCAAGTGTCGGCGCGGCGCTCGAGGCGCTGCCGACTTTTATCGAGCACGGCGCAGAGCGCGCCATGAACGAGCTTCATGGGAAGAAGGGCAACGGATAGCGACCGGCGGCGAGTTCAGTTCCGAATCGACAAGGTAATCTCAGCATGAGCGCGATCCAAATCGCTGCGCAGGTATCGAACGGCTCGGTTCGCCGACGGCCGACTGCGAAGCGCGTCCAGTAAAGAACATGGGAATCAAATGCGGCATCGTCGGCCTGCCTAACGTCGGCAAGTCCACGCTCTTCAACGCGCTCACGCGCGCGCAGATCGCGGCGGAAAATTATCCGTTCTGCACGATCGATCCGAACGTCGGCGTCGTGCCTGTTCCGGATCCGCGTCTGCAAGCGCTCGCGGAGATCGTGAACCCGGAGCGGGTCCTTCCGGCCACGGTCGAGTTCGTCGACATCGCGGGTCTCGTCGCAGGCGCGTCGAAGGGCGAGGGGCTCGGCAACAAGTTCCTCTCCCATATCCGCGAGACGGATGCGATCGCGCATGTCGTGCGCTGCTTCGAGAACGACGATGTCGTGCACGTCGCGGGCACGATCAAGCCGCTCGATGACATCGATGTGATCAACACCGAGCTTGCGCTGGCCGATCTCGATACCGTCGAGCGAGGGCTGCAACGAGCCGAGAAAGCCTCCAAGGCGGGCGACAAGGATGCGATTCGCATGCGCGAGCTTCTCAAGAAGCTGCGCGATCATCTCGATGCCGGCAAGCCGGCGCGCTCGCTCATCAAAGATCCCGAGGAGCAGAAGCTCCTGCAGGAGCTTCATCTCATCACGCTCAAGCCGCTCATGTACGTCGCGAACGTCGCCGAGGACGGCTTCACGAACAATCCGCACCTCGATTCAGTGCGCGCACTTGCGGAGAGCGAGCATGCCGAGGTCGTTGCCGTGTGTGCCGCGATCGAAGCCGAGATCGCACAGCTCGAGGAAGGCGATCGCGAAGAGTTCCTGAAGGAGCTCGGGCTCGAGGAACCAGGCCTCAACCGCGTGATCCACGCGGCGTACAAGCTGCTCGGCTTGCAGACCTATTTCACGGCCGGCGTGAAGGAAGTCCGCGCGTGGACCGTTCGCGTCGGGGCGACGGCACCGCAGGCTGCCGGCGTCATCCACACGGATTTCGAGAAAGGATTCATCCGCGCGGAGGTTATCGCGTACGAGGACTTCATTGCCTACAAAGGCGAACAAGGCGCGAAGGAGGCGGGCAAGCTCCGCCTCGAAGGGAAGGAGTACGTCGTGCGCGAAGGGGACGTGATGCACTTCCGCTTCAACGTGTGACGCTGGCGCGGAAGGGGCGGCTTGCCTCGCGAGCCCCGTTCCAAGACAATGCGCCTCCTTTCGGAGCTCTGGTCGGGCGGACCGGCAAATTCCAGGGCTCGTGATCCAAAAAAGGCTAGGTAGCTCAGCTGGTTAGAGCGTGGCACTCATAATGCCGAGGTCGTGGGTTCGAGTCCCACCCTAGCCACCAAATTGCACGGGATTCATGAATTCACCTTTCGACCTGC
>JBDZVE010000086.1:13035-15377 GCA_040255535.1 Lysobacterales bacterium | reverse complement strand
ACACATTACACGCGCGCGTTGCGCGCCCCACACGCGCGCGTTGCGCGCCCTACCTGCCCAAGACCTCGAATCGCCGCGTCAGTCTATTCCCTTGCTCGTCCACGATCGTGATGGAATGGGGGCCGGGCGCGATGTCCATCGCTTGCTGATGGTACGTGCGTGTCTCGCCGATGTAGGTATCGTCGAGATGCCACTGTAGCGTTGCGTCTGCATCGCGATGGACCGCCTCGAACACGGTGCGTCCCTTGCGCGTGCCCAAGTCGATCGGGATATATAGCTTCGTGCCGACGTTCGGATAGAGGAAGTCCATCGGCGCCTGCGCGACCGTCCTCGCGCCGTCGCAGTCCGAGCGATACGCGGGCAACGAACGATAGTTCGCGTGCTGGCGCCGATAGAAGTACTCGGCGCCGGGCGGCAAGACGAACCAGTCCGCGTGCCGCATGCGATCGATCGATTCGCAGCTCGAGTCCACACGGTAGTGACCGTCGTGCGCGAGATGAACGCGCTGGTTGTAGGGGCTCAAGCGATCGAAGTGGCTGCTGCGCGGCACGAGTTCCGTTTCCGCTTCGCACGCGCCGTTCGCGAGGTAACCGTCGTTGCGGCAGACTTGCACTTGTTTCATGAGGAGCGTCGGCTCGACGAACCACTCCGATGAAGGCAGGCGCCCGAAGATTGCAAACATGAGCGGCGCCGCTGCGGTGGCACCCGTAAGGCCGGGTCTGCCTTCGCCGCTCGCATTGCCGACCCAAACACCGACGGTAAAGCGCGACGTGTTGCCGACCGACCAGGCATCGCGCAGCCCCCAACTCGTCCCGGTCTTCCACGCGATCCGTTTCGAATTCGCAAAGCTGCGCCAGTTCGCTTCCTCGCCGGGGCGACCGACTTCGAGCAAGGCGCGCAAGGTCAGCCAGGCCGAGGCCGCACCGATCTCGGCGCTGCGTTCGCTGTCCGTCCGCTCGCTCCTCAGCACTCCCAGGCGGCGATAGGTAATCGGCTGCCCCGGATAGATTTGCCGCGCGATGTGCGCAAGGTTCGCGTAATGGGATGAGATGTCCCAGAGCGTGCCCTCGGCGCCGCCCAGGATCAGCGTGAGTCCATAGTCATCGGGCGGTCGCACGAGCGTCGTCATGCCCATGTGGCGCAGAAGATCGTAAAAGCGCTGCACGCCATGCATCTTCAGCATCCGCACCGCCGGCACGTTCAACGATTGAGCGAGCGCGACGTCCGCCGGCACGACACCGCGATACAGGCGATCGTAATTCTCCGGCATGTAGCCCGCGTACTGCGTCGGGACATCGGGCACGAGCGTGTGCGGAAGAATCTCGCCCGCTTCGAGCATCGCCGCGTACAAGAGCGGTTTCAGAATGCTCCCGGTACTGCGCGGCCGCTGCACGATGTCGACCGCATAGCCATACCGATCCATCAGCGAGCGGCTTGCATTGCCGACGTAGGCAAGCACCTCGAACGAACGATTGTCGATGACGATCGCCGCGGCATTTCGGACATCGTGCGCCGCGAGCCGGCGCGCATGCTCCTCCAACTCGCTCGTCGCCATGCGTTGTAGAGCGCGCTCGAGCGTCGAGTTGAAGCGGTGTTGGTTCGGATGCAGCGCACGCAACGTGTCGAGCAGGTGCGGCGCGTCGTTGGGCAAAGGAAGCGGCTCGCCGGGCAACGGCTCCTCGAGCGCGAGCTTGAGATCGAGCTTCGAGAGGGCCCCGCGCTCGTGCAGCCGCTCGAGCAGGCGGTTGCGCTTCTCGAGCAGCGCATCCCGATTGCGGCCCGGATGGATCAGCGCGGGGCTGTTCGGCAACACCGCGAGCGTGCAGGCCTCCGCCCACGACAGCAGCTCGGGCGCGCGCCCGAAGTATCGCCACGAAGCCGCTTCCAATCCGACGACGTTGCCGCCGAACGGCGCGTTCGCCGCATACAAGCGCAGAATCTGTTCTTTCGAGTACGCAAGCTCGAGCCGCGTCGCGAGCGTCATCTCGATCAGCTTGTCGACCACGCCGCGCTCTTCACGCGCTCGCGAGAGCCGCGCGACTTGCATCGTGAGCGTGCTCCCTCCGCTCACGATCCTGCGCGCTTTCAGATCGAGATAGGCGGCACGCGCCACAGCGAGCGGATCGACGCCGAGATGCGAATAGAAGCGCTTGTCTTCGTACTCGATCAGCGCCTGCACGAATTTGTCCGGAAGCGACGCGCCCGCGGGAAAGCGCCATTGCCCATCCTCTGCGATGCGCGCGCCGAGCAACTCGCCGTTGCGATCGAGCAGAACCGTCGAAAGGGGTTGATCGAAGAGGCGCTCGGGGAGCAGGCGCACATAGGCAATCGTCGCGCAGAGA
>JBDZVE010000086.1:0-12935 GCA_040255535.1 Lysobacterales bacterium | reverse complement strand
CGCGCGCAAGCCGCTCAGTTCTGCTGCTCGACGACTTCAACCCACTGCCCCTTCGTCCTCGCAAACCTCGATGCGTCGTACATCGCTTCGACGTTCACGCTCGGTAGATAAAAGCGCCCGCGATACGCCGCATTCAGCCGCGTCGTCACGATGAGCCGCTCATTGGGCTTCAGGCTGAAGAATCGGTAGACACGATCGTCGCGAATATCGACGTGCTCCACATTCGCGGACGTCGCGCCGAGCGAGCCATCCCACCACCAGCTGCGGCGCGGCACGTTGCTCGCATCGCGCTCGCCGGTCGCATCGAGCCCTTCCATGCGCTCGTTGTGAATTTCCCATCCCGCGGGCACGAGCTGCGCGAGCGCGATGTTGTCGATGCGATGCGGCGTCGTGTTCGTCACGACGATGCGCGCGATCAAATCGCTTCCTTGCGTGAGCCGCGACACGTCCAGCACGGCGCCCGCTTCGTCACGGTAGTCCACCTCGAGTGCAAGCCCGGCTGCATCGGCCGTGTCCTGACCGGACGCCGGCACGCCGCGCCCCGTGATCGTGACGAACAAGCGGCGGCCTGCCGTATTGTCGATGCGAACTTGCGCGCCCCGATCCGGGAAACCGCTCAGTGCCGTTCGATACATGGGCGTGTCCACGACGGCCTTCGTCGTTTTGCCATCGATCGCGTACTCGAACGTGTAGCTCGTGAGCTGCCCGGTGCCGACATAGTGCGCCATGGCCATCAGCGCATAAGCGGTCGATTGCGTGCTGTACCAATGGTCGGACACGAGGCTGCGCGAAATCTCGTCCGCAACCTTCTCCGCCTGGTCCATACGCCCGAGCGTGACGAGCGCCTTGAGCACGACCGCTCGATCGCGCATCTGCGATCCGAAGATGTGGCCCCAATCTTCGCTCGCCGCAATCTCCGTCGAGAGATTGCGGCTCAGATCGTCGGCCGCCTGCGTGAGGCCCGCGAGCTTGTACGAAGCCGCCAACATCCAGCGCGCAGCCGCAGGCAATGAGTTCTGCTCGCGCATGCGGTTCATGGCCCCGATCTCGGGCTCGCGCGCGAGCGCAAGCGTGTACAAGCGATACGCCTGATCCATCGTTTGCGCGTAGCTCCCGCCGCTCCAGGACTGCGCGGTCGCGCGCTGGTAGCGCGTCCAATTCGCGAGCATGGAATCGGGCACGGCATAGCCGACGCCCTTCGCTTCGATGAGGAAGTGCCCCGCGTACGTCGTCGCCCAGTTCTCTCGGAGCGAGTCATTGCGCGCATAGAAGCCGCCCGGCCAATACGTGAAGCTGCCATTCGGCAATTGGAACCCGCTCAAGCGATGAATGCCCGCTTCGACGTTGTGCTGAATCTCGTCTTTGCGCGCATCCTCGAGCTTCAACAAAGCCGGCAGATACAGCTGCGGAAACACCGACGAGGTGACCTGCTCGAGACACCCATACGGATATTTGATCAGGTAGCGGAGCCGTCGCTCGAGATCGAGCGGCGGCACCGCGGAGACTTCGAGCGCAAGCTCGTTCGTGCCGGCCAATCCATGCGGCACGACGGTTTCGTTCCAGGCCTCGCCCGCTTCGAGCACGCGGTGCCAGCGGGTCGTCGTCGGCGGATTGGGGCTGCGCACATCGAGATAGATTTGCGCGGCAGCCTTATGCGCACCGCTCACCGCGCGGAATTTCACGAGTCCCTTGCCGACCTGCGGCTTGCTCCGCAAGCGAAGCATCGCAATTTGCTCTTCGGGTTGCGTGAACTCGAGCTCTACGGTGTCCTCACCGACGATCTCGAACGCCGAATCCGTCTCCATCTGCAGAGACACTTGCTTGATCGCCTTGTCCGCGACGAACACGGACACAGGGACGGCTACTTCCTCCTCGGGGCCGATCACGCGCGGTAAGGTCGGCAACAGCATGAGCGGTTGCCGCACGAACACGGATTTCTCCGCCGATCCGTACGCGCCGCGATTGCCGGCGACCACCATGACGCGAACGGCGCCGACATACTGCGGTAGCTGGATTTCATGGCGCTTCTTCTCGCCGGCTTTGAGTTGGAACGGTCCCGAGAAGCGCACGACCGGCGGAAAGCGCGTCTTGCGCTCGTCCGCATTTTTCACGACGACATCGCTGCCGCCTAGCGCAAGCAGCCGCTCGAGCTCTGCACCGTATGCGCCCGCCACTTCGTCGAAGAGATCCCACGTCGAGACGCCGAGCGCCTCGCGCTTATAAAACTCGGCATGCAGATTCGGCGTCTTGAAGCTCGTGAGATCGAGCAAGCCTTCGTCGACCACGGCCAGCGTGTAAGTCATGGCTCGCTGCTTGCGCTCGCTGACCTCGACGACGCCCGTGGATTCCGGCTTCCATTCGGTTGCGGCTTCGATCACGGGCGCAAGCGATGTCTCAGGATCTGTGACATGCAGTGGAATGACGCCGTAGAGCCGAATCGGCCGGTCGTTCGCCTTGCCGTGCGGTTGAATCAATGTGACGCTCGCGTAGACATTCGGCGCCATCTCGCGAGTGATCGGCACGGTGACCCGGTTCGAGTCCTTCGCAAAGTCGAGCCAGCGCGCCTCCAGAATCGACGTGCCGCTCTCGAGTGTGAAGAGCGCGCGTCCTTCCTTCGTCTCGGGCAATTGGATCGTCGCCGTCTCGCCGACCGTGTAGCGTTCCTTATCCGCCGTGAAGACGAGCACGCTCGCCGCGGGACCCGATTGGTCCTGTGCGCGACCCGCCCATGACGGCCAATCGATGTAGAACGTCTTGCCCGTGCAGTGTCCGCCTTTGACGTCGCACGCGCGCACGAGGTAGCGGCCCCACGCCGGATACTTGATCTCGAATTTCCACTCGCCTTTGCCTTGCGCGATTTTGACGGTGTCCTGCTGCACGACGCTCGAGTGAGAGCGCTGCGCGTATTGCGCCAGCGAATCGCCCGATTTGTCCCACCACCATTTCCATTCGATCTTGTAGAGCGTAACCTCGACTTCGTCGATGTCTGTCGGCTCGCCCGCTTCCGTCAACGCGGCAAGCTCGACCGTGTGAAGCACATCGGTGCGCAGCATGTTGCGGCTGACATCGCCCTTCGGAAGCTTCAAGCCGACGTAGCGCGCGTACGGCGAGAGCGTGTGCGAGGTATAGGAGATGCTGAAGGCGCCGCCGCGTTCGAAGATGCGACTCGTGAACGCGGCCGTGAGCATGCCCGGTGCGGCCTGAATGGCGCCGAGCTTGCGATCGATCGTCGCATATCCGCTCTCGTCGAGGTCGCCTTCGAACACATCCTGCGGGGCGCTTGCGAATTCGCGCGCGGGATCTTCGAACACGAAATCTGCGTTGCGATCGAAGCGAGTCGCCGCCGGCGTGAGCCGCAGCTTAATGTCGGCCTTGAGCCCCGCGGCCGTCGCGCCGTTGAGCCATTGACCGAACAGCGTGCCTTGGATGCGAAGCGGATCGTCGCACCCGATGCTCCGACGAGCGCACTCCGGATTGCTCGCGTGCAAGATCCCGGATTCGTCGCGCTTCAAATCGAGCGCGACCTTGAGCCGGTTCGGCATGACGGTTTCGATCTTGATCGATTTCGTGAACGTCGTGCCGCCGAGCGTCGCCTTCGCAGTCCAGTTGCCGGTCGGCGCGTTCTCGGACGTTTTCATCGTGAAGGTGTAGAAGCCGTTGACCGGCCGCGTATTCACGAGCGTTTGCGTGAGCTGCGACTGCGGATTGAAGAGCTCCATCGTGACCGGATGATTCGAAGGCAGCGTTCCATCCTTGTCCTGCAGCACGAACGTGAGATGAATGTCATCGCCCGGCCGCCAGACGCCGCGCTCGCCGTAGATATATCCCTTGATGCCGGCGGCGACATGCTCGCCGCCGACGTCGAAATGGCTCACCGGCAGCGCGACGCCTTGCTGAACTTTCAGGTAGCCCTTTTGTTTGTCTTTCTCTGCAACGAACGTGAACGGCGTTTGCTCGAGCGACAGCTTTGCCATGCCGCTCGCGTCGGTCTCGAAGCTCGCGAGCTTCTGGCGCTGAAAGTTGAGCGCGTCGACGTGCACGCCCGCAAGCGGCTCGGCGGTCCGCAAGTCCGTCGCGACGACGATCCAGTTCCCGCGCTGATCCTTCTTCGCGAGTAGACCGAGATTCGAGACGAGCACGTTGCGTGCATCTCTCGTCGTTTGCTGGTTGTAAGCGTAGTAGGCGTCTGTGCAAGGATCGTCGCGATTCGACCAGCTCGACCCATCATTGATGCCGAAGTAGTCCTCGGCATAGTCCCAGTTGCTGTCGTCGCTCAGATCCTGCGCGTCGAGATCGACAAGCGGCTCTTCATGGACGAGTGGCGCGCCCTCGCACCTGAAGATCGAGCTGCCCCGATTGATCGCGATGCTGAGCCGCACGAGCCCGCCAGGATATTTCTGGAGGAGATCGGTGACATCGAGACTGTAGCGATTCCAACTCGTGAGATCCGCAGCGTTCAGCGGAATCGTCTTGCGCCACAGATTCCGCCCGACACGACCGAGCTCATACGAGCCACCGAGTGGATTGACCTGCAAGAACTGAGTCAGATTGTCGTCGTAGACGCGAAAGGCGGTGACGCGGACGCTGCGCACACCTACGGCCTCGAACGGGACGGATAAGGTTTCTGCGTCCGGGAGAATCGTCCCCTTTCCGACGAACTTCACCTGGGGTTTCGTGCTCGAGAAGACGACCGGATAGGACGCACTCGCCTCGAGCACGCGACCGAAGCGATTGCGAATGCCGCGCTCGATCGTGAGCGTCAGGGATCCTTCGGTCGCGCGATCCGAATAGACGCGCAGCACGTTGCCGTCGACTCTCGTGCTGGCATTGCCTTCGCTCAGGCGCACGAGTCCCTTGAAGTCTTGTTCGCGGTCGAGCGCGTCCGAGAAGTACACGCCGATATAACGACGCCCGTTCTCCTCTTTCGCCGAGACTCGCGTGATGATGAACCGATCGAGTGCCGGCACCGCAAGCTCGGTCTGACCTTCGTTCGCGGCACCGATAGGCGTGCCGTTCCAGCTTACGCGCAGAGTCTCTTCTTGCTCGCCGCGTGCGAGCCCGCGAAGCACGAACTCATGGCGCTGTCCATCTGGCGCGTGCGTCCACACGATCGGAATCTTACGTCCACGATAAGTGGCGGCGATGAGTTGCTCGACTTTCTGTTGCGGTTCGAGATCCGAGGTCATGAGCACGCCGACGGCTCGCATCGAGCGCTCCTGATCCGGGTCGTTCGTGAGCCCACCGAGAGAGACTTCGAACTCAGGGCGTTTGACGTCGACCGCGAATTCAAACGGACGCAGCGTCGTCGGTACGCCGATCAATCCGACCGGCTTGATCGAAATGCGATACGTGGTCGCAGGCGCAAGCTCGCGGCGCGGCGTGAACACGAGCTCGCGCGCGCTCGTGAACGCAGCCGAGCCCTCGACACTCGGCTCGATCGTGAAAATGCGCGCTGCATCCTTGCCGATGCGCTCTGGGCTCGCGACATCCGTGGCGAACAGAACGCGGATTGTCGACTGGCGAGAGATCACGCCGCTCGTGTGCGATTCCAGAAACTCGCCCCAGAGCGGATCGGGCCGCGGGACCTCGGCCCGCTCGGTTTTCGTTCCGCCACACGCCGCGAGGCCAAACAGAATGACGATGCCGCAGAGCTCGAGCAACGCCGCGCGTCGAGTCGCGGCACGTACGATGTTTAGCACAAGACACCCTCTGAGAAGAGACGTCGCGGCCAGTTTCCGCGCGCCTATAGATTCTCCCGAAATCGCGCAAGCGAGAGGCGGGAATTGTGGACAGATTGTTATCTATCGTGGCCGATTGTGGCGGCCGCGGGCGCTGGCCGCGGACGTGTAATGTGTAGAGTGTAAGGTGTAAGGTCAGAAGGGCGCGGGCGCGCAGTGTAGGGGTGTCAAGTGTAAGGTGTAAGGTCAGAAGGGCCGCACTCGCGGCCCGTCACATCGCGCGCTAGCGCGTCACACGCGCGATAGCGCCCTCTGACCCTACACTTCACACGTCACACATTACACGAGCGTTAGCGCCGCGATCTCAGAAACGCCGCGCTCGCGGCTCCGACTTCACACTTGACACATCACACTTCACACGCGCGTCAGCGCAGCACACGGCGCGGAAGCGCCCCTTCACGCAGCACACACACGATCCCAGAACCGCTGCGCTTCGCCCTTGCGGCCGCGGTCCATTAAATAGGTATAGCCGGCGCCGCCGGCGTCTTCCATCATCTGGGCATCGTGCTCCGCGGCGAGCTGCAGATACTGCAAGCCTTGTTCGTCGCCGGACTGAAGCAGCAGCTTGCCGAGCAGCAGTTGCGCTTTCGCCATCTTGGGATCGCGCGTGATGAGATATTGGAGCTCTTCGATCGCGCGTGCGTGATCGCCGACTTCGAGCACGAGCAGCGCCTTTTGCCACAGGTCTTCCGGGCCCATGTCCGCGGGCGCGGTCTTCTCGTATTCCGCGATCTTCCAGCGCAGTTCGGCGATCGCCTTGTGCCGTTGACGCCAGAGCGCGCCGTTCTCCTTGCGCCACATGTCATCGCACCACTTCAGCATCTTCGGCGCGTCGGCACCGAACAGCGACAGCGAACTGCGATCGGCCGCGTAGGTCGGCGGCGCAGGTAGGATGTTCAGCGCCTCGAAGCGTTCGCCGAGGCTCGGATGCGTGTCGCCCGGAGCGGGAAGCGTGCGCAGACTTCGATCGAGCCAGTCCTGGCGCGACCATTGCTTGAGCGCCATTCCGAACGCGCGCGGCATCATGGAATAAGGCGGATACGGCGGCTCCGGCGCTGCTTCCACTTGATTCATGAATCGCGGCCAGAACTCCTCTTCGAGGAAGCGGCGCATGAGCGCGATCTTCGTGAGCGCATTCGCGACCGCCCCCGGATGCGTCGCGCGCGATGAGGCGCGATCGGCCTTGTACTCGAGATCGCGTGCGAGCACGAACGCATAGGCTTGGAAATAGACGGCATACCAGCCGTAGAACTTGCCGAGCATACGGTCCAAACCCGTGGCATCCGCGAACTTCTGCTGCACGAGCGCCCACGCGACGCGCTGCCGATAGAGCCACGCGGCGAAACGATCGTGCTCGCCGCCGAGGTGACCGATTTCGTGCGCGAGCACCGCCTTGAGCTCCGCGATGCTGAGCGCGGCGAGCAGCGGAATGCCGAGCTGCAGGTGATTCTGAAAGCCGCCGAACACACCCCAGCGAGGAACCTGATGCATCTTCACGTCGAACGAACCGTCGAGCGTGACGGATTCGATCCACGCGGCGCACACGCGGTCTTTCCTCGTGTACGACATGCGCTCGACCACGTCATCGAGCGCCTCGAACAGCGCCGGCGCATCCTCGTAGGAGATTTCGCGTCCGCCAGGCACGATCCCGGGCACGATGAGCGCGCGGACGATGACGATCAGTCCCGCGACGCACGCGCTCACGAGCAGCACGGGCACGGCCGGCCCGCGTCCCTCTGCGATCAACGAGTAGATCAATCTGATGAGGCCGGTGAGCGCACCGATCAAGAGAACCGCGATCGGCAAGTATCCGAGCGCCGCCACGAGCCCGACTTTGACGAGGTGGAGCTTCGGGTTGTCCTCCGCCTCGCGCTCGATGCGCCCGATCAGGATGGAAACATCATTGCTGTCCACGTGTCACTTCCATCGTCCCGCTGCCCTTCTTTTCCAGGGGCCCTACGCGCCGATCGGCGACTCCTTCCCTCTCTCGATGTTCGGCACTTGTCCTCACCCGAACCTCGGTGCTGCCTCTGCGCACGGGCACAGACGTTCGGGTCCGGACGAGGCCCCGCTGCCGCGGCGCCGCGCCGGCAGATTACGTCGCGCCGATGCGGCCGCAGTTTGAACCAGTTCTCATTTTTCGAGCGGTCAGGCGATTGATGAAGGCGAAAACGGAAATGAGTCGACGGTTGAGAGTTGACGGTCACATCGAGGCAACCCGCGCGAACGGCTGTAGAGGCGACGTGCCCCAACGAGCAGCTGCCGCCGAGCCACGGGATGATCCCGAACCGACCTGGAACTCGCGCCCGGCTTCGAGCGCTATCACCTATTCCTTGCGCATTCGAAACGGGCCTTCCATTCACTGACACGCGACAGGAGAGCATCCATGGCGAAATCCATCCCTGACGGCTATCACTCGGTCACACCGTATCTCATCGTCGACGGCGCGGCGAAAGCGATCGACTTCTATACGCGCGCGTTCGGTGCGACCGAGCTCATGCGCATGCCGACGCCTGACGGCAAGATCGGCCATGCGGAGATCCGCATCGGCGATTCGGCCGTCATGCTCGCGGACGAGTATCCCGAAAGGGGATATCGAAGTCCGCAGAGCCTCGGCGGCGCCTCCGTGAGCTTGATGATCTACGTCGACGACGTCGACGAGACGTTCAAGCGGGCGCTCGCTGCGGGCGCGAAGGAGCTGCAGCCGATCAAGGATCAGTTCTATGGCGATCGCTCCGGAACGCTGCAGGATCCGTTCGGACACATGTGGACGATCGCAACCCATGTCGAGGACGTGCCGCCGGAAGAGCTCAAGCGCCGCGCAAGGGAATTCAGCGAAAAGTACGCTTCCGGCGGCTGATATCGCGACTCGCGCCCCGGCAGAGATCCAGGAGGGCTGCCGATAGATCCGGAACATCCTCCGGTCTCGTTGCCAAAGCGCTCGGCTCTTGTTGATACTGCGTCGTTTCAACCAAGAGCCGAGCGTTCATGCGTCTCATCTACTCCCTGCTCGCCGCCGCCCTCTGCATCACACCGACGCACCTCTTCGCTCAAGGAGCGGACGTTGTTCGCTCGTTCCGCTCGACGGAGGGCTGGAGCCTATCGGCGAATCCCGGCGCGCAGGGGCCGGTGCTGACGACGAACGTCACGAGTGCGCCCGTCGCGCTCGTCACGTCCGCGGAGCTCGCCGATAGCGTCGTCGAGCTCGACTACAAGGCGCCGCAAGGCACGCGGGCGACCGTCTTTCTTCACGGCCGCTATGAGGTCGAGCTGCCGGTCGGCGGCGAGTCGTGGCGGCACTTTCGCGCGCAAGTGCGCGCGCCGCGAATCGACGACGGACGCAACAAGCTCGAGAACGCACTCATCCTGGAGGCGCGGATCGACGATACGCCGCTGCTCACGAATCAGATCTTCGAAGGGGTGAGCCCGAGCGCACCGAGCGATGGGGAACGTTCGCGCGGGCCGGCGGTGCTTGTCGTGAGCGAAGGGTCGTTTGCGGTGCGCGCATTCGAATACCTGCCCGCCGACTTCCAACAAGTCACGCTGCCGCCGAAATCCGGCGCGGCGACGAACGCCGCGGCGCTCGTCGATTTTGTCGCGCTCGGACGCGAGCGATTCGAATCCGTCGGCTGCAGCGCGTGCCACTCGGTCAAGAAGAACGACAGCGCCGTGACGAGCGGTCCGAATCTCTACGGGCTGTTCAAACGCGAGCCGCGGTTGCGTGAAGTCATGGAAGGCGCGGCAGGACAGCGCTTCACCGTCCGAGCCGATGCCACATACCTGCGCGAGAGCCTCAGACGGCCCGCGGCTCAGCTCGCGATTGCCGAGCACGGCGCAAAACGCGGCGAAGCGTATCCCGCGCTCATGCCTACCTTCACGAGCGAGATCGTGAGCGACGTTCAGCTCCAAGCGATCGGCGCCTATCTTGCGACCTTGAACGACCCGCAGGATGTCGGCCCCGTCATCGTGCTATCCGAGCAAAGCGGTCGCGCGCCCCTCGATCCCATGCAGGATCGACTGCAGCTCCTCGTCGATGACGAAGTGCGCATTCAGCGCGGGCCGATGCCGGGTGTCTCCGGCCGCGCAATCCACGTCGGGCAGCCGAATGGCATTCACTATTCGTTCGATCCGCGCATTCTCGGCTTCGCGAAAATCTGGCAAGGCGGGTTCCTGGATCGCTCCGGCGAGCTGCTCGATCGCGGCGGGCGAGGCTTCAAGACCGGTCACGACAGCCGCGAAATCAGTTTGGGCGATCGCGACTACGTGTTCGCACCGTTGAAGAGCGACGGCACGCGCGTCGACTTCTCGTTCAAGGAGGCGAAGTTCGGCGATGCGGCGACGGTACGCGCCTCTCTCTACAGCACCGAGGATCATCTCGCGCGCCTCGCGGCGATGGATGCCAAGTTCCTCGGCTACTCGCGCAATTCGAAAGACAAGCTCGAAACGCCGCGTTTCCGCTATCGCGTCGGCAAGAACACGCTCTCGGTTGCGATGACGCTCGAGCGATCGGGTGAGGTCCGCTTCGAGATCGAGGGCGAGCGCGAAAGCGCACAACGCTTCGCGTTCAATCCTCAGGTGTTGCACGACATCGAGGTCACGAAGGGGAGCGCGAGCGAAGGCGTGTGGACGATCCCCGCGGGCAGCGAGCCCGCGACGCTGCGTGCGAAGATCGCGCTTTCGGCGGACGTATGGCGTCCCGCGAAGTCCGAGTTCGACTATCGCAGGCAGCCGCTCGAAATCGTGCCCGCGACGGCGCATCTACCCGCGGGCTACAGCATCGAGAGCTATCTTCCGCCGAAAGACAACTTCGGACGCGATCAGCTATTCGAAGCGCTCGGCCTTGCGCTCGCCGAGGACGGCACCGTGTTCGTCGCGACGCGCACGGCAGGCATCTGGCGCCTCGCACACGGCGAGTGGCAGCTCTTCGCGGAAGGTCCGTTCGACAGTCTCGGCATTCTCGTCGAGGACAAGCAGGGCCGATCCGTGATCGTCGGACAGAAAGCAGAGCTCACGCGCATCACCGATCGCAACGGCGATGGGCTGGCGGATGACTTCGAGACGCTTTTCGATGCGCACTCCTATCACAGCAACTACCACACGTACATGCATGGGCCCATCCGCGGTACGGATGGCGCGTACTACATCGCGATCAATCTCGCGCATGCGAACGACGGCTCGACCTACAAGGCCGGCGGCGAGTTCATGGGCACGACCGGCGGATTCACGGGTTGGGCATTTCGCGTGCAGCCCGACGGCACCTTTACGCCGTGGGCGCGCGGTCTTCGAAGTCCCGCCGGGCTCGGCGTCGCGCCCGATGGGCGACTCTTCTATTCGGACAACCAAGGCGAATACGTCGGCACTTCCAAGCTGTTCGTGCTCAAACGCGACGGTTTCTATGGACACCCTGCGAGCTTGGTGGATCTGCCCGGCATGACACCCGACTCGCCGGAGATCCAATGGGAGAACGTCGCGTCAACACGCGAGCGCCCGGTCGTGCTGTTCCCGCACAACCGTGTCGCAAACTCGCCGGGCCATCCGACCTGGGACACGACGAAAGGCAAGTTCGGCCCGTTCGCGGGGCAGATGCTGATCGGCGATCAAACGCAGTCGAATCTGTTGCGCGTGACGATCGAGCGGGTCGACGACGTCGAACAAGGCAGCGTGATGCCGTTCATGGATGGACTCGAATCGGGTGCGATGCGCCCGCTCTTCCTCGACGACGGCAGCTTGCTGCTCGGTCAAACAGGACGCGGCTGGCAAGCGAAAGGCGGACGGATCGCGAGCCTGCAGCACATACGCTGGGATGGAAAGACGATCCCGGTCGCGATCCGAAGCATGCACGCGACGCGAAACGGCTTTCGCCTGGAATTGACGCAGCCGATCGCGCCGAACATCGGCATCGATGATCTGAAGCGCGCGCTGCAGTTGCGTTCCTGGGTGTATCGCGATGCGCCGGACTACGGGTCGGACGAGCTCGATTCTCGGAATGAGGCGATCGAATCGCTGGCGCTCAGCAAGGAGCGTAAGACCCTATTCCTCTCGCTCGCTTCGCTCGTGCAGCCGCGAGTGCACCCGCAGCAAACGGCCCGTGTTTACCACGTGGAGTTGAAGTCCGATCCGTTATTCGACGCCGACGCACCGCAAACGTTGGATGCCTACTACACGCTGTACGCGTTCCCCAAAGGCACGGCGAAAGATCACGAGTAGCGCGTATGCGCAGCACGGACGGATGCTTCTCGTGCGCGCTTAAGCGAAATCGCGCAGCGAATGCAATAGCGCTCGCTGCGTATCGAGCGCGGCACGCGGCGCGCGTACGCTAACCTTTCTCGTTTTAGAGGGCGCGGATGCGAGCTCCTATGCGGCGAGTTGTATGTGCGTTCGCGGTCGCCTTCTTGCTCGCTGCAACCGCGAGCGCCGGCGCCCAGACGCTCGACCTCTGGCCGGGTCCGCCGCCGGGCTCCGAAAAATGGACTCAAACCGAACGCACAGTGACCGACACACCGATCGGTGCTGTCGTGTTCAACGTCGTGACGCCCACGATCACGGCGTACTTGCCGGATAAAGCGGAAGCAAGCGGAACCGGCGTCATCATCGCGCCCGGCGGTGCCTTCGTTGCGCTGGCAATCGATCTCGAAGGCCGCGATGTCGCAGCGTGGCTCCAGAAGCGAGGCATTGCGGCATTCGTGCTCAAGTATCGAATCATGGAGAAGCGCGGAGAAGGCATTCCTGCATCCATGGATATGGACGAAGTCAGCCGCTACGGCATCGCCGACGGCATTCGCGCCATCGAAGTCGTTCGCCAGCACGCCGCGGAGTTCGGCGTCGCACCGGACCGCATCGGATTCATCGGATTCTCCGCAGGCGCGATGGTCGCGAGCGGCACGGCGTTGAACAGCGACGTCGAGGCGCGGCCGAATTTCGCCGCCATGATCTACGGTGCGCCGTTCGGCAAGATGCCTCACATCCCAAAGCAACTCCCGCCGCTCTTTCTCGCATGGGCACAGAACGACGACATGGCGCTCGATGCCATCCTGCGCTTTCACAAGGCACTCGAGACCGCGGGCCACCGACCCGAGGTCCACATCTTCGCAGCGGGCGGTCACGGCTTCGGCATGAAGAAGCAAGGCACGAGCAGCGACTATTGGATCGACGCCTTCTACTATTGGCTCGAAGGGCAGCGGTTGACGACACCGAAAC
>JBDZVE010000209.1:0-2873 GCA_040255535.1 Lysobacterales bacterium | reverse complement strand
CATCCGTGCACGGCCGGGAAGCCCGAGCGCTCTGATCCTGATGCTGACGACGCATCGCCAGCGCGAGCAGGTCGCGCGCTGCGTGTCTCACGGCATCGAGCACTACTTGGTCAAGCCGATCAGGATTGCGCAGGCTCGCAGCACCGTGCTGCAAGCGCTCGGCGCGTGCGCGCAGGAAAGCCGCGCACCGTCTTCCGCGCCGCCGGCGACGGGTAAGAGCAGCTCACTTCGAATCTTGCTGGCCGAAGACAACGCGGTGAATCAGATGGTCATGACGCGCTTGCTCAGCAAGCGGGGCCATGACGTGACGGTCGTCGCGAACGGCCGCGAGGCCGTGGATGCCCTGCGCGAGCGGCAGTTCGATCTCGTGCTCATGGACGTGCAGATGCCGGAGCTCGACGGGCTCGAAGCCACTCAGCTCATCCGAGCGCGGGAAGCCGCCGAACACTTGCCGCCTGCACGCATCGTTGCGTTGACCGCGCACGCATTGAAGAGCGATCGCGATCAGTGTCTCGCCGCGGGCATGGACGATTATCTTTCGAAGCCGATCGTTCCGGCGGAGCTCGATGCGGTGCTGGCACGGTACGCGCCGGAAACGAGCATTCCGCAAGCTTCGGATCGATCCGCGTAGCGGCGGGACACGCATCGATCGAAGCCCGACGCTTCGATTGCACGAGTCTTCTAGTGCGTGGAGGCATCGCCTCCGGACGTGCACTTCTCCTCGATCCTCTCGTAGAAGCCATCCTGCATGAGAGGGTTCTCAGCGAAATGCTTCTTCAGCGCTTCGAATCTCTGCTTGTCGCCGTTCTTGAGCGCCTCGACCTTTGCTTGGTAGCGGTTGTATTCAGTGATCGATGAGTAGAACAGCATCTCATCGCTCATCTTCAAAATTTCCTGCTTCGCGCACTCGCAAGCCGCGTCGGCGTTCTCTTCGAGCTTCGTCCACTTCTTGCAGATGGCGACCATCTGTTCCTTGGCCTGCTGCATCTTTCCCGATTCCACCGCCGCCTTGTACATCGCCTTGTTCTGTTCGATCTTGAAGAACTCCTCGAATGACGGCTCATCATAGTCGAGCGCGAAGGCCGAACAGGAGACAAGCAGCGTCAGAACAACCAAGAGTCGATGCATGAGGTCACTCCTCGCCGGTAACGCCGGAGAACGCTTTGTGATTTTGCGGATGAGTGCGAATCATCCGAGCACATCTCGAAGACAACCGTGACGCACCTCCAGTTCTGCGCCACCGGATGCGTATCCGCATCTGCAGCACGCACCGATTTGGGGCAGCGAAGGGCGAAAATGCCTATTTGCGCCTAGAAACTATCTAACAGCCAGAATGCCTATCGGAGACGCGGAGCCACGCGATCGGCGTCCGCGAGCACGGTGTCGCGCCGCAGAGGCGGCGCTGCTTTCTTGCGCGCCCGTCAAGCGCTCGCGACGACTCGACCGACGAGCGGAACGATTTCGGCGGAGGATTGTGGCTCAGCTTCCTCCGGCGAAGGCTGGATATTCGTTTCGGCACGCACGCTCACCTGCGGAATCGGATCGGCGCCGTGCAGATGCTGTCCCGTGTTCGCGAGCCAGCGCTCGATGTGACGACGAAAGCGCCCCATGGCCCGCTTGCGAAACACGATCAAACCAGTGCCTTCGTACATCTGCTCCTGCATGGGCGTCACGTGATACCACCACTGCAGTCGATGAATGCGCCCGCCGCTGAAGTACGGCAGCGAGATCGAAAAGCGGCGACCTTTGTCGGTCGGGTCCGTTTCGGCGAAAGCGAAGTAATCTTCGAGTGCGCGCGGCAGTTCGATGAGCGTCATCCGGTCACGGGGGAGCGTTAGGACAGACGCACGGATCATACCTCATACTGTTGTAGATCTTTCAAGCGCATCGAGAGATTCGCCGCGCCTGCGCGGGTGCCAGCGCTCCATCATTCGCCACAATCGATCCAGATTTCGAACACAACGCCCGGGTACGCTTGCGCGCGCCCTTGAATCGTTTGGGCCCTAAGGAGCGATATTCATGTCTCGTCCATCCCTCCTCGCATCATGCACGCTGCTCGGGTTTTGCGCCGTGGCGGGCATCGTAAGCATTGCCGCGGCACCCGCGCCTTCCTATCGAGACCTCTGGACGCGCCCGCAGGAGCCGTTCCGCATCTACGGCAATACGTACTACGTCGGCACGCGCGGCTTGGCGTCGCTGCTCATCGTGTCCGATGAGGGCCATATCCTCATCGACGGGACGTTGCCCGAGAACGCCGAACGAATCGCGGCAAGCATCCGCTCGCTCGGCTTTCGGCTCGAAGACGTCAAGCTGATCGTCAACTCGCATGCGCACAGCGATCACGCGGGCGCAATCGCGGCGCTCGCGAAGATGACCGGCGCCACTGTCGCGGCGAGCAGCGCGGGCGCGGCCGCCATGAAGCAAGGGCACGGTGGGACGGACGATCCGCAGTTCGAGTATGGGGATTCGTTCCCGCCGATTGCGTCCGTGCAAGAAGTCCGCGACCGACAGACGCTGACCGTCGGCAGCACGAAGATCACCGTGCACTATACGCCGGGGCACACACCCGGCAGCACGAGCTGGACCTGGCAGTCCTGCGAGCGCGACCGCTGCTTGAATCTGATTTACGCGGACAGCCTCACGCCCGTGTCCGACGACACATTCAAATACACACACAACGCGCGCTATCCGCGAGTGCTGCAGGATTTCAGGGACAGCATCGAGCGTATGCGCTCGTTGAGCTGCGACATTCTCATTTCCCCTCATCCGGAGTCGGCTGGGCTGTGGAGCAAGATCGAGCGCCGCGCCTCAGGCGAGCGCGACGCGCTCGTGGATGCGAAATCGTGCCAGCACTACGCGGAAGCCGTGCAAAG
>JBDZVE010000085.1:13252-15610 GCA_040255535.1 Lysobacterales bacterium | reverse complement strand
GACCTCCGTCGGAGCGGCGAGCTTAGGTATCTTGTTTCCCCGGACACGAGTGGGCCTACGCCGCGACGACGAGAATGTTGAGTCGCAACGAAATTCAAAGCGTCTGATCGCCCGCCACTCTCCGCTCCAACCCGCTTTCTGCGTCATGTTCCCCGGACACTAATGGGCGTAAGCCGGGATCCAGACAAGAAGGCGCGCCAAACGCGCGCGAATGCCTGGATCCCGACCTTCGTCGGGACGACGAGATAAGCACCCTGGTTTATCCCGGACAGCAGTGCGCTTTCGCAAGGACGACGCCGTGTTGGCGTCGGCTTGGCGAGCTTTTGCGTGCTCAGCGAAGTCGCGCAGTGAAATGCTCGCTACGGCGTCGCGCGCACGACGAGCTCGAGGTTGAATTGTTCCTTGAGGAGATCGGCGACGAGGCGGCGCGGATCCGCAGAGCTGCCGCGCGGCGCACGCAGCTGAATGTCATAGCGTGCCGCGTCGAGCATGCGGCTCTGGCTTCTCACCGGTGCGTCAGCACTTAGCAATGTGTCAATGATCGCGGCGCAGTGCAATGGTTGACAGTTGACAGTTGACTGTTGACGGCCAGAAGAAATCGGAGCTAGCTCCTCGGGCTACGTCTCGGTGTGACGGTCGACGCGACTGATTGGCGCTATTAGATAATCTCGCGGCGGCGCGGCGAAGAAAAATATGGATTCATTTCCTCTGCGCCGCGCCGCCGCGCCGTCGCGAGAAATTTCTTCTGTGCGGTAGGCACGACCGCCGCGCCGCCGCGAGATTCTTCAGCGGCCTTAGTCATCGTCACGAATGTTCAGATACACGAGACTGTATTGGGTGCCGGAACCGTGCGGTTTCAGCGCGACGATGCGTTGATTGTTCTTGGTCCCGACCTTGTACACGATGCCGTGCGACCCGGGGTCGTCGTAGTCGCACGTGAGCTCGTCCGTGTCGTCGCGGCTGTCGCTCGCTTCAGTCTCCCCGTTGCCGCTGCACTCGAGTACTTCGCCATATTTCGCCAGCGCCTTGCGATAGAACGCCGTCACCTTCTCTGGCTCATCCCGCGTCTCCAACTCAACGGCAACGACCTTCAGGCCAAGCCAGGGCGTCGATATGCCGACATCCGCGGCATTCGAGTCGTCGTTATCCTTGTATGGCTTCGATCCGGGATAGGCAGGCAGCCCCACGCCCTGCGCCGTCCCCTCGTCGGACACTTTCAATCCGAGCTCGAGCCCGTCCGAACCTCCCTCGCCCGCACCGCAGGCGCCGACGGAAAGCGACAACACCGCAGCAGCAACGAGGCGAATGCCTCTGACGTGCACCTTCATAGATTCACCTCCCTCAGGCGGACCACGATTTCTCAACGGACTCAGGACGGCGTTCCGCTCAGCCGCGAGTTGAGAACACGGCGCGGCGTCCGAAAGTTACAGCGTTCAATGCACCGGAGCACCCGAGCCGAGATTGTCTCCGGCCAACCGTCTTCTCGACTCCATCGTACGTGCTCACTTGCGCAACGCGCTGTACGATACGGCCCCTTCGACCGCCTGCACGGAGCCCAGAGCACAGCAATGAAGTTTGTAAATTCGAGCAATGCCAAGCTGCGCGTCGAGCACACGCCGCGTCCGGGCGCACCGGTACTGCTGCTGTTGCACGCGCTCGGTGTCTCACTAGAGATGTGGGACGACCAGATGAAAGCATTTGCCGAGCGCTACGAGATCATCCGCTTCGACGCGCGCGGGCTCGGGCACTCCACGATCGCCGATCCCGAAGAAGAAGCCACTATGGACCTGCTCGCGCGCGATGCACTGGCGGTGCTGGACGCATGCGGCGCCGATCGCGCTCACGTATGCGGTCTGTCGCTTGGCGGCATGGTTGCCATGCACCTTGCCGCGCATATGCCCGAGCGCGTTGCGAAAATCGTGTTGTGTAATACGACGCCGTACATGCCCCCGCGAGAGAACTGGGAGGCGCGAATTGAGACGGTGCGCGCGCAAGGCGTCGAACCTTTGATAGAAGGTACGTTGGGGCGCTGGTTCACGCCGGAGTTTCGAGAGGCCCACCCCGACAAAGTCGAGAAGATCCGCTCGCTATTGCGCCAGGCGAGCCCGTCCGGTTATGCCGCATGCTGCGCAGCCATTCGCGATATGGATCTGAGAGAGCCGATCCGCAGGATCGCTGCCGAGACCTTGGTGATCGGCGGCGCAAAGGATCCCGGCACTCCGCCCGCGCAAGCCGAGCTCATCGCGAGCTCCATTCCACGAGCGAGCGTCGTGATCCTGGATGCGGCTCATCTATCGAATGTAGAGCGCCCCGATGAGTTCACGGCGACCGTCGTCGACTTCCTCGATCGTGAGTAAC
>JBDZVE010000085.1:1991-13152 GCA_040255535.1 Lysobacterales bacterium | reverse complement strand
TCAGCGCGGTCGACAGCTCGCGGAGCAGGCCCGCGCCGTCGCCGCGCCATGCGCTGCCATGCATGCACGCTAGCGTCGTTGGCTGCTCGAGGGCGAGCCGTTCCAGGATCGCGCCTGTCTGAGGCGAGTGAGCGAAGTAGTCCATCGGCGCGCGGAAGCTTTCGCTCGGACCCAGAATGTCCGCTTCCGTGAGCGCGACCTCGCCGCTGCCGCCCTGTGTGAAAAGATCGCCGCAGAAGAACGTGCGCGTGCTCATATCCATCAGTAGCCCGCATTCCCAAGAATGCGGCATGTGCGGCGTGTCGAACCAACGGAGCGTGTGCCGGCCGAGCCGCAACTCCTCGCCATCGGCGAGCGCGCGCGCCGGCCGATCGGCGTAGTCGTCGATCGATACCATCGCCGCGATACGGCTGCAGACCGGCACTGCCTCGGGCGCCGCGGCAAGGAAGGCATTGAGCGCGCCGCACTCATCCGCCTCGAAGTGCGACAAACCGACGTAGCGCAGACGCCGGATCGGAATGACGGCCTCGATCGCCTCACGCACGAGCGGGAACAAATGCCGATGGCCGGTATGGAACACCATGGGCTCATCGTCGACGATCAGATACTGGTTGAAGCTGAACTCGCCGCCGCCGGGCAGCTGCATCGGAGTGTTGATGCGGTAGATGCCCTCGGCCACCTCCTGGATGTTCGTGCCGGATTGCGTATTGGTGATCATGTGGATCTCCGCCGTGAATATGGACAGAGGTGACGAACGACCTCGCGTTCGGATCGAAGATGCCGCTATTCGGATGGGACGGTGACGACACCCCAAGGCGAGGTTCCGACCGGAATCGTGGCGACGACCGTAAGCGATTCGCTATCGACGACGCTGACATCGTCCGACGGGCCGTTCGCAGTGTACAGATACTTGCCGTCCGGGCTGAGCGCGAGACCCCACGGCCGCGCACCCACCGTGACCTCGCCAATCGGTTCGTAGGTCTTAGCGTCTATCGCGACGAGCTTGCGACCTCGGCCAGTCGTGACATAAATGACGCGATCATCGTGCGATAGATCGACCTCCATCGGACGCATCATCTCGCCGCTTAATTTAATCGTATGAATGACCTTGTGCTCGTTCGTATCGACGACGGAGACCGTTCCATCGATCTCCCCGGTCACGTAGGCTCGCGCGCCATCCGATGAGAATGTTGCTTGCCTCGGCCTCATCCCCACTTCGAACTGCTTGATGACCTCATTCGTCGCAGTGCTGATCACCGAGACTTGATGATCCTCCTCCGAGGTCACGTAGACGTAGCGGCCATCCGGACTGATCCCGACGCCCTCGGGCTCCCCGCCCACTTCCAGTGTCGCGACCGTCTCTCCTGTCGCCACATCCGCGATGACGGCCGTGCCGCTGTCCTCGCTCGCGATGTACAGATATTTGCCATCGGGGCTGACGACGAGTTGCTCAGGGTCCGAAACGCCGCGAATGATGCGCAGCAGCTTCAACGTCGCGATGTCGACGACGCCGATGCCGTCCGCCGAGGGATCGGGCGGAGGTAAATTGCTTTCGTCGACGCCCGGCCCTGCAATGGGCGAGCCGCTGAGCGCGATGAACAGTTGGGTGTGATCCGGGCTCACTTGAATGCCACGCGGGCGCTTGCCGAGCGGTGCCGTCGCGAGCAATTCATGCGTGCGACCGTCGATCACGCTCAAATCGCCCGAGCGTTCGTTCGTCACATAGACTCGATACGCGGGACCCGACGACTCCGCCTGCCGCGCCTGCGTCGCAGGCGCATTTGCTGTGTCCGAAGCGGTGGGAGCGGTCTCCTGCCTGCCGCAGGCGGCAAGTAGCAGCGCTCCGCAAGCAATTGCAGCCGCGCTGCGGCGAAGTCCGTTTTTCATGACTGGCAAACGTCGAAAACGCGAGGAGTAAGCGAGCGATTTTTCAGTCGCACCGCAGGCGAAGTCCAGGGATTCCTTCCCGCGCAGATCGGGAAAGCTTCCCGATTTCGCCGCTACTGCTTCGCTCACATGCGCTCCACCTGAAGAGCACATTCGCCGAATCGCGTCGCTCACAGTCGTTCTCCTGGTAGTTGGCTGGCCTGCCCCACCCAAGCGGCAAATTGCGCTTCGTCGAGCGGGTCGTCCTCGCGTAGGTCGAAATAGCGTACGTCTCGATGCTTGGATTCGCCGGGAGGTACGGGCCGCAGCGAGGCGCCACGGAAAAAAGTGACTTTGACGTATTTCGCAAAGCAATGAAAGCTGAGAAACCAGCCCTCGCCCTCGATGCCATAGAAGGGCGAGTTCCATTTGACTGCCTTGTATACACCGGGAACGGTGCGCGCGATCACTGCATCGAGCCAGCGGCCGACATCGCGCTTCCAGCCCGGCATCGCGGCGATGTACGCCCGTACAGGCGCATCGCCATAGGCTTTTGCGATCTGCGGATTGCCGCCCGAGAGCAGCACCGGCTTGTCCTGTTTGCGAGACTGCGGCTTCGCGATCATCTTGCGCGGCTTTGCAGCGTTCGCAGCCCGTCTCTCCGGCGCCTTCTTCGCCTTCTCCTTAGCGCCCTTCCGGGCCACCGTCGCCGCCTTCGTGAACTTCTTTCCAGCCATCCTGTCGTTCTCGCACGCCTCGCTCGCCCCAAGCTATCGCATCGCGCTCGCGCTCGCGAGTAGTCCGGGAACGAGAAACGATCTTCGAGATCCGCTTGGATCGATACTCGCTTTGCGTAAGCGTTACGACGGGTTAGAAGGCGCGCTGCTTCTTTCTCCGAGCACGTCATCCTTGCGGACGCGCACTGCTGTCACGGAGGCCGGACAAAGAAAAAAGGTGGCATGAAATTGTTCTCGATTCGTCCCGTCGAGGCACCTGGTGCTGCGCGCGTCATCTTTTTGGCTCTTCTCACGCAAGGGAGACGCAGAAGCTGCGCAAAACCGATGCATGTTCTTCTGCAATCCCGTTGAACTAGAATGCGGTGATGATCGGCACTCCCACGATTCGTCGCGCAACGCCGGATGATGCGGAGGTGCTCGCCTCGCTGGGTGCCGCAACGTTCACCGAAACGTTCGGTCATTTATACCCGCCGGAAGATCTGCAGACCTACTTGACTGGAGCGCATTCGGCGGGGGCATGGACGCGCATGCTCAAAGATCGAGAACGCGCCGTTTGGCTTGCGACGCTCACGGATACGACGCCGATCGGGTTCATCGTCGTCGGCGCGTGCAAGCTGCCGATCGAGCATCGCGAGCCCGCTGCCGGAGAGGTTCAGCAGCTTTACGTGCTCGCGCGATACCACAACCTCCGTCTCGGCTCACGCCTCATGGATCTCGGCCTCGAGTGGCTTGCGGCGCAAGGCCGCGCGCCGCTGTACGTCGGCGTGTGGTCCGAGAACTTCGGCGCGCAGCGCTTCTACCGCAGATATGGATTCGAGAAAGTCGGCGAGTATGGATTCCCGGTCGGCAAGACCGTCGATCTCGAGTTCATCATGAAGCGCTGAACGACTCGACCTTCTTCGCGCGCGCTAGCGGCGCTTGATCTTCTCTCCCTCTTCGAGACCGGAGACCACCTCGATATTGATGCCGTCCGACAAGCCGGTCTTGACCTCGCGCCTCTCGAACTGTTGCGGCGCCGTTTCGACCTCGACGAACGTGTGTCCGTTCTCGATGATCAAATTGCCCTCATTGATGGCGAGCACGTTCTCGCGCTTATCGAGCACGATGTCCGCGTTCGCGCTGTAGTTCGAGCGCAGGAACAGATCCTTATTCAACTCCACGGCGGCTCGAATCGTGAATTTGATCGCGCCCTGATCGGTGATGCCCTTCGGCGCGATGAACTCGAGCGTTGCCTTGAACGGCTTGCCCTCGAGCGCACCGACGTTCAAGACCAACTCCATGCCCTCGCGCAGCTTGCCGACTTCCGATTCATCGACCAAACCCTCGAAGATCATGTCGTTCATGTCGGCGAGCGTCGCGACGGTCGTGCCGGATTGGAACGTGCTGGTCTCCACGATGAACGCGCCTTCCTTGTTCGGCACGTCCAGCACGGTGCCGTCGATCGTGGCGGGAATCAAGTTCGACACCTTGTCCGAGTCTTTCGTCGCGCCCGTTTTCAAGAGCAGCAGCGCGTTCTCAGCCGACTCGACTGACTCCTTCTGCAAGTTGTAATTCGTGACGAACTGGTTGTACTCCGATTCCGAAATCACCTTTTGCTCGCGCAGTTTCTCGTAGCGCTCGAGATCGGCGGCTTGATTCTGCAAGTTGATCCTCGCGGACAGGAGCTGCGCTTCCGCTGTGTTGACGTTGAGCATGTTGGGACGCAGCGCGATGCGCGCGATGATCTCGCCTTGCTTCACGGTTTGGCCCGGCTCCACGTAGAGCTTTTCCACGACGCCCGACACTTGCGATTTCACTTCGATCTCGCGGCGGGGAATGACCTTGCCGATTGCGACCGTCTTCTTGACGATGGTCATCCGCACGGGGCTGTCGACTTCAAAGACGACCGGCGCCTGGTTCGACTTGTTGTACAGGAAAACGAGGGTGCCGATGAACACGACGGCGACGATGCCGAGGACGATCCACTTGATGATTCGCTTCATTTCTTTCTTCTTGAGCCAGCAAACTTGAAATTCGTTATTGGAATGGCGCTTACTCGTCCTGCAGCGCGACGATCGGGTTTACTGCAGCCGCCTTCGCGGCGGGCAGGAGCGATGCCAGCACACCGGCGGCAACGAGCACCGCGAGCGCCGTGATCGCGGTGACGAAGTCCACTTCGGGATTCGCAAAAAATCCCGCGTTGCCTCCGGAGGCTTCCAGCATCCGCGCAACGCCCTCGATCAACAACGCGCCGACCACGAGGCCGCTATAGCCCGCAACCACGGTGATGAAGAGCGACTCTTGCATGATCATGCCCACGATCGAGAGCGGCGTCGCACCCAATGCTTTGCGCAGCCCGATCTCGCGCGTTCTTTCCTTGACCACGATCAACATGATGTTGCCGACGCCGACGGCGCCCGCGAAGATCGTGCCGATGGCGACGATCCAGCTGAACAGATTGATGCCGACGAACAAGCCCTGCACCTTGTCGAACTCGTTTTGCATGTTGAAGCTGCCGAAGACGCCTCGATCGTTCGGATGCACTTTATTGCGCTGAGCGAGGAATCGCTTCACATCTTCTTCCGCGACGCGCGCGTGCACGCCCGGCTTCGGTATCACGACGAGGCTTCCCACCCAGCCGACTTGGTTGAACGAGTAGCGCAGCGTGTCGTTCGGCAGATAGATTCTCTCCTCCTCCTGCTGCTCATTGCCTTGCTGCAGCGATTCGAAGACGCCGACTACGGTGAAGCTGATGCCGTTGATCGTGATGTCGCTGCCGAGAGCAGCTTCGCCGTCGGTGAACAATTGATCTCTGACGCGCCGGCCGATCAGCGCCACTTTCCGTCGTTGCGCTTCATCGAAGGCATTGATCCCGCGGCCTTCGATGACCCGCAAGGCCTGGACGTCTTCCGTGCCCGGAAACGCGCCTTGCACGCTGAACGCGCCGTTCTTCGACTTATACACGGTGTAAGGCGGACTGCCGCTCCAGATCCCGACCGAGTTCTGGCCCCGTACCATGGCAACGCTGCTCACGTTCTTTGCGATCGCGTCCACATCCTCGGCCCGAAACGTGATGTGGCGCCCGATCGGCATTCCTTCGTAGGGCAGTTGCGTCGAGCCCTGCGACCATATGAAGACCGCGTTCTGAATGCGGGGGAAACCGTCCTCCACGCCGTGCTGGAGCCCCTTCCCTGCGCCGAGCAGCACCGTCAGCATGAAGATGCCCCAGAACACGCCGAACGCGGTCAGCACCGTGCGGAGCTTGTGCCGGCTCAGCGTCTTGAAAATCTCTTGCCACTTTTCGACGTCGATGAACATCGCTCGTATCACTCGGCCCGCATGGCTTCGATCGGAGTGATCTTCGCGGCGCGCACTGCCGGCGCGAGTCCCGCGAGAATGCCGACGACGATCAACAGCAGGATCGCGGTGATCGCGATTCGGAAGTCCACCTCGGGATTCACGAAATAGGGCAGCTTGGCGCCGGCGCTGCGCAGGACGAAGCCAATCAACTCGAGCAGGCCGACCCCGAGCACGAGGCCCATATAGCCGGCGACGCTCGTGACGAGCGCAGATTCCATCAGTAACGTGCTCACGATCGAAAACGGGGTAGCGCCGAGCGCTTTGCGAATGCCGATTTCGCGCGTCCGCTCCTTGACGGTAATGATCATGATGTTGCTGATGCCGACGATCCCCGCGGTCAACGTACCGAGCCCCACGAACCAGATGAAGACCGCGATCCCGGTGAAAAGCCCGTTTACTCTCGTCGCCGGCGTCGCCATGTTGAACGATCGGATGCCGCGAATATCTTCCGGCGCGACATCGTGGCGGCGCTTCAGCAGCTCGACCGCCTTTTTCTCGAGCTCGAAGCCATCCACGCCGGGCTTTGGCCGCAGCCAGATCATGTCGATCTGCTGGCCGCTGCCGTAGATCTTCCGGTACGTGCTCAACGGCATGAACACCTGTTCCGAAGCGCGCCCGCGCTGGCCCTTGTCATAGAAGATGCCCGTGACTTTCAAGACCACGTCGCCGATGCGAACTTCCTTGCCGACCGGGTCCACGCCCGGCGCAAACAAGCGCTCGGCGACCGCGGTGCCGACAACGACGACCTTGCGGATCTCATCGTCGTCCAGCTGGTTCGGCTTACGGCCGAAATTGAAGGGGACGTCTTCTTTGATCCTGAAATACTCATCCGGAATGCCGTGAATGCCGGCATTGCTGTTCTTGCCCTCGAAGGTGACCGTGCCGTTGCGTGTCTGGCTTTCGGCCGAAATGAGACGGACGCCCGGGATTTGATTCTTGATGGCCTCGACGTCGGCCTGCTCGAACTGGATCTTGCGTGCAAGCCCTCGACCGCGGTACGCGACGCTCGTGTCGCCGGACCAGATCATGATGAAATCGAGCACGTCGGACCCGAAATCGTTCATGACGCCGTTCTGCATGCCGCGCCCGAACCCGAGCAGCAGGATCAGCATGAAGATGCCCCAGAACACACCGAACGCAGTGAGCAGCGTGCGCAGCTTGTTCTGGCGCAGCGTATAGAGGATTTCCTGCAAACCGTCGAGCATGGATCAGCTCGCGACCGCTTCGGGCTGCGGATGCGTCTGCTCCGTGGTCACGCGGCCATCCTTTAGATGAATCTGGCGGTCGGTCCGATTCGCGACGTCCGGTTCGTGCGTCACGATGACGATTGTGTTGCCGTGCCCGTGAATCTCCTTGAACAGCGACATGATCTCTTGCGTCGTGCGGCTGTCGAGCGCACCGGTCGGTTCGTCGGCGAGGATCACTTTCGGCTTGCCGACCAGAGCACGCGCAATGGCAACGCGCTGCTTCTGGCCGCCGGAGAGCTGATTCGGCATGAAGCGCTTGCGATCCGATAAGCCGACCATATCGAGGTATTGCTCGGCGCGATAATTGCGCTCCTTGCGCCCGACGCCCTGGTAATAGAGCGGCAATGCCACGTTCTCGGTTGCATTCTTGAACGGCAGCAAGTTGAAAGACTGGAACACGAAACCCAGCAGCTTGTTGCGTAGATGGGCCGCTTCGGTCTCTTTAAGATTCTTCACAGGATGCCCAGCCAACTCGTAGCTGCCTTGATCGTAGGAGTCGAGCACTCCGAGGATGTTGAGCAGGGTGGACTTCCCCGAACCGGACGAGCCCATGATGGAGACGAGCTCCCCTTCGCGGATGTGCAAATCGATGCCCTTGAGCACATGCACCGATTGCTCGCCCGAGCGATAGTACTTATGAATGTTGTTGAGTCTGATCATGGCCGTGACTTTCTCATGAAAGTCATGCCTCGTCATTAGCTGGAAGAGTCGCAACCCTTGGAGCGGAAAAGCGAGGTCGGGTTCAATTTGGTGCCGCTTATGTAAGCGGCAGATTGACAGTTGACGGGATCGGAGAAGAGACAAGAGATACTCTCGCGGCGGCGCGGCGGCGCGGCGTTGGAAAACAGAACAGATCTGAGCTCTAGCTTCCCAGCACTGTGCACGGGCAGCGCAGGAGGAATGTGGCTCAGTGGCTCAGAAGTCCATCTCTTCCTTTGCGAGCTTCGCGTGCTTTGCGCTATTCACTCTTAATCTTCGATGTGCGCCTGGCACGGTGTCGGCTTCAACCGCGCTCGATCGTCCTTAGAGAGGCCAATGACTGATGCACGACCAGGAGCCGTCGATGATCCCCACCATCACCGTTTTTGAACGGTCGCCCGATGGCGGCCGGGGACTCGCGCGCGATATGCGGGTCCGTTGGGCGCTTGAAGAAGTGGGCCAGCGCTACGACGTTCGACTCGTCTCGTTCAGTGAAATGAAGGAACCCGCGCATCGCGCGCGTCATCCCTTCGGTCAGATTCCGACCTACGAAGAAGGCGACCTCACGCTCTTCGAGTCCGGAGCGATCGTGCTCCATATCGCGGGACGCCATGCGGGGCTGCTGCCCGATGAAGCAAATGCCAGGGCACGCGCGATCGCTTGGATGTTCGCCGCAGTCAACACGGTGGAGCCGCCGATCGTCGAGCGCGAGATGGCGATGCACTTCGAGCGCGACAAGAGTTGGCACGCCGAGCGCCTCGCGATCCTCAACGATCGCGTTCGTGTCAGGCTCGATGAGCTTTCCAACCGGCTCGGCGACGCCGACGACTGGCTCGAGGGTGCTTTCAGCGCCGGCGACCTACTGATGGTGACGGTGCTGCGCAGATTGGAAAGATCCAAGGAACTGCAGCGCTATCCGAACCTCTCAGCGTATGTTGCTCGCGCCGAAGCGCGCCCCGCGTACAAACGCGCATTCGCCGATCAACTGGCAGTCATCACGGGCAAGGGCCCTCACGCTTGACGCGGAGGCGCTCGCCCTGCCTGGCAGGCAGCGGCACGAGCAAGCGGCGCGTCCCTCGCTCAGAACCGCGGCTCCAGGACCCCTCCGGGCCCGGACGTTATTTTGCGTTCAGTGCCGAGATCACGCCGTCCGCTTCGAGGTCGGTCCGCAATTGCGCGAAGATCTGCTTATAGGCGTCGAGCGAGGATTGGCGGATCGCGGATTTCATTGCGAACGCGCCGCCCCAGAACATCTTGCCGCCTTGAGTATCGCCGGTCGCAGAGTACGTTTTCTCGAAAAGCAGATTGCCGCTGCGGCCTTTCGCGACTACTGCGACGGAAATGGTCGCGTGGAAATCGGCGAACTCGTAGCTCGGAACCGTGAAGGCCAAGACGAGACCCGGCCCGGTGCCGCGCGGCTCCTTGTCCTTCTTGGAGAATTCATAGCTCGCGAACATCTGCGGCAGCTCGATATCGACGACCTGCTTGAGCATATCGCCGGGCTGTACCTCCCAGCTATTCGCGATCCCGGTCATGAACGAACGGATTTCCACCGTGTTCTCGAGCGTCGCCTGATCGATCACCGCGACGACACTCGCAGCCTGCTGCTTTGCGCCCGTCACATACTCGGCGTCTTGAAAGCTCACCTGGTGCGCACAGCCGGTTGCGGCTATCGCGACGGATACCATCAGAAAGGCACGTAGGGCTCGATAGACCGCATTCATGACTCATTCTCCTTCTTGTTCGTATATCAAGAGTGGCGAGCGGCACGAGCCCATCCGCGGGAGCCTCGCTCGATCTTGTCCCACCCCACACAAATTATTGTCGTTCTGAGCCGAGAAGCTCTCGCCGGGAAGAAGCTAAGCTCGCTGCGCAACGCTGTCAACGCCTCAACAGAATGGCATCGGAGTCTCTGGCGAAACTCGGAGAGAAGGGGTACGTTGCGCTCGAGGTTAGATAGACAGGGTTCCCGTACGGAATCGACTTTCTGATGTCTCGATCGATCACGAGTCGGGTAGCCATAAAACGAAAATCGACGGGAGCGACGCGTGCACACGGCAAGTTTTCTGGCCTGCGTGGCGGCAGGCATCGCCATGCTCGTTCCGAACGGCATGCCGCTGGCGGACGATACTGGCGCACTCGTGGCCGCCCGATGGAAGCCCGTGAGGGTTAAGTACGCCCATCGCGGTGAATGCATGCACTAGTGAGCCGCCCACGCCCATCAGCGTGACCAACGGATCTCGCTCGCCCATGAAAACGATCTCGCTGCAATCTCGGTTTGCAAAGCGTTTCTTGTTGAGCGCAGTCGTGTTACTTCTTGCCGCCGCGATCATTCTGGCCGCGATCGTTCAAGACTCGCAGCAGGCCGTCATCTTCGGCATCGTGATGCTCGCGAGCGGCCTGATGCTGCTCGTTCACCGACATTACGTCGAGATCGATCGCGAAGCGGGGATTCTGAACAGGCGGCGCGGATTCCTGTTCGGCTTTCGAGTGCAATCGATTCCGATTTCCGAGATCACGATGATCTCCCTCATCCCTCGAGCGGTACGCCGCCATGATAAGCACCGCGTCATCCGCTTTCGTATCAAAGTGAAAGGAAAGACGCAGGCGATCCTGACGGAGCTTTCGAATCCAGCGGCGGCACGGCGAACATGCGAATCCCTCTGCAAGGCATTGGGCGTGCCGTTCGAGAACCGAGTGTACGGCCCTGCGAGCGTGAGGGATGCGGACGAGCTGGATCTCTCCGTCGCCGAACGGTGGCGTCGCGCAGAAGCAAGGAAGGAACCGCCTGCCCTTCCCAGTCAAACAGCGCTGGAAGTCGTGCACCTTCCCGATGAATTATGCATTTCGATGCCCGCGGAGCGCTTCAACCTGAAGTTCGTGGCATTCATCGCCGCGATCTTCGGCATCTTCGCCGCAATCTTCTTCCCGCTCATGGACAAGCCCGCCGAGCGCGCTTTTTTCTTCCTGTTCTTCGGGGCGAGCGCCCTCTTCCTCATCTACGCTGCGCTCGCGTTTGCGGGGACGTCTCGGGTGAGAATAAGAAAGGGCTCGATCGAGTTTCGCCAAGGCTCGCTGCCCAACGGCCGGAGAATTCCAATCGGCGAGATCGAAGAGCTGATACCCGCCGGAGACGGACTCTATTTGGTGGGTGACACCAAGACCGTATGGATCCAGTACTCCGGCCGGAAAACTGACAACGAGTATGTGCAGCAATATCTCGAATACGAGATTGCAAGACATCATACCGGGTTGACGGTTGACGGTTGACGG
>JBDZVE010000085.1:0-1891 GCA_040255535.1 Lysobacterales bacterium | reverse complement strand
TCTCGAATACGAGATTGCAAGACATCATACCGGGTTGACGGTTGACGGTTGACGGCCAGAGGGGTGGCGTTTCTTGCCGTCAACTGTCAACTGTCAACTACAGATAATGTTTTTCCAAAAACTCCGACCTGAACTTCTGCGGTGGCGTCGTAATGTCCGGACGGCCTTCGGGCGTAAAGTCCATGAGATTCCAATAGGGCCAGACCGTATCCATGTGATTTGACGGCAGCTCGGTGCCCCAGAAGTGAAAGATCTTTCCACCTCGCTTGCTGAACACGTGCATCACCGGCCATTGCATCTCGTCATTGTCTCCCTGCTGGCATTTGTAGTCGGCCTGATAGGGCGACTCGAAGCCTGACACCAGTGAGATCTCGGACCAGCCGCGCTCTTTCGCCCAAGCGTTGATGCGCTCGGCGGGCGCCTTAGCTATCGCGACCAACGCGGCATGCCGAGTGACCTGATACGCAGTTCGATCGAATCCGTCGACCAGCGACGTGCAGGACGGACATGGTTTGTCCCAGCTCGGGCCAAACATGAATGAGTAGAGCAGCAGAGTATCCTTGTCTGCGAACAGCTCCGAGAATCGAACGGGCTGACCCACTTTGCCGTCGTTCGCCCATTGGAATGTGTAATCCTCTTTCAGCTCGCCGCCGAGAGGGAGATCGCGGCGCTTTTGCGCTACAGCTCTGAGTTTGTCGACGAGCTCCTGCTCGTCTCTGAGCAATGCATCGCGCGCTTCGCGATACGCTCGACTTTCGTTGGGATATCGTTGCTCACTCATGTGCGTCCCCTCCTGCGGGTGAGCCGCGGGCCGGACAGACGACTTGGCCTGCAGACGCGGCTCTTATGGGAGAACGATCCTGTGCCCTCTCCGTTCCACTTTCTCATGCTGGTCCACCATTTCAGCGGTCCGCCGATGGATCACGAGTGAGCCCTCCGAGCTCGACGCCTGCTGCTCGCCTAAGCACCCTCGCGTTCATCCAGCGCCTTCAACATCCTGCCGAGCGCGAAATGCCGATAGCTGAATAGCGCGAGCGAGCGAATCTCCTTCCAGTTCGCGTCCTTCGTGACGTCGAGCGCGATCCAGCCGTTGTGTCCCATGTACGGCGGGATGCTGAACTGCTTGTCGCGAACCAATAGCGCTTGTTGATCGACACCGACCCAGAACGCAAGCTGGAGCTTGCGCTCGCCGCGATAGCAATACGCTTGCGCGAAGACCTTCTTCCCCACGCGCCACACCGGAGATCCGAACTGCGTGCCCTCCGCAGTCTCCGGAAGCGACAGGCAAATTGCCCGCAGCGCCTTCAACACCGACTGCGCGCGCTTCGACTGCATCGGATCGAATTCTTCCGGCTTCAGTGTCATCGTCGGCGGCGCGATCTCGACTGTCTTCCCAATGGACTTCGTCAATGCCGGAGGCGCGACCTTCTCGTACGCTTGGCGCACGAGCGATGCGACGGTCTTCCAGGAGATCCCTTTGTCGAGATTTACCCCCAGCCAGCCGCGCGGACCCACGTAAGGCGGCACGAAGTAGTGCTTCGGCTCTTGCCGCACGTGGTGATCCTGCGCGCCGCTCGGCGCATTGAGCCAGAGCGCAATGCGCCCGTCGCCGTGATGGTTGATCGCGTACGTCGCGAACGTCTTGCCGCGCACGCGGAAGTCGGGCGACCCGTGCGAAAGCACTTCTTCGGTTTCGGGGAACCAAAGACACACTTCACGAACCGCTTGACTGATGTCCTTTGCTTTAGCCACGAAGTCTCTCGAGCTCAGATCACGAACAGCGCCACGATAGCGCGCCTGCCTCTGCGCGTCTGCGTCTCTGCGAGATTATTTTTTAAGATGGATCCTCGCTTTCGCACACTAGTGTCCGGGGAAAATCCGATATCTGGAG
>JBDZVE010000208.1:0-2877 GCA_040255535.1 Lysobacterales bacterium | reverse complement strand
TTCGTCGGGACGACGAGATAAGCATTCCTGGTTTATCCCGGACAGCAGTGCGTTCAGGCGAGAAATTTTCGATCAGGAGGCGCTCGCGTGAGCCCCGGCAGCTTGATGTCGTCTGAGCCTCGCGACGAGCTTCTCGATCTCTCGCAACCAGAGAACGGAGCTGCCCACCGCTGCCGTCACGATCCAATCCTGCAATGTGAGCTGTGTCGTCGAGAAGGCGGATTGCAGGAATGGCACATAGATCACTGCGGCCTGTAGCGCGAGGGACAAGAAAACGGCGCTCCAGAGCCAGCTATTCGAGAACAAGCCGACGAATGCGCTTTTCTCGTCGGATCGCGAATTGAACACATTGAACATCGAGAAGAATACGATCGTCGTGAACGCCATCGTTTGCGCATAACGTATATCGCCCCCGCCTTCGATCCAGCCTCCCGGCAAGCTCGCATCGAGCACGAGCACTGTGCCGACAGCCATGACCACGCCGACGAAGAAAATGCCTCGCCACATGCTCGCCGTGATGACACCTTCGTCCCGCGGGCGCGGCGGCCGATTCATGACGTCGGGATCCGCCGGATCGACGCCGAGCGCGAGTGCGGGCGCGCCGTCCGTCACGAGATTGATCCACAGGATCTGCGTCGCGAGCAGCGGCAAGGCAATACCGCTTTCCCCTGCCGCAAGGCCGATCGCGTCGGCAAGCAGCACGCCGAAGAACATCGTCAGCACTTCGCCGATATTGCAGGACAACAAATAGCGTAGGAACTTGCGTATGTTGTCGAAAATCGCGCGGCCTTCCTCGACGGCTGCGACGATCGTCGCGAAGTTGTCGTCTGCCAACACGATGTCCGCGGCTTCCTTGGACACATCGGTGCCCGTGATGCCCATCGCCACACCGATGTCCGCCGACTTGAGCGCGGGCGCATCGTTGACGCCGTCGCCCGTCATCGCGACGATCGCACCGTGCTTCTGCAAGGCACTGACGATGCGTAGCTTGTGATTCGGATTTACGCGCGCATAGACCGAGGTGTCTTGAACGAGCCCGGCGAGCGCCTCGTCCGAGGCCGCCTCGATCTGTGCGCCGGTCACGACGCGATCGTCGTCGGCAATGCCGAGCTCTTTGGCGATCACTTTCGTGGTGATGGGATGATCCCCCGTAATCATCAACGGGCGAATTCCCGCGCGTTTCGATCTCGCAACCGCCTCGGCCGCTTCCGCACGCGGCGGATCCATCATGCCGAGCAAGCCGAGAAAGACGAGGTCTTCTTCGATTTGCTCGTCCACGCGCTCGCACCGGAACGCATCTCGAGGGATCAAGCGCAGCGCCACACCCAGCGTTCGCAGCCCCTCGCCCGCGAGGCGCTCGTTCGCTTCGAGGATCTCCGCTCGACGCGCGTCGGTGAGCGGGCATTTCTCACCGCCGATCTCTTCCTGCGAGCAGCGGGCAAGAAGCACGTCGGGCGCGCCCTTCGTGAACGCAAGCAGCATGTGCTCGCGTTTGGCATCCCGATGCACGGTGCTCATCAGCTTGCGTTCCGACGAGAACGGCACCTCGGCGATCCGCTCGAACCGACTGCTCAACACTTCGTTGTCGAAACCGGCTTTGCGCGCAGCGACGATCAGCGCGCCTTCCGTCGGATCGCCCTGCACGACCCAGCGACCATCGAGCTCTTGCAGCACGGCGTTGTTCGCTCGGTCGGCCGCCGCAAGCGCTCGCAAGAACTCCTCTCGCAGCGGCCCATCGATCTCGCCGCCGCCTTCCCGTATCACCTCGCCGTCCGGCGCGTATCCCGTGCCCCCAAAACGGATGCGTCCGCTCGCGGTCACGAGCGTTCTCACCGTCATCTCGTTGCGAGTCAGCGTCCCCGTCTTGTCCGAGGCGACGACGCTCGCGGAACCCAGCGTTTCGACGGCTGCGAGGTGACGCACGATCGCTTTGCGTTTCGCCATCCGTTGCACCCCGAGCGCGAGGACTGCCGTGACGACCGCAGGCAAACCTTCCGGTACGGCCGCAACCGCCAAAGCGACGCCGAGGATCAAGACATCGAAGAATGCGCCGAATCCTTGCACGTCCGCGACGAGCAGGATCGTCGCGATCATGACGATCGCGATCGCGACGACCACTCCTCCGAGCAACTTGCCGACGCGAGCAAGCTCCTTCTGCAATGGCGTCGACTCCTCGGGGGTCTCCTTCAGCAGGCCGGCGATGTTGCCGAGCTGCGTGTCCATTCCGGTCGCGGTGACGACGGCTCGGCCGCGCCCGTAAGTCGCGGACGTGCCGCTGAACACCATGTTGTGCCGATCCCCGAGCGTCGGCTCGCCCATGAGCGGCTTCGTATCCTTCGATACGGGCAGACTTTCGCCAGTCAGAGCGGCTTCCGCCGTCTGCAGCGCGGTCGCTTGCACGAGCCTGCCATCGGCCGGAATCGTGTCGCCTTCCTCGATCAGCATGATGTCGCCGGGCACGAGCTCCTCGGCCGGAATGCTCTGTCGCGTGCCGTCCCGTATGACGTTGGCTTTCGCAGCCGACATTTGGCGAAGCGCTGCGACGGCCTGCTCCGCACGCGCCTGCTGCACGTAACCCATGATGGCATTCAGCAGCACGACCGCGGCAATTGCGATCGCTTCGTACGGCAATGCCGCATCCCGCTCGATCACCCAAAGCGTCGCGGAGATCGCGGTCGCAATGAGCAGCAGGATGACGAGGACGTCTTGGAACTGCGCCAGAAACTTGCGCCAGGCGGGTACCGGAGTCTCGGGCGTCAGCACGTTGCGGCCGTACTGCTCGACTCTTCTTCGCGCTTCAGCTTGCGTAAGTCCGCTGTTTGCATCCGAGCCGAGAAGCGCGAGCACCTCACCCGTATCCAGCAGATAAGGCTCGCG
>JBDZVE010000084.1:0-15740 GCA_040255535.1 Lysobacterales bacterium | reverse complement strand
GGGAGCTGCGCGCTCTCGTGTTCGCCATGTGCTTCCATCGCCATGGAGCGAGCTTCCTAGCCGTCAACTGTCAACTCTCAACTGTCAACCGTCTACCCGTCGAGGCAATGTCACGGGGATTTTCCCTGGGACAGTGGTGGACGAAGGTCGTAACCGGACCCGCGTCAGCGCGTCAACCGTCTACGCCTCCGTGCGTTGAGTGCAAAAACGGAGCAACAACAATGCACAAGCGCATCCTGGCCTTACTCACTTGCTTGTTTGTCATCAGCATCGTGCAGACGTCGTCGTTTGCCTCGGACGATCGCGACACCTTGCGCGCTCGTTTGCGCGAGCGGGGTACGGATAAGAACATTCGCTCTCCAGGCGACCATGTGCGAACGCTGATGCACGAGGGTCGAAAACGTCAGTATCTGGTGCATGTGCCGCAAGGGTACAATCCGAGGAGGCCCACGCCTTTGGTTGTCGCGATGCACGGAGGCGGCGGCAACATGAACATCCTGGCGAATGACACCTACTACGGCCTGATCAGCAAGTCTGAAGAAAGCGGCACCATCGTCGTCTTCCCGAACGGATACAGCCAACGCAAGACAGGCAAGTTGGCGACATGGAACGCAGGCGAGTGCTGCGGCGCTGCGCGGGATGAGGGGGTCGACGATGTCGGCTTCATACGCGCAATGCTCAGCGAGGTGAGAGCTCAGCTCAACATCGATCCCGAGCGGATCTATGCAACTGGCATGTCGAACGGCGGAATGATGTCGTACCGGCTCGCGTGCGAAATGTCGGATACCTTCCGTGCGATCGCTGCGGTTGCAGGCACGGATAACACGCACACATGTAAACCGACGCACGCTGTTTCGGTTCTGCACATCCACGCGCTGAACGATACCCACGTTTTGTTCAACGGCGGCGCCGGCCCCGACGTGATCAAGTCCACGGTGACCGAGTTCACCTCGGTGCCTGACACGATCTCGAAGTGGGTAAACCTCAACGAGTGCTCCTCGGCTTCGAAGCGGATTCTCGAGAAGCGAGGCGCCTATTGCGACCTCTACGCTTCATGCCAGGACCGATCAAAGGTTCAGCTCTGCGTGACCGAAGACGGCGGCCACTCCTGGCCCGGGGGTGTCAAGCCAAGGGGCGACGAGACACCATCGCAAGCGATCTCGGCGACCGACACGATCTGGGCCTTCTTCGAGCGCGCCAGCCGCTAGAACATCTGCGGGCGAGAACGGCGTCTTCTGAAGGAGACGCCGAATCTCGTTCTCCCAGCGAAGGCTACGCGCCCCGGGAAAGAAAAATCTCTCGTTCGAACGATGGGCTCAGCGTGACGTCTCGACAGGATTCGTAGCCGCGTTCGAGTTGAACAAGCGCAGTGTTGTCGGCAGAAGGCTGACGCACGCTCGAAATGATGTGCATCCCCTAGGGACGCTCTGCGCCCGCTAAGAGTAGGATCGTCGACGGCTCAGCGGGTGAGTGGTCATGTGCACATTCTTCATCAGGTCGCTTCGAGCGCTTATCGCCCCTTTCCTCATCGTCTCCGCAACGCTCGCGAGTGCCGACGATGGGGCACCGCTCCCAGGAAACGAGCTCGAGGCGTATGTCGCTCAAGAAGATGCGAGCTTTGGTTGGCGTGAAATCAGTTCGGGCCGAGTCGGAGAAGTCGAGTACACCGAATATTTGCTCACGTCCCAAACGTGGCGCGGCATCGAATGGAAGCACCAGTTCTTTCTGCTGCGCCCCGCGACGATGCAGGCAAGCGTGCGAAGCGCGCTGTTGTTCGTGCATGGTGGACGCTGGAAGCCCGAGTACGAGTCAGAGCGGACGGCGACCGAGCTGCCGCGGGAGGCACGGCATTTCGCGCGGCTGACTCAAGCAATCGGTGCGCCGGTCGGTGTATTGCGGCAAGTTCCATTCCAGCCGATGTTCGAGCGGCGCGAAGACGCACTCATTGCCTACACGTTGGATCAGTACCTGAAAACGGGCGAGCACGACTGGCCCGTGTTGCTGCCGATGGTCAAGAGCGCCGTGCGCGCAATGGATGCGATGCAGAGCATCGCCCGCGAACGCTGGGACGTCTCGCTCAGCGGATTCACGGTCGCGGGCGCTTCGAAGCGCGGTTGGACCTCTTGGTTGACCGCGGCAGTCGATCCACGCGTCATCGCCGTCGCGCCCATGGTCATCGATGTGCTCAACATGCGCGCGCAGATGGATCATCAGCGCGCCACGTGGGGCGAGCTCTCGGATGAGATCCAGGACTACGCTTCGCTCGATTTGCCTTCGAAGCTGCAAACGGAGCGAGGTGCAGCGCTCTTATCCATGGTCGATCCGTTCAGCTACCGTACCGAGCTCACGAAACCAAAGCTCATCATGCTGAGCACGAACGACCGCTATTGGCCGCTCGATGCACTGAAGCTCTACTGGTCGCAGCTTCCAGACCCCAAGCACGTCATCTATGTGCCGAATCAAGGGCACGGATTGCGCGACGCTGCGCGCGTGATCGGTGCACTCAGCGCCGTGCATCGATACGCAGCGGCGGGCAAGACGTTACCGCATACCCGCTGGTCGTTCGTGTCCAGCCCGAATGCAGTCCAAATCCAGGTTAGGACGGATCGTGCCCCGGCACGCGTGCTCATGTGGAGCGCGCACAGCGCGACGAAGGACTTCCGCGAAGCACGCTGGACGTCACGGGCGTGCAGAAGACGCGACGATGCTTATGTGTGCACGGCACCGCGCGGCAGTAAGACGTACACGGCGGCATTCGCGGAGACTTCGTTCAAGGATGCGAACGCGCCGCTCTTCTCGACGACGACGACGGTTTGCATCGAGAATCGAAGCCAAAGCTCCGACGCGGAGTGCTGATTCCCACACCGCGCTGCACCAGCGCCTTTTGGTTTGTGCATCTGAAGCATGCTCTTTGGAGCAATTGCGGGCGAATGCACTGAGTTCTATAAGCACGCCGACGCACGATCGTGTGCGTCACGCAGCTTTCTTATCACGGCCGGGAGATCAGTCATGGGCAGAGTACCGAAAGGCACCGACACGAGGCGTAGCCAGAAGGGCGGAACGAAAGGAGCGAGCAAGTCGGGCCGCGTGCCGGGCGGCACGGACTCGCAGCAGCAAACGAAGAGCTCGACCGACGGCCGGGTGCCCGGCGGCACCGACCTGCATACGAGAGGTCGAGTACCTGGCGGCACGGATTAGCCTGCGAATCACGCGCCTCCGTTCACGTTCGCATCGAGGCCATTCGCGCGATGAACGAAATCGGACGCCAGGAATTCGCGCACGTGCTGCGCGTCTTAGTCCGGATTCGGCCACGCTTCGCCTGAGCGATGAGAGGTCGAACGGTCCTGCGCAAGCCTTGCGCGCGCCTGTTGGATCGCGGCGCGCGCACGCTTCGCATGCCTCACGATCGCGCTGCCTTCGCCTTGCGTCTTGAGCACGATCTCGTAGCTCCCGTCCAACAAGCGGCTCGCTTCGTCGAAGCGGCCCAACTGCGCGAGAGCGGATGCGAGCGATACGCGGGCGATTGCAAGCGACGGGCTCTCCGGCGTCATCGTCGTGCCAGCGATCTCGACGGCGCGCTCGAGCATGGGCAGTGCTTGTTCGAGATGCCCTTCATCGACGAGCACGCGGCCCAACCCTGCATGAACGGCAATGAACGATGGATGCTCGGGCGGCAGCGCCTTTGCGTAGGTGTCGATCGCCGCTTGGTACTCCGATCGGGCCTCATCCAATCGACCGGCATCATGCAATAGGATCGCAAGGTTCGCCCGCGCCGTCGCGACGTTTGGGTGCGCCGCGCCGCGCGTACGCACGTTGTAGTCGATCACTTCGCGAAACATCGGTTCCGCTGCGTCGAGCCGGCCGAGTCGGCGGAGGAACCGTGCGTAGTTCGATAGCATGTCGATCGTGTACGGATGATCGGGTCCGAGCGTCCTTCGAATTCGTTCGTTCGATTCCCGGAAAAGCGGTTCGGCCGCGGCGAAGTCTCGTTCCATCTGCAGCGCGTACGCGAGGCTGTGCGTTTCCATGATGACGCGCGGGTGCTCTTCGCCGAGCGTTGCACGGTCGATGCGCAAGGACTTCCGCAGCAAGCCGATCGATTCCTCGTAGCGCCCCAAATGACTAAGGAGATTGGCAAGCTCGAGCATTGTCGTCGCGGCATCGGCGCTCGACTCTTGGCCGAGCTGCGCATAGAGCGCGAGGCTCTCTCGGAAGCGCGCTTCGGCGGAGGCGTGATCGCCTGCATCGAAGGCGACCGAGCCCAGATTCATCAAGGTTTGTGCCACCTCCCGAGAGTCGGGGCCGCGATGCCGGCTGTAAATTTCGAGCGCGCGCTCGAGCTCCGCTTTCGCTTCATCGAGCCTCCCGAGCGCCAATAGCGCGATGCCGAGCTCGCTCGCGATCGCGGCAGCCTCGACGTTCGAAGCGCCGTTCAATGCCTCGTTTGCGCTGCGCGCTTGCTGAAGGAGCGGTACGGCCTCATCCGATGCGCCGAGGCGGTTGTATATCCGGCCTATCGTGCCCGCCAGTGCGGCGAGCGTCTCGGGATGATCCGTCAGGCGATCGTCTATCTGTCGTGCACCTTTGTCGAGCAGCTCACGCGCGGTGACTTGATTGCCGCGCGTCTGATACGGGTCCGATTGCTCGAAGAGCTCGACGAGGAATGAAGAAACGCGCTCGGCGCGCGCGCGCTCCTGGTCCGTGCGCTGCATCTGCAAGTACATCGCGAGCACGAACCCTGCGAGCAGGACTCCCGCCACTGACGCGATCGCCGCGCCGACGGCATGGCGGGAGACAAACTTGCGGGCACGATAAGTCCAGGTGTCGCGTGCCGCCGTAACGGGGCGCCCGGTCAAGTAGCGATTGATGTCGCCGGCGAGCTGCTCGACGCTCTTGTAGCGGCGATCCGGCTCGAGCCGCAGTGCCTTGTGCACGATCGTGTCCAGATCGCCCGCGAGCACGCGCTTCAGCCGGTGCGCAGTCGTCGCGCGCCGCTCGGCAATCAGCTCCGCTTCTTCGGTGTTCGACAGCGCTCTCGCGAGTGTCGGCGGTCTGCCTTCGAGCAGCTCCTTTTCGAGCTCGTACGCGCTGCGTTGACGGCGTTGGTGCGACAGGCGACCGCACAAGAGTAGATAAAGCAGGACGCCCAGAGAATAGACATCCGTTGCCGTCGTCACGGGCAAGCCGAGGATCTGTTCGGGCGCGGCGAAGTCCGGCGTCATCGCCCGCCCGCCGAGGCGAGTGAGCTCCGTCTCTCCGGCGGAAGCCTCGTTCTCGAGCAGCTTCGCGATGCCGAAATCGAGCAGCTTGATCTCGCCGCGCGCCGTCACGAGGATATTGGGCGGCTTCAGATCGCGGTGGATGACCAGGTGCGCATGCGCGTGCGAGACCGCCGCGCAAATCTGCAGGAAGAGGCGCAGGCGAGCGGCGACGTCGAGCTTCTGGTCATCGCACCACTTGTCGATCGGAACGCCTTCCTCGACGTACTCGAGCACGAGATACGACACGCCGAGGGGCGTCGACCCGGCATCGAGCAAGCGCGCGATATTCGGGTGCGACAGATGGCCGAGAATTTTCCCCTCGCGCGCGAAGCGTTCGCGCGCGGAAGATTGTGCGATGTGCGCATGCAGCACTTTCAGCGCGACGAGTCCGTCGAAGCGCCCGTCGCTGCGACGCGCGAGCCACACTTCGCCCATGCCGCCGATGCCGAGCTGCTTCTCCAGTCGATAAGGCCCGAAGCGTGCATCGGCAGCAGGTGCTTCGCCGGTTGTTTGTGCGTCAGTCGCGCGTCTGCCCCACGGCTTCGCAGTCGCATCGGCAGATCGAGGCGCGCCGAGCAGCGTGAGCACGTGTGCGTACACCTCGGGATTCGAGCTGGCGAGCTCCGCCAGCTCGCGATTTCGATCTGCGTGCTCGAGCGCCGTGATTTGCTCGAACAAAGCAAACGCTTTGCGCCAAGTCTCCGCTGAGGATTGGACGGGTGGCATGGCTACTTCGGCGCTGGCATGCGTGCGCGAGTCGTTCTTGCCGGTCGACGCGCGCACATCATAGGCTCGCGCACGGCAGAGCGACACCGGCGACGATGCCGCGGTGCGGCGAAATTCAGCCGTCAGTCGACGCCGACTGCCGCGTCGTCTGGCGAGGCGATGCGTTGTAAGGATTGACCAGGTCGCGGATGCCGCCGATCGCCAGCGCGCGAAACCCGATCGCGCAGAGCCAGTAGGTGAACGACGCTCGTCGCAAGGCGCGCTGCCGCTGAGTCGGAGCAGACTCGTCGATACGAGCTCGCGGATCGCTGCGCGCGACGCGCCGATGGCGAGGGGGCACTGCTCGACGCATCGTGCCCCCCGCATCGGCTCGCTTAGGCGAGCGGCAAATGAATATCGCTCGTCGCCTCGTGCTCGGCGACATCGGGAAAGAACCGCACGCGGTGAATGAACAACGGAAAGTCTCGGAGCGACTCTCCGCTCGCTGGAAGCCATTGGGAGTACAACCAGCGGATGCTCTCTCCCAGCGTGTCGTCGGACCCGACGTGACGCAACACCGCGCATCGTCCGCTCGGGATCACTTTGTTCTTCACGATCGAGTCATTTTCGTCGATTTCGTTCTTGATCGCTGCGCACAGATCGAGGCGGAACTGTTCCGGCTCGGTGTCCTCCGGGTCGTCATAGAGAAGATTGAACGTCGCGCTCGCGGAGGGCGGCAGCCGATTCTGCTTGCGCCAGGCGATGAAACGGCGAATCGACTCGCCGATCGAGCGCGGATCGCCGCGATGCTCCAATACGGCGACGCGCGTCTCTTTGAAATCGACGATCTGAACCTGTTCGGCCTGCGGCTCTCGTGTCATATGGGTGATCCTCACTTCACGAATGGGTTGGTAGTTGTCGTGCCAAGCGTCCCAGATCGGCTGCGACCTGAACTCCGAAGGCGACTGGCCGCATAGCTTCTTGAACGCACGCGCGAAGGCTTCGGGCGCCTCGTAGCCGCTTGCGAGCGCGATGTCGAGAATCGATCGTTCGCTGCGAAACGCGAGCTGATAGGCCGCGCGCTTCAAGCGCATCATTTGTACGTAGCGAAACGCCCCGATACCGAAGAGCGCAGCGAACTGTCGTTGAAAGTGAAACTTCGAGAACGTCGCGAGCTCGCTGAGGCGCTCGAGCGACAGGGTCTCATGCTCGAGATGCGCATCGACGTAGCGAAGGACGTTGCGGAAGCGCGCCACATAGGCGTCGGCCAGGGAGGTATCGGGCACAGCTAAATCTCTTCAACTCTCAACGAGACGAGAGCCTACCTGCAGGCCATCCGCGGTGCCCGACAGAAGTTGCGGAAGGATCCAGGCGTGAGGCGTGCGAAGCCCGCAAAGCAAGCGCAAATGAGGAGATCACTTGCGAACCCGCGTTCGAAGATTAGGGAATCTCGCGCGGCGACACGGCGAGCTATCCGGAGCGAAACGTGCGCAGTGCCGGGCCTAAGAGTCGACCATTGCCTGCAGGCGCTTGTCGGCGTCGCGCGCGAGCAGGCTCAAGAGGCGAATCATGCCTTTGAAGCGCGCGGCAAAAAGCTTTTCCGGCGGCTCGATCGAGGAGCGCGCGGGGATCCACTGATAGCTCGCCGCAGCGAAGTCGATCTGGCGCAGCGCGCGCCGCATTCGCTTCTTCACATCGCGCGGAAGCACTTGATCGCACACGCGCATCAGGCGCTCCAAGCGGGCGCGCATGTCTTTGAGCGCTTCATCGAACAAGGGTCTGAAACGCTCGTATCGTTCGGGCGTATAGGCGGGAATCCACTCCGCGAGCATCAGATCCCAGACGTCGAGATACGCGTGCGAGCTCACGTGCCGCGCTTCGCGGCCGGCAAGCTGCATGAAGTGCGCTTTCCAGAGATGGCATTCGAGGCGCAGCATGAGGAGCGCTTCGAGATGGATCTCGAATGCGTCAGGCGAGAGACTGACTTGCTCCGAGCGGGGTTCGGGAATCGCGCTCATCAGCAACCCTTCACGGTATTGTTTTGCCGACATCATGCCACCGCGCAGGCCAAAACACGAATAGCGGATTTGACGATGCCCCGCGTTTTTCAGCCGGGTTGCCGCGGCAATCCGGACACCGGTGACAATGATTTGCGGCCTCCGCGATGCGAACGGCGTCTCACTTTCGGCACGCTGGATTCTGTAAATTGCGCGCCGCAGAAAACAACAAGCAGAGCAGCCGCATGCGAATGCTGATCGACCTACTGAATAATGAGCACGGCTACGCTCGTATCTTCGCAGAGAGGGACGGCTTCGGGTACGAGCTGAGCACGTATCGCCCGCTCCCCATCGCCGACCTGTTCGGGCGGATGAGCGGCTTCGCCTCCCAGGAAGCCGCTTTCCAAGCAGCCGAGCAGCAACTCGCGTCCATCCACCAGACGCTGGTGCAGAACGCAAAGCGAACGCGCAGGTAGGCCGGGGTTCGGCGCAATGCCTCCCGACCCGATCCCCTACTTAGCCAATAGCGCCTCGGCGATCTGCACCGCGTTCAACGCGGCACCCTTCAGCAACTGATCGCCTGCGATGAACAGCGAAATCGACCGGCCGGTCGGATCGCTCGCATCCTGACGAATGCGCCCGACGAGCAACTCATCCTGGCCGGAGGCATCCTTCGGCATCGGAAAATAGTTGTTCTGCGCATCGTCGACGAGCTTCACGCCGGGTGCGGCGCTCACTATTTCGCGAACCTCGGCCGGCGCGATCGGGCGCTCGCACTCGAAGGTCACGGAGATGCTGTGTGCGCGAAGCACGGGCACTCGCACGCACGTGGCAGAGATGCGCAGCGACGGCTCGCCGAAGATCTTGCGCGTCTCTTCCATCACCTTCGTCTCTTCTTCGTTGTAGCCGGTTTCTGGATCGATGCGCGTGTTGTGGCTGAATACGTTGAATGCGTACGGGTGCGGCAGCACTTTCGGCTCGTAGCGCTCGCCGGCCAAATGTGCGCGCGTCGATTCGCGAAGCTCCTCCATCGCCGCGGCGCCCGCTCCGGAAGCGGCCTGATAGGTCGAGACGATGAGCCGCCGCAGCGGATTGACGCGATGAATGGGCCAGAGCGGCGTGATCGTCAGAATAGCGGCGCAATTCGGGTTCGCGATGATGCCTCGATGCTCGCGGATCGCGTTTGCATTGATCTCGGGCACGACCAACGGAACGTCGGCATTCATGCGGAATGCGGAGGAGTTGTCGACCACGATCGTGCCGGCCGCGGCCATGAGCGGCGCGAAGCGCCGTGAAATGGAGCCGCCGGCCGAAAACAGCGCGATGTCGATGCCGTGGAGCGCGTCCTCTCGAAGCTCTTCGACGAGCAGCGACTGCCCGGCGTAGGCGATGCGCTGTCCCGCCGAACGCGCCGAGGCGAAAAGACGCAGCGAAGACAACGGAAAGCGCCGCTTCTCCAGGCATTGCACGATCTCGACGCCGACAGCGCCGGTCGCGCCAATGACGGCGACCACCGGCGATTCGAGATTCGGTCGACGCACGCTGTTTGCGAGCTCGTTCGGATTCGAAGGGCTCGGTGCACTGACTGCTGAACACATTTGCTGCTTTCCTCTTTCCAAGTTCGAGGCCGGCAGACGGGGCCTCAAATAAAAAAAGGCCCCGTCGGAGTCCGGCGGGGCCTATTTATCTGGTCGTTGGTTTTTGCTGACTTAAACGCGCGCAGACAAAGAAGACCCCGCAGAGGGCTTCTTCGTTTTAATCGTGCATTTAATCGTCTTCAGCATGGTGTGCGAAGTTACCTGAGCCGGCGCGCAAGGGCAAGGCGAAACGCTGGAAAACGCCGCCTTTAATCGCAGCTTGGCTCGTTCCGACGTCCTACAGACTTCGCTTCGCCACTTGCGCACCGATGAGCGCCGCGGGAATCGTGATGACGATCCCAAACGCCCGATACCAAGTCGGCAGATCTGCCGGCGTGAGCAGCCCGATCAAGACGCCAAGGATGCCGAAGGCGAGCGCATTGAAATAGGGTACGGTGCGTGCGAGGCGTGCGGCGAGGTAGCCGCCGAGCACGGTCGACGCCGTGCCGAGGATGAGCGACAAGAGGACGTAGCCGGGATTGTGCATCAATTGTGCAAGCAGCTGACGCAGCTCTGCATCCGTCATGTCCCCGCTCAAGTCGGGCGCGTAGATACCGAGCAGCAGAAGCCCGGAGAGGATATCGACGCCGATGACCGCGAGACTCGCAAGCAGAACCGCCTTGATGCTGATGGCGTGCATGCGGCTACGATAGCAAAAAGGGGATTCACGCGGCGATTCGCCTCGTATGTTCGCCTGGTTTGCAAGTCGGGCGAGCGCCTTGTCCGACCGTCGACGAATCGCCGAGGCAAGCCGGTTTTCTTCGGGCACGCTCGCGGCAGTTTTACTCGACGGTGATCACGACCTTCCCTCGCGCGTGCCATGTCTCCAAGTAGCTCATGGCTTTCGGCACCTCGCGCAGCGCGTAGCGCCGGTCGATCACGGGCGCGATCTTGCCGGAGCTCATGAGCTCGCCAAGCAGCTTCATGTCCTTCTGATCCGTCGTCGAGAGCAGCCTCACGAACTCATCGTCGACGAACGGTTGAATGATCTGCGCTTTGATCGCGCCCCAGAACGGCCCGATCCACTTGCCGCCCTTCGGCGCGCCGAATGAATGGATGGATGGCGGCGGGTGCGCTTCGCGCGGATCTGCGCTGCGCGCAGTCATGCGCGCATTCGTCTATAGTCTTGCGCATGCCGCCGACCGCAACTCCATCTATGCGCGCTGGACCGGTTGGGGTCCTGAGCTCGGGACGTATCCGATTGGCGTCCGTCGTTTCCTCTGTACGAGGGGCTATTGGATGACGATGCGCCGGCCGACGGCCCTGATCGCGGACGATGAGCCGCTGCTTCGCGAAGCGCTTGCGCGCCTGTTGTCGAATGCGTGGCCCGAGCTCGAGATTCGTGCGCAGGCACGCAACGGCCGTGAGGCAATCGAGCTGTTCGAGCAGCATGAGCCGGACATTTGTTTTCTCGACGTGCAGATGCCCGGGAAGAACGGCATCGAAGCGGCGCAGCACATCGGGCGGCGCGCGCATATCGTGTTCGTCACTGCGTACGATCAATATGCCGTGCAGGCGTTTGCGCAAGGCGTGCTCGACTATCTCGTGAAGCCCGTCGAGCCCGCGCGACTTGCGGAAACGGTCGCACGATTGCAGGAGCGCTTGCGCGCGGCACAGCCGGCGCTCAACTCGGATGCGCTTCTGCGGCAGCTTGCCGAGAGCCTGCAAAAGAGCGATGGCTTCAAAGCGCTGAAGTGGCTACGCGCTTCCGTCGGTCAGACGGTTCGGCTGATCCCGGTCGAGGACGTCGACTATCTACGCTCGGAAGATAAATATACTGCGATCGCGTGGCGCGACGACGGAGGCGAATGCCGCGACGCGGTGATTCGTACGCCGCTCAAGGAGCTCGCGAGCCAACTCGATCGAGAGCAGTTCGCTCAAGTGCATCGCTCGGTTGTCGTGAACTTGAAGGCGATCAGCCACGTCACCCGAGGCGAGAACGAAACGGCGGACATTCACTTGAAAGGCCGGAGCGAAACGCTGCCGGTGAGTCGGACCTATCTGCATTTGTTCAAGCAGATGTGAGGGCGGACGGAGTGTAACGTGTAAGGTGTCTGGTGTAGGGTCGGAGCGCGCAGCCGCGCGCCGATTGCACTTTACACAGGATCGCGCTTCGCGCGATCCCCCAAGGGCCGCAGGCATCGGGGGCAGACTGCGCGGCCGACTTGCGGTCGTTGGGTCGTGAGCTTTGCTCCTCGATGACCGCAGTCGCTGCACTTCAAGCGTCTGCCGACTTCTGCCGCCATAGCACGCCAACCCGTGTGCTTTGCAATCTCCTCGAGCTTTGCGATCGTGAAGCGCCCGCATTTGCCGCAGACGACGTAGATCGTCATGCCGCATTCTCCTAGATAGCCGAGCGTCCCTGGGTGTGCCGGTTTCTTCGACGGCATTCGTAAAGGCTGAGGGCTGTGGCCGGAAACAAGCGTTCGCGGTTCAAGTATCGTCGCAGCTCGGGCATGCGCTGCGATATTCGGCAGTCATCGCTACGGGTGTGCAGCGCACGGCTCTCAGCTTCGGCAGCAGCACACTGATCGTCAGCAGTGCTTCCTTGCACAACTTGCCTTCCGGCTTGAGCTCGCTTCGTAAACGCTCGTCGACTTCGTCGGCGAGCAACTCGGTGAGTGTTTCCAAGTGTTCGATCGTCCGATCGATGAGCGTCAAAGGAGTGACGAACATGACAAGCCTCGCGATGCTGACGTGCGTGAACGATCCCGGCCTTGGAGGTCGGCGAATCGCCGAGACTGATGTTTTATACAGGTGCGCGGCGCACGCGCAAGAGGGGCGCGCTAAGTGATTGATTGCTGCGGATCGACTTCGACGGGCTGTACGAGATCGGGTGTGTTGTTGCGCGGCGTGTTGACGCGGTCCGACACGGGCCAGGCGACCATGAGCCCGCTCGGGTATTCCTTGAGGCAGCCCTTCGCCTGCTCGACCGTGCCAGTGAGCCAAGCGTCGAGATCCTCTTTGAGCAAAATGGCCGGCATGCGTCGCTGTTCGCGGGACAGCGGCTTGCCGCCGGTGTGATTGTGAATCTCGGCCATCAAATCGTTTGCGCGCATCGTGATCACCGCGCACGAAACGATGCGCTCGCCCGCCGGGGCGTATGAATAGTCCCAGAGACCGGCGAGCGCGAACGTGTCTCCCTCGACCGGCTTGATGTAGTACGGCTGCTTTCGCTTGCCGTCCGGGCGCAATTGCCATTCGTAGAATCCTGCGCACGGCATGATGCAGCGCTGCCCGCGTTCCCACGGTCCCTTCCATGCAGCGGCGGACTCGAGCTTTTCGATCGTCGCGTTGATCGTGGAGAACTTCGGCGGTTGTCCCTTGGCCCAGAATGGCACGAGACCCCAACGCATCATCACCGCTTCGCGTTCGCCGTTGCGATTGCGAATCGCGCGCACGACAGGCACGTGATCGGTCGGTGCGACGTTATAGCTCGCCTCGTACGCGCGCTCGAGCGCATCGGAAAGCCCGATGTGAGAATTCGTCCGATCGATCGAGTATTCGCGCTCGAGCGCTGCTTCGTCGGGGGAAACGTATCGTCCGCACATGCTTCAATCCTATCACCGTGCCTCGCAGGGTGACGGAGTCAGGCTGCGTCCCTCGCCGAGAGAGCTATCGCTAGAAGGCTACCGCTACCCTACGACGACGGCAGCCTCGCTTGCTTGCGGGCGCTTGCGCTTGAACGGCACGTCCGTGCTGACCCACGTCGCGGACCGCCACAGCCATTCGAATGGACCGTAGTGGTAGTTCTTGATCCAGTAATGTGCGAACGCGACTTGCAAACACCAGAGCGCGATGCCGAGAGCGAGGCTCATCGGTTGCCCGATCCAGGAATAGGCCGCGGCACCGTAGCCATAGAAGAACGGCACGAAGAGCAATGCCTGGGAGACATAGATCGTGAGGCTGATGCGGCCGCACGGCGCGATCAAGCGCAATACCTTCGACGCAGGCGTGAAGTGATAGAGCAGCATCAGGCTCAACGAGCTCACCACGATCCACGCATGGTTCGTATAGGCAGCGATGACGTTGCCGACGATCCACGAGCTTTCAGCTCCGTCCGCGAACGCGATCATATCGCCGGCCCATAGCGTGCATGTGCCCGCAAGAACGAGCGCGATGATCAGCGTCTTCACGTAGGCCGACTTGTACCGCGCAACGTCGGTGAAAAAATCATTGCGCGCGAGCAGAAAGCCGAACAGCGACAGGCCGATGATGTTCCAGATTCTGCCGCTCTCGAGCATGAACGACCACTTCGCGAGCTGACCGTCCCACAAGTTGGTTCGCAGCACTTCGAGGAACGTTCCATTCGCATAGGTCTCGAATACGGCGGGATGTAATCCTGCGTGCAGCGGTCGATCGTAGCCGAGGCCGCCGATCGTGTTCGCGTATCCGAACAGCAGCAGCGAGGGGACTTGCAGGACGAAGAACAATGAAATGGCGAGAATCGCGGCATTGCTGCTGCGATAGAGCGGGACGAGGATCAATCCTGTCACCGCGAGGATCTGCAGGATGTCTCCGCCATAGATGAGCCCGTGGACGAGGCCGAGCGCGAACAAGACGGCGAGGCGCCATAAGAATCGTGCGCCGAAGTCGACGCCCTTACGCGCCTGGCTTTCCATGATGATGAAGAAGCTCACCCCGAAGAGCAGCGCGAACATCGCGTAGGACTTGCCGCCGAACAGGAAGAACGTCCACGTGTTGACGGGTCCGGGCTCGGGCTGATGCCAATACAGCTCGAAGTACTCGACCATATGGACCAGGAACAAGCCCATCAAGGCATAGCCTCGAAGGACGTCTACGACTTCGATACGAGGTTGGGGGCGCATGGCGCTCGAGTATCAGATGTAATGTGTTGTTGTCAGAGGCGGACTGTTCCGTCCGCTTGCAAAATTAGATCACAAATACTCGTACAGCGCCGCTATTTGTGAGTCGAGCTTCACCCGCCACACCTCACACATCACACTTCATCACTTCGCCTCAGGCGCGCACCTCGACCCAAGTGGGCGCGTGGTCGCTCGGTTTCGGCAGATCGCGCACCCAGCGATCGACGTTGGCATCGACGAGGCGCCCGGCGAGCTCCTGATTCAGCAACAGATGATCGATGCGAAGTCCCGCGTTGCGCTTCCAGTGGTCGCGGAAGTAATCCCAGAAGGTGAAGATCTGCTCGTCCGGGTGCATCGCGCGTAGCGCATCGACCCATCCCTGCGAGAGCAGGCGCTGATAGGCGTCCCGAGTCTCCGGCTGCAGCAAGGCGTCCTTGCGCCAGGATTTCGGGTTGTAGATATCGAAGTCCGTCGGCACGACGTTGTAGTCGCCCGCGAGCACGACGGGCTTGCCGCAGTCGTACAGCGTCTTCGCATGTGCAATGAGGCGCTCGAACCAGGCGAGCTTGTAATCGAACTTATCGCCGGGTTGAGGATTGCCGTTCGGCAAGTACAGGCAGCCGACGCGAATGCCTTTGACCTCGGCTTCGATATACCGGCTGTGCGTATCGTCCGGATCGCCCGGCAGACCGCGGCGAATCTCCACCGGCTCTTCTCCTTTGGCGAGGATTGCGACGCCGTTCCAGGAACGCTGCCCATGCCACACCGCGCCGTATCCTGCCGCTCGAATCGGCACGATGGGAAAATTCTCATCCGGCGCTTTGAGCTCCTGCAGGCACGCGATATCCGGCTGTTCCTTCTCGAGCCACGAGAGCAGATGGCCGAGCCGACTTGCGATGCCATTGACGTTGAAAGTCGCGATTTTCATAGGTCGTGCGATGTGTAGACTGCCGATGCTGCGGAGTGTCAGGTGTCGCGTCTAGGACAGGAACCGCGGAGCCCTACACCTTACACGCTACATTCACACACTGCACTCCACGCACGAGCGGGTAGTGCTGTGCGAGCTCGCGGACCGACGGCGTCGGCGGCATTGTGCCGATTCAAGAACACTCAATGAGGCTACGAGCATGAATTCGATGCGCTTAGCGATCATGGTCACCATCCTGTTCGCGGTCGGATGTGCAGGGCCTGAGAGTGGCGGAGCAACATCGCCGTCGCACGCCTCAGCAGACGAGGTCGCCGCGACAGCCGAAAGGCGCATCAGTTGTGCGGACGCCTATCAACGCGATACGCCCATTGGACGCCTGACGAACA
>JBDZVE010000083.1:9136-15947 GCA_040255535.1 Lysobacterales bacterium | reverse complement strand
GGCCTGGAGGTCCGCTCTGCCGGAGGCGCGCGCGGAAATGAGGCACTGTCGTTTCAATATCCGGGTGCGCGGAAAGCGACCAATAGTCGGGTTGCAATTACCTATCTGTAAAGCAAACGAATCTCGGGAACCTTCGCCGTTTGGCGACACCTAACTCGATTGACAACCCAACGGTATCGATTTCGGGAGTGTGATGGCGCTCACGAAACGGTTTGCTGTGGCTCGTCGCAATACATGCACCGCATGGGAAATGCTGATCAAGCCCGCCCGAAGGCGGACGTGATCGCCGGGCTTGCTGGTCTTGTCTAAATCCCGTCCTTCGACGGAACACGATAAGAACCAGCCCTTACCTAACTTATTGCCGGAGAAAAAGCATGAACACAACGACGGTCAATTCGTTTCCACCGCTTCACGCCTTCGATTCGCCCAAGGGATGGTTTATGGCGATCATCGTGCTGCTGCACGTCGGCTTCATCTGGGCTGTGAACAGCGGCTTGTCCTTTACGAAATTGATCCTGCCGCCGCCCAAGACTGTACTGAACATGGTTCCGTCGCAACCGAAACCAATACCGCCAGCTCCAGTCATCGACGTTGATCCGACGCTGGTCACGCTTTACGTCCCGGATCCTATACTGCCGAAGCCGGACTACGCACCGGATGAGACACCGCCTGTAACGGGCACGTCGATCCCCAATCGAAACCTACCGCCGATCTCGCGCAGCGAAGCGCCGCCCCAACCGGTGATCGTGGAGCCTGCAATACCGACGCGCGGACTCACTGAACCTCTGTATCCTGCGTCCGCGATTCGGGCTGGCCACACCGGCACCGTATTGTTGTCGCTCGAAGTCCTGGAGAACGGACGCGTCGGTCAGATCCGCCTACTGCAATCGAGCGGCTATCAATCGCTCGACCAGTCCGCGATGCGCGAAGCTCGCAAGTGGCGCTTCGTCCCCGGCACGCGCGACGGCGTACCCGTTGTGCTTTGGAAACAGGTGCCGATCACGTTCGAGCTACAAGACAAGCACTAGCCGTGACGCAGAAGCACATCGCGCGACGGCGGTGCGTGAGCTGACGAACGCAGCTGATCATTGGCATCGCTACGTTGCCCAAGCGAAGGCGGCGTACAAGAACCCGCTCTGGACGAACCGAGTGGGTTACGTCGATTGGAGCGAGCTCACACGCGAGGTCGCGGAGGACATCTCAATTGCAAAGGAGGCTTCTGTCGCGGAAAGTGCGCTTGGAGACTGAAACCACGTCATTGCGCTTGCGCGACTTCCGACCGGCGCACCGCGTTCAGCCAGCGGCGCACCGGCGCCTTACCGAATACATTCACCGCAAAAGAGAGAGCGATGAGCTGCGCATCGAGCGCGAAGCTCTGTCGCTCGAGATAGAGCCTATCCAACCGCTGGGTAGAGCGCGCGCCGCGCCCAGCCAGTAGCTGAGACAATCCGGTGATCCCTGGGCGAACGGCAAATCGCCAGTCGTGCTGAGAGCCGCTCCAGCCCAGCCTTTGCACATCCTCTTCCAAAAGTGGTCGGGGCCCGACGACGCTCATCTCGCCTCGAATGACGTTGACGAACTGAGGCAGCTCATCGATTCCGGTTCGCCGCAGCCAACTACCGACTCGTGTAACTCCACCCTCCCGCATGCTCCGGAATTTGAGAATCATGAAGGGTTGGCGGTGCCGCCCGACACGGGATTGCGCGAACAGCGTCGGACCGCCATCCTCGAGCCAACTTGCAAGGGCAACCCCCGCCGCAAGCGGCGCGAAGGCGAGACACGCCGCACTCGCGACGGCAAGATCGAAAGCGCGCTTTCCAGGATAGGACTGAGCGGTTCTCATCGTCATGGCGTGACTCCTCTTCATACTCCGGCGCTGACACACTGGCTCGCTCTCACTCCGCTTGCTTCGCCCACTGCAGCCAATTTCCGACGGAACTTTAAATGCCGGCGACGCGAATGCTCGATGAGCGGCCGCCACACGGTTGACGTGAGACGATGTTTGATGAGCAAGTGCCAGAATCGATTCGAACGCTTGTACAAGTAGCTCATCGCGAAATAGGCAAGGACTGCGCTTCTATCCGCTGGACGCCGGCGCCAGATTGAGCGGTGAGAGAACAATGTGTCGTAGCACCACGCATACCCTGCATCGAGCTCGTCGCATGTCATTTGCTTAGGCTGGAAAACGACGTGGGCCGTATCGTATTTGTCCCAGTCGCGATGAAGGATGCGCCCTTCGGCTTCAAACTGGCGAAAGAGCGGCGTGCCGGGATACGGCGTCAGAATATGGAAGGTCGCACATTCGAGGCTATTCGCCTCGATCCAACGCACGGTCTTCTCGAAGACATCGGGCGTGTCATGATCGAATCCCAGCACGAAGCTGCCATTCACCTGGATGCCGTATCGATGCAGCAGGTCGACTCTGCGGGCATAGTCGTCCGGCGCGGGCGTGCGCTTGCGTGCATCGCTCAAGTTGCCCGCATTCAATGACTCGAACCCGACGAATACACCCGTACACCCGGAACGCGCCATGTCGCGCACGAGCGAAGGGTCGTCGGTAACGTCGATCGTGACTGCAGCGCTCCAGATGATTCCCAGGGGCTCGAGCGCCGCACACAGCTCACGTAGGTACGCGGGCCGCGAGCCAAGGTTGTTATCGATGAAGACCGTGTACGGTTGCGCGTCGGCGATGATCTCTTCCACCACCTGCTCGACTGCGCGCATTCGATAAGGCATGTGCAATCCGTCCGTCGAGAGATAGCAGAATCCGCAACGATTGTGACAGCCGCGGGTTGCGATCACGCTCGTAGTCGTGAGGAAGGAATCGCGCGGGAGAATCGCGCGCCTCGCGGGCGGATCGAGCTTGTACGGTCGGGAATAATCGGCCTCGTAGCGCGGTTGCAGAGTGCCGCTCTCGATGTCCGCAAGGATTCGCGGCCACAATTGCACGCCATCGCCAATCGCGATCGCATCGGCATGGCTGAGCGCCTCTTCCGGGCACGACAACACATGCAAGCCTCCGAGCACGACGATCGAGCCGTGCGCTCGATACCACGCCGCGAGCTCATAGGCGCGTCGAGCGAACGTAAGATGCACGGTGATGCCGACGACATGCGGAATGGGGTCGCGCGGCGGCGGACCTTGAAGCAAATTCTCGTCCCAGTATCGAACGTCCCAATGGTTAGGTGTCGCAGCAGCGATGCTCGTCAGGGCCAGCGTCGGCGTGAGCACGTGCTTGCCGTAGCTCGCGCGCGGATCCTTCGGGTAGAAGGGATTGATAAGGAGCGCCCGGTGCGCTTGGGCGGTAAGATCCGGCCGCACGGGTTCGAGCGCCGGCGCCTCGACCATCTCTCTCGGCGGCCTCACCTCTCGATGGGGCGATCTGAGCCTATCCATGACTCACCGCAGGGATGTTCGCATCCGCGATTCTGCCGAACCGACGCTCGCGATTCCGGTATTCAGCTAGCACGCGCTGAAATCGAAGCTCATCGAAATCGGGCCAGAGACAGTCGCTGAAGTAGAGTTCCGCATATGCGCATTCCCACAGTAGGAAATCGCTCAAGCGCTTCTCCTCTCCGGTGCGGATGAGCAGATCGACTTCTGGGCCGGGAATCACCGCGTGAGTCACTTCGGCAAGTCGCTCGAGAAAGCGCGCGCGATCGACAGCCTCGTTATGCAGCCGCGACCGATTGCAGGTTTCGATGAGACTGTCCTGCGCCGAGTAATCGACCGCGATCCGCAGCTCCATTCGAGAACAGTGTGCGCTCGCTGCTTCGGCGGTCGCGATCGCCGCGCACAGATCCGAGTCCAGTCGATTGCGGCGGCCGATGACATTGATGCGAATCGATTGCTCGACGCAGCGGCGCGTCTGCGTAAGCAAGTAGCGCCGAAAGAGCGTGAACAACGCGCTCACTTCCTCTCTTGGCCTCTGCCAATTGGCTGCAGAGAATGCGTAGAGCGTGAGCACGTCGATGCTGCTGCGTACCGCAGCCTCGACGACCCGGTCGACCGCCTTCGCCCCCGCGCGATGACCGAACGTTCGCGGCAGACCTCGTCGAGTGGCCCAGCGTCCATTGCCATCCATGATGATTGCGACGTGCATAGTAGAGTTCTTTGCAATACAGAGTTTCTGGGCAAAAAAACTCAACCCCGCCGGGTTGCCTTGATGACGGATTCCACATGATCGAGATAGCGGTTGAGCGCATCGCGGCCGCGCTCAGTCATTCGGTATACGGACTTCGGGCGGCGATCCTCGAACGTCTTCGTGCACGTGAGATAGCCCGCCTCTTCCAGCTTGCGTGCGTGAGCGCTCAAGTTGCCGTCGCTGACGTCGAACAGCGACTTGAGCTCGCTGAACGTGAGCTCGTCGCGCACCGCGAGCGCGCTCATGATTCCGAGGCGCACACGTTCGTATACCAACCGATCGAACTTGGCATCTTCCGCACGAGCCGATCCCGCAATCGCCGCGAGCTTGGCCCGCTTCTTCTTTGGCGCAGCCTGCCCGACTTTGGTCGAAGATTTTTGGTTGGCTGCCATAGCGCTAATCTTGCTCGCTCGACGCGCGCCGCTCGGCGTGTCCTATCAGAATGCCGAGCAAAATGTGCAGCGCGCCGAAGCCCGTGCCGAGCAACAAGATCTGCACTTCGCCTGGAGCGAGCAGCGCAAGCACCCCCAGCGCGAAGAACGCACTTCCGATATGAGCCATGATGCGCGTCGCGGTAGCGCTCGCCGAAATCAAAGCGCAACCGTAAAGAATGAGCCACGCGCCGGAGATGAGCTGTTCGTGACCGCCTGTCCAGAGCACGAACGTCAATACCGCACCTGCCGCAAGCGAAGGTACGAACCCCAACGCGAACTTACGAACAGGCGAACCCGCGATCGTGAGCGTACCGGCAGGCGAATGGCGCAGCAGCAGAATGGTCCCGACGCTCGCCGCGGCGAACGCGGCAACGATCCACACGATAAGCCAATGTACGCCGAACGCGGGAATGGACGACATCGATGCCGCGAGCAAACCTACGACGCCGGCCGCAGTCGCTGACGATCCCGGCACACGGAGCAACGCCGCCGCTTCCATCGAGGCGCGGATGTAGCGCAGCGTATCGGCGGCATGAGAATCGATCTGAACCGTGCGGCCAGCATGCATGCGCTTCTTCTCCGAGGTCGGCACGAATCCACGTTACCTCCAGTCCCACACCATCGTCAAGTACTTTGCAGTTTAGAGTAGTGTTGTGTAGGGATCCACGTCGGAGCTGAAAAACAAAAACGCCCAAGTGTTCGCACACTTGGGCGTCATTTTCAGTCGGGAGCGATAGCGGTAGGTGTCTTTTTCTGACTATCCCCTATCCCCTACTCCCGATCCCCTGGCTTCAATTCACCTTGGGATCGAGCTCGCCCTTCGCGTAGCGCGCAACCATCGCATCGAATCCTAGCGGCTTGATCTTCGAGGCGTTGCCCGCCGTGTTGAACTGCTCGTAGCGCGCTTTGCAGATGCCCTTCATCGCCTTCGTCGAAACGGCAAGCCACTTGCGCGGATCGAACTCCTTGCGATCGTCGTGGAAGAACTTGCGCACGGCCCCCGTGGCTGCCATCCGCAGGTCCGTGTCGATGTTCACCTTGCGAACGCCGTGCTTGATGCCTTCTTGAATCTCTTCGACCGGCACGCCGTACGTCTCGCCCATATCGCCGCCGTACGTGTTGATGATCTTCAACCAATCCTGCGGCACGGAGCTCGAGCCATGCATCACGAGATGCGTGTTCGGAATACGGCGATGAATCTCCTTAATGCGATCGATCGCGAGAATGTCCCCGGTCGGCGGGCGCGTGAACTTGTACGCGCCGTGCGAGGTACCGATCGCGATCGCGAGCGCGTCCACGCCCGTCTTGCGCACGAAATCGGCAGCCTCGTTCGGATCGGTAAGCAGCTGGGAATGATCGAGCTGACCTTCGGCGCCGACCCCGTCTTCTTCGCCCGCCATGCCGGTTTCGAGCGAGCCGAGACAGCCGAGCTCACCTTCCACGGAAACACCGCACGCATGCGCCATCTCGACGACACGCCGCGTGACGTCCACGTTGTACTCGTAGGGCGCGGGTGTCTTCGCGTCCTCCTTCAACGAACCGTCCATCATCACGGACGAGAATCCGAGCTGGATCGAGCGCTGACACACGGCCGGGCTCGCGCCATGATCCTGATGCATCACGATCGGGATATGGGGCCACTCTTCGATTGCCGCTTGGATCAAGTGGCGCAAAAACGGCGCCCCGGCGTACTTACGCGCACCGGCAGACGCCTGCATGATCACCGGACTATCGGTCTCGCTCGCCGCCTCCATGATCGCGCGCACTTGTTCCATGTTGTTGACGTTGAAAGCCGGAACGCCGTAGCCATGCTCGGCAGCGTGATCGAGAAGTTGACGCAAAGTAACGAGAGCCATCTAGCAATCTCCTTGGGCGCGAAGCGAGCGCTGGTGAGGTAACTTGTATACAGGGGCGGCAATGATAATCCGGAGCGAGCGGCGGAGGAATCGGCGACATTGAAGTCGCTCGCAACCTCCAGGGAAAGTGAACCTGATGGAAGAAGGGCCATCCTTCGAATGGCCCTTCTTATTGCTTGGCGCGCCCGGAGAGATTCGAACTCCCGACCTCATGGTTCGTAGCCATGCGCTCTATCCAACTGAGCTACGGGCGCAATGTTCTGTTCTACTTTTCTCTCGGCCAGACTGGCGGAGAGAGAGGGATTCGAACCCTCGATGGGCTTTAGACCCATACACCCTTAGCAGGGGTGCGCCTTCGACCACTCGGCCATCTCTCC
>JBDZVE010000083.1:5687-9036 GCA_040255535.1 Lysobacterales bacterium | reverse complement strand
GGCAGCCCGCTACCGACGCTAGCCGGTCCGCGAAAGGCCGGCAAGAATACTGGCCGAGGGGGACTACGTAAAGACTTGCGGGGTCGAAAGCTTGGGAACTTGCAGCCGCGGGGATGGCGCTGACGCGTCCATCCCGCGGATGCTCGATCGACGTGATCTGGATAGATCAGGAGCCCGAACCTGCCATCGGACGCTTCACCGCGCCGCCGGCAGCCTGCTCTTCACGCTTAATGCGCTCGTAGATCTCTTCGCGATGGACGGCAACTTCCTTCGGCGCATTCACGCCTACTCGGACTTGATTGCCTTTGACGCCTAGCACGGTCACTGTGATGTCGTTACCTATCATCACGGTTTCACCGACGCGCCTTGTCAGAATCAACATGGTTCGCTCCTTGCTTTGTCAGCCGAGTGGCTTGAAGCAGCTTGCCGGCAGTGGGAATCACTGCCCTCCCACAGCTCACCGCATCATCCACTCGTGATCGAGGTTAGGCCACACTCCTACGTAGTGGGGATCGGGATTTCCCTGATAAATGGAAATCTCCCTCACACAGAACAACAAATTTTCCGCGTTATGTTCTCACTAGTGAAGCCCAACTGAAATTGGACCCGGAGACGCGGAACGAAGTTTCATCCCGCCTATCGTCTACGGAGATCGAACCGTCTGCACAGCCGTAAGTCCTGTCAGCGTGTGATCCAGTTCAAGCGGAGCGCACAAGTCGCTGAGATTCGATCCAAGGCACGACGGAAGCTAGTGCCTCGTCAAGCTTTGTAGGATCGTTCCCACCCGCTTGCGCCAAATCCGCACGACCGCCGCCACGCCCGCCGATCTTCTGTGCGACGACGTTCACTAGATCGCCTGCCTTGATCGCCGAAGTTTGGTCCGACGTGACGCCGGCGATCAGGATCACCTTCCCATCGTTTACCGACGCAAGGACGATCGCGGCCGACTTGAGCTTGTTCTTGAGCTGATCGACCGCCTGCCGAAGGGCAGGTGCATCCGCACCATCGATTCGCGTTGCAACGACCTTCAGCCCTCCGACGTCCACAGCCGTGCTCGTGAGATCGCTGCCCTGGCCGCTTGCGAGCTTCGATTTGAGTGCGGCGACCTCCTTCTCGAGCTTGCGCTGCCGGTCGAGCGCCTGCTTTACCTTGTCCTCGACGTCGTCACGACCGGCCCGAAGCATCTGTGCCACGTCCCGCAACAAGCGCTCGGACTCCGCGACGTACTCGTACGCAACTTCGCCGGTCACGGCCTCTATACGGCGCACGCCAGCGGCCACACCGCCCTCGCTCACGATTTTGAATAGGCCGATATCGCCGACGCGGTCGACGTGCGTACCGCCGCAAAGCTCCGTCGAAAAGTCGCCGAAGCGAAGCACACGCACTTCGTCGTCGTACTTCTCGCCGAAAAGCGCCATGGCACCCGATGCAACCGCATCCTCGTATTTCATCAGCTTGGTCTCGGCCGCCGCGTTCGAACGGATGACGGCGTTGACGAGCCGCTCGATTTCTTGGAGCTCGTCCGGCGTCACAGCGGCGAAATGCGAAAAATCGAAACGCAAGCGATCCGGTGCGACCAGGGAGCCCTTTTGCGTCACATGCGTGCCGAGCACCTTGCGCAGTGCCGCATGCAAGAGGTGCGTGGCGGAATGATTGGCCATGATCGCGACGCGACGCGGCGCGTCGACGCGTGCCTCCAGATGCTCACCGACTTTGATCTCTCCGGACACGACGCGACCGATATGCGCGTAGGCCTCGCCGAGCTTCTGCGTGTCGTCGACTTGGAATTCGATTGCGCTCGTCACGCCAACGAGTGTGCCTGCATCGCCGACTTGGCCGCCGCTCTCCGCATAGAAAGGCGTGTGATCCAACACGACCTGTCCTGCTTCTCCCGCTTTCAGTACGTCCACCCGTTCCTTGCCCTTGAACAGGGCAACGACTTGTCCGCGATCGGTGAGCTGCTCGTAGCCGCTGAACTTCGTCTTCCCTTCCACGGTGATCCCGGCACGAAGATCCACGCCGAATTTGCTGGCCGCGCGGGCGCGCTCGCGCTGCGCTTCCATGGCTGCTTCAAAGCCATCCTGATCGATCGTGAGCCCTCGCTCGCGGGCGATGTCAGCCGTGAGGTCGACCGGGAATCCGAATGTGTCATACAGGCGAAAGACAGTTTCGCCCGGCAGCTCCTTGCCGCTCAATGAGCCGATCTCTCGATCGAGCAGAGCCATGCCTTGTGAAAGCGTCTCGGCAAACCGCTCTTCTTCCTGCTTCAAGACGCGCTCGATGTAAGCCCGCTGCGCCTTCAGCTCCGGATATGCCTCCCCCATCTCCTGTTCGAGCGCGGCGACGAGCGAGTAGAAGAACGGCTGCGTTTGCCCAAGCTTGTAGCCGTGACGAATCGCGCGACGAATGATTCGGCGCAAGACGTAGCCGCGGCCTTCGTTCGAGGGCAGCACGCCGTCTGCGATCAGGAACGAGCAGGCACGAATGTGATCCGCGATCACGCGCAACGAGCTCGACGAGAGGTCGGACGAGTGTGTCGCCTCGGCAGCGGCTTTGATCAGATTGACGAAAAGATCGATCTCGTAATTCGAGTGCACGCCCTGCATGACAGCCGCGGTGCGCTCGAGGCCCATGCCAGTGTCGACCGAAGGTTTCGGTAACGGCGTCAATACGCCTTCGGCCGAGCGGTCGAATTGCATGAAGACGAGGTTCCAGATTTCGATCCAGCGATCGCCATCGGCGTCCGCCGATCCGGGCGGGCCACCCGGAATGTGCGCACCGTGATCGTAGAAAATCTCCGTGCACGGGCCACAAGGGCCGGTTTCGCCCATCTGCCAAAAATTATCCGAGCCCCCGCCCGGCTTGTCTCCGATCCGAACGATGCGATCGGGCGCGAGCCCGACGTCCTTGTGCCAAACCTCGTACGCCTCATCGTCGGATTCGTAGACCGTGACCATCAAGCGCGTCGGGTCGATGCCGAGCCATTGCTTCCCGGTGACGAAATCCCAGGCAAAGCGAATCGCGTCCTTCTTGAAGTAGTCACCGAAGCTGAAGTTGCCCAACATCTCGAAGAAGGTGTGATGTCGAGCCGTATACCCGACATTCTCGAGGTCGTTGTGCTTGCCGCCAGCCCGAACGCATCGTTGCGAGCTCGTCGCCCGCGTGTAGCTGCGCTTGTCCTTGCCGAGGAACACGTCCTTGAACTGCACCATGCCCGCGTTCGTGAATAGCAGCGTCGGGTCGTTGCCGGGCACGAGCGAGCTCGAAGGCACGACCTGGTGGCCGCGTTCCTTGAAGAACTGCAGGAAGAGCGAACGAAGCTCTGCGCTGGAGAGGCGCTTGGTCATAC
>JBDZVE010000083.1:0-5587 GCA_040255535.1 Lysobacterales bacterium | reverse complement strand
CCCCGCCCTCATCGATCAGCGCGGCGCGAATCTGATCGGCGGTAAACCCGCGATATTGAAGGAATCGGGACTGCTTTGCACGTTCGGCCGCGGATCGGGGGCGGGCAGCTCCGAACTTGCGCCGGCGCACGTCGGCCGCAAGCGCCTCCCAGTCGATATCGCCCGAGCCGAGCGCCTGCTCGACCGCATCCGCTTCTATTCCTTGCTGGCGCAGCTCGTTCCGGATCCGGACGGGTCCCTGCCCTCGTTTTGCGTGATGATGCACGAAGCTCGTCACGAACCGTTCGTCGGACACGAGTCGCTTCGCGCCGAGCTTCTCCACGACCCGCCCGACCGCATCCGCGTCGTGACCCTTAGCGATCAGCTTGCGTTTGAGCTCCAGCATTCCGTGCTCGCGCCGGGCCAGCAAGCGTACCGCCGCTAACTCCACCGGTTTGTCATCGGGTGCCATGGCGGCGAAAGCATCTCAACGACGTAAGCGATCCAGCGGCGTGCGGGTGGAGCACGCCGCTGACTGCCGTTACCCGCTAACCGCTTCCTCTTTGCCGGCTTCGCCCCGCTTCGTGGGCAGGAGCTTAGCGCGCAGCTTCGTCTCGATGTCCTGGGCAATTTCCGGATGCTGCGTCAGGAATGTGCGCGCGTTTTCCTTACCCTGTCCGATACGCTCGCCGTTGTAGCTGTACCAGGAGCCCGACTTCTCGACGAAGCCGTGCTGCACGCCCATGTCGATGATCTCGCCGACGCGGGAGATTCCTTGGCCGTACATGATCTCGAACTCGGCCTCGCGGAACGGCGGCGCGACCTTGTTCTTGACGACCTTCACTCGCGTTTGGTTGCCGACGACCTCATCGCCGCTCTTGAGCGCGCCGATGCGGCGGATGTCGAGTCGCACGGACGCGTAGAACTTGAGCGCGTTGCCGCCGGTCGTCGTCTCGGGGTTGCCGAACATCACACCAATCTTCATGCGGATCTGGTTGATGAAGATGACGATCGTGTTCGAGCGTTTGATGTTGCCGGTGAGCTTGCGCAGCGCCTGCGACATTAGACGAGCCTGCAGACCGACGTGCGCATCGCCCATCTCGCCTTCGATTTCCGCCTTCGGCGTCAGCGCTGCGACGGAGTCGACGACGATGATATCGACCGCGCCAGAACGCACGAGCATGTCCGTGATCTCGAGCGCCTGCTCCCCGGTATCCGGCTGGGACACGAGCAGATCTTTGACATTCACGCCGAGCTTCTCGGCGTAGACCGGGTCGAGCGCATGCTCCGCGTCGACGAAGGCCGCAGTACCGCCGGCGCGTTGCGCTTCGGCGATCACTTGCAACGTGAGCGTCGTTTTACCCGATGACTCAGGGCCGTAGATCTCGACAACGCGCCCGCGCGGCAGACCGCCGACGCCAAGAGCGATATCGAGCCCGAGCGACCCGGTCGAGATCGCATCGACATCGTAGCTCGCGCTCGCATCGCCGAGGCGCATGACGGAGCCCTTGCCGAATTGCTTTTCGATCTGCCCGAGCGCGGCGACGAGCGCCTTCTTGCGATTCTCTTCCATCGGTGTTCAGCCCCGGTGAGTGAGTTGGACAATGCCGACTTTAGAGGAGTGCAACGCACTCTCGAAGCGGCGGCGACATGGCGAGTATTGTACAAGCGAACATGACAGAGGATGTCATTATCTGTGCATTCGCCGGAATTTCTCTCCTCAAAGCGCGGCGATCAGTGAGAGCGTTGCCGCGTCATTGAATCGACGGCTAGCAGCTTCCGGAGAGCGGCCAGCGCTCGATGACCTTGTACTCCGACCCGGCGCGACCGGGGCGCGACTCGACGAGCACAAAGTCATCCACGTTCCAGGCGATCGCACCGATCGGCTCTCGCACGTCGCGCCTTCGCACGTCACGCGCGAGCGTCATGTGCGGCCGATATTCCTCTTGTCGAATCTCGAATTGTTCGCTCAAGAGTCTGAATCGCAATTGCTCCGCGATGTGCGCCAGCTCTGGCGGCGTACGCCTCGGCGTGAGGCAAAGCACGTGCGCACGCGCCCAAATCTCGATCTGATCGAGCTCGAGGTGAAACCGTGCGCCACTCACCTCGGCGGCGCAGCGCACCACTCGTTCGAATCGACTTTCGAGCACGCTGCCGACAAATGCGAGCGTGACGTGGAGATTCTCGGCGGGAATCGCGCGGCCGCGGCTCGCCTCGACACGGCGGCGCATCGCACTTGCGATCTCATGCTGACGCGTTTCAGCCGGCCAGAGCGCAAAGAACAAGCGTCGCTTCTTCTCGCGGGTCGAAACGCCCCGCGGAGACGGCTCAGACATCGAGGCTCAGGATCTCGCGCAGCGCGCGTGCGACGGACTCGCGCCGAACGCTCTCGCGTTCGCCCGCGAATTGCTCGTGCGCCACACGGGTTTCGATCTCTCCGTCGCGCGTGCGCCACGCCCAACCGAACCACACCGTCCCCACCGGCTTGCCAGGCTGCCCACCATCCGGCCCCGCGATGCCGGTCACCGAGAGCGCGATAGCGCCGCCGAGCGTCTCGAGGGCGCCGATCGCCATCTCGCGCGCCGTCTCCTCACTGACTGCGCCTCGCGCCGCAAGCGTCGAAGGCCGTACGCCGAGCAGAGACTGCTTGAGCGTGTTGCTGTACACCACGACACCGCCCAAGTACCAGTCGGAGCTGCGCGGGATGTCCGTTATCGTCTTCCCGATCCATCCGCCCGTGCACGATTCGGCAGTCACGAGCCGCCGCTCCGTTTCGCGCAAATACGCGCCCACCCGTGTCGCGAGCGCCGCAAGCTCATCGTCTGTGATCATGCAAGCCGTGTAGCCCTCGCGCCCGCGAGCGTCAAGCCTGTACATGTGGGCTGGAGGCTGGAGACTGGGGGGGCTGGAGCCAGAAAAAACGGAAACGAGCGCCTGCGCTCTTCTTCTGGCCCGCGTCAACGCCCCCAATTCGCGTCCCGCTCAGGCACAATTCGCCGTTCCGTTTCTGGCTACAGCCTACCGCCTACAGCCTCACGAATGTCCGCCGCGCTCGAATCCCACACCCCGATGATGCAGCAGTACCTGCGCGTGAAGGCGCAGCATACGGACGCGCTGCTGTTCTATCGAATGGGCGACTTCTATGAATTGTTCTACGACGATGCGAAGCGGGCGGCGCGTTTGCTCGACATCACGCTGACTGCGCGCGGGCAGTCTGCGGGGCAGCCCATCCCGATGGCCGGCGTCCCGTATCACAGCGCAGAAAGTTACATCGCCCGCCTCGTCCGCCGCGGCGAATCCGTCGCAATCTGCGAGCAGATCGGCGATCCGGCGAAGTCGAAAGGACCGGTCGAGCGGCAAGTCGTCCGCGTGGTCACACCCGGGACCGTGACCGATGATGCCTTCTTGGAAGCGCGCCGCGACACGCTGCTCGCGGGCCTGTACTTGGACGGCGATCGATTCGGGCTCGCGTGGCTCGAGCTCTCGAGCGGTCGCTTCAGCGTGCTCGAAGCGAGCGGCGAAGAAGCGCTCACGAGCGAGATCGAGCGGCTCAAGCCTGCAGAGGTATTGGTGCCGGAGCAGACGGAACCGCAGATCGGCGCGTTTTTTCGCGAGCGCCCGATCTGGCACTTCGATGAAGAGAGCTGCACGCGCCTGCTCTGCGAGCAATTCGCGACGCGCGATCTCGCCGGCTTCGGGTGCGCCGGCCTGTCGCTTGCGATTCGCGCAGCCGGCTGTTTGCTGCAATACGTGCGCGATACGCAAAAGGCGGCGCTGCCGCATCTGCGCGGGCTGCGCACCGAAACGCGAAGCGATGCGGTGCTGCTCGATGCTGCGACACGCCGCAATCTCGAGCTCGATGTGAGCCTCGCCGATCGGCCGGAATGCACTGTCGCAGCCGTGCTCGATCAAACAGCGACCGCGATGGGCGCGCGTGAGCTGCGCCGTTGGCTGCATCGACCGCTACGCGACCGACGTACTGTCGAGCTGCGCTTGGCCGCGATCGCGGCACTGATCGACCAGGGCCTGTACGGGCCCTTGCACGATCTGCTGCGACACGTCGGGGATATCGAGCGCGTGCTCGGACGCGTCGCATTGAAGAGCGCGCGGCCGCGCGACCTTGCCCAACTGCGCGAGGCACTCTCGCACCTGCCGGCATTGCAGGATCTCCTCGCGAACGAAGACTCGCCGTTGCTGCGCGAGCTCGCAACGCAAGTCGGAACGTATCCCGATCTTCACGAGCTGCTTGCGCGTGCGATCGTCGAGTCGCCTCCGCCGATCTTGCGCGATGGGGGCGTCATTGCGACCGGCTACGACGCAGACCTCGACGAGCTCAAGCGCATCAGCGAGCACAGCGATCAATACTTGATCGATCTGGAAGCACGCGAGCGCGAGCGCAGCGGCATCGCAAACCTGCGCCTGGGCTACAACCGCGTGCAGGGCTACTACATCGAAATCGCGCGCAGCCTCGCCGATCGCGTACCAGCGGATTATCACCGCCGGCAAACCGTCAAGAACGCAGAGCGATACATCACGCCCGAGCTCAAGGAATTCGAAGACAAGGTGCTGCGCGCGCGCGATCGTGCCCTCGCTCGCGAGAAGCAGCTCTACGATGAGCTGCTCGATGAGCTGATCGGGCGGCTCGGCGCCTTGCAGACGAGCGCTGCGGCGCTGTCGAGCCTCGATGTGCTGAGCAATCTTGCGGAACGCGCGGTGAGCCTTCGGTATTGCGCGCCGACGCTCACCGATGAACCGATCGTCGCCATCGAGGAAGGCCGTCATCCCGTCGTCGAGCGCTTCATCGACGGGCCGTTTGTGCCGAATAATCTCGTCTTGGACGACTCGCGCCGCATGCTCGTGATCACCGGTCCGAACATGGGCGGCAAATCGACGTTCATGCGCCAAACGGCCCTCATCGTGATCCTCGCCCGCATGGGGAGCTACGTACCCGCGAAAAGCGCCTGCATCGGACCGATCGATCGCGTCTTCACGCGGATCGGCGCATCCGACGATCTCGCGGGCGGCCGTTCGACGTTCATGCTCGAGATGACCGAGGCGGCGAACATCCTCAACAACGCGACCGATCAGAGCCTCGTGCTCATGGACGAGATCGGCCGCGGCACGAGCACGTACGACGGCCTCTCGCTCGCGTGGGCGTGCGCCACGCACATCGCGAAGAACGTCCGCGCATTCACGTTGTTCGCGACGCACTACTTCGAGCTCACTTCGCTCGCGAGCGAGCTCGACGGCTGTGCGAACGTCCATCTCGATGCGACCGAGCACGGCGAGCGCCTGATCTTCTTGCACACGGTCAAAGAAGGCCCGGCGAATCAGAGCTACGGCCTGCAAGTCGCCGCGCTCGCGGGCGTGCCGACGAAGGTCATCGCCGCGGCAAAACGCTATCTGCACGAGCTCGAACGCCGATCGCGCGACACCCACGCGCCGCGACCCCAACAAGAGCTCGCACTGGAGTTCGCTTCGGAAGAACCACACCCTGCCGTCACGGCACTCGAGCAACTCGATCCGGATTCGCTCACACCGCGTGAAGCGCTGGAAAAGATTTACGCGCTCAAGAAGCTATTGACGGTTGACGGTTGACGGTTGACGG
>JBDZVE010000082.1:0-16085 GCA_040255535.1 Lysobacterales bacterium | reverse complement strand
TAAGGTGTAAGGTGTAAGGTGTAAGGTGTAAGGTGTAAGGTGTAAGGTGTAAGGTCAGAATGCGCGGCGCGACAGCCGCTCTGACTTTACACGCGCGTAGCGCATCACACCTCACACGCGCGGAGCGCATTTACACCTTGCACGCGCGAAGCGCATCACACCTCACACGCGCGAAGCGCATCACACCTCACACGCGCGGAGCGCATTTACACCCTACATGCGCGGAGCGCATCACACGTTCTCCAGCGCCGCTACAAACGCGCTGGCGAACTCTGGGCCCTTGCCCTCTTCCTCATGCTTGAAATAGACATAGACGTCCGAGCAGCTCGCTGTCTTGTCTTGCACCGTATGCGCCCAGCGCACGATGTCTTCTTGCGTGTAGCCCTCGTCGCGCAGGCGAAAGTACGCGTAGCTCGCAGTGATCTCGGGCGGCGTCCAGAAATTCTCGTTGTCTGCGATGCAGAGCGCGAGATTGCGGGCCTTGAGCCGCTCGTAGACTTCGTCGCAGAGCCACGAGCCGTGTCGGAACTCGAAAGCGGCACACACGTCCGTGGGTAGGCATTCGAGGAACGCGTCGAACACGTCCAGGTTCTTCTTGAAGCTCGGTGGAAGTTGGAACAGCAGCGCGCCGAGCTTCGGCCCGAGCTTCGCAGCGGTCTCGGTGAAATAGCGCAGCGGATCGCCGCAGTCCTTGAGCCGCGCATCGTGAGTGATGCGCTTCGGCGCTTTGAGCGTGAGCTTATAGCGAGGCGGCGTTTGCTGGTCCCAACTCTGCAGCGTCTTCTGGTTGGGCATCCGGTAGTACGTGTAATTGATCTCGACCGTCGGAAAACGCTGAGCGTAGTACCGCAGCATGTTCGCGGACGCGATCTTCTCCGGATAGAAGCTTCCTTTCCACTCGGGATAGTTGTAACCGGATGTGCCGACCCAGATGGCCATGGTTCACTAGACAGGGGTAGGGGGTAGGGCGTAGGGGGTAGTCCAGAATGGAAATCTCGCTGCGTCACCGACTTTCTCTGACTATCCCCTACCCCCTATCCGCTCCAAGTATCTTCCTATACAGGCCGAGGTGACGAATCGCGTGTTGCGACTTGCCCATCGCCTCGTACAGGCGCGCGAGGTTGTAGTGGCAATCCGCGAGCGCGGGATCTTCTTCGATCGCGGATTGATAAGCCTCGAGGGCGGCATCCCGTTGACCGAGATCGTCCAGCACGACACCGAGATTGAACAGCAAGAGTGCGTCCGGCCCGCAGGACTCGAGCGCTCGCCAGTACACCTTCTCCGCTTCGGGCAGCGCCTCGTGCTCGTGAAGCAAGCGCCCCCAGTTCGTCCACGCCGCGCTGTGCGTCGGATCGTCCTTGACCGCACGTGCATAGGCATCGCAGGCGGCTCGCCAATCCTCCTCCTCGAGCGCGAGGCCCTTTGCGAACCAATCCTCCGGTTCGTTCGCTTCGCGCACGGGTTCTTGCTTGCGCTCGACGACGCGCAGCACGCCCTTCTCGACACTGACATCGAATCCGAGCACGTACTGCCCATCGTCCACTTGAAAGTGCGCGGCGCCGTCTCGTACGACGACGCGATCCCCGACCGCGCCGATACTGAGGCCCGACAAAGGCATCGTCTCCGGGAGATGACGACGCAAGTCCTCGAGCGAGCGGCGAATACGCTTGCGAGGCACGTTCGCTTCGATGAGCGCACGCGCCGCACGGAGCACGATCAGATCTTGAAAGGAAAAGCGATACTGCTGCCGAGGCCCCCGCGCGGGCGTGACGAACCCGCTCTCGATGAGGCCGCGAATCGTACTGCGCGAGAGGCGCAGCACTCGTTCGATGTCCTTGATGGTGTAGCTGTGCGTCGGCATCTGCGCTGCGAGTGTGACACGTAACGTGCGCGGGTCGCGAGCGGTCAAGCTCCCCTTCACCTCACACGCGACACCTGACACGTTACACGCGCGCTAGCGTTTCGCTGCTTTGCGCGCCGTCTTCGCAGGCTGTTCGACTCGCTTCGGTGCTTTGCGCGGACCGAGCTTCGTGGTGCTTGCTTTCGCCGCTTCCGTCTTCTGCAAGCTCGCGCGCAGCGCCTCCATGAGGTCGATAACCTTCCCGCTCGGCTCCGGCGCGATCTCGGCCACCGAAATCTCCTGGCCTTCGACCTTCTTCTGAATCTCCGCTTCGATCCGCGCGCGCAGCTCGTCCTTGTACGCGGTCGGGTCGAACTGCTCCGCCGTTTGCTGATCGATGAGTTGTTGAGCGAGCTTGAGCTCCGCCGGCTTCACGTCTGCTTTCGGCACTTCGATCTCGCTCGCCGAACGCACATCCGATGCGAAGTGAAGCTGCTGCATGGCGAGCACGTCGCCGATCGGGCGCAGGATGACGAGATAAGCCTTGCCGCGAGCGGCCCATCGGCCGATCGCACAGCGCTTCGAGTCCTTCAACGCCTCGGTGAGCAATCCATAAGGCTTCGCGGCGCCTTTGTCCGGCGCCAGATAGTAGGTCTTGTCGAAGTAGACAGGATCGATCGACTCGATCGGCACGAACTCGGAGATATCGACCGCGTGCGTGCCGACTTCTTCGAGCGCCTTGATCTCCTCCGGCGTGAACTGCACGTACTGATCCTTCGCGAACTCATAGCCCTTCACCATCGCGTCGCGCTCGACGACCGTGCCTTCCTTCGCGCAGATGTACTGCTGCTTGAGCCGCGAACCGCAACCCTTGTGCAGCAGATTGAAGGAGATCGCGTTCGCCGACTGCGTCGCGCTATAGAGCTTGACCGGGATCGCAACGAGCCCGAAAGAGATCGTCAAAGAGCCGATGGAACGTGCGGCCATAGTGAGTTACCTGATTCTCGCTAAGCGGGGGTCACAGTCCGCAGTCCACAGGCAACAGCCAGAGGGCTGCGGGGCCCGCATTCGGTTCTGGCTGTAGGCTGTAGCCTGTGGTCTGTAGCCTTGCCCCAAGGACGTCTGACCCCACACATATCCGACACCTTCCTTACCCGTCGCCTGCGAAAGCTTTCGCAAGGCTTTGTTTTGCCGAAAGGGCATCATGCCACCGGTCTCCGGTCCTTTCCAAGCGCCCGAGCACATTCTGCATCGTGAAATCCATTGGCTCGGCCGCCTCGAGCTCTTCCCAAGTCAACGGCATCGAGACCGGCGCACCCGGCACCCCGCGCGGGGAATAGGCGACGTTCAGGGTCTTGCCGCGGACGTTCATGTTGTAGTCGATGAAGATCTTCCCGGTGCGCTTAATGACCGCCCACTCCATCGTGATGTCTTTCGGATGCTCCCGCAGGACGTGGCGGCCGACCATTTCGCAGATCTGACGCGCTTCGTCGAACGTCACGATGCGCTCGATCGGCACAAAGACATGCAACCCCGTCTTGCCGGACGTTTTCACGAGCGCCCGGAGCGACATCTCCTTGAGCAGGGCGTGAATCCAGAAAGCGACCTTCCTGCCCATGGCGAAACCCTTCTTGTTGAGCTCCGGTTCCGCGCCTTTCGGCTCCTTGCCCGAATAGATATACGGATCGATGTCGAACACGAGATAGTCGGGATAGTTCAGCACCGAGCGCTCGAGCGCTTCGAGCGAGCTCGAATAGTCGGTCTCTTTGCTCAGCGAATCGGCTGCCACCTTCGCGCGGGAATGCCACACGTGAAATTCGAGCGTGCCGACTTGGCCGAGCCAAAGGAGCGTCGGCAAATTGTTCGCGAGGATGTAGTCGTGGCGATCGTCCTTGTGCTCGGAGAATACGGTGATCGTATCGACGAACTCCGGCAACGTCTGCTCCCAGTGCTTTTGGAAGAAGCGCTCGCCGCCGATCCCTTCAGGCATTCGAATCATGGTCAGCGGCCGATCCGCGAGATGCGGCAGCATGTAGCGCGACACGCCCGCGAGATAACGAATGTAGTCGCGTTTCGTGACCGCCGGATAACCGGCGCGCTCATCGGCCGGCCAGTAGATGCGATCCAAGTTCGTGAGCTTGATGCGCGCACTGCCGACGGCGAGATCGAGCTCTCGAGACTTCGAGTCGAGCTGCTGCAGCACTTCCTCGACTTCGCTCGCCGGCGTCTTGCGAGCGCGCGGTTTCGCACCTCGCTTCGGCGGCGGAGCACGCACGTCGTCCGCAGCGATATCGTCGCGCACCTTGACGAACACAGGCGCGCGCAACATGCCGTCGGGCGTTCGATCCTCGTAGCTGACTTCGACGACGACTTGCGGCTCGAGCCACGTCGTCGGCCGATGCAAAGGCGGCTTCTTCGAGAACGGCGACCGCTTCGCCGCGAGCCCGGCAAAGCGCTTCTGCAACGCACGAATCGTCGCTTCCGTGAGCCCCGAACCGACGTGGCCCACATACTCGAGTGCGCCGCCCTTCCAGAACCCCAACAGCAGCGCACCGATCGACTCTCGAGCGCCCTTCCCTTTCGTATAACCGCCGACGACGAAGTCGGCCGTGTGCGCAGCTTTGATTTTCGACCACGCGGTCGAACGCCGCCCGGGCTGATACTTGCTGTCCTTGCGCTTCGCCACGATGCCCTCGAAGCCGTGCTCGATCGCGGCGTTGAACAAGCGCTCGCCATCATCGGTCGTGTGAATGAGCTGTAGATGGAGAGACGGGAGCAGACACTGGCCGAGGTAGCGTCTCCTCTCGATGTACGTGCACTCGCGCAAGTTCACGCCGGCGAAGTGCAACAAATCGAAACAGACCATCGCGACAGGCGTTTCGCGCTGCGCGGCGGCGATCTCCCTTTCCGTCTTGAGCTGGGCGCGGTTTTGGAGCGCGTTGAACGACGGACGTCCATCTGGGGCGAACGCGACGATCTCGCCGTCGAGAATCATGGACCCGACCGCCTGCTCGGCGAGATCGTGCACGATTTCCGGGAACGGCAGCGTGATATCGAGACCGCCGCGAGAAATCAGCCGCACGGCGCCATCGCGGACGTACGCGATGACTCGATAGCCATCGAGCTTCGGCTCATAGAGCCAAGCCGGATCGGCGCGCGGTGCTTCGCGCGGTTCCGCGAGCATCGGCTCGATCTTCCTCGGAAAGGACTCCATCGTTCCACCCGGCACGAGGCGGGCCGCATCGATCCGGGCCGTGACGTTCGACGGCGTAACGTCCTCGACATTGACGCCCGAGAGCACCGACTCGCTCCGCGCGAGGATGTCGACGCTGCCCGCGACGAAGCGATCCTTGTGTTTGATCAGAAGCCATTGCTTCTCCGTCGATGTTCGCACGAGCGTGAACGAACCCTTCAGCTTCTCGCCGCGCAAGAAAAAGCTGAGCTTCCCGTTCGCGAGCTCCGCGCGAATCCGCGCCTGCGCTTCCTCGCGATCGTCGAACGAGTAGCGCTGGCCTTCGTCCGGCGAGTAGACGCCGCAATCCCAGACGATCACCTTGCCCGCGCCATACTCTTTTTCCGGAATGACTCCCTCGAACGAGGCGTAATCGAACGGATGATCTTCGGTCTCGACCGCCATTCGCTTTTCGCTCGGATCGAGCGAAGGCCCCTTCGGCACGGCCCAGGACTTGAGCACGCCATCGAGCTCCAGCCTGAAGTCGTAGTGCAAGCGACGCGCAGCATGCTTTTGCACGACGAAAAGCAGCGGCCCGCGCCGATCCGCTGCAAGCTTCGGCCCCGGCTCCGGCGTGCGCGTGAAGGTGCGCATGTTTGAGTAGATGTCTAGCGGGCTTTTGTTGGGCACGGCGCTTCGCAGGTGCGGTTGACGGTTGACGGTTGACAGTTGACAGCCAGAGGAAGAAGGGGTCGCGTGGTCTTATGCTCAGTGTCCTACCCGAGCCGCGAGCGGAGCATTTCTGACCGTCAACCGTCAACTGTCAACGGTCAACCAAATCCTTCATCCACCTTGCCATCCCATCCAGCAGCTCTTGGCGGACGTCGGCGTCTTTGCGTCCGGTGCGGGCGGGTACGTGGAACGAGTGATCGGCATCGTGGGCAAGCACGAGCGTGGCGCGTTCGCCTAAGCGACTGACGACCGGCTCGAGCAGGCTCATGTGTGCAAGCTCGTCTCTCGTCCCCTGAAGAAAGAGCATGGGGATCTTCACGTCGAACAGATGCTGTGCGCGCTCGTCCGAAGGTTTTTTCGGCGGGTGCAACGGGAATGCGAGAAACACGAGCCCGATGACGGCATCGAGCGGGGCGGCTGCCTGCGCCTGCGAAGTCATTCGTCCTCCGAACGAACGCCCGCCCGCAAACAAGGGCAGATTCGGCATCAGGCGACGCGCCTCGGCGACGGCGGCGCGCACGGTCGCATGACACACCTTCGGCGGATCAGTGCGCTTGGAACCTCGCTCCATGTAAGGGAAGTGATAGCGCAACGTTGCGACTCGGCGAGCGGCAAGCTCCTCGGCCACGACCGCCATCGACGGGTGTGCCATTCCCGCGCCCGCACCGTGTGCGAAAACATAGGCGAGCTCTGCATCGGCCGGCACGACGAGCAACCCCGACACGGGTGTGCTCTCGTCGACGGCGATAGTGATGGACGATGCGCTCATGAGGCGGGTTGACAGTTGGCGGTTGACAGTGGACGGCCAGAAAGCAGGATCATACTGCCGGCTCCCGGATATACATTCTCACCCGAGGGCAACGGAAACTCGAAAGAATATCTCGCGGCGGCGAGTCGCAGAAGGGAACGACGGACTTGATCAAACGCCTGCGCGCACAGCCACGATCCCGATTCCTACAGCGGCTCATCTAAATCCTTGCTTCTCCTCGCCGTGCCGCCGCGAGATTGATGCGCAATCATCGAAACGTGAGGCCGCGCGCGTCGCCCGGCGCTGACATCGTACGGAGGGCCACTGGACGAGGTTTGCGGCGCGCCTTATCGTCATTGCTTTCGCGGCCTGTCGACTACCATTATGATGGTTGCCAGCTCAACAGTCCCCTCGACCCCAGCAGAAAGCATCCGGCTGGCCAGCGGTCGTTCTCTCGTGCAACAGCGCATTCGCTTCATCAAGTCCTCAGATGGCGTGCGGCTCGCTGTCGCGACTTCAGGAAGCGGCGCGCCGCTCGTGAAGTCCGCCAATTGGCTTTCGCACCTCGAATTCGATTGGCACAGCCCCGTGTGGCGGCATTGGTTCCGGTATCTATCGAACGGGCGCGAGCTGATCCGCTTCGACCCGAGAGGCTGCGGGCTGTCCGATTGGGACGCGGCGGATTTGTCGCACGCAGCGCAAGTGGCGGACCTGGAAGCGCTCATCCATTCGATCGGCCTCGAGCGCTTTCCGCTCCTCGGCGTCTCGCAAGGCGGCGCTGCCTGCATCGAGTACGCGGTCCGTCATCCCGAACGCGTGAGCGTCCTCGTGCTCTACGGCTGCTACGCAGAAGGCTGGGCGCAGCGCGGCGAGGAATCGAGACGCCGCGGCGAGGCATTGAACGTGCTCATCCGCGAAGGCTGGGGGCAGGAGAATCCCGCATTTCGTCAGTTGTTCGCTTCCTTGTTCATTCCCGATGCCAGCCCCGAGCAGGTGCGCTGGTTCAGCGACCTCATGCGCACGACGACACGCCCCGACATCGCCGCGCGAATCCTCGACGCATTCGGCGCGATCAACGTGCGGCATTTGCTGCCGCAAGTGCGCGTACCGACGCTCGTCATTCACGCACGCGAGGACGCGCGCATTCCGTACGAACAAGGCCGCCTGCTCGCGGCGGAGATTCCGCAGGCGCGCTTCGTGACGCTCGAGAGCCGCAACCATATCCTTCTGGAATCCGAGCCGGCGTGGGCGCAATTTCGCGAAACGTTCGATGAGTTCGTAGGCAAGCCCGATCAGCGCTCGAAGCTCGATAGCGGCTCGCTCATCGACCTGCCCGAGCTCACGGCGCGGGAGAACGCTATCCTGAAGCTCGTCGCGAGCGGCGAAGGCAACAGTGCCATCGCGGCGCAGCTCTTCATCAGTGAGAAAACCGTCCGCAATCACCTCACGAACATCTTCGACAAGCTCGGCGTCGACTCGCGCGCGAAGGCGATCGTGTTCGCGCGAGAGCGCGGGATAGGTTGAGAGCGCTTGAGCGCTGGACTACAGGCGACGGGCTACAGGCTGCAGCAAGAGGAACCGCCGCACGGGCGCGCGTCTTTTTCTAGCCATAGCCCATAGCCCGTAGCCCAGCGCCCAGCAGGACATTTGTCCCAGCACCGCGCCTCGAGTTTGAGTCACCTGCCTCATGTGAACCAAACGCTTCTTCTTCATGATCGCGCCTCGCTCGAACATGGTATGGGAGCTCAGACGATGAACGCAGCCGTCGACATGGTTTTTGATCCGGTCCGCCAGCGCGGCGGGTACGACAACTCGGATCGCGCTCGCTATGAGCGCTGCATCAAAACTTCGAAACGCGTGCGCTGGGACATCGACGCGGATGTCTTCCGAGGCCGGAGCTTCGATTTCAGCCGCAAGTTTCTGCCGGACGGCCTGAGCCGAGCGAGCGACGTGCCGTTTCTCACGCCGGAGGAGCGGTGCATGTGGAGCCAGGTTCAAGGCCGCACATACCCCGCGATGTTCGGGATGGCCGAGCGGTTCATCGGCGCGAAGACACTCGAGCTCGCGAGTGGGCATCGGCTCGAGGATTGGGCGTGCATCGAAGGTCTCGTGCGATTCACGGACGAAGAGCTCAAGCATCAGGAGCTGTTTCGACGGATGGAGAGCGCGATCGCGGCTCGACTGCCGAGCGGCTACGCGTTTCTCGCCGATCCGAACGAAGTTGCCCGCGGCGTGCTGAAGCGATCGACCTGGTCGGTGCTCGCGTTCACTTGCCACGTCGAGCTGTTCACACAGGTGCACTATCGCGAAAGCATCGCGCCGGATGAGCAGCTATCCGATCTCTATCGCGACATCTTCCGATACCACTGGCTCGAGGAATGCCAGCACACGGTCATGGATGAGATCGAATGGCGCCGCGAGGACCGCACGCTCACGCACGAGGAGCGCGACCACGCAGTGGATGAGCTCATCGGACTCCTGCTCTCCGTCGATGCGCTGCTGCGGCGGCAGTCATCGGCCGATGCCGGCTACTTCATGCGCACATGCGACCGCAACTTCACGCTCGCGGAGCAGACGGCGATCCGCGAGACCATGCTGACGGCATATCGCTGGCAGTACATCGGCTCGGGCCTGAAACATCCTCACTTCCGCGAGCTGCTCGGCAGCATGATTACGCCCGAGCAGATGACGAGGCTCGATGTAGCCCTGCATGCCGTCGTTCGCTGACACAGGGCGCGTCGCGAGTTGACAGTTGACAGTTGGCAGTCGACGGCCAGAGGGAAGGCTCTTTTCTGACCGTCAACTGTCAACCGTCAACTTCGCGGCCCGGCCGCGTCTCAACGCAAGCGCTCTTCCATCAGATCGATCTCGCGTACTAGCGCGCGTGACTTTGCGTCCGAGAGTTGATGGCTGCGGGCGAGCGCGAACAGCGCATCGCGCTCCGCGCGGATGCCGGCGAGACGCAGCGCGCGCTCGATCTCGTTCGCATGCCGAACGCGCGCGGCATTCTCGCTTGCCGCGCTCCCTTCTATGCGGCGCCGGTAGAGATCCATGACTCGGGCGGCGGTCTCCGCATAGACATCCGCGTCGCTGTGCCCGCTCGCGAGCTCGTGAAACGTCTGTTCGATCGCGCGGATCGCCGCCTCCGCACACGCAAGGCGCGCCCGCTCTTCGGCCGCCTGCTCCTCCGATTCCGGCTCGTGCGCAAGGCCCTGCAGCAGCCGCGGCAGCGCGATGCTCGCGACGGTCAGCGACATGATGATCACGCCCGCCGCCAAGAAGATTGCCAGATCGCGCGCAGGGAACGGCGTTCCGTCCGGAAGCAGCAATGGCAACGTAATCACACCGGCGAGCGTGATCGCTCCGCGCACGCCGGCGAGGGACATCACTGCGACCAATCGCCATGACGGACGGTCGCCGGGATGCGCTCCACGCGCAATTGCATGGCTGCGGGCGATCGAAGTCGACGTCCAGACCCACGCAAAGCGCAGAAGCGCGAGGCCCAAATTGATGGCGAGCATGTACACGAGCAGCCACCAAGGGTTGTCGTGGTTCGACTCGCGCATGACATCGAGAGCGCCCAGGAATATTCCGGGAAGCTGCTCCCCGAGCAGCACGAACATGATGCCGTTGAGCGCGAACTGCACGGTGTCCCAGACGGCCGCACGCTGCACTCTCGTCGTCGCGAGCGCCTGGCCCTGCAGCTCGGAATAGCTCATCGTGATGCCCGCCGCCACGGCGGAAAGGATGCCGGAGCCGCCCAAGTGCTCAGCCAATTCGTACGCGCCGAACGGAATCAACAGGCTCAGCACGACTTGCGAGCCGACTTCCTCGCCGAACCGGCGGATCACCCAGCTCTTCGCCAGCATGACGCCGTACGTCAGCGCGACGCCGGCGAGGACGCCGATGACCGCGAGCTGCGCGAAAGTGAGCGCGGCTGAGCTCACGGAAAACGATCCAGTCACGGCGGCGGCCACTGCAAAGCGGAAGCACACGAGGCCGGATGCATCGTTGAGAAGCGACTCGCCTTCGAGGATATGCATCACGCTTTTCGGTATCGGCACGCGCGCGCTGATCGCGGACACTGCGATCGGGTCCGTCGGCGAAATGATCGCTGCGAGCGCGAACGCGACGGGCAGCGGCATCGTGGGAATCATCCAATGAATGAAGAAACCCATGCCGATGACCGTGCAGAACACGAGACCGAGCGCAAGGCCGAGTATGCGGCCCTTGTCCCGCAGCAAGCCTTCCTTCGGAATGCGCCAGCCGTCGAGAAACAGAAGCGGCGGGAGAAACAGCAGGAAGAAGATCTCGGGATCGAGCTCGACCTCGTGATGCGAGCCCGCCGCGATCGCGGCGCCGAGCGCGATCTGCACGAGCGGCGTCGGCACCGCTCGCGGTATGACGCGCACGATGATAGCGCTCGCCACGACAGCGCCGAGCATGAACAGCACGATGCCGATCGTATCCATCGTTCAGCGGGCGCGACGCACGAACGTCACGTAATGACGGCTCGGACGGGACACTCAGCGATCCGCAGTCGCGACTGCATTCGCTTCCGTCACCGTCAACACGGTCATGTTCACGATCCGGCGTACGGTGGCGGACGGCGTCATGATGTGAACGGGCGCGGCACAGCCAAGCAGGATGGGTCCGACCGCCACATTGTTGCCCGCGGCGGTCTTGAGCAAGTTGTAGCCGATGTTCGCGGCGTCGAGGTTAGGCATGACGAGCAGGTTCGCACGGCCGCTCAAGGTCGTGTCCGGCAGAATCTTGCGGCGGATGGCCTCGTCAAGGGCGCAATCGCCGTGCATTTCGCCGTCGACCTCGAGGTCCGGTGCCCGCTCGCGCAGGAGCGCGAGCGCCGTGCGCATCTTGATCGCGGAGTCATCGTCGTGCGTGCCGAAATTCGAATGCGACAACAGCGCCACCTTCGGATCGAGGCCGAAGCGGCGCACGACGAGCGCAGCGCTCTCGGCGATCTCGGCGAGCTGCTCGGCGGTCGGATTCAAGTTCACGTGCGTATCGACGATAAACACCTGCCGTTCGGGCAGGATGAGCGCATTCATGGCCGCATAGACCGTCGCCCCGGGCCGCAGGCCGATGACTCGGTCGATGTATTGTAGATGCTTGGCGGTCGTACTGATCGTACCGCAGATCATGCCGTCCGCGGCACCTTTCCGCAGCAGCATCGCGGCGATCAACGTCGTGCGCCTTCGCATCTCGAGTTTCGCATATTGCGCAGTGATCCCTCTGCGCATCATGAGCCGGTGATACTCGGTCCAGAATTCCCGGTGACGCTCGTCCTGCTCCGGATTGACGACCGTGAAATGCTCGCCGAGCTTCAGGCGCAGACCGAAACGTTTGATGCGGCTTTCGAGCACGGCGGGCCGGCCGACGAGAACGGGCTGTGCGAGCTGCTCTTCGACCAAGATCTGAACCGCGCGCAGCACTCGCTCGTCTTCGCCTTCCGCGAAGACGATGCGGGAACGCTCCGGCGCCGCCTTGCGGGCAGCGGCATACACCGGCTTCATCATCGTGCCGGATTGATGCACGAATTGCTGAAGCTGCTGCCGATAGGCATCGAAATCCTCGATCGGGGTCGTCGCGACGCCGGAATCCATCGCAGCCTTCGCGACCGCCGGCGCGATGTGCACGATCAGGCGCGGATCGAACGGCTTCGGAATGAGGTACTCCGGGCCGAACGACAGATCCTCGATGCCGTACGCCATCGCGACCACATCGCTATGCCCCATGCGCGCGAGCTCTGCGATCGCATGCACCGCCGCGATTTCCATCTGGCGCGTGACCGTCGTCGAGCCCGCATCGAGCGCGCCGCGAAAGATGAACGGGAAGCACAGGACGTTGTTCACCTGATTCGGATAGTCGGTGCGCCCCGTCGCCATGACAGCGTCGTCACGCACGGCTCGCACTTCCTCGGGCAGGATCTCGGGGGTCGGATTTGCGAGCGCGAAGATCAGCGGCCGCGCCGCCATCGTCGCGACCATGTCGCGCTTGAGCACACCGCCCGCCGACAGGCCGAGAAAGACATCCGCTCCTGCAATGACCTCGCGCAGCGTCCGGTGGGCAGTCTGTTGCGCGAAGCGCGCCTTCTCCGGATCCATGAGCTCGGTACGCCCCTCATAGACAACGCCGGCCAGGTCCGTGAGCCAGATGTTCTCTCGCAGCAGCCCGAGATCCACGAGCAGATCGACGCAGGCGAGCGCCGCCGCACCCGCGCCGCTCACGACGAGCTTGATCGCACCGATCTTCTTGCCGACGACCGTCAGCCCGTTGAGCAGGGCCGCCCCGACGATGATCGCGGTCCCGTGCTGGTCGTCATGAAAGACCGGGATGTTCATCCGCGCTCGGAGCTTGCGCTCGATCTCGAAACATTCCGGCGCCTTGATGTCCTCGAGATTGATGCCGCCGAAGGTGGGCTCGAGCGCGGCGATCACTTCGACGAGCTTATCGGGATCGCGCTCGTCGAGCTCGATGTCGAAGACGTCGATGCCCGCGAACTTCTTGAACAGGACCGCCTTGCCTTCCATGACGGGCTTCGCCGCGAGCGGCCCGATCGCGCCGAGGCCGAGCACCGCGGTGCCGTTCGTGACGACGCCGACGAGGTTGCCGCGGGCGGTATAGCGCCGTGCACTGAGCGGATCGGCGGCGATGGCTTCGCACGCAATCGCGACGCCCGGCGAGTAGGCAAGCGCGAGATCGTGCTGGTTGGAGAGCTTTTTACTTGGTACGACGGTGAGCTTTCCCGGAACGGGAAACTCGTGGTACGCGAGTGCGGCTTCCCGCAGGCTTTCGCGGGCAGCGCCCGTCGTCGATGGTTCGTCGCTCATGCATCCGAGGGGTCAAACAAACGTGGCCCCGACAGCACGATGCTGTCGGGATCTCACCTGCGGATGCAGGGTAGCGAACGAGGCTTTAGAAATCCACGTAGGCGTCAGTTTGCCGGGTCGATGGGGTCGGAGGCATCTTCGACTCCGACGGCTTCGGCCAGCTCCATCTCCTCCACTTGGACACGCCATGCCGGATCGGAGCTGTCCTGCACCTGAACGACCGGGTCCGTCGTTCCGAGCAGCGAAAGACCCCACCCCAGCGCCACGGCAGCCGTCACGGCGCCGATGCTTACGAGCGCAATGTTTCGCGTCGCCATACCAACCTCCTGCCGCGCTGCTGCACGGCGAGATGGCGTATCGCCACGGGCAAGATTTACCCCAGCGACACCTGCGATCAGATCACTCGCACATACGATCCACAATCAGCAGTAGCGCTTAAGGGCTAAGGAGGGTGGGTAGCCTAGCCAGTTGGAGCAAAGAAGGTCTCTCGCGAAGCAGGCGCAAAGCTCGCCAAGGGTAAGAGCGTATGAACAGGAAGGATTTCTCGCGGCGGCGCGGCGGCGCGGCGAACAATCGAATCGACCGATTTTTCTTACCTTGGCGGGCTTAGCGTGCTTTGCGAGAGATCTTCCTGATCCGTCTTGACCCGTCCGGCGACGCCTTAAGGGATTGCCGACATGCGCGAGGAGGTCAATGCGCACGCTCGTATCGGTGAGCGAGCCCGTCAAGGCGCTCGAGCGGGCGCCGATAATCCGAGCCGACGACGATCTTTTTCGCCGGGGGACAGGCTTGTGAGGATGCCCAAATGGATCGGCTTCGCGGCCATGACGTGCGCTGCCATGGCGGGGCATGCGTACGCAGGCGAAATCGGCGTCTATGGAACGGCCGGCACACTGGGCTTCGGGGGCGGCATCGCGGCGAGCTTCACCAACCAATTTGGCGCGCGAGTTGGATACACGACCTACGAATACTCCATCAGCGACCTCGAAGAGTCCGATCTGCGCTTCGACGGCGAGGCGGAGATCGGCGGTGCGCAGGCGTTCCTCGATTGGCATCCCTTCGGTGGCGCGTTTCGTTTGAGCGCCGGCGCTGTCGAGAATGCCTCGCTCACCGCCCGCGCCAAGCCCGTTTCGAGCACCTACACATTAAATGGCGTGACGTACTCCGCCGATGATGTCGGTGAGACGACCGGTACCGCGAAGTACGACACCATCTCTCCCTATGTCGGCCTTGGCTTCGGTCACCCGCTTTCGCTCGACGGGCGCTTGGCGTTCACGGCCGACATCGGCGTCATTCTCACCGGCTCGCCGAAAGTCGAGCTCAACGCCAAGTGCGCCGTTCCGAACGCGATGCTCTGCTCGCAGATCGAAGCCGACGCCCTTGCCGAACAAGCGGAGCTGCAGAAGGAAGCGGATGAGCTCGAGTACTGGCCGCTGCTCTCGCTCGGCCTCTCCTATCGGTTCTGAATCGATAGCAACCCCGTTTCGTCCGCGCTCTCGAGCCATCGCAAATACTTCGGAAAATCGAGACCGAGCGCTGCCTGGAGCCGCTCCGCGCGCTCGCGCAGTTGAACGATCCCGCCGTTCGGCGCGGATTTGAACGCGAACAAAATCTCGTTCTCGCCGGATGTCACCGGCGCAATGAAGCCTCGATCGCCAAACGCATCGTGAATACGCTGCAGGTGCGTGTCATAGCGGCTCGGCTCGCCGGACATGTTCATGACGAACACCCCCGCATCGCTCACACGCTTCGCGGCATGACGATAGAACTCCGAGGTCGCGAGCGAAGGCGCGACACCGCCTTCGTCGAAGGCATCGACGATGAGCACGTCGATCTCGTCGGAACGCCTCGCCAAGTAGCGCGCGCCATCTACGTGGAGCACCGCGAACCTGGCATCATCCGGAGGAATACAGAATTCATCCCGCATCGCAATGACATCGGCATCGATCTCGACCGTCGTCAAACGCGTATGCACGAGATGCTTGTAGCAGAACTTGGCGAGCGAGCCGCCGCCGAGACCCACCATGACGATCTCCCGCGGCTCCGGCGCGAACAGCAAGAAAGCCATCATGCGCCGCGTGTATTCGCACGTGAGCGCATCGGGATCATCGAGCCGCATCGAGCTTTGCACGCTGTCGTGCGAGAACAGGAGATGGCGCTCGGTTTCCGTCTCGACGATAAAGGGCCTGCCTCGACGAACACGAGACGGATCGTAAGGCGAGCGGCGAATGACGCCCGCGCCGAGCACCCAGTCCTCTTCGGACCAGCCGCGGCGCTCCCTTTTCCTCCGATCCGACATGCGTGACCTGCTCGCGCCGGAACGGCGCGTCGCTCGCATTCTAATATGAGCGACCGCTCTGCAGTTTCACGATCAATTGCATTCGCGCGTAAGGCTCCCTTCCGACAAGAGTGAATCTCGCAAAGCACGCCAAGCTCGCAAAGGGAAGACTTGGAAAAATACTCGCAGAGACGCCGAGGCAAGAAGGCCCAAGGCGCATTGGCAAACTCGATTCTCTTCCACCTCTGACCTTGGCGAGCTTTGCGGGCTTTGGATTAATTCTTCTCTTCGCCGCGCCTCCGCGAGATCATTTTCCTATTCTGACCTTTGCGAGCTTGGCGTGCTTTGCGAGATTAATTCTTCTCTTCGCCGCGCCGCCGCGCCACCGCGAGATAATCTTCCTACTCTGACCTTGGCGAGCTTTGCGATCGGGTGGCCCCCGATGATTGCTCATCGAGGGCTCC
>JBDZVE010000081.1:7069-16159 GCA_040255535.1 Lysobacterales bacterium | reverse complement strand
CGCTTCCGCAAGCATGACGGCGCGGGAAAAGAAAAGAAGACCTGTGCTCTGGAGATTCGCCCTGCTCGAGGCGCTCCGGCCGTCAACCGTCAACTGTCAACTGTCAACGGGCGGAGCCCTCACCGATCCCGCTGCTTCTGCGATGTCTTGTCGTTCATCTGCTGCACGACAGTTTCGGCGGGCAGCATCAGCGTGTCGTCGAGCATCAGTGTGGGAGAGTCTTCGTTGTAGGTGCCCGCGAGCTCATGAGTCGAGCGCGTCGCACGGAGCGTGCCTTCGGAACCGCGGAGCACGATCAACGCTTCTTCGGCTTCAACGGGCTCGCAATAGAAATAGCCTTGTGCGTAGTCGCAACCCATCTGCTGCAAATCCTTCGCGGCTTCGTTCGTCTCGACGATCTCGGCCACCGACTTGAGCCCGAGGCTCGCACTCATCTGTACGATCGCGGCGGCAATCGCTGTGTTCGCGCGCTCCGAGCCGGCGCGATCGACGAAGGGTCGATCGATCTTCACGTAGTTGAAGGGGAATAGCTGCAAGTAGCTGAGCGAGGAGTAGCCCGTGCCGAAATCATCGAGCATCATCTCGACGCCGAGGTTCTGCAGGTCATCCAGCACGTCGCGCGCGGCGCCAGGGTTGCTGATCAAACCGCCTTCCGTCAGCTCGAACTTGAGCGCGTTCGGGGGCGCGCCGGTATCTTCGAGCACCTTTGCGACGTAGGCAGTGAGCTCAGGATCGCGCAGCGCGGCGCCCGAGAGATTGACCGTGAGATAGAAGTCCTTGCCTCGCGGCAGGCGTTGGCGCCACTCGGCGGCGAGCGTGCACACTTGCGCGATGGTCCAGCGCGTAATCGGAATGATCAGGCCCACTTCTTCGGCGACACCCAGAAATCTATCCGGGGTCAGCAAGCCTTCGACAGGATGCCGCCAGCGCAACAAACATTCGGCGCCTGCCGCGCGCTGGTTGCGCAGATCGACAATCGGTTGAAACAGGAGATGCAGCTCGCGGCGCTCGAGCGCGACGTGCAGGTCCGCCTCGAGGCTCACGAGGCTCGCGGCACTGCCGCCCATCGCAGGCTGATACGCAACGGCGCTCGCGTGCTCGCGACGCTTCGCGGCCGACAAAGCGATGTCGGCCTCTCGCACCGCTTCTTCCGCGCGCAGCAAGCCCGAGTCGATGTGGGTGACGCCGACACGCGCTGCGACGTTCAGGCGGTGCTTGCGCAGCTCGAACGGTTGCTGCAGCACGCCTTGCAGCAAGGCCGCAAGCTCGAGCGCGGCATCGGTCGATTGGACGTCGAAGACGAGCACTGCGAACTGATCGCCGCTCCAGCGCGCTAGAATGCAGGCGAACGTCGCAGTCGCCTTCTGGAAGCGCTGTGCTGCCTGCACGACGAGCTCATCCCCCGCGGTGTGGCCGAGCGTGTCGTTGATGAGCTTGAATCGATCGATGTTGAGCAGCATGACCGCGATGCTTCTGCGTCGGCGCGTGCGGACTTCGCGCAGCGCGCGATCGAGCTGGTCCATGAAGTAGCGGCGGTTCGGCAACCCCGTGAAAGCGTCGTGATAGCGGGAGTGCTCGAAGCTCTGCTGCAGATTCTCGCGCTGTTCGATCTCGGCAACGAGCTTGCGATTGGCCAGCTGCAGTTGCCGCCGCGCGAGCGCAAGCGCGTCGCGCGAGCGGTGCAAGCTGTGCACGAGATCGTGGGTCGCGAACGTGAGCAGCCACGCGACGACGGCGAGCAGCGCGATCGCCGCGGCAAGCTCGCGTGCCGGATACCATCCCGTCTTTGGACGAATCGCAAGCTGCAGATAGCCGCCCGGCAAATCCTCCGAGAATCCGGAAGGCGCCTCGATGCGGCTCGCGACCCCATTCTCGAGCCGATCGATGCGCGTGCTCACGAACACTCGCGGTAATCTGCTCGCGTCATCGACTTTCGAGAGTGCGAAGTCGTATTGGGGATCGATGAACCCGCTCAACTGCAGGCTCGAGAGCAGTCGATCGAGCTCCGTACGCTCGCCTTCGCTTGCCGCGCGATCGGCGAGAATCTGAAGCTGCCGTTCGATTGCGCTCGCGTAGCGCGCGACGTGCATTTCCGCCGACTCGCGCATGTGCTCGGCGCGCTGCTGCACGCTCATCGCGATGAGCCTTCCGCCGGCGAGGACGACGACCGTCAGCACCGTGAGGGCGGGCAGCCATCGAGAGCCGCGTCTGAAGAAGGAGAGTTTCATCGTCACGGGCCGCGTGCGCCGATGAAGGCGGTGAAGCTGAAGGTGACCGTCACTTTCTCGCTGCTCGCGACTTCCAGGTAGTCGGCGAGGAGCTGAATCTCGGCGCGCTTGAATGTCCTGCCGATGCCCAGGAATCCTTGCTTGGATTGGCTCGCCGGCAGAACCACGCCGGGCTCCAAGATCAGAACCGAGGGATCGGCGCGGCCGGAGCCGCCGCCGAGCGTCAAATTGACATACGGCCCGTAGTAGTCGAAGCGGGCGCTCGTGAGCTCGGTGCCGAGATTCCCTCCGACCGAGTGGGCGTAGGACACGCTCGCGAGCAAGCGCGGCGTCAACAGGTAAGTGAGCGAGAGCTTCGGAAGATTGCCGTGGCTCCGATCGATGTCGATCTGGCGGCCTTCGAGCTGCACCGAGAAGCTGCGCGTGAAGTTCTGACTCAGCGCGAGCACCGCGACCGCATAGTCGAACTCGCGGCCGTCATCGTCGCCTTCGCCATAGTCAACCTCGCCGAAGATGTTGAACCTCGAGCTCGGCTCGCCTCGTCCGAGTGAGCCGCGCAGGGCGCCGAAGGTGAGGCTTGCATCTTCGACGTACTGGTGCTCCGCACCGATGCCGAACAGCGCGTCGGGCGAGAAGTAGTGCAGCCAACTGAGCGCGCCGGCGCTGCCCTCATCGCTCGAGTCGAGGAACTCCGAGCGACTGCCGCTCAACGTGAGGCGGTCCGGCGGACGTGCATCGACTTCGGCTGCGAGCGCATTCGCGGCGAGCAGCGGTCCCGCAATCGAGCACAACGCGAGCGGTGCCAGCGACGATTTCATGGCGGCGAGACAATCGACGATCTCGTCGCTCTCGCGTCGACGATCCGCGCCGTTCCGGTGCCGCCAGTGCGGTCGCCGGCGGCGCGCGCCATCGGCAAGAATGCGACGATATACAACTGCTCCTCTTCTCCCGGCAGCGGCGCTGCCGAGCACGTGACCTGATAGATGCGGGGCCCGATCTCGATATGCATCTTGCGCCGCCCGGTGAGGCCCGGCTCCCACCAGCGCACCGGCGCTTCGCTGAGCGACAGTAGCTGCGATGCGTCGGATTCTCGAGCGATCGCTGCGAAGAGTGCCTGCGCCGGTTTATTGAACGCGAGGATTCGGTCATGCGCGTCGATGACGAGCACTGCCTGACCCGTGACATCGAGCGCGGCGCGCACCGTGAATTCCTCGCTCTTGTCCTGGATGAGCAGGAGCGCGAAGCGCCGGCCTTTCTGCGCCGTGTGCTGCACGTGGATTTCCGTCGCGCGCAGTCGGTCGCCCACCTTGATCATGCTGAGCGGCGCCTTGCCGCCCATCTGTGCGATCAACTCCTGCACGATGTCCGGATAGGAGAAGTGGATCGCTTCGAAGAGGTTTTGGCCGTGCTCGAGCTCGGTCGCGCTGTACTCGGACGCCTTGTCGCTCGCGCACAGGATCTGGAGCGTATCTGCATCGACGAGCACGGCGGGCGCCGGAAGCTCCTCGATCAAGCTCGCCCAGAATTCCTGCCCGCGTTCGGCTTCCGCGCGAGCGGCATCGACATGCGAATGCAGGCGCTCGAAGATCGTGCCGAGATACTCTGACGCGACCGCGCACGCGAAGATGAGGATGGCGAACACCTCGATCATCACTACGTAATATCCGGACGGTGCGTAAAAGCCGGCGAACGGCGCGCTCGCGCCGGCCCCTCGTTCGCCGAGGACGGCCGCGAGCCATGCACCGAGCGCGTTGAGGCCGGGCGCATACCAGCGCAGCTCGGGCGCCTGCGCGAGCGCGATGCCGCCGACCGTCACGACGGCGAGCAATGCCATCAAGTACGGCTGCCAATGCGACAGAAAGATCGCGCCCACGACGGGCAGCACGAACACGATCAGGAATGCGGGATTCTGCAATCCGCCGGCTTGCAGCCAGATGAAGCCGACGACGACGATGCCGGCGATGTGCAGCGCGGTGAGCGCAGGGCGATGTTCGCCGGATCGCCTCGGCTTGCCGATGAGCGTCAGTGCGATGTGAATCGCGCCGAGGGCAAGAAGACCGAGACAGGCAGCGATGAAATCGATATCGAGCCCGCTGATGAGCCAAGGGACGACGGTCGCGAGCAGGATCGCGAAGATCGCGAGCAGCCAGGTGTCATCGAGAAGATGAATGCGCGGATCGCTCCATTTCGGAGCAGGCATCAGTTGAGTGTCGCCGGTGTTCATTGCAGTCGTCCGCGCCGCGAACCGCCTTCACCCGCCGCGATCGTGAGCCCGCGATCGTCGAAGTTGTTGCCCTTCAAGTAGGGCCGCGAGCGAACGGTCTGGCCGCTGTCGGGCTCGAAATCGACGACCTTGAGTGCAAGCGCATGCGGTCGCATCACCTCGTTGTCGCGCAGAATGGGCGAATCGCCGATGACATCGATGCCGTTGAACTTGGGCTCGATGATCGTGTTGTCGATTGCCGTGCTCGGGCTCCGCGGATTGCCGAGCACGAACGCGAGACCGTAGCCGCTGTTGTGAATGCGATTGGCGCGTACCAGGGTGTCCGATGCGCCCTTCAACATGATTCCGTAGGCCGCAAGGCCTTCGAGCTCGTTCTCCTCGATGACGGCTCCGCGCGCGTTCTCGGCGATGATTCCCATGCCGGCGCCGCCGCTGATGTGATTACCGCGCGCGACGGCGCCGACCCCCATGAGCTGCATGGCCGCTTCCTGCGAATCGATGAGCTCGTTGCGCTCCGCGAGAACGGAGACGTTCGCGGCGAGAATACCGATGCGCTCCTTCGTGAATCGGTTCTCGCGGATCCCGATCGGTGCCCCACGCTCCTCGGAATCGCTGCGCACCGCCCAGAGCCCGGCATCGTGGTGAGCGACGAATTCGTTCTTGACGATGATCGTATTCGGGTTCGAGGCCGCGAAGCGCACGCCGATCCGGTTGTTCACGAAGCGATTGCGCTCGATGAGCACGTGATTGACGTTCTCGGCGATATCGACGCCCACGTCGCACGATTGAATGGTCGTCGACTGCATCCGAAAGCGCTCCGCTCGGAGCAGAATGGCGGCGCCTTTGCAGTCGCGAATCTGCAAGCCCTCGATCGAGACGTTGTCGCCGGCAACGTCGAGCACCGCGGCGTTCGACAGGGAGCTTGCGTCGATCTCGGTGCCTTGCTCGGAGGCGATGAGCCGTATGCCGCGCGCGTTCGCGACGGGAGGCAGCACCGTCGCGATCGTGATCTTCGGGACTTGCAGCGAGATCGTCGCCTCGCCATCAGCGGACGCTGCAATGAAGAGCGCTTCGCGCAGCGTACCGGGACCGCGGTCTTCGCCGCTCGTCACGTTTACGGCGGCACTGTTCGCCGCCTGTCCCGGTGCCACCTCGCGCGATTGAAACCAAAGACCGAGACCGACGAAGACGCCAAGAAGCGCGAACACGACGATGGAGATGGCCGAGCGACGACTCATCGACATGTCACTCTCCTGGGGATCGCTCGAGCACGAACACGGCGTGCCACGATCGCTTCGCGGCACGGCGTCCGAACGCGATGTCGATTGGAGCGGACAGCGCCGTCACAAGAGCGACTGCCGAAAGTGCGAGCGGCGCCGGTAGGCGGCGCAAGCGCGGCAGCAGCCACGTCTTGAACGGCGCCGGGTCGACGCCGCTCAGCGCGCGCAGCGTGAGCCCGGCCTGCGCGAAGAGTTCGAGATAGACGCTGCGTTGGCGCGCTCTGAAGACCGTCGTGTCGCAATGATTCGCGGGCGCGAGCGGCGCCGCCTCGAGCAGCACCATCCGTCCGCTCGGTGCAAGGTGTGCAGCCATCCGATGCACCGCAGCGCCAAGCGCTCGCGCATCGAGGATGTGTTGCAGCACCGTCACCCCGAGCACGAGATCGAACGTCTCGCCGGCCTCGAGCGCGGCGAGGTCCTGAACCAGAAAGCGGCATCGGCCTGCGATACCGCGGATCTCGGCGCGGCGCGCGGCTTCATCGATCATCGTCGGGCTCAAGTCGATGCCCGTCACGAGCGCACCGCGCAGTGCGAGCTGCAAGCTCCAGCGTCCGACGCCGCAGCCGACATCGAGCACTCGCTCGCCGGGCGCGATGCGCAGCCAGGGCGCGAGCGCGCGCTGCTGGCTGTAGTGGATCATGCGGTTGTAGAACTCGGGCATGCCATAGGAGCACACCGCCGCCAAACCGGAGCCGCGCGCGGCGAACCGGCGTGCCCGATCCTCCCAATACAGATCGGGTCGGTAGCATTCGGGTGCCGGAATTCCCTTCACTGATCCGCTCCTTGGGACCAGGGAATGGGTTTCGCGCCGCAGGCATTCATGACGCCTTCCTCATGAGCTCGGTCTTCGCCTCGAGCGGCAACGCCGTGCCGGCGCTCGGCAGCGGCTCGTAGTGATCGCGATAGACACGGCGGCCGAAGACCTTGAGTGCAAGCCAGTTCGCGTACCCGATCGTCATCGGTGCGATATGCGTGATGGCGTAGAACAGATAGAGCGGCACGATCGGCGCGATGTAGGCGCGCTCGTTCTTCGGCACGACGGTAAACAGCGCGAACACGCCGAGCGCCAAGTAGCTGCCGATCGCGGCGATGAAGTACGCGGGATTGATGACGGTATTGCGCGGCAGCAGATCCGCGAGGAAGAGATTGTCGAAGCCGCTCAAGAAGCTCAGTGCGAGGAGCGCGGCGCTCACGATCTTGAGCGGATGCAGGATCAAGGAGAGGCCGCCGAGATAGAGCACGAAGTGATACATCGAGAAGGGCGTGCGCTTGGCTATGCGCCAGACCTCGCGGAAGCGTTCCGTGTACACCTTCACCAAGCCGTAGTACCAGCCGACGCGCTGCGAGAACCACCTGCGCACGTTGCCGGGCCCTTCGGTGCTGACGACCAGGCGTCCGTCGTAGTAGATGCGCTCGCCCTCGCTCAAGAGGATCAACGCGTTCTCGAGATCTTCCGCATAGACCGAGTGCGAGTGCTTCGCGAGCGCGCGTTCGAGTGCATCGCGCCGATAGCAAGAGACGCCCGAAGTGATGCTGTAGTCCGCGAGGCTCTCGCGGCCGATGCGAAATGCAAGCGCGTACTCGAACGCTTGGAAGCGCGCGAGAAAGCCGTCGGGCTCGATCATCACGCGCGGGCAAACCGCTGCGGCGCCCGATTGCTGGAAGTCGCGTATGAATCGCTCGAGATCGATGCGACTGCCCCCGTCGCGACCGCGAATGCGAATGTCGGGGTCGACGACCATCACCGTTTCGATGTGCGCGGGCAAACGTTCGAGGAGGCGGCGCACCGCCGCGGGCTTGCGCCGGTTCACGCCCTCGTCGAAGCAGCGCCAACCCGCGTGGCGCAGGCGCAGGACCGTCGCGTCGGTGGAGCCGTCGCTGATGAGCCAAACGCGGTCGCGATAGGCCGCGAACGCATCCATGAACTCATCGAGCAGCGGTTCGAGATTGTAGATCGATGCGACGATCGCATACGGACGGACAGGCACGACCTGTCGCGCGCCCACTGGCAATGCAGCCGCAAGATCGATAGAGAGATACCGATTCTCTTCCGTGGGCGCGGCCGCAATGTGCCGGCGACGAACGTGCAGTCGCAAGATGAAGTCGAGCGCGTCCGTGTAGACGATGAGATTGGCGAGGCCGTACACCAGCAGGGAGAAACTCGCCGTCTGTAGATTGGCCGCGGAGAGCGCGATCCAGCCGGTCAGGAGCAGGCACACGCCGAGCGGTGCGAGCAGAGTCCAAGGCGTATCCGGTTTCACGCGTTCGCGACGGCCCGTGTGGCCGCCGCCCTCCGCGTCTGCGGCAGACGCGCTTCGAGCTCGGCGCGAACCTCCTGCTCGCTCGCGATCTCGAAGCCGTGCTCAGCCAGAACCGGCACTCCCGCCATGATCCAGAGGAGTGAGCGCACGCGCGACGGCAAGTGCGAAGCGCGTTCTTGCAGCGCCGCCATCGCGTTCTCGAAGTCCCGCTCGATTCGCAGGATCACTTCCCGCACGGTCGGGTCGATCGGGAGGATTTTCGCGGGCTGATCCCATTCGATCGCCGTGCCCTCCACGTGCCGCCGGCTGTACTCGGTATGCGGACGCAGCGCGGGGTCGCGTGCGAATGCCGCGCCCGAGAAGGGGATGACGTAAGGATACATGCCGATCTCGCAGCCTCGTCTCACCCAACGGTAGGCTTCGCGCAATGTTTCAGCGACGTCGCGCAGCGACGCGTGCGGCGAGCTCAAGATCAGGTCGAGAAAGGGCGTGATACCGAGCGCGAGCGCTGCGTCGAGCATCGGCTCGATGTGAGAATGGATGTGGCCCTTGTTGAACTCCTTCAGCACGTTGCGCGAGAAGTTCTCGATGCCGAAGCCGAGCACCCTGAAACCGGCACGACGCATCGCGGCAAGCCGCTCGTGCGACATTGCGTCGATTCGATTCGTGCTGATGAACTGCAGCGCGCTCGGCAGTGCGCCGCGCTCTTTGGCTGCGACGATGGCTTCGCACAGAGGCAGGACACGGCGATCTTTCGTGAAGACGAAGATATCGTCCTGGAAAATGATCGTGCGCACGCGCGGGTGCGTCGCGACGATGCGCTCCATCATCGCCACGCATTCGTCGGCATCGAGCCGCGCGATCGCCGCGACGCTCCCTTGCGCCTCGTGCAAGAAGTTGGTGGACGAGCAGAACGTGCAGCCCATCGGGCAGTAGTTGAGCGTGATCAAGCGCACCGAGCGAATCTCAGCGAGGCACGCCTCGCGCGCGGCTTTCGTCGGCAGGGCGCCGACGCGATAGGCGTTCTCGAGCCGATCCCAGTACGCCTCATAAGGCATGCTTTCGTACGGAATCGAGAAAATTGCGCTGCGCAGCTG
>JBDZVE010000081.1:3719-6969 GCA_040255535.1 Lysobacterales bacterium | reverse complement strand
ACGCCTCATAAGGCATGCTTTCGTACGGAATCGAGAAAATTGCGCTGCGCAGCTGTTCGCGGTCGAGCGCGGGCTGAGGTAAGCGTCGCAAGCTGCTGTCGGCGGAGCGTTCCGCTGTGCCCATGATGCCGTTCAGCGGCCGTTGCGAACGCAGCCGTGAGGCAATCTCGAGGAGCGGCAACTCGCCTTCGCCTAGAACGACGAGATCGAACGGTCCGAGCTCGAACATGAGCTCGGGCCGGAAGGTTGCTTCCATTCCGCCGGCGACGATCGTTGCATGCGGCGCGAGTCTGCGCGCGAGATGCGCGAGCGCGAGATCGAATTGCAATGTCATGCCCGTCGTGGACATGCCGATCAGATCGTAAGCGTCGCGCAAGATCTCGCGCTCGAGCGCGCGCTCGGGCGGTCCAATGCAGCAATTGGGATCGAAGACTTTGACTTCGACACCTTCCGACGCGAGGACACCGGCGAGGCGCCACACGCCGAGCGGCGGTGCCAGGAAGGTAAATTCCCCGCAATGAGGGTCGTACGGTCCGACCAGGAGAAACTTCGCCAACGCGCCCCCCACACTGACTTTCGGGTTGTAAGTTCAGCGGGATTTTTAACGCTCGGTGACCTCTCGGCGTTCCGACATCGAGTAGAGATTCATCGCCGGATCGAACGCCTGCATTCCTACATGAGCGCAAACGATGTTGTAGTCCGCGCGCAGAGTGTGCCAAAGGTGTGTATTGCGTTTAGAAGCGCGGCCCGGACATCAAGGCCGAACGGTCGAAGCCGACAATCGGTAGATCGAAGCGATCGCGAATCGATCTCCCGCTCTTCAATCGAGACATGCGAGCCGCGCGCGGCTCCAGGCGAGTTCGATCTGCTAAAGCTCGCGAGCCGAGTCGAGCTCGGGGCTCGTGAAGCGCTGTCATCTTCCACGGTCCGATGCGCTATCCTCGCGCATTCGTTTATTCGCGGGTGCGCTGATCGGATGGAGAGAATGGTCGAGACGAACGGATCGGTAGACACAGTCATTTTCGATTTGGGCAACGTTTTGATTCGATGGGATCCGCGCAATCTCTATCGGAAGCTGTTCGGAAGCGATGTCGAGGGCATGGAGCGCTTCTTGACGGAGGTGTGCCATGCGGAGTGGAACGAACGGCAGGATGCGGGACGCACGTGGCGCGAGGCGATCGAAGAGGCGACCGCGCGTTACCCTCAGCACGAAGCGTTGATTCGGGCGTACCACCTTCGTTGGGAGGAAATGCTCGGCGGGGCGATCGAAGAGTCGGTCGCGCTGCTCCGCGACTTGCGCGGCAACGGCACACGGTTGCTCGCGCTCACGAACTGGTCTCGCGAGACCTTTCCTATTGCGCTCGAACGGTTCGAATTCCTGCATTGGTTCGAGGGCATCCTCGTTTCCGGAGAGGAACGGCTCATCAAGCCCGACCCGGCGATCTTTCGACTTTTGATTTCGCGCTTCGACATCGAACCGTCGCGCGCGGTGTTCGTCGACGATAGTCCGCGGAATGTCGAAGGGGCTCGACAGACCGGGTTGCGAGCGATCCGCTTCGACGGTGCCGACGAACTGCGCAAGGAGCTGAGGGCGCTCGGAATGTCGATTTGAGTGCTCGCCCGCTCGGTTGAGAGGGAACCCGATACTCACGCAGCACTCGGCACTCTAGAATCGCGTATCATGGAAATCACGCTCGATGTCGAATTCATCCGCGGCATCCTGGCCCGCGAGCGAGATCGCGCGCGCAAGGAGATCGGAAGCGAAGGTGTCATGCACGCGTTCGAGAGAGCGCTCGTGCGGCATGATGTGGCGGTTGAATCGGCGCCTGATGTCGGCACGCTCGCTTGCCGCGCCGGCTGCACGTGGTGCTGTTACTTCAGCGTAGACGTGCGCGCGATCGAGGTGTTTCGGATCCTGGATTACATCGACCGTGCGTTCACGACCGAGCAAAGGGTGCGCGTCTACGCCGAAATCCGCGCGAACAGCGCGATGCTCCGGGGCTTGGATGAAATGGAGCGCATGCGGCGGAACGTCAAATGCCCGTTCCTCGTCGAAGGGCGCTGCTCGATTTACGCTTTGCGCCCGCAAACCTGCCGCAACTATCACGCGACGAGCGCCGCAGGGTGCCGGCAATCCTACGAGCAGCCCGACAACCTGGAGATCGATCCGGAGTTCGCGCCGTACGTCTATCAAGCCGGCGCGGCGCATGTAGATGCGATGACGGGCGAGCTCCGTCGTGCCGGCTACGACGTCGATGTGTACGAAATGAACGAAGCGTTCGATGCCGCGATTGCCGATCCGGACGCGAGACAACGGTTCGAATCCAAGCAGACGCCGTTCCCGACGCTAGGCGGCAGGGACGTGCCGCCCGAGTTCGACGATCTCGATGGAGAGTCAGTGGGCGATGAGCAGTAAATTGGATCTCAGCACGATCGTGAGCCGAATCGGCTCGGGCTATCCGTCCCCGTTCGATGAGCCGTGCCGAAAGCGCGAGCGCAAGGCACTCGGAGATGCCGCCGGATTGACGCAGTTTGGCGTAAACCTGCTGCGGCTGCCGCCGGGCGCATGGTCGAGTCAGCGGCACTGGCACACGGCGGAAGACGAGTTCGTGTGCGTGCTCGCGGGTGAAGTTGTGCTGGTGTCGAACGAAGGCGAGCAACTCCTCCGCGAAGGCGACTGCGCCGGCTTCAAGGCCGGCGATGCAGACGGCCACCATCTTCAGAATCGCTCGCAGCACGACGTGCTCTTGCTCGAGATTGGAGGGCGCAGTCAGACCGATGCAGTCACGTACCCTGATATCGATCTTCGTTGGACGGCGGAAGCGGACCGCTATACCCACCGAGATGGCACGCCGTACCCCTTGCGGGAACAGTGAAGCTCGCAGAGTAAGAGTTTGGAAAAATATCGTCGCGCGGCCCTGCGGCGTGGCGAAGAGAAGAAGATTCCTCTGTCTCTCCGCGATAAAGTCTTCTGACTCCTACCTTGGCGTGCTTGGCGTGCTTTGCGAGAGTTCTTCTTTTCTTTTCGCTTTCGCAAGGACGACGCGGTGCTGGGGTCGTCTTCGCGTGCCCGGCGAGATTCACCGTTATTTCTTGCTCTTCGTCGCGCCGTCCTTTTTCGGCAGCGCGAACACGACATAGCCGCCTTTGCCCAGCGGTTCCGGCGAGCCGATGCCGCTTTCCCGCGAGTTGAGGCCGCTCGTGAGCGGCGTCGTGGCGTTGACGACGATGTAGTGGCGTCCGTTCACTT
>JBDZVE010000081.1:0-3619 GCA_040255535.1 Lysobacterales bacterium | reverse complement strand
CCGCTCGTGAGCGGCGTCGTGGCGTTGACGACGATGTAGTGGCGTCCGTTCACTTCGTAGATTGCAGGCAATCCCTCGGTGCTCATCGGAAGCGCTGCTGACCAGAGCACATCGCCGTTGTCGGCATCGAATGCATAGAACTTCCCATCGCGCGCCGTCGAGAAGACGATGCCTGTCGAAGTGACGATCATGCCTTGTCGCTGTGAGCCGCGAGGCACGCCGGTGTTTGCGCCGCCTTCGCGCGTCACATCGCGATCCTGCCCGAGCGGCTTCTTCCACTTGATGACGCCACGGTTCAAATCGTACGCAATGATCGTCGACCAGGGCGGCGCGAGCAGGTACGGATAGCCGAGCCCATAGTCGGTGAAATAGCGCTGCGACGGGGCGTCGACTCCCTCGGGATAAGTCTGCATGGCTTGCGCCGATCCATTGGTCGCGAGCGCCTCGCGCGGTGCGCCACCCGAGGCGACGACAGGTCCCGCAGGCATCGGCAGCTTCTCCGCCGGATCGTTTCGCCTCCTCGGACGCGGGCCGCCGCCCAGGAACGCATGAATGTCGCTGATCTGTTCATCGTCGATGTGTCCGATCGGCGGCATGCGGCCGCTTCCATAGACGATCGTGCGGCGTAGCTGCGGAGGGCCGATGCGGGCGCCGATCTCGACGAGTGAAGGGGCGGCAGGCGTGCCGGCCCGATCGTCTCCATGACAGATCGCGCACTTCTCTTTATAGAGTGCCGCGCCGCGCTGCACGGCGGCGGCATCGGGCGGCCCGAAGCGGCGGCTCATCGCATCAGGACGATCGTCGAGCGGAATCAATTTGTAGAAGGACGGGAAGTCCTGATTGAGTAGATAAACGATTCCTTTGCCGGGATCCGCGGCGGTGTTGCCCCAGTTCGTTCCGCCGACCGCGCCCGGTACGATCGCCGCTTCGACGAGCGCGGGCGGCGTGAAAAGTCCCGTGCGCGCTTTCGCGATGCGCTCGCGCCACTCGGCGCGTTCGGCATCGCTGATCAGATAAGGTGTGAGATCGTCCGGCTCGACGACCTGGCGCGCCGTAGGCTCGAGCGTGGAGAAGGGCTGCGTCGGCCACGCTTGCTCGCCCGGCACGTCGCTCTTCGGCACCGGCCGCTCTTCGATCGGCCAGACAGGTTCCCCCGTGACGCGGTCGAACACGAACATGAAACCTTGCTTCGTGGCCTGCGCGATGGCGTCGATCGTCTTGCCGTCTTTGCGCACGGTGATGAGCTGCGGCGCGGCGGTCGGATCGTAGTCCCACAGATCGTGATGCACCATCTGGAAGTGCCAGAGCCGCTTGCCCGTGCGCACATCGAGCGCGAGCAGGCAATCGCTGAAGAGATTGGCGCCATGACGATCCGCGCCGTAGTAGTCGTAGGTCGGCGAGCTCACCGGGAAATAGGCAATGCCGCGTTTCGCATCCAGGCTGATCTCGCCCCAGACGTTGGCGCCGCCGGCGTACTGCCACGCATCCTTCGGCCAAGTGTCGTAGCCGTACTCGCCCGGTTGCGGAATCGTGTGGAACGTCCAAACGAGCTTGCCGGTGACGACGTTGTACGCGCGGATGTGGCCGGGCGCGGAGAAATAGCCCTCGCCGGGCGAGCTGCCGAGGATCAGCAGATCCTCGAAAATGCGCCCGGGCGTCGATGAGCTGACCCGGCGAATCGTGTTCGGATCTCGGTCCAATCCCTCGCGCAAATTGACGACGCCGTCTTCTCCGAACGAGAGAATGGACTTGCCGGTGCGCGCATCGATCGCTTGCAGCGTGTCTTCGAGCGTGAAGAGAAGCCGGCGATCTTTCTTGTCAGCGCTCTCCCAATAGCTGATGCCGCGATTCGTGATGCCGCGCAGGTTCGCGTGGATCCAGAGCTCCTTGCGCGTGATGACATCGATCGCGACAAGCGAGCTTCCCTTCGCGAGCACGTACATCACGTTATCGACGATGATCGGATTGAACTGATACGCACGCTCGTCGGAGGTCGGATAGATCCACGCGATCTCGAGCTGATCGACGTTGTCCTTCGTGATGTCATCGAGGACCACATATTTGGACTGATCGGGCGTGCCGCCGTAATCGCGCCAGTCCGCGGCAAAACCTGAACCCGTGAAACCGAAGGCGAACAAGGCACAAAGCGTCGAACGAATGAACATGAAGGAATAGGGGATCGGGAATCGGGGTAGGGGAGAACGTTGCGCTCGCGCGCACTCAGCAGGGACTACTTCGCAGGATGGCGTTCAGTGACGTCGCTGACATCGGGCGTCGGCGATTGGATGCCTTCGCGAGGGATCTCGATGTGCGCAGCCCAAGCGATGCCGTTCAGGAGAAAGCGGCGATAGTCATCGTTCGCAAGATTGTCGCGGAAGTCGAGGCCGCCGAAGGCGAAGCCGCGCCCGCCGTCATCGCGCTCGTAAGCCCACGAGACGATCTGTGGGCCGATGTGTCCCACATCTTGCTTGGGCGTCGCAAGGAGCAGATCCGTACGCCGCGCATCGCTCGGCAGTAAGAAGCGGCAGAAGATCTCGTCGCGGAAAGTCCAAGGCTGCACGCCACGCAGAATCGGATGTCCTTCGGCCTCGAATGTCATCGACCACTCGTCGACGGGATTCTTCGATCCGATCTGCACCCAGAGGCCGCCGAGCCAATTCATGTAGTACTCGCGTGCGCGCCAGTTCTCGGCCCAAAGGGCATAGTGAAACACGACGACGCCGATCTTCTTCTGCTTCAGAAGATGGTCGAGGGATTTCAGGTACGCCGCCGTCTCATCGTCGTAGCCGTGATGATTCGTCGTGGGGTCCGGGGGGAAGAGCGGATGAATCTCTCTTTCCGATCGATCGGAGCTGCTGTTGATCACGATGACCGAGGCGTCCTGCACGGCGGCGAGATCGCGCGGCAGCCGCCCGAGGATGACTTGCGTCGTGACGCCTTGCAGATTTGAGGCGTTCTCGAAGGACCAGGCAAGCGTTCGCAAATCGCGCTCGTACTCGTGACGGCCGGGTGCGCCGTGATCCCGAGGCCCCGCAAGGAACAGAATCTTCTTCGTTTCCGCGGCAGCCGGTGCGGCGAAGGAGCTCGATAGCGCGGCGGCCAGGATCAGGCCACGCCAAGGGAATCGAATGCTGTTCAACGCGGATCCTCTCAATTCGTGTTCTCGCTCGAAGCATAAGACGCTTCGCGCCGTAGTTCTTCAAAGAAATGACACCTCCGCCGGCAACTCTACTGGGACACCCGAGCGTTGTGGAGGTTCAGAGGCACCGGCCTTCGATGAGAACGCGCTGGATCGGGAGAACTCGCAGCAGTTTGCGGGTAGGTTTGTGGTTGACAGTTGACGGCCAGAGAAGGCTGGGGGCAGCTCCTTGTCGCGGCTCGTGACGCTTCTTCTGCGATCCGTCTTGGAAGATGCTCTCGCGGCGGCGCGGCGATAAGAAGCAGACAGAGCCTATTCTGCCTCGCTCTGTAGCAGGAAGTGCCTTCGCCATCCGCTCGTTACGCTTGTGGACGCGAGAGGCGCATTCTGGATGCAAGCGCACAAGGCATGCGCGTTTGGATTCTCGCTTCCGCAAGAATGACGGCGCTTGTGCAGGGCCACCTCGCTTCCGCACACTAG
>JBDZVE010000080.1:13715-16251 GCA_040255535.1 Lysobacterales bacterium | reverse complement strand
CCCGGCAGAGAACATGCCGCACGCCATCCCGATCATCGACTCGCCGCAGCATGTCAAGGCCGCCGCCGCGGCGACCCGCGAGCTCAACACCTACTTCCTTGTTCCCATGCTGGAAGGCCGCTACGACAATGCGTACCTCGAGAGGGCCGGCAACAACGCGCCGAAGTTTACCGATGCCGAGATGACGATCATCTCCTCGCCGGTCGACTTCGTCGGCATCAACATCTATATCCCGGCGCTCGCGGTCAGGGCGTCCGACCAGCCATCCGGTTACGAAGAGGTGCCGTTCAGCGTTTCTCATCCGAAGATGTTCTCGGACTGGCACCGGCTGGTGCCCGAGTCGCAGTATTGGTCGCCGCGGTTGCTGCACGAGATCTGGAAGCCGAACGAAATCTACATCACCGAGAACGGCTGCGCCGCTGCCGATAAAGTTGCGGAGGACGGTAACATCTACGACTACGACCGCGTGATGTACCTGCGCAACGGCATGATGTGGCAACAGCGCGCCACGGCCGAAGGCATTCCGCTCAAGGGCAACTTCTACTGGAGCACGATGGACAACTTCGAGTGGATCAACGGCTACGGTGATCGCTTCGGGCTCGTCTATGTGGACTTCAAGACCCAGAAGCGGACGCCCAAGCTGAGCGCGTCATGGTTCCGCGAAGCTTCTCGGCGCAACGCGGTTGCATAGATTTCGAGCGCGCGTCGATTTGAAGTGACCGCCGAGTGCCCCCTCCCTGACACCGCGTGGCAGGGGAGGGAGGTTCGTGATGGTCGGCGCGACCTAGACTACGGCTGCTCGGCTTTTACCGCCCGCTCGCCCGCTAGGCCTTCTTCACGAATTCCGATTTGAGCTGCATCGCGCCGAATCCCTCGATGCGGCAATCGATGTTGTGATCGCCTTCGATGAGCCGGATGTTCTTGACCTTCGTACCCGCCTTCAGCGTCGACGAGGCGCCTTTGACCTTGAGATCCTTGATCACGAGGACCGTGTCGCCGTTCTGAAGCGCGTTGCCATGTGCGTCGAGTACCGAGGGCGCTGCTTCGGTGGCCTCAGGCGCTTCTGTCTTCGACCATTCGTGCGCACACTCGGGGCAGACGTACATCTGTGCGTCTTCGTACGTAAGCGTGGATTGGCATTGCGGGCAGGCTGGGAGTGTGCTCATGTGATCGCGCGTCTTCGTGCCAAGGGTTCGGGGGCGAACTATATCCGCTTGCCGAGTGTTCGCAATGCCTTCAGTCAAGCGTACCGCGGGGCCGCGCAGGAGTGCCAACGGTGTAAGGTTCGAGCTATTGGACGTATGATCGGATCACGGGCCGGATGCGGGCCAGGCGGGCGCATGCCGAGACCTGAGCCTCCTCGTCGAGGAGGGGACCGCTCTCGCTGACCACGGAACGGCTGCAGAGCTGCGTGCGAAGGCGTGCGCACTCGGCGATGCGGAACTCGATGAACGGATTCTCGTGTCCGACGAATTCGAGCCGCAATGACATATTCATAGTTGTTCAGTCGTGCCGCCATTCGTCTTGATGCCAGGCTTCGACGGTACAGGAGCCTTGTTTGCTCCGCTGATCGAAGCGTTTGGTCCGAAGTACGAGTTCAAGGTAGTTCGCTACTCGGACGAGTGCACGCTTGCAGAGTGCGTGAACACCGCCGCCTCGTTCATGCCCGATGAGCCGGCCGTCCTGATTGCCGAGTCATTCTCGGGGCCGGTCGCCTTGTCGTTGATGAGTCGCTTTCCGGACCGGGTGCATTGCGCCGTCCTCTGCGCCACGTTCCCATCGAAACCGCATCCATTGCTGCTTCAGATTGCCTCTCGGTTACCTGCCGCGCTGCTAGGCGCAGATTCGCTTCGCAAGGCAGCGGTGCGCATGTTCTGTTTGAACGGCATACGAGACCGCAAGCTGCTCGAGCAGGTGACGCGAGTCGTACAGGACATGACCTCGGCACACATAAACGCGCGATTCCGAATCTTGCGCGACATCGATCCCGGGGCTGATCTCGCAAACATACGCGTGCCGACGCTGTATCTACGTGCCTCGCAAGATCGGTTGATCGGCGATGCGCTCGGCGATGAGATCGTCGGACAAATCCCGAATGCCACCCTGCGTGAGGTGGACGGTCCGCATCTTCTTCTTCAGGCAAAGCCGGCGGAATGTGCGGTGCTCATTCGCGAATTCGTGGGACGATCGCAGCCGGCGGACACCTAGATGGCGATGCGGTGTCCGGCCTTGAGTGAGAGCTTGTTCTGATCCCACTTTGACGTTATAAAAACTCGATCACACTGTTTCGCGTGCAACAACAACGGCAATGCTGAGGGCTGCCGGTTCGAACCATGCGGAAGCGATGTCAACTCGAGCACGCAGTCGGCCAGTTGTACGAGGCCGTCGTGAGGCCGGAGATCTGGCCGGACGCATTGCACGCCGTTGCGCGGTCAATGAATGCGGTGGGAACTGTTCTGTGCCAACCCTATGACGTGGGGTTGATTGATGCGGGTCCAAGGCTGCCTGCCTCACATGATCTGCGTGACCCATTGGC
>JBDZVE010000080.1:7907-13615 GCA_040255535.1 Lysobacterales bacterium | reverse complement strand
CGGCTAAATGTGCTCGTCCCTCACTTGGCGCGCGTAATTAGGCTGGCACGAAGGTTCTCTGTTGCGTCGGCTCGTACGTTGGTGGACGTGCTGAACACGCTCGGAGACGGAGCGATAGTCGTGGACCGACTCGCTAAGGTGATGTATCTGAACTCCCGCGCCGAGACCATCGTGAGCCGCGGGTGCGGAATCTGCGTGAAACATGGCCGCCTCGTCGCAAGCGATTCCTCAGCGCAAGCACGGTTGGATCAACTGATCGGTTGCGCGACGATGGGCGGTGTTGTGTTCGAAAAAAGGCTGCTGCAGCCCGTAGTCGTAAAGGAGGCCTCGGCGCGACGGCTACTGATCGAAGCGCTTCCAGGAACAGCTTCAAACGTTCTAGGTGATGGGCACGCCGTGTTGGTGCTTACGGATTCAGAGGATGCGCCAATCCTCAATCCCGTACGTCTGCGTGCGTTGTGGGGGCTGAGCGAAGCAGAAGTCCGACTGGCTGTTGCACTCGGCAGCGGCAAACCCTCGCTCAGGCCGCTGAGTCGCTCGGCGTAGTCTATGAGACAGCGCGTAGTCAGTTGAAGGCCATATTTGTTAAGACGAACACGCATCACCAAGCCGAGCTCCTTCGATTGCTCGTGCAACTCGCGAGTGGTGGACCGCGACTCCGCGATTGATCCGGAACCACCGGAGACACAAGGGAATCGGACATACCCCATTTGGGTGATGACGGACAAAGACATTTTCATCTACCGTCGAGGCGCTTCGATCACAAGACACTAGAACGACAAATACATCGTCGCATGAGGATGGCCATGGCCCGCTCAGTGAGCTCCTTTCTGCGAGCGCTCGCTTGCATGCCTGTGCTGCTCACCTTCGCCGCGTGCGGTGGGGGAGGCGGCGGCAACAGCAGTGGCGGAAGTGGCGGCGGGAGCAACGGCGGCGGCGGGCCAGTGGCTCCTAGCGCACTCAGCTACGCAAACCCACAGACTTACACGGTTGGGACTGCCATCACGCCGCTCGTTCCGAGCGTGACTGGCACGGTCACGAGCTACAGCGTATCTCCCGCGCTTCCCGCTGGCATCAATATGAACTCAACGTCGGGCGTCATCAGCGGCACGCCCACGGCGACCGCACCTCAAGCAACCTACACTGTGACGGCGAGCAACTCCGCAGGCGCCGCGACCTTCAGCCTCACGATTTCCGTCGGCGAGGCACCGGTCAGTCCGCCTGTCGATCTCTCGTATTCGAGCCCGCAGAGTTATACGGTCGGGTCCGCAATCGCGCCACTCAATCCGACTGTTACCGGAACGGTGATCGACTACAGCGTATCGCCCGCGTTGCCGTCTGGCCTGACGTTGGACGAAGTGAGCGGGCAGATCTCTGGTACGCCGAACAGCGTTGCCGCACCGGCGAAATACACCGTATCGGCCAACAACTCCGCGGGTACCGCGACTTTCGAGTTGCTTATCGAAGTGAAGGCGCCAGCTGGAGGTGCGCCTAGCGGCTTGTCTTATGCGAGTCCGCAGACATACATCGTAGGCGCTGCCATAGCGCCTCTGATTCCATCGATCACCGGTGTTGCGACGAGCTACAGCGTTTCGCCGTCGTTGCCTACGGGCCTAGCCTTGGACGGTGCGACCGGGCAGATCACGGGCACGCCCGCCGCAGCGGTGCCGCAGGCGACTTACAAGGTCACGGCGAGCAACGCTGTGGGTTCGACATCGTTCGACTTGATCATCATCGTAGCTGCGGCGCCGCCACCGCCACCGAGTGGGTTGTCTTACCCGAGCCCACAGACGTATACGGTCGGTACGCCGATTATGCCGTTGCACCCAGCGGTCACTGGCACCGCCACGAGCTATAGCGTGACACCCGCTTTGCCTGCCGGTCTGGCATTAAATTCTGCAAATGGCGAGATCACCGGCACACCCGCGGCGGCGACACAGGAAACGACATACACGGTTACTGCGAGCAACCAAGCCGGGAGCGCGATGTTCGGGTTGACGATCACGGTCAATCTTGCACCCCCAACGGAACTCTCGTATCCCAGTCCGCAGATGTTCACCGTCGGCACAGCGATTGCGCCTTTGATCCCAACAGTCACGGGTACGGTTGAGAAGTACAGCGTGGCACCCGCTTTGCCCCCAGGGCTCTCGCTGAACACTGGGACGGGCGAGATCAGCGGCACGCCAACTGCAGCAACCTCGCAAGCGGTCTATACGATCACCGCCAGCAATAGTGCGGGCAACACCGCCTTCGGTTTGACGCTCACAATAGAGTTCGGCCCTCCCGAATACAGGATCGGCGGCACGGTGTCAGGGCTCGATGGAATAGGGCTCGTGTTGACGAGCTCCGGCGGCGACGAACTCGAGGTCAGCTCCGATGGCGCCTTTGTCTTCGACACGCTGCTGCCGAATGGCGCGAGCTATGCGATCGAGGTTACGGCGCAGCCGTCATCTCAACGGCTCTGCAAAGTTGCCAATGCGACGGGCACGATCACGGGAGCGGACGTCACCGATATCGAAGTGACTTGTGCAGTTCCTGGATGGGGCACGGCGGAACTACTCGATACTCGAGACGGATCGATGCCGCAGCTCGCGATGATCCCTGATGGATCAGCCGTCGCGGTCTGGTCTTCTCTTCCGCCGGGGCGCCCAGAGCCCGGTGGGCGGCCGGCGCGTGAGCCCTATGTGCGGCACTTTTCGCCGGCCGGCGGGTGGGGCCCTCTGTATGAGCTTGCGAGCGAGAACGCCTGGTATCCAGAGCCACACGTCACAATGAGCCCGAGCGGAGATGCGCTTGCGATCTGGGTCAGCCGAGAGAGTAGCCAGATGCGCCTCAATACCTACACAGATGCTGGTTGGAACGGAGAAATGCAGTTTGACGGCGGCAACGGGCTCGACAGCAACCCTTACACCGATCAGTTGGTGTACGCGCCGAAGATTGCTGTTGCCGCCGATGGTAGTGCGATTGCCGTATGGGCACGAAGCTATGCGGTGGACCCGAACGTCGGTCACGTTTTTGCGCGTCGCTACACTGTCGATGATGGCTGGGGCTCCGTTGAGCTCGTCTCGAATATGTCTGGCCCGGATGTTCCGTCAGTTCGAGTGGCACAGATCGTTGAGATCGCAATGGACAGCGGCGGCAACGCCACCGTCGTTTGGACCTCGCAGCAATACCACAACGGATACCGATATGATATCTATGCCAACCGCTATGCGGTCGGAGATGGATGGGGTAGTGCGTCGCTGCTGTCCTCACCCGGCGCGTACTATGTAGACACACGCGCTCCCGGAGTCGTAGCGACTTCCGATGGCGGAGCAATCGCCGTATGGTCGGAAGCTCCGACCGCGGGTATCCAACCTCGCGTTACTTCACGCCGATATGTTCCCGGCAGCGGCTGGGACACACCAATCGTCATCTCTAATCAGGAGGCGAATCGCTTCGATATTTCAGCGAATCTCTCAGGCGCGGGAAACGGCAATGCCATTGCGGTATGGATGACGAGCGCGGGCAACGGACAGCCCGTCACGCTTTACTCCAATCGCTACGACGCCATGTCGGGTTGGGGCACACCCGAACCGATTCGTGCCGCGACTTCCACGACGATCGTACCGGGTGACGACATACAGGTCGCCCTAAACGACGATGGCATCGCCTTTGCACTCTGGACTGAATCAGCCGTGTGGCCCGAGGGCGCCGAAGCCCTGGGTCTATCCGATCCGAATGACGTGATTTTCAGGAACATGTGGGCGAGTCGCTACGTCCCCGGCCAAGGTTGGGGCTCCGCGGAGCAGATTGGCGGCCCGGAACACCTCTATGATGGCACTGCGGACGGCTACCCGCGTGCGCGCAGCTACAGGATCAAAGTCGATGCGCAGGGACGCGCGCTAGCCGTGTGGCACTACGTGTCTGGTCAGAATGTCCTGAACTTTCCCCATAAGATTTGGGCGAATCGCTTCCAGTAAGCATCGGTACGTTCGAGAATTGCGCACGTCAAGCGAATCGGAAGCTTCGCCAATGGCCGATTCGTTTCAATGATGTCAGTCGCTATTTGACTCGCAATCATCAGCGGCACCACTGAACCTGTCGTTGCACACCTGTCTTCTCGAAGATGCGACGCGGTTGCGAGCGGACCGTTTCGTCGCGCACGAGCTAGTCAAAACCGAGCAGACATGTTACTCAAGGCCGTCTGCGTAAACGACTCGACAGCCAGTCGGGCATCGATCGAAACATCTGACGGGGACATTTCAGTGCATCCACTGATACTGCCGATGGCCGTTCATGTAGGGCTCACTGCGCTCCTGTACGTTCTCCTGACGCTCGCTCGCGCTCCTCGAATCTGGGGAATCGGGCAGCGCGAGGACGACTCCAATCCTTGGGCTGCTGTCGAGCCTCGTATCAGTGCGAATCTTTCCAATCAGTTCGAGTGGCCCGTGGTCTTCTACGCAGCATGTCTGCTTCTCATCATGAGCTCGGTACAAAGTCGCGCCGCGGTCGTGCTCGCCTGGGTCTTCATCGTCGGGCGTCTGGCGCATAGCAGCGTTCAGATCCTGACGACGAACATCCGTCTGCGCGGACTGGTGTTTACTATCAACTTCCTCGCTGCCCTTGGGTTATGGGCAATTCTTCTTCAGTCGTATCGGTTGGGCGCGGCGACGTGACAAGGTGATCCGATGCTCGAGGAGGCGTTAACTCCCGACTCGCCTCTCACTCTTCGATGCCCGCCCACCTCAGGGCCTCACCCCGTTCTGGGAAAGTCCGATACTCGATGATCTTGCCGTTGCGAATCACGAAGCCATCGGCAAATCGCGCGTCGATCCACTCGGTTGAATCTTTGAGGCGGACCCGAACGTGGACGTACACGACGACTTTGTCTCCATTCTCCAAGAACTTTTCGGGCTCGCAGGTGCCTTCGGCCCAACTGCCGCGTCCTCTCCTGACGTGCTCTTGCACTTCCGCTATGCCGCGATAGGTGCCGGAGGTCGGAAAACCTTCAGGCTCGACGCGCACGATCTCCGGATCGAAATCTTTGATCGTGGCCGGTATGTCATTGCGGTTGATTGCAGCGAAGAATTGTTCAAGTACTTCGACGTTGGTGCTCATGAGGTCATTCCAGGTGCGCCAAAAACGCCGCGTAGGGATGTTGCATATTTGGCTTTCTGAATCCGAGCTCTCTACTCGGTTGCGACTGCTGAACTAGCATTCCAAAGGACGATCGAGCTCGGCTAGAGCCGACACGATGCTCGTGCCTTCTGTATTCAACTCTTGGGTGATCTATGAAGCGACACTTTACGATGCTGGCCGCTTACAATCGATGGGCCAATGTCAGGCTCTATGACACGGCCGCTTCATTGCCGGATGAGCTGTATCGGAAACCGGTCGGCGTCTATTTCAAGAGCCTTCACGGCACACTGAACCACCTGTTGACGGCGGATCGCATTTGGATGCACCGTTTGGAAGGTCACGGCGGCCACCCCGACAGGCTCGATGCCACGATCCATGATGATTTGCCCTCATTGCGAGCGGCACGTTTCGCTGAAGATCAGCGGATAGTCGACTTCGTCGCCCGTCTCGGCGAGGCCGATTTCGAAAAGACGTGCGAGTACAAGATGTTGAAGGGCATGCCGCAGCAGCAGTCCGTGCACGAAGTCCTTGCGCACTTGTTCAATCACCAGACACATCATCGTGGTCAGGCACATGCGGCGCTGACT
>JBDZVE010000080.1:0-7807 GCA_040255535.1 Lysobacterales bacterium | reverse complement strand
GCTGTCGATGGCGAGATCGGCACGGTCAAGGATGCCTACTTCGACGATCGCCATTGGACGCTTCGCTACCTTGTCGCAAAGACCGGCAGTTGGTTGAGCGGGCGGACCGTACTGCTCGTGCCCGATGCGATCCGAGGCGTGAATTGGGACGCGCAGCGAGTCGACGTGGACCTCACGCGCGAGCAGCTTCGCAATGCGCCATCAATCGATTTCGACAAGCCAGTCTCTCATCAGCAGGAAGCAGCCTACCGCGATTACTTCGGTTATCCATATTACTGGGCGGGTCCGATGTGGGGCGGCTTGGGCGCGACAGCAGAAGTCAATATTGCCGCGGCGGAGATGACGAGGCGAGCTGACGCGCAGGCGCGCAGCGAGGGAGATAAGGATCAGGGCGATCCGCATCTGCGCAGCGCGAACGAAGTACACGGCTACGCCATCGAGGCGCAGGACGGCGAAATCGGCTCGGTGAAGGATTTCATCTTCGAGGACGCGGATTGGTCGCTGCGCTATTTCGTGCTCGATACCGGCAGGTGGCTGCCGGGTCGCAAAGTGCTGATCTCTACCGATTGGATTGAGCGCGTGAGTTGGGGCCAGCGGACAGTCGAGGTCGCGATGCTGCTCGATGAAGTGCGCGCGAGTCCCGAGTACGACCCGAGCGAGCTGTCTCCCGAGAAGGAGGCGACGCTCTATCGGCACTACAAGCGCACGCCCAACGAGCGGGTCCGAATGCAGATTCGCTAGCGAAGCTGGTTGCGCGTAGCGAAACGTCACGCCGTCGGCACCGGAACGAAGATCTGCGCTTCGCCGCGCTGAATCAGGAGTGCAACCGTATCCGGGGCATCCTCGACGGCATCGCGAAACTGCTCGACCGACTCTATCTCCGTACCGTTGACGCCTAGAATGATGTCGCCGGGCTGCACGCCCGATTCCGCCGCCGGGCCGCCGACTTGCTCTACGACCAGGGCGCCGCTCGTATCCGCGGCTTGCTTCTCCTCTTTCGTCAGCGGCCGCACCGCCAGTCCGAGTTTGCCGCCAGCCGCATCGGCGCTCCGGGCGGATGCGTGTTGTGCGACCTGCTCATCCATCTTATCGATACGCACGTCGAGCTTGGTTTCTTTCCGATCTCGCCAAACGCCGAGCTCCGCTTCTTCGCCCGGCTTCAATCCCGCGATGGTCACGGCGAGCTCGTTCGAGTGTTCGATCGGGTCGCCATTGATGCTCAGAATCACGTCTCCGGGCTTCAGCCCCGCTTCTTCCGCGGGTGCGTCCTTCTCGACGAAGCTGACGAGCGCGCCTCGCGGCTTGTCGAGCCCGAAGGATTGCGCGAGCTGTGCGTTGACATCCTGAACGGTGACACCGATTCGTCCTCGAACCACGTGGCCGGTTTCGATGAGCTGCTTGCGTACGTCCATCGCGACGTCGATCGGAATCGCAAAGGACAAGCCCATGTAGCCGCCCGTGCGGCTGAAGATCATCGAGTTGATGCCGACGACCTCGCCCTGCAGATTGAATAGCGGTCCGCCCGAGTTGCCCGGATTGACGGCGACGTCCGTTTGTATGAACGGCACGTAGATATCGCTTCCGCCGATCGCGCGCGACGTCGCGCTCACGATTCCGGCCGTCGCACTGTTCTCGAGCCCGAAGGGCGCGCCGATCGCCAACACCCATTGGCCGGGCGACAGCTTGTTCGGGTCGCCGATTTTGACCGTAGGCAAATCGTCGGCTTCGATCTTGATGACCGCGACGTCCGTGCGCAAGTCCGCGCCGATCACCTTCGCATCGAACTCGCGCCGGTCCGTCAAGCGCACCGTCACGCGATCCGCGTCTGCGACGACATGGGCGTTCGTGAGAATGTAACCGTCGTCGGAGATGATGAAGCCCGATCCTGCGCCTCGCACCGGTGCAGGATTCGGCGCGGTCCCTCCATCAGGCACCGGAATGCCGAAGCGCCGAAAAAAATCGAAGAGCGGATCTTCCGAGGACAGAGGCGCGCCGCGCGTAGGAGTCGATGCCTGAACTTCTACGAAAACGACGGTGTCGCCGTACTCGCGAACGAGTTGGCGGAAATCCGGCAGCGCGCCGGGCGCCGAGGGCGATCGAGTCGCGACTTCCGAATCGCTCATTCGCTCGCTCTGCGCGTTCTGCGCATCGCCGTTCTCGGAGCACGCGCTGAGAACGAGCAGCAAACAGAGGCAACGAACAACGTGCAGCACGGGATACGAAGTAGTCACAGGTGATCTCCGGTGGGTCATCTCCGATGTAAGAGCCCGGCAAGAAAGCGAGCGGTGCGGCCGCCTCGCATGCGGGCTCATTCCGTGTCGTTCATGGCTCGTCCCTGAAGAGAACGGTTCACCCGGGGAGAACGCGCGCGCACCCTCCAAGATCCGCGCTATGGTGAATTGCAGACTCTTCAAGTAGGCAATTCACGGCGAAGATCAAGGGTCCCTGTACGCGCTCGCGGGATCGGGAACCGGCACTGAAGTGCGCGATTAGTTCGCTACGGGGCTGCGCATCCGGCGCCTGCTCAGTCGCAATTCCACTACCCGATGAAAGGAGAATGCGATGTCAATGCGAGACTTTTTCAGAGGCGACCGCGACAGAGATCGGTATCGCTGGCGCGACGAGAATAGATACGGCCGACAAGAGGAACAGCAATACACACAGGGTCGAGAGTGGGGCCGAGACGAAGACGAAGAGAACGAGCGCGAGTATGGGCGCTACGGATCGTATGGCGGGGGGTTCGAGAATCCTCAGTTCTATGGGCAATCGGGCCGTTCGGATTGGCGCGAGCCCGACTACGGCAGAAGACGCTACGGCGATCGCGACTGGGGTGAGCACGTTTACGGCGATCGCTTTCGCCCCGGAGAACAGCGCGCTCATCGAGGCGGGCGCGACTATTCGGGCGGCTTCTACACTGGCGAGTCGGGACGCGGTGGTGAGTATGGCGGTCCGTACGGTGCGAGCCGTTACCCTGGATCCGGCGGCGGGCATCAGGGCGGAAGTTACTACGGCGGCGGCGAGTACGCTCGATACGGTGGAACCGAGTACGGCAGCGAAGCAGGCGGCGATCTCTATCGCGAACGCGAACAGGGCGGGGGCGGCGCGCGCTTCACGGCCGGTCGCTTTGGCTATGGCGGCTCGGGCAGCATCACATCGCAAACCGGCGCCGGCCTTACCGGATCGTTCCGCGGTCGCGGTCCGAAGGGATACCAACGTTCCGACGAACGCATCCGCGAAGAAGTATGCGAATGCTTGACCGACGATCCGATGGTCGATGCGTCCAACGTCGAAGTGAACGTGAGGAGCGGTGAAGTGACGCTGACCGGCACGGTCAACTCGCGCTTCGAGAAGAGACGTGCGGTCGAAATCATCGAAGATCTCTCGGGTGTGAAGGACGTGCACAACAACTTGCGTATCGCAAGCGAGCAAGGCACGCAAGGGATGCAGCAAACGAGCGGCACGCAATCGGCGCAGCCGCGTCATTGATGATGGACGGTTGACAGATGACGGTTGACGGCAAGAGAGGGAGGGTCCTCCGGCCGTCGACCGTCCACGACTTAAAATGTGTTCGCTATCCTTTTGATCTCGTCCGGGGATCTTTCGCCCGCGAGCGGCGTGCCGGGCATCAAGTACCTGCCCATCTCGAGACCGCCGATGAACACGGGCTCGTAACCGATCTCGCGAATGAGCCGCGAGGCGACTTGGACCGCTTCCGTATCGTCGCCAGCGACCGGCATTCCAATCTTTCCCGGCTCTTCGTGCGCTGAGCCCATGCGAGTGGCGCTGATCGCATTGAACGCCCGGACGACGCGGGCGCCCGGGAGCAGCTTCGCCGACATGAGGCCCACGCCGATCTCCCGCGCTTGAATCGCGATCTCGCCATCGCGGCCCGGATACGGGTTGCACGCGTCGATCGCGATTTTGCCGTCGAGCGCCTCGCCAAGGTTCTTGCCGAGCTCCGGCAAGGCCCGATACGGTACGGCGAACAAGATGACCTCACCGAACTTCGCAGCCTCGAGCGGCGTGCCTGCACGCGCATTCGCCCCGAGCTCCTTCGCGAGTGCTTTGTCGTGCGCGAGTGTACGCGATGCGAACATGACTTCGTGACCGCGCTGCACCCAGACGCGGCCGAGTGCGGAGCCGACCTTGCCCGATCCGATGATGCCGATTTTCATCTTGTCCGCTCCCTCAGCGCGTACGCCGAACGGCAAGCTGCTGAGCGCCGCCGCAAACGCAGCGGCCTTAATGAAGTCGCGACGATGAAGGGCCATACGCACTCTCCGTTGGAGCCGGAAGCTCGGGACTCGGAAAAGGAAAGTACGCTCTCCGAAATCGAGTTAGCAACGCGACGCGGCGAAACTATGCAAATCTTGCCGTGCGGGTCGATTGGTCAGTCTTTGCGGATTCCTCTTCTCGGAATGCCGCGAAGCGATAAGGACAGGGTGAGGGGCACGACTCAGCTCGCGCGACGAATTGCACTCACGAGCTCGCGCTTGTCCATTTTGCTGCGCCCTGCGATGTCGAGCTCGGAGGCCATTTTCATGAGCTCGTTTTTCGAGGACTGCGCGAGATCCTCCTCGGCGGATGCCTTGCTCTTCGCGCGACGGACCGCGGACGCGCGTTTGCCGCCTCGTTCGTGGCCCGCGCTGCGCGCGGGGCGCGCAGCTTGACCGGGAGAGGGCGTGTTGCTTGCGGTCGTCACGACCGCGTTCTTCGCCAAGCTCTTCCTGAGCACTTCCATGAGATCGACGATTTCCGCGCCTTGCGCGTCCGCATCTTCTTCCTCGAGGCCGCGCGTCTTGATCACGCCTTCGCCGCGCGTCTGCTTATCTTCCGCTAGCTGCTGCAGCGCTTCGGCTTGACGGTCCTCGAGCTCGGATACATCGAGCGACCTACTCTTGAGCGCCTCGATCGCCTTCGCGAACTGCTGGACCTTCTTCGCGGCGGCCTTTTTCTTCTTCGGCAAGCCGATGACGTCGGGCGTGCGAATCTCATCGGCGTAGCGCAGCGTCTCCGCGCGCAGCACGCCATTGTCGGCGAGGATCGCAACGAGATACTCCTGACCGCGCATGACGAAGGCGCCGATCGCGACTTGGCCGGTGCGCTCCATCGTCATCGCAAGCAAGTTGTATGCTTTCGCGGAACGGCCGGCCGGTGCAAGGAAGTACGGCCGCTGATAGTAGAAGGGCGGAATTTGCGCGAACGGCACGAACCTGCGCAGCTCGATGTCCCGCGACATCTCGGGCGCAACCGATTCGAACTCTTCGTCCGTAATGACGACGACTTCGCCGGATTCGGTCTCGTATCCCCGGACGAGATCGTCTTGCTTCAGCTTCCTGCCCTCCTTCGAGCAATGATACTCCCGGCCGAGTGCGTGCCCTTCCTTGTCCACCATCTTCATCGACGTTTGACGCGGGCGCGTTCCCGAGAACAGATCGACGGGAATGCTCACGAGCCCGAATGTGATCGTTCCGGACCAGAACGAGCGCACTGGCGCCGGGCTGCCGGCCGACTCGCTTCCGTTCCCGTCATGGCGAGAGGCGCCGTTCGAACGTTTAGGCAACTTTCTTCTCCCGCGCTTGCGCGAGGCTTGCCTTCAGCGCATCGGCGAGGCTCGCTTCGCGCGGCTTCGGCTTGCGTTTGAGCGGCGTGATCTTGGCGCCGCGCAGCTTCGCGTCGATCAACTCCTGCACGCGCTTTCGATGTTCGTCTTGCCAGAGCTCGGGCTCGAAATCGCCGCTGATGGAGGAGACGAGTTGTTCTGCGAGCTTGAGCTCGCTCTCCTGCGGCGCGTTCGCCTTCGCAACCTCGATGTTGGAGAAGCTCAGCACCTGCTCCGCACGACGAAGCGTCGACATCATCAGATAGCCATCGTTGAGGTGGAGTGCACCCAGATAGCGCTTCTTGCGCATGACCCAGCGCGCAATCCCAACGAGCTTCTTATTGCTCAGCGCTTCGGCGAAGGCAAAGTAGTCGTCTTCATCGCCATCGGGCCCCAGATAGTAGGGCCGGTCGTACCATTGGTCGCTCAGCAGCGTGCTTGCGACGAAACGGCACAAATGAATCTCTCGCGATGCGGGCGGCTCGAGACTCTCGAGATCTTCCGGCTGGAGAATGACGGCGGTATCGCGCGTGAGTGGATACGCCTTACGGCGATCTTCTTTGGCGACCTCCTTACCCGTGTCCTTGCGAACGATGTGCTGCTCCACTGGAGCACTGTCCTTCTCATGCAGGAGCCGGAAGTGCACCTTCCGATCTTCCACCGCCGAGTACAGCTTGACCGGCACTTCGTGCTCGCCGATCAGCAAATGACCTTTCCAGATCGCGCGCGTCATGGCTACCGGCCTTCCTTCGCAGTGCGCTTTTTCCCGGCCGGCACGCAGTCGGGGCAAACGCCGCGATCTTGATGCAGCACGACGCAATGCCTGCACGTCGGGCCATCGCAGTCCGGGCATCGATACTCGGCTTCGTAGGCGTAAAGGGCGCCGCAATGCGGGCACTCTTCATCGCCCGCGGCGATCCACCAGCGTTCGGAGCGAATGCTTGGCTTGCGGGCCGCGGCGCTTCTGGGCATGCGTCATGCCTCCGTCGCCGCGTACGCGGCAGACGACGTCTTACTCACTACCCACAAAACGATAAAGCGCGCCCGCTGTTCCCGAGCGGCGGAAAACTTGCGTACGTTCCGAGCGTCAGACTTGCGATGCGCTCACTGCGCCGCGGATCAAGGCACTCTTTTGCTGGCCACTACGACGATGCGCTGCCCATCCTCTGTCTTGATCTCGTGCGGCTCGCTGAACACGAGCTCGCCGCTTAAGAGCTGGCACTGGCCGGCGGTCGCGCCTTCGATGAATCCCCAGCGAACGGCCGTGCAGCGATCCTCCTGCAGGCATTGCTGATAACAGTAGCCTTGATTCGGCAGCCCAAGACGCATGAATACTTTGCCGGTGATGTCCTGTCCGTCGACCACTTCCATTCGATTGCTGTCTGCCGCGATCGAGTGGCCCATACTTAGGCAAAAGACCAGCCCCAAGCAGGCGCGGAGAATCGTATTCGAGCCCATCTCTTCACCCCTTGTTTAATTGCGTTTTACAATCGCGTGCGCGCTAAAGCATACAACGGTAGTATTAGGCGACTCGCGCCTACCGCGTCAATCGAATAACAACCAATGCCTCATCTTCATCGCCTGATCGCTCCGCTGTTTCTGCTCCTTCCGGCCGGTGCCGCGCTCGCGGACGATGCGGCCGATGTTCGCAAGGCCGTCGATGGCCTCTATTCGAGCATGGCCGAGAGCGACCTTGAAAAAGTGGCTCGCTTCGTGCCTCCGCACGGCTTTACCGAGTTCAACACGGATGGGCCCGAGCTGAAGAGGTTGGACCTGGCCTTGTTCAAAGGCGCATTCGCCGATGGCTTCCGCATCGAGTATCACGTCGAGCAGCCGAACGTGCGGATGATCGACGATCATTCGGCAATCGTAACCGGGTACCGTGTCGGCGCGCTTACTTTCCCGGACGGCAAGCGCATGGCAAGCCGAAACTGCTCTTCGATGGTGTGGCTCAAGCATGCGGATAAATGGATGCTGGAGCACATCCACCTGTCGAACTGCCCCGTTGCGGCTTCCGGTGGGCCGGCGACCGAGTAAGCGCACGAGTTGTGCGCGCGCCTTGAGTCCCGCGCATCCTTCGTCACCCTTGCGGACGCGAGGGTCCATCTGAAGTAAGCGCACGAAGTCGTGCGCGTTTGGTTCCTCGCTTCCGCACACTCGTGTCCGGGGAAACAAGATACCTAAGCTCGCCGCTCCGACGGAGGT
>JBDZVE010000207.1:0-2998 GCA_040255535.1 Lysobacterales bacterium | reverse complement strand
CGCGAAAGCGAGGAGCCATCCGCGTGCCTCGTTCGCATCAGCTTTCCAGGACGGTGATGCGCACCTTAAGAAAAAAAGCTACGTGAGTCATTGCGCGAAACGAACGGTTGGACCTTCTACGAATAGTTGCCGCGTCGCGCGCCGGTGTAGATGAATCGACGGCCGGCGATACGACGGCGCGTACTTCGGGCATCTACGACGAAGGATAGGCACTCCCATGCCGTGGCTTCCAAGCGCGTCGATCCTGCTGTTGCTCGGAGTGATCCAGCCTGCGGCTGCGCAGGTATTCGAGCTCGATCGCACCGATGAGCCGCCTTCCGCTTCACAGCAGCAACCACGGGACCCGCTCGGGCGCGATACTCCGCGCGACGCAATCACCTCATTCATTCGAGCGGTGGAACGGGACGACTTCGTGTCCGCCGCGAGATACCTGGAGGTCACGGAAGCTCAGCGACGCCACACGGAGGAGTTGGCGCGCGATCTGAAGGCATTGATGGATCGTTACTTCAGCCAGGCGCTCACGACAGTGAGCGACTCGCCGAGCGGCGTCGTGAACGACGGGCTCCCCGCAGAACGCGAGCGCGCCGGTCCGCTCACGATCGGCGAGCGAAAGATCGACATCGAGCTCCTGCGCGTGAACGATCCGCGGGCCGGACCGATCTGGCTGATTTCCTCCGATACGTTGGCACTCGTCCCGTCGTTGCACGACGCCATTGCCGAGAGCTGGATCGAGCGATCGATGCCCGAGTCTCTGGTGAGCCGAAAGCTGTTCGGACTCTCGCTTGCGCATTGGCTCGTGTTTGTACTCTCGCTGATCGTTCCTCTGCTTCTGCTCGCGCTCATCTCCGGCATCTGCATCGTCGCTGCCAGAGGAATTATCCGAGACCCCGAGCACGAGCGAGCGTTGAACACGTGGTATGTGGGTATCCGCTGGCCCGCTGTCGCCTCGCTGGCGCTCTTTATCGATTCCGGCGCTCGGGCTGCCATTGACTTTCCGCCTTGCCTATGCGCGAGTCGGGCTGTTGCTCTTTGTGATCGCGCTCGCGTGGTTCGTGCGGCGGCTGCTGGCACTGTCGTTCGCCCGTGCGCGCGCGATCACGAGGGGTAGGGATGGCGCGAGTACCCGATCGCTCCTGTTGCTGGGCGAGCGGTTGCTGAAAGCATTCGTCTTGGTGGCGGCATTGGTCGCGATTCTCCTGATCCTCGGCGTGGAGTCGAAGACCGCCCTCGCTGCGTTCGGCATCGTCGGTGTCGCGCTCGCGCTCGGTGCGCAAAGGACCGTGGAGAACCTGCTCGGCGGCGTGTTCATGCTGAGCGATCGCGCCATTGCGGTCGGCGATCTTTGCAGTATCTCGAATCGCCTCGGATGGATCGAGGACATCACGCTCCGCTCAGTGCGTTTGCGCACACTCGACAATTCGCTCGTTTCCGTGCCGGCGGGTGTGCTCGCGCAGGAGGGTATCGAGAACTTCGCCACGCGCGAAAAGATCCTGGCGCAAAGCATCCTGCGGCTGCAGCACGGCACGCGCGTCGATCGACTGCGGCAGGTCTTGAGCGCGATTCGCAAGCTTCTCGACGACAATCCCAGGATCGAGCGGCACACCTCGCGCATTCGCCTCGTCAACTTCGCACCGGAATCGATCGAGCTCGAGCTGTTTGCTTACGTACTGACCGACGATGTCCCGGAGTTTCTCGCCATCCGTGAAGAGTTGTTGCTCGAGATCGCGGCCGCGATCGAAGCGGAGGGCAGCGGCTTTGCGCAACCGACACAGTTCATCTACCTGGTCGAGGCGCCGCTCACTCGAACGATCGGCCTACAGAACGACGTTCGTAGGGACCCGCGCTCACCGCACTCGATCCCTGATTCACCCATCGACAGCGAGGTGCGCGCGGTAGGCAGGTGAGATTTCGTTAACGCCGATCGCAGTAGCCATGGAAGGTAGGAGCAGCGTCAATCGAGAGGTGACCATCATGACGACGCCATAAGTACACGAGCGGATTCAGCCAAGCAACGTTCACAGCCAATTGAGGTGATTCAGATGTCTACATCGCAGGATCTTGGAGGCGAACCAGGACGAGAGACGGCGCGCTCCGCCCGAAGCACACGAGACGTCGACACGACGATCTCAAAGGCATCGCTCTCAAAAGAAGCGCTCGAAGATGCAGATGCGCGGGCGAGGGAAATCGAGCAGCAGATGACCGATGACGAGCGGTTCTCGCTCATTGTCAGCCTGATGGGCTCCATACCAGGGAGCTCGGTAGGCCCGCGAGACGTACGTCTCCCGAAAGACTTGAAGAATGAGAGCGCAGGCTACACGCCGGGTGTCCCGCGGCTCGGCATTCCCGCGATACAAAGCTCCGACGCCAGCATGGGCATCACGAATCCTGGCTACCGGCCCCACGACAAAGGCGCGACGGCATTCCCGTCGTTGATCGCGCTCGGCTCGAGCTTCAATCCCGAGCTCGTGCGCGAAGGCGGCGAAGCGATTGCGCGCGAAGCGCGCCTTCGCGGATTCAACGTGCAGCTCGCCGGCGGATGCAATCTCGCCCGCGATCCGCGCAACGGCCGGAACTTCGAGTATTTCTCCGAGGATCCTTACCTGAGCGCGGTGCTCGCGGCTGAGCAAGTGAACGGCATTCAGAGTCAGGGCGTCGTCTCGACGCTCAAGCACTATACGCTCAACTGCAACGAGACGAATCGTCATTGGCTCGATGCGATCATCGACCCGGTGGCGCATCGCGAGTCCGACTTGCTCACATTCCAGATCGCGATCGAGCGTTCGCAGCCTGGCTCGATCATGAGCGGGTACAACAAGATCAATGGCGAGCCCGCCGGCGGCAATCATCATCTGCTCAACGACGTGCTCAAGGGTGCTTGGGGCTACAAGGGCTGGGTGATGTCCGATTGGGGCGCAACACCGGAATGGCAGTTTGCGTTGAAAGGACTCGATCAGGAGTCGGGTATACAAGCCGATCGCATGCTGTGGGGAAAAGAGCC
>JBDZVE010000079.1:9482-16657 GCA_040255535.1 Lysobacterales bacterium | reverse complement strand
TATTCCGTAGTGCTTTCATGACTGACCTCCGTCGGAGCGGCGAGCTTAGGTATCTCGTTTCCCCGGACACGAGTGTGCGGAAGCGAGGAACCAAGGCGCACGTCCAAGTGCGCGATCTTCAGATGCACCCTCGCCTTCGCAAACGCGCAAATTTGGGATACCCAATGAGCGGCCCGCAAACGAGGACTTGAACCTCACGCTGGGTCAGGTTGTATCGTGCCCGGCCGGAACACATTGGGGGGTCATCATGAGCGAGCGTCGATGGCGGGTGGGCGAGCTGGCGGAGGCCGCAGGGATGACCGTGCGTACTCTGCATCACTATGAGCAGATCGGTCTGCTCGTCCCGGCGACGCGGACCAGCGGCGACCACCGCTTGTACGGTGAGGCCGATGTCGAGCGACTCTATCGCATCCGCGCGTTGCGCGGGCTCGGGATGTCCCTCGAAGACATTCGAACAGCGCTCGATGACAGATCCGCGCTCGCCGAAGTGCTGCACGCGCATCTCGGACGAGTCGAGCTCGAGCTCGAACGGATGACTCTTCTACGCGATCGCCTGCGCAGCATCACTTCCAATGGACGCACGAGCAGCGACGACTTGCTGGCGACGCTGAACGCGATGTCACGCGTCGAGCGCCACGCGCATGCGCGCCGTTCGCACAACGAGCGCGAGGACGTGGAGTCGCGCTGGCGAGCGCTCGCGGACCGATTGCGCGCATGCATGGCTGCGGGCGATTCCCCCTCGAGTGAGCGTGCGAGAGCAGCGGCGTCGGAGGCGCGCGAGCTGATCGAAGCGTTTGCGAATGGAGAGGCCGCCATTCTCGAGGACCTTGCGCGTCTCCGGGAAAGCGACCCTCCGCGCGATCTTGCGGGCTGGGATCCCGAGCTCACGCGTTATCTCCACGCTGCGCTCGCGGCGCTGAGCGAGGAATGCAGCAATACTCAACGATCTGAAGGAGCGACGAATCCATGCTGAACGAACAGATTGCGAAGGGCGTCGGACCCGCCCGCGTAGACCTGGCTTACGAACGGCGCGGCAACCCGACCGATCCCCCCGTCCTGCTCATCATGGGACTCGGTGCGCAGCTCGTGAACTGGCCGACCGGGTTTGTCGATGTGCTGGTCGCGCACGGACTTCATGTCATCCGCTTCGACAATCGTGATTCAGGCCACTCCACTCACATGAGCGATGCGCCGAAACCGGATCTCGCGGCGGCGCTCGCGGGCGACCTGTCCAGTGTTTCGTACACGCTCTCGGATATGGCGGCCGACGCCATCGGTCTTCTCGACCATCTCGGCATCGAGCGCGCGCACATCGTCGGAGCATCGATGGGCGGCGCGATCGCGCAAGTGATGGCGATCGAGCATCCGAATCGCGTCCGCTCGCTGACGTCCATGATGTTCACCACCGGCAAGGCGGGCGTGGGGCAGATGCACCCCGACGCAGGCAAGGCGCTGTTCGACGGGCCTCCGCCCGAGACGAGAGAGGAAGCGATCGCGCAAGCCCTTCGCCGAGCTCCGATTGTGAGATCGCCGGCGTATCCGACTGCGCCCGAGGAAATTGCAGCGACCACCGGGCTTGCCTGGGACCGGGGGCACGATCAGGTCGCGATTTCGCGTCAAGCAGTCGCGGTCGTCGCGAGCGGCGACCGGTCGGAAAAGCTGCGCGAGCTATCCGTTCCTGCGCTCGTCGTGCATGGCACGCACGATGTGATCTGCGATGTGAGCGGAGGCAAGGCGACCGCCGCGGCGATCCCCGGAGCGGAGCTCGTGCTCATCGATGGCATGGGCCATGACCTCCCTTCAGCGGTGTGGAATCGAATCGCCACCCATATCGCTGCAACAGTTCGGCGAGGGGAAGCCCTCTAGAACGCGGAAGCACCCCCGATCCGACGAGCGCATCTAGAATTTATCTAACGGGATATGACTCGATAGACAGTCTCGCCCGTCGCTCGACCTTGAGCGTGCTCCATATATCGAGGTAGCCTTGCTGCGCTCGAAAACTCGCGGGTGCCAGGGGCGAATTCAGCTTCCGGCCGTGCAGCTCGAAGAGAGATCATCACCTCTCGTGCGATTTGCCTATCGACGAGCGGCGGAAGATGTCTTCTCGCACTCGGTACGATGAGGGACTGCAAGCCGCATCTGCTGTTGGATATGGGGGGGGGCCTTTGCGGCAAGGATTTTTATCTCGCATTTCGATGCGGTCGAGCGATCTGCGTTTTTGCTTCGCTACGGGCATGCTCGCACTCTGTGAGTCGCTCGCTGTCGGTTGCGGAGGAGGCGGCGGTGGCGGCAGCAGCGGAACGCCGCAGGCGCCTAGCGTAAGCACGCCGACTGCACCGCTCGAGCTGCACGCGAACGTAGGTGATCAGGCCGTCAGCCTCGGCTGGCGCGCGCCTGCGAGCGACGGTGGCGCAGCCGTGCAGTCCTATGAGGTCGTCGCCTCGCCGAGCGTATCATCGACCGACATTTCGATCTCGGGCACTCGAGCGCTGATCCGCAACCTCAGCAACGGCGCTAGCTACACCTTTTCGGTGCGAGCTCGGAACAGTGTCGGTGCGGGTCCTCCTGCAAGCACGGCTCCTCTCATGCCTGCAGCAGCGGACATGGAGTCCTACGAGCCGCTCGTCATCGAAGATGACACATCGCCGAGCGGTATCTTCGATCCGAGCGTCCTGGTTGAGAGCAACGGCGATGTGTGGCTCGCCTATTCCAGTGTCCATTACTACAACGACGCGCAGAACGACCTCGTGCAAGACGTGGGCATCCGCTTGGCTCACAGCACCGACGGCGGAGACAGCTTTCGCTTCGAGCAAACGATTGCGGAGCCCGTCGCTGCCGTCGTGACCGATACCGATCCGGCGCTCAGCGCCTGCGGCGCAGCGACTTGCAGCGGGCGTTGGGTTTACGAAACGTCTTGGTTGATCGACGACGCTACGGATCCGGATCCAAATCGGCGCTTCAAGCTATTTGCACACAAATACTTTCTGCGACCCGGTGCTTCGACGCCGACGCTCTATCACCTCGGCGCGATCGTAATGTGGACCGCATCGTCGCCGGACGCCGCGTGGTCGGACGAAGTCGCCTTGCTCGGTTGGTCGCTCTCACCGCCTGAGCTTGCGCCCTCGACCTTACTCAATGCATTGCACGCGGACGTCTCGAGCTGCATCGTGGCCGCTGAAGGCACAAGCCTCGTGCGCGATGGCGCGATCGACTTCGCGTTCGCTTGCCCGTACGCGTCCGACAGTGGAAATCCGCAAAAGATCATCATGCTGCGGAGCACGGACCACGCGCAAAGCTTTCAGTACGTGACAACGATTCTTGAACCGAGCGATGCGGCGGCGCTCGGCGCCGATTTCTTCAGCGCGCCCGCGTTCTCCAATTCCGAGATCGCGCCGGCGCTGCTCGTGACTCCGACGTTCGACGGCAAGTACGCGGGTTGCGTTGCCATTCCGTTTGCGGACATCGAGTCGGGGGCATTGTTTCGCACAGGTGATCTACCGGCTGAAATCCTCTATGCGCCGCCGGTTCAGGATCGCTTTGGCGGCTCGTGCGCGCACGACCCTCGTCTCGAATCGGATGGGATTTTGCTGAGCGGAGCCCTACCGAACGCGATGGCCAGCGAAACGCAGTTCGACATCTACGCTACGCACTCTACCCTGTAGATCCGAATCGCCTCGACTCGTCAGAACGTCGCTGCCAACCTTTCTGCTTCCTCGATGGCAGCGGCGCGCCTTTCGGCGACCGCCTCCGCATCGGCCAGCGTCGGCGCTACGTTGATCTCGCGGATCGCGTCCACACCAATGAAGCGTAGCCAGCGGCGCAAGTAGGGCTTCTGAAAGTCGGAGTCCCTGCCGGCGTCGGTGTAGTCATTCGCACTCGAGTAGATCAGGAGCGCCTTCTTCTCCGACAGGAGCGGCTCGTAGCCCTTCTCTTTCGACCAGGTCCAGTTCTCTCCCGGCAACGTCACCACATCGATAAAATGCTTCAGCGGGTAAGGCACGCCGAAGTTCCACATCGGCACACTGAAGACGTACTTGTCGGCGGCATTGAATCGACGCGAGACCGCGCGCACCGCTTCCCATCGCTCCCATTGCGCCGGCGTGAACGCTTGCGTTCTCAGTACGGCGAACTTCGCGTCGATCGTCTCTGCATCGAAGGGAGGCAAGTTGACGTTCCATAGATCCATCGCGAGGATATCGTCCGCCGGATGAGCGTTTCGATACGCGTCCAGAAATCGCTCTGCGACCGCCGTCGATTGCGAGCGCTCCTTGAGCGGAGAGACTTCGATGTGGATTAAGCGAGCCATGGCTACTCATCTCCCGATGGGTGCATTTCAGGTGTGGCTTTCGAGCAGATGCAGCGCGATCATTCCGCCGAAAATGAGCGATAAACACAGCAGGCGCAGCGGATGGGCGCTCTCGCCGAAGGCGACAATGCCTATGACGGAGACGCCGACTGCGCCGATGCCGGTCCAGATCGCGTATGCGGTCGTCACAGGCAGGTTTTTCACTGCGAGCGTAAGAAGCAGCACGCTGATCAGTGCGGCCGCGAGACCCGATACGCTCGGCCAGAACCGAGTCCAACCGTCGGCGTACTTGAGGGAGATCGCCATCGCGATCTCGAAAGCGCCTGCTGCGATGAGAGCGAGCCAAGCCATGTTCCGCTTCTTCCAGAGTGAATTCCGTCGATGCAGCATTGTGCTGTCGCCGGCGGCGCGCGCAATTACGCATCCGTGCACGCCGCCTGTGCAGGATTGCGCAGGAGGCGAGCAATGCCATCGCAACGCCCGCTAGTACGTCGCACGCGGCGCATGGAATGGGACGATTTTCAGTACGTCCTCGCAGTTGCGGATGCAGGATCGCTCGCGGGAGCGGCCGCATCGCTTGGCGTGAACCGAACGACAGTGCTGAGGCGAATCAACGCGTTCGAACGTCAGCACGGTGTGCGTGTGTTCGAGCGTCTAGCGAGTGGCTACGTGCTCACTCAGGAAGGCCAGGAGCTCTTCGCTGCCGCGCGTGCGTTGGAGCACACGATCGTCACGCTCGAGCGCAAGCTCGCGGGACAGGATCAGCGCGCTGAAGGCGCCATTCATCTGACGACGACCGATACGCTGCTCGCATCTATTCTGCCTACGCATCTCAGTGCCTTCAGACGCGCGCAGCCGGGCATCCTGCTGGATATCTCGACGTCCAACACCTTGCTCGATTTGGCCAAGCGCGATGCGGACGTCGCGATCAGACCTGTCATGAACCCGCCGGAGACGCTCATCGGGCGGCGTGTTTCGGCCGTCGCGTTCGCGGTTTATGCGTCGCGCGACTACGTTCGCGCGAGCGATATGAGCGCCGCGTTGCACGAGCATGCCTGGCTTGCACCAAGTTCGATGCTTGGAAGCACGAGCGTCGCGTGCTGGATGAGCGATGCGGTTCCGCAAGCACGCAAGGTGCTGCAGCTCGACTCGCTGCTCGCGATCAGAGAAATGTGTGCAGCGGGAGCGGGCTTGAGCGCGTTGCCCTGCTATCTAGGCGACAGCGATTTGCGGCTCGTGCGTGTGCGCGAGCCGGTCAAGGAAATGACGACCGCGCTGTGGATACTCACCCATCCAGATCTCGTTCGCACCGCGCGCGTGCGTCTGTTCACGCAGTTCATGGCGCGCGCGCTCGCGAAGCAGCGTTCGCTCATCGAAGGGCGGTCCAAGCAGGCACGATAGGGACGTAACGCCACTCTCTGTGACTGAGCGCCCACCTTCAGGTGGGCGCTCAGTGGGGCCCTTTCTCTCACGCCTATTGGTGCAGGATGTCGCCTTTGAGGGCATAGGCAATCGCGAGAATATCCTTCTGCGTCTGCTCGTCGATCTCGCGCTTGTGCATCGCCGCCAAAATGTCATCCACCGCGGCCATGTACTCGGCTTCGCTGATATTCATGCCGCGGTGAGCGTCGACCATGGAACGCCCGGCATACTGCGTCGGACCGCCGCTGCCTGCTTCGAGGAATGCGCACAGGTGCTTCTTAATGACCGCGAGCTTCTCCTGCACCTCCATGTAAGGGCGAAAGCGAGCGCCGATCACCGGATTGCGCATGTGCAATGCAACGACCTCCTCGACCAGCATCTCGATGCCCGAAGAACCCCCAAGACGCTGGAATAAGGAGGTGCCGCTCATCGGGCGTTACCCGCCGCGGCAGCGACCGGCTTGCCGGCCATGGCGTGCACATCGGAGGCCTTGAGCCCCTTGCCTCCGATCGCCCAATCGCCTTCCGCGATTTCGTTGATGCGCACCCAAGTCACGGGACGCATGTTCTCGCCCTCCACGGCAACCATCGCGTCGGTCACCTTCGTGATGAGCGCCTGCTTCTGAGAAGGCGTGAACACGTCTTTGATTACATCGATCGTTACGAGCGGCATGTGAGGTCTCCTCATCTGTGTGATGCCCGGCACGCGCCGAGCTGGGCGCAGAGTGCCTCGCGCGCAGTCGGGCCGCTTGAAGATCCTATGGAGATCTTCTGGAGGTTCTTCGGAAACTCGAGAGGCGTATGATCATCGCCATGATCTACCGATTCGGTGCCTTCGCACTCGACCTCGACAGGCTGGAGCTGCGCGCCTCCGGATCGGCCTGCCCACTCGAGCCGCAAGTCTTCGCACTGCTTGCGCTATTGGTCGAGAATCGGGATCGAGTGATCTCGAAAGAGGAGATCATCGAAAAGGTCTGGGACGGCCGGATCGTGTCCGATGCGGCGATTGCGAGCCGCGTGAAGTCCGCGCGCCGCGCGCTGGGCGATGACGGCAAGTCGCAGCGTTTCATACGTACGGTTCAGCGACGCGGGCTGCGATTCGTCGCCGAGGTATCGACTGAATCCGGGGTGACTGGGCGCGCGCATCACATCGGTGCCGGGCCAGAGCCGACCAGCCCATCGACAGCGCTCGAAGACTCGCGACCCTCGCTCGCGGTGTTGCCGTTTACCGCATTGGGCAACATCGAGCCCTACGCCGCGTTGGCCCAAGCCGTACCGCAGGATCTCATTACCGATCTCTCCCGTCTGCGTTGGCTGTGGGTCACGGCGCGGTGCTCTTCCTTCCGACTGAGCTCGGACACGCCCTTCGACGAGATCGGCCGGTTGCTCGATGTGCGCTACTCGCTCGTCGGTACGATCGATATCGTGGACCGACGCCTCGTCATTAC
>JBDZVE010000079.1:1792-9382 GCA_040255535.1 Lysobacterales bacterium | reverse complement strand
TGCGCTACTCGCTCGTCGGTACGATCGATATCGTGGACCGACGCCTCGTCATTACAGTCGAGCTTGCAGACACCCTCACGAGTAGAGTCGTGTGGGCAGAGCGGTTCACCGGACCGCTCGACGACGTGCACTTCATCCGCGAGGAGATTCGCTCGCGGATCCTCGCCGCACTCGAGATCGAGATTCCGCTTCACGAAGCGGCGCGTGCTCGGCTCGTCGCCACCGAGAATCTCGACGCTTGGGCCGCATACCACCTCGCGCTTCAGCACATGTACCGCTTCAATCGCGTCGACAATGCGGCTGCCGCTGCGCTGTTCGAGAAGGCGATTGCCGCCGATCCGCGCTTCGCACGCGCGCATGCGGGCATGTCCTTCCTGCATTTCCAAACGGCCTTCCTGCAGAACACGCACGACGTTCAAGAGCACATCGCCGCGGCACGACGTGCCGCGGAGCGCGGCGTCGAGCTCGACCCGCTCGATCCTTTCGTCAACTTCACGATGGGCCGCAGCTACTGGTTGGAAGGCGATCTCGAAAGCAGCCTCATCTGGCTCGAGCGTTCCACGGCCCTGCATCCGAATTACGCCGAGGGCATCTATGCGCGCGCATGGAGCGAAGTGCTCTCCGGCAACGCGGGCGATGCGCGCCAGCACGTCGACATCGCGATGCGCCTGAGCCCGCTCGATCCGCTCTACTACGCGATGCTCGGCACTCGCGGTTTCGTTCACATGGCACGCGGTGAAGATGCCGAAGCCGCCGCCTGGGTGGAGCGCGCCGGACGATCGCCGGGCGCGCACGTCATGATCGCGATGATGGCAACGGCTGCGCACGCGCTCAACGGAGACGTGAAGCGAGCGAGCGGCTGGGCCGCAAACGTGCGCGAGCGAAATCCCGCGCTCAATCGCGAGGCGTTCTTCCGAGCATTCCCCATGACGGACGAGACAATGCGCGCAAGAATCTCGAAGGCGCTGCAAGAGCTTGGGTTTTAGGGCAATACAGCTAATCGACACCGAAAGCTACGCACCTGAGCATGCGAGCCTCTCGCTTGCCGGGCGCCTTCTGGCCGTCACCTGTCAACCGTCAACCTGTCTCATCGATGTGATCGATTGTTGATCATGTTCTCAGATCAGCTGCTCACCTCAGCTGCGAAAACGAAAACCTGAAACACCTCTCAGTTGGTTGAACGGTCGTTTGGCCATAGTCCGCGACACGTAGCATCGTCGCCCGCCGTTTCAGCCTGCAGAACGACACAGGACTAATTCGCTGATCGCGCCCGACTCGCTACACACCCGCGCGCCAAAACTTTGTCGCTGCTCGACATTCGATCAAAGCGCACGCGTCTCTCTCGTTTGGAACTGGAATCTGTGATGCCGATTAAACTGTCGAAGCTTACTCAACTTGCCGCCGGTGGCGCGCTCGCCTATCTCATGGCCGGTTGCGCTTCAACGATGTATGTGGCGCCGCCTGCGGCTACCCCGCCCGCGAACGCGAATCTCGTAAGCGAAGCGAGCACCAACAGGCGATCCATAGCGCTCCTTCCCAGCTACTCACGCGAGGTCGGCGGCTGGTACTCGTGCCTTCGTCTACACACTCAACCTGGCTCCAAATGGGTCGTGACCGAGAAAGAGCCGCTACTAGCGGCGGGCAATGTGGTCACGCTGAAGATCGGTGTCGGCGTGAACTGCACGAACGCGCGCTGGTTGCTGCACACGGACGGCCCGGCATTCGGTCTGGATAGCAAGCTCGAGTTCACCGCAGGCGCAGGCACTTATCTCATCCTCCTGAAGAGACTCACTGGCACCCGAGGTCAATTCGATTTCGAAGTGAACGAGGCGGATGCCTCCGCCCAGTTCGCGGCGATCGAGCCCGGCGTGCCTGATTTCGTTGCCCCGTCGGGGACAGCGTCCACGGTGGCAACAGCGAACGGCCCGACATACGGTGCCGGCAACACGTTCCGCGACTGCCCAACGTGCCCGCAGATGGTCGCGCTGCCCGCCGGGGCTTTCATGATGGGCTCGGATTCGCTCGAAGAAGGCCGCGACGCATCTGAAGGGCCGCGCCACCCCGTGACCATCAACCGTCCGTTCGCCATCGGAGCGACGGAGGTCACCTTCGATCAATACGACGCCTGTGTGCAGGCATTCGCGTGCCCACCCGCCGCCGATCAAGGCTGGGGGCGCGGCAATCGTCCAGTAATCAATGTGAGCATCGACGATGCGCTGAAGTATGTCGCGTGGCTTTCGGAAACGACGAGCCATAGCTACTTCATTCCCTCCGAAGCGGAATGGGAGTACGCGGCGCGAGCCGGTACGACATCGCCCTGGAACACCGGCAGCGCGATCATCTCCGCAGATGCGAACTTTCTGAACCAGTTCAAGAAGACCGTGCCCGTCGGCTCCTATCCTCCGAACGCGTTCGGCCTGCACGACATGCACGGCAACGTCGCCGAGTGGGTGCAGGATTGCTTGGACACAGGTTACTTAGGTGTGCCGAACGATGGATCCGCTGCAGTCCGAAGTCCATGCAACACTCGGATCGTGCGCGGCGGGCATTTTGCGAGCGCGCATCATCACATACGCTCGGCGGCTCGGTTGTCGACCACCCCGACCTTCCGCGACATGGGTAGCGGTTTCCGCGTCACGCGCGCGCTATCCAATTAGGTCGCTCGAGATGACGTATCGACAAGTATGGTTCCGCGGAGCGTCGACTCAATGAATCGATTCATCCTGTGCGGCGCGTTCGCGCTCGTTGTTTCGATACCCTACGGACAAACACTTGCGCAGGTCGTGCATCCGCAGCCGATTGCATCGGGACAAACGGTCGAAGCGGCGCTGGATCCCGATGCGCCTAGGCTCGCAAACGGCATGCCGTTCGCGTGCTATGCGGTTGAAACCGCACCTGGCGACAAGCTCGCAGTCGTTCTCGAGTCCCAGTCCTTCAAACCGATCGTCCGCATCGCTCGAGGCGCGTTGTGCTCAGCCGCAGCTCTGCAGCAGGAGAGCGACCCAACAGCGACGAGCTCAGAAGCTCGCATTGAATTCTCCGCAGCGGGCGGCCGCTATCTGATTCTTGCACGCGCCGCGGATCCAAACGCATCCGGCTCTTACGCGCTCAGAGTGGAAGGCGCAAGAGCGATGCCCGCCGAGAAAACGGCAACGACGTCGACGGATGCCGAGCGTCAACGGATCATGCAGCGCGAGATCGCTCAGCGAGAAGCGCGGCTCGCTGCGGAGACTGAGCGCCGCCGGCGTGAGGCCGAGGCCGCACGCAGAGCCGCGGAGATCGAGCGTATGCTGGCGGCCGAGCGAGCGGCACAGGAAGCCTACTACGAGGAAGAGTACTACGATGACTATGCGCCGCCGCAGACGAACTCGATGGCGGGCATCCTGAATGCGTTCGTCGGCGGCTTCAACTCGGAGATGCAGAAGCAGCAGCAAATGCGAGCACAGTTCGATGAAACGCGACGAATGATCGAACGCCAACAAGCCGAGGCACGGCGTCGGCAGGCTGAGGAGCAGCGTCGACAGGAGAGTGAGAAACGCGCGGCTTCCATGTCTGCTTCCATGTCGACGGGTGGATCGAGCTACAGCCCTGGCTTGATCATCGAGGACGCCGATCGTCCAGCCCCGAAGCCGAGTCCCATAGCTCAGCCACCGCGCGCGCGCACGCCCGCATCCAACTCATCATCATCATCCTCCTCCTCATCCTCATCCCCCTCGAAAGGCCCAGTGATGGGATTCTTGGGCCGTACGTGTGAAGAGGCGCGTTTCAACGCTCGCAATGGCGCGGGCTCGGTCGCAGGCAACGTGTTCGAGGAAGTGAACGTCGAGATGCAATCCAATGGCTACTGCCTCGTTCAAGGCCGCCGCTATGGCGGCCACGGCAGCGCGAGTCGGCAATAGGTGAGGCGCTAGCGTATTCGCTCGGTCAAAACCCGACCTCGCTCATGATGGCTTTAAACCTCGGATCGTCTCGAAGATCGTTCCGTTGAGGATCGATCTTGAGATACACCAACCAGACGTCTCTCACAGCGAGCGCGGCCGCGTCGCGATGGCGAAGGGCTGCTTCGAAGCGTGCGAAGTGAGTCGGCGGGAGGTTCGTCTCGCGCGCATTCGCTCGCGGCGATTCGATTACGCGGCCTCTCCTTCCTTCCTGCCGGGGCGTGCGAGTGCGACGCCCGTTCTTCATTCCCATGACGAATGAGGCGATGCGCGCAACAATCGCTCTCGCCCCTGCATGGATACGAGGCTAGAATTGCGCGAGCCTGAACAAAGGGATGCCAATGAGAACAATAAATATCGTTGCGCAACTGGCGCTCATCGCCGTTCTGTCGACCAACGCTACTGCGGATGCAAGCATCACGAGCCCGCGCATCGCATGGAGCTTCCAAACCGAAGGCCCGATCCGCGGCTCAGCCGCCCTCTCCGAGGATTTTGTCTACTTCGGCAGCGCTGACGGACACATCTATTCCGTAGACAAGGATGACGGTTCGCTGCGGTGGAAGTTTCAAACCGGCGGAGCCATTGCCGGTGCACCTGCCGTTGCGAAGTCGACAGTGGTCGTGGCGGGACGCGGTCTGGACGCGTATGCGCTCAACGCCGCGGATGGCTCCGTGAAATGGTCGTTTCGAATGAAGGAAACGCTTCCCACGCCCACGGAATGGAACTATTTCACCGCACCTCCGGTAATCGACGGCGAGCAGGTATTCATCGCGTCAGGCGACGGACATCTTTATGCGCTCGAGCTCGCGAGCGGGCGACAACTGTGGGCCTTCCGAACCGACGACAGTATTCGCGCCGCGCCGCTCGTGATCGGCGACACGATCTATGCGCCGAGCGGCGACGATCATGTCTACGCACTCTCGCGCAAGAACGGCAAGCTGCTCTGGAAGTTCGCGACCGCAGGCGTCGGCTACGACATGAGCAGCGGCTTCATTCGCAGCGACATCTTCACGCGCCCGTCTCTGCAGAACGAACTGCTCGTGTTCGGCTCTCGAGATGCGAACGTCTATGCGATCGACGTTCGAACGCACACCAAGAAGTGGTCGTTCGCGTACGACTCGACGTGGGCGATGTCCACGATCGCGGACGAGGATTCGGTGTACGTCGGCTGGTCGACGAACAACAAGATCAATGCGCTCGATCTGGCGACGGGCAAGCAGCGTTGGGAATTCGACGCCGGATCGCACACGTACACGACTGCTCTCATCATAGATGACGATCTGTACTGGGGCAGTGCCAACGGCAAGATTCACAACCTGGACAAGCAAAGCGGCGAGCTGCGCTGGAGCTACGATGTCGGCAGCGATGTCTATTCTTCGCTCGTCCACGATTCCGGAACGTTGTACTTCGGCACGGACGACGGTCGGCTCGTCGCGCTAACACAGGGCTCGGGCACCTCACACAAGGCGGTCTATCTTCCAGCCGCAGTGCCGGAGAACGTGCGCGGCTTCGTCATCGACCCCGCTCTCGAACCGTACCTGCGCGAGCACGGGTACGCGGGGCTCGATTCGACGGAAGCACTCGCGTCCTGGGTGGCGGCACATACCCAGGATGAAGAGCCGAGTGTGCTCGTGTTCGCCTACGCGCAAATCCCGTCCGTGCTGATCGGCGAGGATCCGAGCGCCGGCCCGTTGCGGCAGTACCTCGAAGCAGGCGGAAAGGTCATGTGGGCCTGGGGATTGCCGAACAAGTACACGTTCGATGGCGAAGGAAATTTTCTCGCGCACGATCCGAGCGTCGGCAAACGCTTGCTGGACGTGGAATTCCGAGAGTTCGAGGATTCGGGCAATTACTTCAGCCGCGCCACGCAGGCGGGTCGCAACTGGGGAATGCCCGCCTGGCTCAAGACAACGTTCGCCTCTCTCGAGCCGGGCAACGACGTGACCGTGCTCGCGGTCGATGAATACGGGCGCGCGACCGCTTTCGTGAAGCGCTTTCATCCGCGCATCGGCAGCGGTTGGGTCAGCTACGCACCGAAGGGCTATGGTGTGCCGATCACGCCGGCGGAGTTGGCAACGTTCGAACGCGTGGCATCGTACGCTCTGGAGTAGCCGAGCGCCGGGCAGCGCGCTCGAACGACTGCAAACGCAGGCGACGGGGGGCGAGGCTTAGAGCTGTCGCCCTAGGGCGCAACATCCCCCGCGAGGGCCGCTAGTGGGCGCGCATGCGTCACGAGTGTCACCAGCAACTTCCCGGGCTCCTCCATCATCACCTCGTGTGCCGAATGCTCGAACCAAATGAACTGTTTCGAAGGGGCCTGCACGCGCCCGAACCACTCATGTGCGACTTCGGAGTTCACGGAGCGGTCGTGGCGACCGGCCAGGATGATGAGCGGGCAGTCGAGCTTCGTCACATGAGTGAGATCGATGCTCAGCACGGGGCTCAGTAGAAATCCTTGCGAAAACCCGTTTCCCTCGAAAACGCGCCGGGCCTCCTCATCGGAATACTCGGGCGAGAGGCGCACTGCGATGCCATCGATCTGATGCGTGCGGTACGCCATGACGCCTCCGAAGAAGTCGGACCACTTGCGCTCGAGTGCGATGTCTTTGAGCGGAATAGGCTTGCCTGGCGCCGCGTAGGGTGCGATCGACTCCAACTCGGCGATAGCTTGCTCGTTGCCCGCCTTTCTCGCAGCCGCGAGGGCAAAGGCATAACCGCGTCGCTCGCTTTCCGGGACGTTCGTCGCCTGCCCCATGCCGATGTAAGCGTGTAGCCATTCGGGACGCCGGCGCGCGAACTCGAGGCCGATGTAGCTGCCCCATGACGTCGCGAGCACGAACACCTTCTCCTTGTGCATGTCCTTACGAAGCCAAGCGACAAGCTCCTCGATGTCATCCACGAACCGTTCGGGCTTCATGGTGGGACCGACTACCTTCGGATCGTTGATGAGGTGGGTCTTCCCGGCACCTCGCTGGTCCCAGTGCACGACGGTGAAGTACTCCTCCAAGCCCTGCGTGGCAAACCATGCCATTGGCGCCGTCGGGAACCCCGGTCCGCCATGGATCATGAGTAGAATCGGATTGCGGCGATCATCCCCTCGAATGCTCACAAACTGATCGAGCCCGCCGATGCGCACGGTTTCATTGCGCTCGACCCCGTTCGGGGTGACGATGCGACGCAACTCCCGCACGACTTCGACCGATTCTTGTCGGCTCGAAGGTTTGTCCGCCTGAGCAACAGCAGCTTGTCCGACGGTCGCCACGCAAGCGGCAATCGCCAAGAAGCACCGAGCACATCTACTCACTTATCGTTCTCCAATCCGGAGTGAAAACAGATTTATTGGTAGCGCCATTTTGAAAACGCGGCAGTCTAAGGCAAAAAAAGACGCAGATTCTTTTCTGTTGCAGGGGAGGGTTAGGGCGGTGGCTCTTGGCGAGTACTGCTTCATGCCGGCTGCTACTGTGCCTATTGCATGGGATAGGTGCCGGACTTTGATTATTGGATGTTTGCAAAACTGGCACCCGCCCTCCGCCGCGCAACTGCGAAGGCACGCATCACAAAAGTTCAAAAATCCAAGTCCGGCACCGAAGCATACGGGGCGGAGTACTGCTCCATGTCGAGTGCAACTGTGCCTATTGCATGTGCGTTAGAT
>JBDZVE010000079.1:0-1692 GCA_040255535.1 Lysobacterales bacterium | reverse complement strand
GGCGGAGTACTGCTCCATGTCGAGTGCAACTGTGCCTATTGCATGTGCGTTAGATCCCCGATGATGCCTTCACTGCCCACTAGTTGATCGAGGATCCATGAGGACACTATTCGTCACGGGCGCGAGCTCAGGATTCGGACGCGCGATCGCTGAGCGCTTTCTCGAGGAGGGTTGGCGCGCGGTCGTCTGTGCGCGTCGTTTCGACCGGTTGCAAGTTCTCTCGAGCCGATTTCCGGATCGAGTGCTGCCGCTGCAGCTCGACGTGACCGATCACGCGAGTGTCGCAGTTACGATTCAGACGCTGCCGGAGGAGTTCGCGAGTATCGACGTTCTCGTCAATAATGCCGGCCTCGCACTCGGTCTTGCACCGGCACACGAGGCGAATCTCGATGATTGGGATCGCATGATCGCCACCAATTGCTCTGGCCTTGTGCACGTCACCCGCGCGGTAGTACCAGGCATGGTCGCGCGGAAACGCGGCTGCATCGTGAACATCGGATCGATCGCCGGCGAGAATCCCTATCCAGGCGGTAACGTGTATGGCGCAACCAAAGCGTTCGTGCACCAGTTCACGCAGAATCTAAATGCCGATCTGATTGGCACGGGTGTGCGCGCGAGCTGCGTCGAACCCGGACTCGCAGGCGGAACCGAGTTCTCCAACGTGCGCTTCGCTGGCGATGATGAACGCGCCAAAGCGGTGTACGCCGGGACCACACCACTGACTGCGGAAGACATTGCGGACACCGTGTACTGGATCGCGACCCGTCCACCCCACGTCACGATCAACGTCATCAGCCTGATGCCGAACTGCCAGTCATTCGGTCCGCTTGCGGTCAAGCGCGCGCCGGCCGGCGACCGTCGACCGTGAGCCGCGGGATCACACTCTACGCTCGAGATGTACGCCGTTTCTTGCGGCTTCGACCGCGCGATCGCGCGCGGATCCTTGCGTGTGAACACGCCCTGCTCCAACGTCAGTGCATCGCTGGTCCGCGTGACCCGAGCTGACCACTTGCGCGTCGGCGCACGGCGCGCTCTTCGCTTCGCCGACTTTGCCTTGGTCGCCATGACTGGATCTCGCTGGCTGCAAGCGAGCAGCGCGCGGATTGCGTATTGGGTTATCGGCTACCAATCGATCGCTGTGCGTGCGGTCGGCTGTTGATAAGGAGTCGTAACATCCGCGCTGAACGCCAATGCCCCGCTTCGATCGGGAGGCAGCGGTGCGAAGATCCTCCACGATTGCGCCGGATTGAGCATCGCCCAAATAGGCGCCGCGATCCCTGGCCAGACGTTCCGTGTAACCGGTTCGCGGCGGCCGCGGACTTCCACTTCCTCGGTGTGCTCCTCGAATGTGGAGGCTAAGAATGCCCGAATCTGCTCCTCGGTGTAGACCTCGGTAATATCGGGTATGCGCACGTCGAACTTTTTCGACGCCTGCACCGGGGCGCGCGCACTCGCGCTCTCCTGCGCCTCGCCGATGGAGGCGATAAGGAACGTCGTCATCGCCAGCATCGTAGCTGCACCGAATTGGCGGATCATTGCAGTCTCCTCTTGAAGACGAGTCTGCGCGTCAGCGGCTCCAACATCCATATTGGACATCCCCTATCCTCCTCGTGACAACATCCATATTGGGACATCCCCTATCCTCCTAGTGGCAAGTTGCTGGGCAAGTCTGTAGGTGTCTAATTGCGCCCA
>JBDZVE010000078.1:0-16700 GCA_040255535.1 Lysobacterales bacterium | reverse complement strand
GGACGAACATCGGGCGGCTCGTCATTCGGTATCGCACTGAGCGACAGGTGCAGCCGCCTTCGAACAGGGCGCTTCTACGCTCATCGGACCACCTGCAGCGCGCGGAGTACCATAGAATAACGGCGACCAAGTGCGCATGGAGGAGAGCAGATGAGCGTGACTGACGAGCAGGTCGCGGCGGGGCAGGCGGTTTACACGAAGCCGGTGTTGCGTGCCTACGATTTCATCGTTCTCGGGATCTCGAACCGCTGGATCTGGAAATGTCCGACGTCTGAGCTCGTGGCGCACTACAACCGACACATCACAGCGAATCATCTGGATGTAGGTGTCGGTACAGGGTACTTCTTGGACAAGTGCCGTTTCCCTTCATCAAATCCGCGCATCGCATTGGTGGACCTGAATCAGAACACTCTTGATTTCGCTGCTCGCCGGATCGCGAGATACAAGCCTGAGACGTACCGTCGGAGCGTCTTGGATCCGATCGATATCCCTGCTGAGAAATTCGACTCTGTCGGCATCAACTACCTCTTGCATTGCCTACCGGGCTCGGTCGCAGCGAAGGCCGTTTGTTTCGATCATCTGAAAGCGCTGATGAATCCTCGTGCCGTCATCTTCGGTTCAACCCTGCTACAAGGCGGCGTTGAACGGAGCGGCGTCGCTAAGCGCCTGATGGATGTCTATAACAAGAAGGGAATCTTCTCGAATGAAGCGGATGATCTAGATCGGCTGACGACAGAGCTACGCAAGCGGTTCGCAGACGTTTCACTCAAGGTCGTCGGTTGCGCAGCGCTGTTCTCGGGACGAGCAGATACATAGGGGGTAGGGGTGGTCAGTGCGGGTCCTCGATCCGACGCTTACCGACGCGAGCGGAGATGGAACTCATGAGCACGAAGGAGCTACAGAAGCTGGCGGAGTGACAGGGGCATCCCGAGACAGCCGTTATGGCGCGTGAGGAAATAGAGTTTCGTCGCAAGTTCGCGAGCGAGTCCGCCGTCACGATCAACGTTCGCTATGGATAGCGAGTGTATGAGCGAGGGCAGCTCTGTGAATGCCAGGGCAGCGGTAAACTGGGTGCAAGAGAAGAAAGGATAAGGTTCCGACGTGGCCTGCGGCCCCTAACTGAACAATCTCGTCCTGTATGAATTCGAGCGAATTCAAATGGTCGGAGTTCCTCGATCGCTGGGAACGGCGTGCATTGCGTTGGGCGTGCTCAGAGATCGAGACGTATGGGATTGCGGATCCTCGCCAGCGGCTCGATGTGGTGCTGAGAGATGAAGCTGCGCGCCTGGGCGTCAGGTTGCCTCCGGAGACGTTTCGCCCCCTTGGGCCGGTAGGTAGCACATTCCAAGGCGCCGAGGACGCGGAATTGCGGGCACGGCTTTCGCGAGCGCAGGACATGGTGCGCGAAATCGAGCGAGTGCTCGAGCATGAACAACGGCCGCTTCGAGAGCGACTTGGCGGGTATCTTTGGGCCGTGTTGCGCAACGGTGGATTGCGCTTTGCGCCAGCTACCGAAGATGCGCTCCAGACGCTCGAGTCGCGCTTGGGGCGCGCACTGCCGCCCTCGTATCGGCAATTCCTGAGGGTCTCCAATGGCTGGCTCACGTTCTGGGCGAGGCTGCTGCCTGCGAGCGAGGTGGCTCCGCTTGCGAGCAGAGATCCCGAGCTCATCGCCGAGTGGGGCGAGGACGTAGGCGAGATTGCTGATGAGGAGTATGACGTCTATGGCAGCGAGCAGAATGCGGCGTTGTACCGGCGCGAGTATCTCGCACACACGATCGAGATCAGTGAGCCGATTGGGAGCTGGTGCACATACCTTCTGTGCCCATGCAGAACGTTCCCTGATGGTGAGTGGGAAACATGGCGAATGAGCGTCGCTCTAGCAGGCGCACAACGTTTCCGCTCGTTTCGTGACTTCATGCATGACCTCGAGCAGCGTGAGCTCACAGAGCTTACGTAGGCTACCGCGAACGACGAGATCACTGCGGAAGATCGCTAAGACGGAGCCACGCTGGTTCCAGCGTACGCGCCGCTCGCAGAGTGAACGGTTCCTCGAGCTCGGATATGAGCGCGGGTCACGCGTCGTGGCTCGCAAGCACCCCATGTACGCGGCGAAACTGCAGATTCGAGACTGCCGATTTAGTGGCATGCCGGTGTCGGTTCGCACCTGCCTCGATCGTCTTTACAATATCGCGCCCTTGGGCGCTCATCGAAAATTCGGAGACCGTCATGAGAAGAATCCTCAGCGCTGCCGCGCTCGCCGCCGTCCTGTGCACGTCAGCAATCGCGTCCGACAAGGGCTCGACTCCGCCTGCCTCCACTGCGGCGGTGCCGGCCGGCGCGTACACGCTCGACAAGGCGCATGCGAGCCTCATCTTCAAGGTGAATCATCTCGGCTTCTCGAATTACACGGCGCGCTTCAAGCGGTTCGACGCGAAGCTGCAGTTCGATCCCGCCAACTTGCCAGCATCGAAGCTCACCGCAACCGTCGACGTGAAATCCCTCGAAACCGACTACCCCGATCCGGTCAAGCTCGATTTCAACGCGCAACTTCTCGGCAAGGATTTGTTCGATGCTGCGCAGTTTCCGACGATGGAATACCGCTCGAAGCGGGTCGAGCAGACCGGACCGAAGAGCATGCGCATCTATGGCGATCTCACGCTGCACGGGGTCACGAAGCCTGTGACGTTGGAGGCGACTTACAACGGCGGCTACGCCGGCCACCCGATGGATCCGCATGCACGTATCGGCTTCTCGGCGCACGGCACATTGAAGCGATCTGACTTTGGCATGTCCTACGGCATTCCGGCACCGGGCACGACGATGGGGGTGGGCGATGAAGTGACCGTCATCATCGAGACGGAGTTCAACGGCCCGCCGCTCGCCGCTGCGAATTAGCAAATAAGGAAAGCGGTTTGGACAGGATGAACAGGATTGACAGGATGGTCAGAGCTAAGAAGTCTGTGTTCTTCGTTCACACGTCCTGTTCATCCTGTCGGAAGCTCGGAAGTTGCGATCCCGTGTTCGGCGAGCCAGGAGCTGAGCAACCCAAAATATTCCGGTGCATTCGGGGCGAACTTCGAGAAGAGCGCAGGATCCATCGCATCCTTGGGGGCGACACCTAACATCATTTCGTGACTCGCACCGGAGATCACTCTGACGGTGAGATGTTTTCTTCGGCTGCCGGAAGCCTGGAGCACCTCGATCGTCTCACCGACAGGAATCCACATATCTTCCTGACCGAAGATCAGGAGCGTGGGAACGCGCGACTGGCCGAGCGAACGCATCGGATCCGACTCGATTTGCTGCCGCCAGCCCGAGTTTGGTTCGATCATGCTCCTGCCCAGATAAATTTGTTTGAACCAAGGTTGAGGCTCGGCCTCGTCCAGCATCCGCTCCACGGTTGCTCGATCGACCTTCCCGCGAACGTAGCCGTCGATGGCCTGACGCGTGGCGATCGCCTGGTCGATGGCGGATTGCGGGTAGCCGAGGGTGCGAAGGATATTGGCCGACGCAAAGATCATCTGAACGTCGGCTTTGACCATCGGTGCGGATACCGCAATTGCGAAAGCCGCGCGCGGCTCCTTGTCCGCCGCAAGCAGCGTGAGCCATCCGCCTTGGCTCAATCCCCAGAAGCCGATCCGCTTGGGATCGATCCGCGCATCTTGGGCCAGCATCTGGAAAGCAGCGACTCCATCATTGGAGAGCACGTCAAAATCCTGCATGCCTCGCTCGGCGCCACCCGACTGTCCGGTGCCGCGCCGATCGAACACGAAGACCGCGATTCCGAGCGGCGGCAACATCTGCTTCAGGTGCGTGTACAGCTCAGCATCCTGCGAGGGCTCTGCAGCCGCGTGGAAGACGATGACTGCTGCGAGCTTCTGGCGTCCTTCAGGAGAATAGAGCGTCCCCCTGAGCTGCGCTCCGGTACTCGTGAACTGCATCGACTGCTTGTGGATGACCACTTGCGGACGAACTGCCCAGGGCTTATCGGTCACCCCATCAGCTGCCGCGGTGACGGTGGCATCGGCGCGCTGCATCGACTCGCTGTTTTCATTCCCGGCAGCCGGTGAGAAATGGCATATCGCAACGACTGCAACCAAGAGCATTCTTATCGGCGTATTCATGCTCGATTGATGCCGATTCGCCGCAGAGCGTTTAACCGGTCACAAAAGATCGTTGAAAGCCGGCCGGTGGGACGCGCAGCTCGCGTTGGCCGAGCCCTGTCGGAAGCTCGGATGCGGACGCCGAGTTAATCCGTGACGTTCAGGGCACTGCAGACCCGCTCCGTTTCCTCCGACCTGATTCGGGTGAGGTCTCACTAAATACCTCCCCACCGCTGCCGATAGCGATCTCGGCGTCCCTGCGCAGTGTGGGGCCGAATCGCAGCCACGGTCGCGGCATGACCGAATCCATCCATCGAAAGCCCGCTCAATCGGCCACGCTCCTGATCGGCATTCTGCTGACGCTGCTGGCCGTGGTTGGGCATCGCTATTTTCCAGAACGCCGGCTGACGATCGACAGCTCGCGGCAAGGCGCCAATTTCTTTCCGGTGCCGATGGGTCATGGCGGGCACGCGGACTTTCAGTGGATCGATCAGGCGAACTTCCACTATTCGTGTCGGTTTCCACAGGAAGAGTCTCATCAGGGCTGCGGGTTCGCGTACATGCTGTCGACGGGTATCGCGAGCCAGGGCATCGATCTCTCGCGCTTCAAGACTTTGAACCTAACGGTTCGATACTCGGGGAACGCCCAGTACCTGCGCGTCGGCATCCGCAATTTCGATCCGAGGTTCTCGAAGCTCGAGGACCTGAATTCGCCGAAGTTCAACTTCGTCAACATCCCGACCGGGGATCTTGATCGACCCTTGGCGATCGACCTGAACGAGTTCGCGGTGGCCGAGTGGTGGACGGCCGCGTACAACCTGCCGCGAGAATATTCGCGTCCCGATCTCAGCAATGCCACGGTCCTCAACATCGATCTGCAGGGCGATCTCGCCGGCACCGAACACGAGATTCGGCTCGAGAAGATCGAATTCGTCGGCGACTGGATCAGCGCGGAGTACTGGTACTTGGGTCTTCTATGCCTGTGGATGATCCTGGGCACCGTGTATGGGACTTCGCAGTGGCTGATCATGCGCCGTGCGCATCGCGCGCAGCGCCGGCAGATCGTCGAGCTCGCGCATGAGAAAGAGAAATACCAGAAGCTCTCGACGACGGATGCGCTGACGAGCGTGCTGAATCGCCATGGCATCGAGCAGTTCGTCGCATCGTTGGGGACCAGTGCGTCTGCGAGCGTCGTCGTCATCGATCTCGATCACTTCAAGCACATCAACGACGAGCGCGGCCATGACGTGGGCGACCGAGTGCTGCGCACGTTGGGCGAGATCCTGAGTGCCGGTACACGCAAGGCCGATGCCGTGGGTCGCTGGGGCGGCGAAGAGTTCGTGCTCGTGTGTCCGGGCACCAGCCTGGCAAACGCCGCGGATCTCGCTGAGAAGCTGCGGCACCGGATCATGGAGACGAACTTCATCCCGGAAGATCCGCTTCCCATCACGGCGAGCTTCGGCGTGGCGACCTCGGCGGACGCTCAGGGTTTCGAAGAAGCGTTTCGCAAGGCCGACCAGGCGCTTTACCAGGCGAAGAATCGAGGCCGCAATTGCGTCGTCGCTGCGGACGAAGAGCTGATGCACAGGGTGACCGGGGCGAGCAAAGGCAGATGGGCGCTGCTCTCCGGGCGCTTCAAGATCCGCAAGTGAGGCTAGCCGATCGGCTGGGACCTTAGACAACTGCGACATAACACACAGATGGCGGCCTCGGACATCGGGGACTATCTGCCGGTTCGACGCGGCGAAAGACGCATGCCGAAACGGAGTGGGGACGATGTCGCAAGCCCAGGCTGAGTTGAAAGCGCTCTATGCGAATCTGGGATCGGTCATCCTGGGCAAGCAAGAATCGTTGTTCATTCTGCTCGTCGCGCTGCTCGCTCGCGGCCATGTGTTGCTCGAGGATGTCCCGGGCACGGGCAAGACGATGCTCGCCAAGGCCTTGGCGAAATCGCTGAAGGGAACGTTCAGGCGCCTGCAATGCACGCCGGATCTGATGCCCTCGGACGTCACGGGCATTTCCGTCTACCGCAGCGATCGTCACGAATTCCAGTTCATGCCGGGACCGGTGTTCACCGATATCCTGCTCGCCGATGAGATCAATCGCGCCACGCCGCGCGCGCAATCTTGCTTGCTCGAGTGCATGGAGGAGCGCCAAGTCAGCGTCGACGGAGAGACCAAGGCGTTGAGCGACACGTTCTTCGTGATCGCAACCCAGAACCCGTTAGGGTTCCACGGAACGTATCCGTTGCCGGAAGCGCAGCTCGATCGCTTTCTCGTCCGCCTGCGCCTTGGATACCCGGCGCTCGAGACGGAGGTCTCGATGCTTTCGAGCCGCATGCAACAGCAGCCGATCGAAGCACTACAGCCGGTGATGGATCTCGCCTCGCTCGCACGCTTGCAGACGATGGCGACACGCGTCACTGTCAATCCGGACGTACTCAAGTACATCGCGGAAATCGTTCGTGCAACGCGCACGGATGATGGCGTGATGCTCGGTGCGAGTCCCCGCGGTTCGCTCGGGTTGATGCGCGCGAGCCAGTGCGTCGCCTTGCTCACCGGCAAGAATTTCGTCACGCCCGATCACGTCAAGCGCATCGCCGTTCCCGTGCTCGCCCATCGCCTGACGCTCAAGAACGCAAGCGACAGCGCGGCGGCTGAGGCCTTGGTCGCATCGACCCTCGAGAAGATTGCGGCGCCCGTCGCCGCAGCCGCGTGACGGCCGACAGGTACATTCGTCTCGGCTGGGTGCTGTGGGGTGCGATCCTCGTCACGGCGTTGATCGCCTTCAATCGTGGCATCGACCTGCTGTGGGGCGCGACGATCATCCTGATCGTCGCCACGCTCGTCGCAAGCCTGCTGCCGAAACTTCAGCTACGCGGCCTTACGATCGAGCGCGGCCGCTTCCCGAGCTCGGGAACCGTCGGTCAACCGATGGAGCTCACCTACCGCCTACGCGCGAGCGGATGGCTGCCGCGCTACGGCATCGCGATATACGACAGCCTTCCTGCAGCGATGTCGAACGGCATCACGGCTTTCATCGCGCGCGTGAAAGGCAAGCAGGAGCTCGCCTTCTCGTGGACGCCCCGCGTGCGCGGCTGCTGGCCGCTCGATGCGCTGCGCGTCGAGAGTCGATATCCGCTGGGGCTGATCAAAGCGAGCCGTATCGACGCGCAGTCCGTGCCGGGCGCTGAAAATGGAGTGCCCCCGGAGATCGTGATCTACCCGGATTTCGTGCCGCTGCGATGGCTGCCGGTTCGAGGCGAAGCGCATCCGCAGGCCGAACAGCGGATTGCTCGCTCGCGGGGAGGACACGATGAGTTCTTTGCCGTGCGTCCCTATCGGCCGCACGACTCGCTGCGGTCGGTGCATTGGCGCGCCTCCGCGCGGCTCGGCGAGCTGCTCGTCAAAGAATACGAGCAGCAACAAGATCGCCAGCTCTGGATCGTGCTCGAGCTTTCCGAGGACGAGCACGTCGGCGAGGGCGCGGACGGCACGTTCGAATGCATGATCCGCATCGCGCACTCGGTCGCGGTGAAGGCGACCGATGAGGGCGTGCCGTTCGGACTCGTGTACGACAGCGGTGAGCGCATCGAGCGCTTCGGCCCGGCACTCGATCGGGCGCACTATCTGCAGGTGCGCGAAGCGCTCGCGCGTGCGAACGCCCACACGCACGCGGCTTTGACTGCGAATCTCGATCGATTGTGGGAAGTGCTGCCGCCGTCCGCCGGAAGCATGCTGCTCTTCACACCGCGCGATCCTCACGGCCGCGCCGCGCTCCTGCGCCGCGCGCGGCAGCATGCCGCACAGCCGATGTACGTCGAGTTCGATCATGACAGCTTCGTGCGCCGCGAGCGTAACGCCCGCGTGCGAACCCAGCGCACTCCGCAGGGGCTCGTGAGCATCGTCGCGTACGGGGCCGATCTAGCCGAGCTGTTTCGCACATGAACGTTCATGCGTCATTGGATTCGCCGCGCTACGCGCGGCGCCTCTGGTGGGTCATGCTTGCCGGGTGCGCTGCCCGATTCACCGCGGAGCGTTCCGCCGCGGAAGCGCTCGCCGGCTTCTTGTTTTGGGCCTGCGTGTTCGCAGGGTGCTGGATTCTGCGCGGCATCGTGCGGCGGGGCGAGGACGCCGCCGCACGCGCGGAGAAGGCGGGCAACGTCGTCGCGGTTGCCGGCATGCTCCTCTTCCTGCTCAAGCTCAACAGCGAGGGCTTGATTCCCGCACTGCTCGTCTTTCTTTTCGCAATTCAGGCTGCCGCGTTCGTCATCGCCGAGAAGCGGCTCCATGCCTGGCTGATCGTCGGCGCGGCGTTCGCCGGTTTGCTGTTCGCTGCCGCCGAGAGTCGCTCGGGGATGTTTCTCGTCTGCGCGACCTGGTTCACGTTCGCGGCACTGAGCCTGCTCACGTTCGATCAATACCGAGATGAAGAGCGAAGAGCGCTCCTGCGGCCTCGCGATGAAGCCCATCGTGCGGGCGGGGCGCTGCTCTATGGCGCGATCGTTCTCGTGCTCGCCGTGCCGATCTATCTATTCGTGCCGAAGCCGGCGGGGTGGCTGATCGGCGGCATGCAGGCCAAGACGGCGCATGACTATCGCGACGATCCCGACACGAGTCGAACGCCGCCTCCGATCGATGTGCGAACGCGAGACTTGGATGCAAGCAGCGACGTCGATGGCAGTGCTGCGGCACCGCCGGTTGCGGAGTATCCCTCGACCACGGCGGCACCGGAAAGCGGCGCGTACGGCGAGAGTTTCTCGAGCTCGGATGTACGGCGCGACCGGATCAACGCGAATGCGATCGTCATGTACGTCAAGTCATCTCACGACATCTACCTGCGCGGCAAGGTATACGACTATTTCGAGAACGATCGGTGGTCGCGCCGCGGCGCGGGCGCTCGCGAACACTGGCTCGATCAGGGCTGGTTGGATCTTCGAAACGGCGCGCAGGCGGCCGAGACCGTGCGGCAAACGATCGAGGTCGTCGCTCCACTCGAGCGCGTTCTGTTTCATGCGCCAGGCCTCGTGCGCTTGCGCTTCCCCGGCCCGCGTATACGCTCGTACGCCGACGGCGTCCTCGAGGCGCCGCGGCCGCTCGTTCCTGACACGACCTATTCGACGGAGTCGGCCATCGATCTTTGGCGCGGGCGCTATCTGTTGCGCACCACCCCGCCGGCCGAGATGCAGACCTATCTGCAGCTCGCGGCCGATGCGACCGATCGCGTTCGGATGCTCGCGAGCGAGGTCGCTCGCGAGGGCGAGGATGCCTTCGAGAAGGCGCTGCTCCTGGAGCATCACTTGCGGTCGGAATACGAATACACCTACGAGACGATTCCGCAGCAAGGCTATACGCCAGTCGATTCCTTCTTGTTCGAAACCAAGCGCGGGCATTGCGAGTATTTCGCGAGCGCGCTCGCCGTCATGCTGCGCACGCAAGGTATCGCGGCGCGGGTCGCAACCGGCTTCTCCCTCGGCGAAGCGAATCCCATTACCGGCTTCTACGAAGTGCGCGCACTCGATGGGCATGCGTGGGTGGAGGCTTATATTCCCGATGCAGGCTGGCTGATGCTCGAGCCGACGCCGTTTTATCCGCTGCCGGACGCATCGAGCGAGGAGATGAAGCAAGTGGCGAACGAGACCGAGCGCTACCTGGACCGACTCGCCGAGACGCAGCAGACGCTGGATCCTGAGAGCTTGAAGACTGCGCTCGTGATCCTGGCGCGCGACACGTGGACGAGAACGCGACACCTGCTGCGCCAGGTTGCATCGCTTCCTCGCGCACTGGGATGGACCGCGGTCTGTCTACTCGCAGGCGCGATTGTGCTCGCGATCGGCGGGTATCTCGCCTTTGTTCTGATCGCGGATGTCCACACGAACCGCCGAGTGCGCCAACAACTCGCACGGGCGCAGCACGCAACAGGCAAGATCGCGGCACTGATACTCGCGGATGCGCTCGAACGCGCCGCGACGCCTAGAGGCTACTTCCGCAAACCTCAGTGGACGTTTCGCGAATACTCGACGCATCTCGCCGAGACGCCGAACGCGATTCCGCTCGCCTTCGTCGAGGACTTCGATCGCTCGCGCTATGCCGAGGAGGATCGAAGCGAGAAGAGTCCGGTGCTTGCGGAAGTCAGCCGCGCAATCGAGTCGATCGTCGCGCGCGATCCCTGGCCGCGCACGCGCAGGACGCTCGAGGCATGGCGGCATGCAATGAACCTGCGGTAGCCGCACCTTCAGCGTGGTTCAGATAAGGAAAAAAGCCCCGGCGGTCTCCCGCCGGGGCTCGCTAACGACTGCACGTCGTCGGCTAGGGCATGCCGGCGTCGACCTTGCGCAGCAGTCCGTTTTCACGGTCCATCACGTACAGGACAGTGTCGTCCGCAGAGAAGGCGCAGGAGTTCGGCCGTTCGAAGTCTGCGCTCGCGATGGGGCCATCGATCGTTTGCCGGGTCTCCGTTCCGATGAAGGTTTCCACGGTTCCCTCGACGCTCACTCGACGAACCAGCGCGGAGCTCGGACTCGGGATGTAGATATATCCGTGGCTGTAGCAAACATGGTTTGAGGCACCGCCGGTCTCCGCCAGCACCGACACGTTTCCGTCTGTGATGTTGAAGAGGGTCCCGCTGCCCCAGTTCGCGGCATACACATTGCCGATTTCATCGCCGACGATCGTGACCACATCCTGCAGCGGCGCTCCGGAGGCGTACGTGGAGACGGTGCCGTCCGGGGCGATTTTCAGCACGGTTGCGCCAGTGCCGCTGAAGCCGGCGCCAAACAGGCTCACGAGCACGTTATCGTTGTTATCGACCCAGACGCCTGCCGGTCCATTCAGTCCGGAGGCAAACGTCGTCACGACGCCGTCCGGCGTGATCTTGCGCACGGCGTTGCCGTCGTAGTCGGCCACGAAGAGATTGCCCTTCGAATCGAAGTGCGAGCCATTGGCCGAAACCAATCCCGAGGCGAAGAGGGATACGTCACCCTCAGGCGTGACGCGCACGATGCTGCCTGGGCCCGACACATAGATGTCGCCATCTGGGCCGACCGACACGCCGTCGGTTGCGAACGGTTCGGTAGCGGCGGCCACCGTCGATACCGATCTGAAGGGGCTGTCGGCAAACTCTACGTAATCAATATACGTTTCCGAGCCGGCGGCAGTCGACGGGCTCGCAATTGCGATGACGTCGCCGACCTCAACGGAGACCACGAGGCTGGCTGTCGCATACACGCCGGCTGTGGGCCGCAACGTGAACTTGCCTGCGGAAGCGCCGTTGACGGTCGCTTCCAATGTTCCGGCCGTATCGGTGCGATAGGCAAGGATCAGCGCTCGCGCATCCACGGAGTCCTCGGTTGAAATGCCGAAGCCGGCGGATCCCACGAATACGGCTTGACCTTTCGAAGCCGAGCCATCCGCCACGGTGCTCGCGCCATCGATCAGGTTCGCTGCTTCCGCTTCGACACGACCCGTGAAATTGATCGTCCGCACAGTGAATGTGCCCGCGACCCCGCCGATCGTCAGCGTTGCCGAAACCTTGCCCGATGACTCGCTGGAGGACCGGACTCTGATCCGAACTCGCTGGTGGTTTCTAATCACGCCGGGGCCGCGGCGGTAGGCATGGCCGTCGATCGAATACTCACCTCCGTCAATGGACACGCGCGTCGGGTGGTTGATCCCGGATATGGTCACGGATTCGGATTCGATCAGCGTGCCGGCAGCCACTCGTATTTGACTGGCGAAGCTGAAAGCTTCGGGAGTCGTGTCATGTTTGCAGTCCCGACCCAGCTTCGTTTTACAACCGGGACCGGCGTGTTTGGGCCTGGGGTGCGCCTTGCCGTGTGGAGCCGGCTTTGCATGATCAGCGGGGCAGAACGCGCCGGGCGCGGCGTCCGCATTGGCGTGCAGCAAGAGGGCGGCGGCGAACATGAGCGCCTCCAGCCGGAAGAAGGACTTTTTAAACTTTCGCACGAAATTCTCCTTGGAATGATGAGGCGCGCCTTGCGTTTGGATTGGTCGCGACCAAGCCGAATTTTTGTCGGCCCTGCCGATCGAGCAATGGCGATTTGATCAACTGCTCATTTCCAAGGGTGAAGTGCCGCTCTAGATTGATGAACTGCGGCGCCCATGCTGTTGTATGGCTGGCACTGCGTGTGTCCTTGCAGCCACCACACTACAACGACAATCCGTACTATTGGTTGCAACGTGATTCTGCGTCGGCGCGCCAGAGGGCGCGCTCGAAAGCTCCATGGCTCGCAGCGAGCCATGACTTCCGCGATAATGACCGCGGGTTCACGCGTGCGCAGGTACAAGAATGTTCAATCATGTGATGATCGGCTCGAATGACATCGAGCGTTCGAAACGGTTCTATGATGCCGTGCTCGGCACATTGGGCGTGGGCGAGCCCATTCGGAACGAAGCACCGTCCGGACACCTGCGGCTCTTCTATCGGCACAACGGGAATTCGTTCTGTGTGACGGAGCCGATCAACGGAGAGGCTGCAACGTACGCCAATGGCGGTACGATCGCATTCAAGTGCAGCTCACCGGAGCAGGTGACCGAGTTTCACGACACGGCTGTAGCGCATGGTGGCTGCTCGATCGAGAAGCCGCCCGGCTGGCGAGAGAGCAACTTGGGGAGTATGTATCTCGCTTACGCGCGCGATCCGGACGGGAACAAGCTGTGCGCCATCTATCGCGAGAAATAGAGCCTCGCCGATGCATACATCGAGTGCGCCTATCAATAAACGACGTTGGCTGTCGCCTTGTTGATTCTTCGATACTCCGCAAGCAGACAATTGGCCCATAAGACATCGAAGGCCAAGCCCGTCTCCTTGCTCGCGTTGATTGCGCCACCTTCGGCCCACAGGTTGGTGCCGGCATCGAGCGTGAAGACGAACACGTGCGGCATCTCGTGCTCTTCCCACAGCACCTGCGCAGCCTTTGCGAGCTGAATCGTGGGTGGCAGCGCTATGCCCGGCGGATGGGCCAGGTATGGGAATGCCAGATTGAATTTTCTCGGAGCCTGAGGATATCCGGCAACGGTTATATCCTCCTTCGCGAACTTGAGGAGCAGCCCGGTTCCGCCCTGACCCGTCAAGGGAGCAGATCCCGCATGGATGAAGCGGGTCTGCGTTGCGAGCTGGAACGGCGCCCAGTTCTTGTCTTGATCCTTCGCGCCGCCACGAGAGGTAAGTTTACTCTTGCACATCGCATGCTCCTTTTTGCCGAAGCGAATTTCTGTAAGCCCTTGCACACGCGCAAGTGGTCCCGCTAGGCTTCGTCGTCGCGTCACTGAGGAAGGAATGAGCGCCTTCCTTAGCAAGTTGTCGTCTTCTTCGAGCTACTTCGTCCCGCAAGCACGCTGCCCGAGGGAGTTATTCGTTGAGGGCCAATCTGCTACTCGCACGTTTTAGTGTCAACAGGTTTTTCGATGAATGTTGTGGAGGTTTGGAAGAACGCTCCGAGGACGATCTAGGACCGCTCGGCTTCGTGTAGCTCGCATGAGAAGTACGCACGGTGCCCAACAATAATATGTCTAGCAGCAGCCGTGCTACGTTGAGGGGAACTGCTAGACTCATCAACGAAGAGTGCGCAAGAGTGCGCAACATCGAAGCGCTAGGCGCACAAAGGGGAGCTTCGAGGTCTTATGAGCGATGCCCGATACAGCGTCTCCCAAGGCACCCTGGCAGCGGAAGTCTCTGCCGCGGGCGAGCAGATCGTGGAGCCGGCCGGCGGGGGGCGGCGCTTCGCGAATTTCCTGATCGACTATTTGTGTCACTTCCTACTCGCAGCCATCGTAGGAGTTGTAGTTGTGGCTTTCTGGGGTGACGCGGGGCTTGCTGCTCTGGATAGAGTGCCCGACATCGTATTCGGGGTCATCGTGATGTGCGCGTACTACATTCCACTCGAGACCCTGTGGGGTCGCACGATTGGCAAACTCATCACTGGAACCAAAGTGGTCAGTGAAGACGTACGCCGTCCTTCCTTCTCTGCAGTTCTGAAAAGGACGCTGTCTCGCTTCATCCCGTTCGAGGCATTCTCATTCCTCGGCAAGGATGCGCGGGGTTGGCACGACACGCTGTCAAAGACGTACGTCGTGAGGTGTCGCTGACCTGCGCATTTACTCACCCACTCAATGAGACACGTCGATTTCACTCGACCAAACACATGCGCTCCATCGGACTTTGCATCTTCGCCTCGGCCTTGCTGACCGCGTGCGTCAGTGCGCCGCAAAACAGTGCTCCAAACCCTGCCTCGCACGCTTTCGATGGGCTGCATTGGTTCAGGAACTCCGCCGAGCAGAAGGCGATCTACGAGCAGACATTTCGTGCGGCTCTCGATGCTGCGCGATCCTTGTCGGCCGGATTGGAGGAGGGGACGTGGGCAGTTGTGCTCGATGTCGATGAAACGATCCTGGACAACAGCGAATATGAGCGAAGGCTTCGGGATGGCGGGCGCGACTACGACAGTGCGTCTTGGGACGCGTGGGTGCTCGAGGAAGCTGCGCCGGTGCTTCCCGGCGCGAAGGCGTTCCTCGATCGAGTGCGCTCCGAGCTTGGAGGGCGCATCGCGCTCGTGACCAATCGAAAGCAGAGCCAGTGCGCGGCGACGGAAGCCAACCTACATCACGTCGGCATCTCATACGATCTGATCCTGTGCGATCGCGACGGCAGCAGGGACAAGAATTCACGTTTTCGCGCCGTAGCTGAAGGCGTAGGCGGCCATGGCCCGCTCAAGGTGCTGCTTTGGGTCGGCGACAACATCCACGACTTTCCGTCGCTCTCGCAAAGCAATCACGCTGACTTGAGCGATTTTGGTGTCAGGTATTTTCTATTGCCGAATCCCATGTATGGCTCGTGGCAGGCTGTGCCTTGGAAATAGGAACCGCCGCCGCTGATCGGGAGCGGCAAGAGATCAGCGCTCACGGCAACGCGGTGCGAAAGGGCGGCAACTTCTACTAGCTCTCTGAGGATATCTACGAATGTTCGGGTGGAGTGGGGTCATGTTCGCATTTGGCGGACGATCACAGGAGACCCGCCATGCTGCCAGCACATGTGACGGTGGAAGAATTCACCACCCGGGAGCCCATCACCGCGACGGAGGACATGACGATCGACGATCTGCGGCTCTTGATGGAGGAACACCGTATCCGCCATCTGCCGGTGGTCCGCGGGGAGAGCATCGTGGGTATCATCAGCGACCGGGATGTGCGCCTCGTGGCGGCTCTGACGTATGCCGAGAAGCATCAGGTGCGGGCTGCCGACATCATGACGCCGGACCCGTTGATCGTGCGCGTGACCGCAGCGCTGGATGAAGTCGCGTTAGCCATGTCCGAACGGAAGGTCGGTAGCGCGGTCGTCACGGGTGCTGACGGCAAGCTGGTGGGCATCTTTACCGCAACGGATGCTCTGAACGCGCTGGTCGAGATCATCCGACGAGGCGGCGCGTTGCGCTAAAACCTGCACGGGCGAGCCCCGCGCTCATCGAATCGATGAGCAGCGCGCGATCGTCATCGCCGCGCCCTCGCAGCTTTCCTTGAATCACCGGTATCGGTGATCCGTCTCACGCATTCCGAGTCGGCCAGAGGTAAGATACCTGGCGCCGAGCTCTCACAATCTTTTGTAAAACGCTCGAGAGCCGGCTCGTAGAACACGTCATGTCAGTCGATCGCGCCTCGCAGTGCGCATTTCGCCTGGGAGCGATGTTCTGCCCGAAACTCGGCAGACAAAGGTCGAGTAACCGCGTGTGAATGCTTGGCTTATGAATTGGGGAGGTAGCTGCGATGGCCACTCGGATCAAGATCGGAGATCAAGCCTACTTATGGATGCCTGGCGCACAATCGAGCATCGCGGTTGTGTCCTGCCATGGCGGCGTTCTTCCAAAGACCTTCGTCATGCCGCCCGGCTCGGTGTTCAAGTTCTATAGCCTGCCGACGAAGAGCGCATACGGCAGCCTCGAGAAGACGCTCTATGACGATCAGGTGAAGGAAACAAAGATCGCCAATCATGCGAAGCAATCTTGGAACGTGATCGACGACTACGATCTCTCCAAATTTCAGGGGAAGCATGGCGGAAATTCGGAGAGCTACGATGACGTCCGAAGGTTCGTGGACGAGCATTCGCAGAACGTGCTGACGCTAAGAAATAGAAAGAGCGTCTTCGCCGACAAGAGCGAGCAAAACAGAACGCTTTCCTTCCTCGTGACGCAACTGAGTATCCGCTTCCCTCATATCACCGAATATCGGTGCCTCTTCTGTCGCGTAGATGACCATGCGTGGGTGGACGTGCTCACCGGGCAGAAGTATACGGGGTAGCGAGGAGCTCGAACTCACCGATAGACATGGGCAGCCATCGCCTTGATTTGCAAGCGATGGCTGTCTTGTCGCTCAACATGGCCCTTGCATAGGCGCCGTCATTCTTGCGGAAGCGAGGTGGCCCTTGCATAAGCGCCGTCATCCTTGCGGAAGCGAGGTGGCCCTTAGTAAACGCCGTCATCCTTGCGGAAGCGAGGTGGCCCTTGCATAAGCGCCGTCATTCTTGCGGAAGCGAGAATCCAAACGCGCACGCCTCGTGCGCTTGCTTTCAGATGGACCCTCGCGT
>JBDZVE010000008.1:70666-74611 GCA_040255535.1 Lysobacterales bacterium | reverse complement strand
AGGTCGGAATGGTTGCATCAACCTCGCGCGACCAGGCGAGAATTCCGCCCGCCAGATTGATCGAGCGGAAACCGTTCTGCTGAAGATACTTTGCAACCTCGAGGCTGCGGCGCCCCGATCGGCACAGCACAACCGTTTCCTTGCCGGGGTCGAGCTCGCCGATCCGCGCCGCGACTTCGCCCATGGGAATGTGTACGGCATTCGGTACGCTCGCGATCCCGAGCTCCCAAGCCTCGCGGACATCGAGCAAGGTGAGGTCCTCGCCGCGTTCACGGCGCGCGACGAATTCTGCGGGGGTGATTTCCGGGATGGACATAGGGGCGGAGGAGATAGCGGTTAGGGAGTAGGGATAGGGGGTGGTCAGAGTAAACGCGCGCAAGCGCGTCTGGCTACAGCCCATCTACGGTCTGGCTCTCAGCCTCAGCCCTAGAAGACGAATCTGGGCGGTTGCGGCGCATTGATCAGCGGATCGATCACGGTTTCGAACAAGCTCTCGCGCTGCCATTCGCGCTCCCCGATGCGCGTCACCTTCCACGCCTCCATGACCGGGGCTTGCCCGACGACGACGAACAAGCGTCCACCAATGCGTAGGGCGCGCTGGAAGCGCTCGTCATACAGCGGCAAGGAGCCGGTGATCGCAATGACGTCGTACGCACCCTGCTCGTCGAGTTGCATACTGTCGCCGAGCTCGACCCCGACGTTGTTGACCGCGACGGCGAATAAGTTCGCCCGAGTGCGCTCCACGAGGTCGGGGAAAATCTCGATCGCGCGGACGCGGCTCGCAAGCCTGCCCAAGCAGGCGGCGAGGTAGCCGGTGCCGGTGCCGACGAGCAGGGCGACATCCTCCGGATTCGCTGCGAGTGCCTGAAGCATCCGGCCGTGCACGATGGGCGGCAGCATGGACTGACCATTCGGAATCGGAATCGGCGCGTCGGCGTACGCCACTTGCCGGTATGCTTCCGGCGCGAACACCTCGCGCCGTATCTCGCGCATCGCTTCGAGCACTCGGTTGTCCAGAACGTCCCCAGCGCGCACTTGCTGCTCGATCATCTGTTCGCGAAGGGGTTCGGTATTCATGCGCGGTTATTTCCTTTCACTCGAGTTGTCGGAGCTCAGATCCGGCGCGAAGACGCGAGCGATCGAAAGGGATGCCTGGATGTCGGATTCGTTGACAACTTTCGATCCACGACGCACGTGTCGCGGGTTGCGGGTCCGCGCGTAGACGCGGAAATGCTCGCAAAATACCGGCGCGGAGCGGGCGACAGGGTACGAACTTTAAAAACGTCCGACAAGCGGTCCGCCACTTGCTATTCCTACACGCGAGGTCATTCGGCGCTAGCGGGTTCCCCTGAACGTCGTTTCAGCCGTCGATCGCAATTCACATGCTTACCATTATGGTCAATCCGTGCGGCAGAAACCTGAGCGTTCTATATGCTGTCGACGAGACAAATCAAGTTTGCGACTCACCTCGCCGAAGCGGCCCAAGACATCTCGACGGTCGCGATGAGCAGGCTGCGCAAGCACGCGCTTGCCTTCGATGACAGGCGCGCCAATAGGGGATGAAGGAAGAGACTCGGCGGTTGATGTGAGCGCCCTTACCGGGACCTTAACCATCGTTTCAGCGGTCACGATTTTCGTGTTGCTGGGACTGCTCGTCGCGTTCGCGAGACGCGCGCGTCGGGCCACGGCGATTGCACGAGCGGCCGAGCAGTTCGACCAGATCGTACGTGCGGGGCGCCACTCCGAGCGCGTGAGAGCGGCGGGGGCTGCTCTGCCGTTTGCGGACAGCGCGAATCGTCTCCTCGAACACATCGCGATGAAGGACCTGATGATCGGGGAGCGCGAGCGATCGCTCGTCGGCTTGCTCGGCGGTCTCAACGAAGCCGTTGCTGTCTATCGCGACTCGATCGTATTCGCGAACGCGCAGTTCGCCGCGCTGACCGGCGCCGGCGATCCCCAGCGCCTGATCGGCAAATCGATGGCCGACCTCGTCCACCCGGACTACACCGACCTGCTGCGCGACCAATTGAAGCGTTGGCTCGCGGGTGCACCGGCGCTCGAGCGGCTCGAGCTCGAATTGCATCCCACGGCCGAGCAGCTGCCGCGCATCGAGCTGTCCGCTGTGCGCATCGACTATCAGGGCGGTCCGGCCTTGCTGCTGACGCTCGTCGAAATGGGACCGGTTACGCCCGCTGCATCGACGCATGGCCGCGTTCGATCGACCGCGTGGGAGACGCTCGATTCGCTTGGTGAGGGCATCATCACGACCGACGTGAGCGGGCGTATCGATTACTTGAATCAAGCGGCCGAGCAGCTCATCGGCGTGTCCGCCATCGATGCGATCGGTCAGACCATTACCGACATCATCAGTCTCGTCGACGAAAGCGATCGGCGCTCGCTCGGGGATCCCGTGCGCCATTGCTTGGCGACTCAGTCGCGCGTCACTGTGGGGCGACGCGGCCTGATGATCCTGCGCGGCGGAGAGGACGAGCGCTCGGTCGAGCTCACTGTGACGCCGCTGAAAGGGCAGAAGGGCGATCTGATGGGCACCGTTATCGTCGTCCGCGATGTGAGCGAGCTGCGCGGACTTACGCGCCAGATGTCCTATCAGGCGAGCCACGATGCGCTCACGGGTCTCGTCAATCGACGCGAATTCGAACGTCGGCTCGAGGAGTCGCTCGAGATTGCGCACGCGAATGCGGCCCGGCACGTGCTCTGCTATCTCGATCTGGACCGGTTCAAGGCCGTCAATGACAGCTGCGGCCACATGGCGGGCGACAACATGCTGCGTGAGGTTGCCGCGCTCATCAAAGAGACCGTGCGCGACTCCGATACCGTCGGGCGCCTGGGTGGGGACGAGTTCGGCATGCTGCTCGTCGGCTGTCCGCTCGAGAAGGCGCGCCAAATAGCAGATGACGTCGTTCGCAAAGTCAACGACTACCGATTCGTGTGGAAGGACAAGATCTTCAACATCGGCGTCAGCGTCGGTCTGGTCGAGATCTCGCGCGAAAGCGGCGCACCCGAGGAGCTCATGAGCGCGGCCGATTCCGCTTGCTACGTTGCGAAGAAGCGCGGCAATCACGTGCATGTCTACTCCGCGCGCGATGAGTCCGTGGCACGGCACCGCGGCGAAATCCAATGGCTCCAGCGCTTGCAGACGGCGCTCAAGGAGAATCGCTTCGAGCTGATGGCACAGCCGATCATCGCGACGGCTGCCGATGCGAGCGGGCCGGCGCTCGAAGTGTTGCTGCGCCTGCAGGACGAGACGGTTCCGGAGGGGATCTCGCCGGTCGAATTTCTGCGCGCGGCGGAGCGTTATCGCTTGATGTCGGATGTCGATCGGTGGGTCGTCCAGACTGCAATGACTGCGCTCGGCAGAGGCGGCATTCGACTGCCGGCGCAGCGCAGCCTCGCGATCAACCTGTCGGGGCAGACGCTCGGAGATCCGCAGTTTCTCGAATTCGTCGTCGACATTTTGGATCGAACCGGCGTCGCGCCGGATCAGCTTTGTTTCGAGGTGACCGAAAACTCCGTCATCACGAATATCGAGCACGCGCAGCGCTTCATCGGCGTGCTGCACGGCATGGGCTGCGAGTTCGCGCTCGATGACTTCGGGCGCGGACTCTCGTCTTTCGGCAATCTGAAGAATCTGTCGCTCGACTATCTCAAGATCGACGGTACCTTCATCCGCAACCTCGCTGCGGATTCGGTCAATCAAGCGATGGTGGCGGCGATGATCAAGCTGGCCCGGACGCTCAATTTCCAAGTCGTCGCCGAGCAGGTCGAAGACAGCGGCTCACTCGACGCGGCGAAGAGGATGGGCGTCGATTTCGTGCAGGGATATCACCTCGGCCGGCCGCAGCCGCTGGCGCGAGTCGTGGCACGGACGGCTTAGCGCGCGCTGCTCGGCAGCGCGCTACGACTACAGGCTACAGACCACAGGCT
>JBDZVE010000008.1:33465-70566 GCA_040255535.1 Lysobacterales bacterium | reverse complement strand
CTTAGCGCGCGCTGCTCGGCAGCGCGCTACGACTACAGGCTACAGACCACAGGCTACAGGCTTGCAGCCAGAGAGGAGAGTTGGCAGGCTTTCGCGCCGCCCGCTCGCGCGGCCTCGGCTCTTCTCTGGCTGTCGCCTGTCGCCTGTCGCCTGTCGCCTGTCGCCTGTCGCCTGTCCCGCTCAGAGAAGCGGGACCAAAAGCAGCGCGACGATATTGATGATCTTGATCAACGGATTGATTGCGGGGCCTGCCGTGTCCTTGTACGGATCGCCGACGGTATCGCCGGTGACCGCGGCTTTGTGGGTTTCAGAGCCCTTGCCGCCGAAGTTGCCTTCCTCGACGTATTTCTTCGCGTTGTCCCAGGCGCCGCCCCCCGTGCACATCGAGATTGCGACGAACAATCCGGTCACGATCGTGCCGATCAAGAGTCCGCCAAGCGCCCGGATGCCCGCGCCTTCTCCCATGATGAAGTTCATGGCGAAGGCGACGATGATGGGCACGAGGATCGGCAGCAAGGAAGGCACGACCATTTCCTTGATCGCCGCCTTCGTGAGCAGGTCGACGGCACGCGAGTAGTCGGGCTTCGCGGTGCCTTCCATGATGCCCTTGATCTCGCGGAATTGCCGCCGCACTTCGATGACGACCGAGCCTGCCGCGCGACCCACTGCCTCCATCGCCATGGCGCCGAAGAGGAATGGGATGAGCCCGCCGATGAAGAGCCCGATGATCACGGCGGGATCGGATAGCGAGAACTGCACCATCGCGCGCTGTGTGTTCTCGAGATGTGTTTCGAGGTTATGCGTGTAATCGGCGAACAGGACGAGCGCGGCGAGTCCTGCCGAGCCGATCGCATATCCTTTCGTCACGGCTTTCGTCGTATTGCCGACGGCATCGAGCGCATCCGTGATCGTTCGAACGTTCTGCGGCAGGCCGGACATTTCTGCGATGCCGCCGCCATTGTCGGTGATCGGTCCGTAGGCATCCAAGGCGACGACCATTCCAGTCATCGACAGCATCGCAGTGGCGGCGATCGCAATTCCGTAGAGCTCGCCGAGCTCGTACGAGCCCCAGATCGCGGCGCAGACCGCGAGCACCGGCCACGCAGTCGAGCGCATCGACACGGCCAGGCCCGCGATCACGTTCGTCGCGTGACCCGTCTGCGATGCTTCGGCGACGCGGCGTACCGGCTTGAATTCCGTTGCCGTGTAATACTCGGTGATCCAGATGAGGGCCGCGGTGAGTGCCAGGCCGATCGCCGCGCAGCCGAAGAGCGCCTTCGCCTGCTCGCCCATCAAGGCGTCGGTCACGAACCAGAACGCGACGAGCGCGAGCACTCCGGACACCGCCGTGCCGCGGTAGAGCGCGTTCATGATCTTGCCGCCTTCGGATGCTTTCACGAAGAACGTGCCGACGACCGAGGCGACGATCGAGACTGCACCGAGCACGAGCGGGTAGAGCACGTAGTTGATGTCGAGCCCGCCATCGGCTGCTTGGAAGAGGAGCCCGCCGAGAACCATTGTCGCGACGACCGTGACCGCGTACGTCTCGAACAGGTCCGCCGCCATGCCGGCGCAATCGCCGACGTTATCGCCGACGTTATCCGCGATGACTGCAGGGTTGCGCGGGTCGTCTTCGGGAATGCCCGCTTCGACTTTACCGACGAGATCCGCTCCCACATCGGCGCCTTTCGTGAAGATGCCCCCGCCGAGTCGCGCGAAGATCGAGATCAGAGAGCCGCCGAACGCGAGGCCCACGAGGGAATGGAGGGCATGATCGTCCCCGACGTAGTTGCGCATCACTGCGAAATAGCCGGCGACACCTAGCAAACCGAGCCCGACGACGAGCATGCCGGTGATGGCGCCGCCGCGGAACGCGACCTGCAGCGCGGGATTGAGTCCGATGCTCGCGGCCTGGGCAGTTCTTACATTGGCGCGAACGGAAACGTTCATGCCGATAAATCCGGCTGCGCCCGAGAGCAGCGCACCGATCGCGAATGCGCCGGCCGTCACCCAGTCGCCGAGCGCGAGACCAAGCACGATGAACAAGACGACGCCGACGATGCCGATCGTTGTGTACTGACGATTGAGGTAGGCCCTCGCCCCGGCCTGAATCGCGGCGGCGATCTCTTGCATTCGCTCGTTGCCGGCGGATTGCTTGTTTATCCAGCCTACAGAGAACACGCCATAGAGAACTGCAAGAACGCCGGCGGCGATTGCGAGCCAGAGCGCGACATCAGTAGACATCAACTTTATCCTCTCGGAGCGGTCGTGTTGTATGCAACTCGATCAGGGGAAAGCGATCTGCGGCGCGCGGTGCGCGCCGCAAATCGATAGACAAATCCACCTCTAAAGGGGGCGCGACTATAGCACAAAGGGCTCTTTCAACTTCTTCTTTACAGGCGCATTTTTCAGCGTGACGTACTGCGGCAGGCCATCTTTGTAAGGCGGATAGTCTTCGCCCTTAATGAGCGGGCTCAAGTACCGGCGCGCCTTGTTCGTGATGTGGAATCCGTCCTCCGTGATGTAATCGCGCGGCAGCATCTTTTCCTTGTTTGCGACGTCTTCGAGCTTCGCGATGCCGATCTTCCATTTGTAGGGCTTGTCCTTGACGCGCACGATCGTCGGCATGACGGAGTTATGTCCCTTGAGCGCAAGCTCCACGGCCGCCTTGCCGAGCGCGTACGCCTGGTCCACGTCAACCTTCGAGGCGATATGGCGAGCTGCGCGCTGCAGGTAATCTGCGACAGCCCAGTGATACTTGTAGTTGAGCTTCGACTTCACCAACTGAGCGATCACGGGGGCGACGCCACCCAATTGGGCGTGGCCAAAGGCATCGCGCAATCCTGCATCGGAGAGGAACTTGCCCTCCGCATTCTTCACGCCTTCCGAAACGATGATCGTGCAATAGCCGTACTTCTCCACGCACTCTTTGACGCGTGCGCAGAATTTCTCTTCGTCGAAGGTGATCTCCGGGAACAGAATGATGTGCGGGCTCTCGCCTGCCTTCGTCGCGGCGAGCCCGCCTGCGGCAGCGATCCAACCCGCGTGGCGTCCCATCACTTCGAGGACGAATACTTTCGTCGATGTCTTCGCCATCGACGCGACGTCGAAGCCGGCCTCCCGAATCGAAACCGCAACGTACTTCGCGACCGACCCGAAGCCCGGACAGCAATCGGTGATCGGTAGATCATTGTCTACCGTCTTCGGCACGTGCACGGCTTGGATTGGATAGCCCATCTTCTCTGCGAGCTGCGAGACTTTGAGGCACGTATCCGCCGAGTCGCCGCCGCCGTTGTAGAAGAAGTAGCCGATGTCGTGCGCCTTGAAAACCTCGATCAGGCGCTCGTATTCGCGCGGGTCGTCGTCGAACTTCTTGAGCTTGTAGCGAGCCGAGCCGAAAGCGCCGGATGGCGTGTAGCGCAGGCCGCGAATCAGGGCCGCCGACTCCTTGCCGGTGTCGATGAGGTCCTCCTGCAGAGCGCCGACGATGCCATGGCGTCCGGCGTACACCTTGCCGATCTTTCGCTTGTTCTTACGGCAGGTCTCGATCACCCCACATGCCGAGGCGTTGATGACAGCGGTGACACCGCCGGACTGGGCATAGAAGGCATTGCGTGCACGAGCTTTCGGCATGGAGAAGCGTCCTCTTTGTTTGAGTGAAAGTGGGCGCGAAGGATAACGCTACGAAGAAAGAAGCGGATAGCGGTTAGGGGATAGGGGATAGTCAGAAGCGCTCGCGCGCATTCAGAACACCTCTCCCGTTGTGGGAGGGTCGCTAGGGAGCGGCGGCTGAGGGAGCCATATGACGCGCGCCTGCGCTCTGACTATCCGCTATCCACTATCCCCGATCCCCTATCCCTGTCGGTATCCGCTATCCGCTTCGGTGTTTTTTCTGTAGGGTAGCGCCCCCAAAACGATGCTTCGGGTCAATCACCGGAGCGCAAATCGGCCCGAGCCTGCGCTCCGGCCGAATCTGGCCAGTCCCGGCTCGCCGAGCTCGGGCTTTTCGCGAGGACTTTCGAAGATGCGTATCGTGTTGCTGGGGGCGCCCGGCTCGGGCAAAGGCACTCAGTCTCAGAAGCTGCAGGCCAAGTACGGTGTGCCCCAGGTTTCCTCTGGCGACATCCTCCGCGACGCCGTCGCCCGCGGGACGGAACTGGGCCTGAAGGCAAAGGCCGTGATGGATGCCGGTCAGCTCGTGTCGGACGATATCGTGTTGGGCCTGATCCGGGAGCGCTTGAGCCGGCCCGATGCGGCGAACGGCTTCATCCTCGACGGATTTCCCCGCAACATCGATCAGGCAAAGGCGCTCAAGGCGCTGCTCGAGGACCTCGGCCAGCCGCTCGACGGAGTGTTGCTCCTCGATGTACGGCCCGAGATGCTCGTGAAGCGCCTCGCCGGACGGCGCGTGTGCCCCAAGTGCGGCACAGTGTACAACGTGCATTCGATGCCGCCGGGTACGACAGCGTGTGCGAAGGACGGCGCCGAGCTGCAGCAGCGGCCCGATGACAAGGAGGAAGTCGTTGCGCGGCGTCTCGAAGTGTACGAGCGCCAAACGCGGCCGCTCGTAGAGCACTATTCGAAGCTCGGCTTACTCCGAATCGTCGCGGGTGAGGGCGAATTGGACGAAGTGTTCGAGCGCTTGGAAGCGGCGGCTCTCTCGCACCCGGTTCCTGCAGACAAGGTGTCAGTGACGAAAGCGCGCGCAAAGCCCGCGGCAAAGCGGAAGGTGGCAGCGAAGCGGGCTGGCGCGTCGGCACGAAAGGCGAAAAAGAAACCGGCGCGAAGCCCGAAGAAGAAGCCACCGTCGCGAGCAGCAAAGCGCTCCGCAAAGAAGACGAAACCGACACGCCGTGCGGCTTCACGGTCCGCCTCTGCGCGCACGAGGTCCAAGAAAAAGGCGGTGAGACGGTCTGTAAAGGCCCCGGCGCGCACTCGAAAGGCGCGCACGGCACGGGCTCGCGCCAAGAAGTAGCTCGTGGAAGACAGGTCTGTCCTCGCCTAGCGGGTCGCGCGCTGCTCGATCGGCTCTGGGCTTTCTGCTTCAGCCAGCGCGAGCAGACGCTCGCCGACCGCTTCGCGCCGCCATCCTTCCAGCAAGTGCTCGGTTCGACCTGAGAATACGAGTTGCTCGATGTCTCGGCGCGTCGCGAGCAGCTCCGGGCACACTTGCAGCGCGTGCGCATGCGCGCGCACGAAGTTCATCAGCTTCGTCACGAGCGCAAGCTGCTCGGGTTCAGGTCGAACCGGGCGCGGAGCATCGGCTTCCGACGCTTTCGTCTGCTCGCCTCGAACGACGATCTCCAGCAATTCGGCACCGCGTCTACGGACCACGCCTTCCGGCAAGCTGCGGATCTGCTCGAGCGCCTTGAGATCTTGCGGCATGCGCTCGCTGATCCCGCGCAATGCCTCATCGGAAAGGATCCACCCGCGCGGCTTGTCGGACCTGATCGCGAGCTCTTCGCGCCAACGTGCGAGCAGTTTCGCCGTTGCGCGCTGCTCGGGCTTGAGCCGATCGAGACCGCGAAGGCGCCGCCAAGCCTGCTGCGGATCGATCCGGAATGTATCTGTGCGCTCGAGCTCCGCCGTTTCTTGTTCGAGCCAGCGGAGCCTGCCTGCTTGCTCGAGCGCGGTGCGCAAGTCGAGATAGAGACGCGCGAGGTAGCGCACGTCGTCGGCGGCATACTCGAGCTGCTCCGGGCTCAAGGGACGGCGGCTCCAGTCCGTACGCGTGTGCCCTTTCGCTAGCGACACGCCGAGGCGTAAGGAGACGAGCGAGCCGTAACCGATCTGCGCGGATTGTCCCAACAGAGCAGCGGCGATCTGGGTATCGAAGAGCGGTGCGAGCGGAATCGCATGCGGCGCACGAACGGCGAGGACTTCGAGGTCCTGGCGCGCAGCATGCAGGACTTTCAAGCGCGCGCGCGCCGATAAGAACGTCCATAGCGGCTCGAGGTCTTCGATCGCGAGCGGATCGACGAGGGCGCAGTAATCGAGCGAGGCGATCTGCACGAGGCAAAGCTTCGGATAGAACGTGCTCTCGCGCATGAATTCCGTGTCGAGCGCGATGAACTCCGCGCTTTCGAGCGCGCGCATTGCCCGCGCGAGCGCATCCGCCGTGTCGACGTAAACGGTGGCCGGTACGCTCACGAGTAAACCGCCGGCTCATCTGTGGAGGCGTGCGATGGCGCGCTCGTGGGCCTGCCGGAGGCGTGTACAATCCGAGAGAAGAGTTCGAGAATCACGGTCGCATTATAGGTGCCCGTCGCGCCAGTGCCACGCGCGTTCGTCTTCCCTTTTCCAAGGTCCTGTTCGTTCCGTTCTGGCCGCGTTCGTCCGCTACCAATCGTCGCTGAGATGGACAGGGTAGGATGATGTTCATTTGATGTTGGCTCGAGCCCTTCAAGGAGCTCCATGCACGTTCACATTCTTGGGATCTGCGGCACATTCATGGGCGGTGTCGCTGCGCTCGCGCGAGCGGCCGGCCACCGTGTAACGGGCTCGGATCAAAACGTCTATCCGCCGATGTCCGATCAGCTCGCGGCGCTTGGAATCGAGCTCATCGAGGGGTACGAGCCGAAGCAGCTCGAGCTGCGCCCTGATGTCGTCGTCGTCGGCAATGTGATGAGTCGGGGCAACGCGCTCGTCGAGGCTCTGCTCGAGAGCGGCATTCCGTATACGTCAGGTCCCGAGTGGCTCGCGCGTCATGTGCTCGCAGGACGATGGGTGCTCGCGGTCGCGGGCACGCACGGCAAGACGACGACTTCCAGCATTCTCGCCTGGATCCTCGAGCACGCGGGTTTGAAGCCGGGATTCTTGATCGGCGGTGTACCGAGCAACTTCGGGGCGACGGCGCGACTCGGCGCAGGAGCCCACTTTGTCGTAGAGGCCGACGAGTACGACACGGCCTTCTTCGACAAGCGGGCGAAGTTCGTTCACTACCGCCCGCGAACGGCCGTATTGAGCAACCTCGAGCACGATCATGCGGACATCTATCCCGACATCGCCTCGATTCAATGGCAGTTCCACCAGTTGCTGCGCATGGTGCCAAGAAACGGCCTCGTCGTGGCGAACGCAGGCGATGCGCGTGTCACGGAAGTCATCGACATGGGCTGCTGGACACCGGTGGAACGTTTCTCGTCCGGTATGCACGGCGATGCGGCGTGGTATGCGCTTGCCGCACCGGAGAGCGACTACTCCAGCTTTACGATCATGGAAGGGACTCGTCGAGTCGTGGATGTTGAGTGGTCATTGCTCGGCCGGCACAACGCGCAGAATGCGCTCGCTGCGCTCCTCGCTGCGCGACATGCGGGCGTCTCTTTCGAGGCTGGTATCGCCGCGTTGAAGGCGTTCAAGGGCGTTCGCCGCCGGCTCGAGCTGCGAGGTGTCGTGAACGGCGTGAGCGTCTACGACGACTTTGCGCATCACCCCACCGCGATCGAGACGACGATCGATGGTTTGCGAAAGCGCATCGGATCGGCGCGGATGATCGCGGTGCTGGAGCCGCGCTCGAACACTATGAAGCTCGGTACGCATCGGCAAGCGCTCGCGCACTCGTTGGCAGCGGCGGATCAAATCTTCATGTACCAGGGACCGGGCGTTCACTGGGATGTTGCTGAGGCCGTCGCGCCGCTCGGATCGCGAGCGCAAGTTTATAGCGAGCTCGAGCAGCTCGTGCAGGTGCTGTCGGAGAGCGCCAACGCCGGCGATCACGTTTTGATCATGTCGAACGGCGGCTTCGGAGGAATTCACGAGAAGCTGCTCGCGAAACTGCGCGAGCGGTAGCTGATTGAATGTTGGTACTCGACTGACTAGAGGAGGCGCACGGCGCTGCACGATCGTCTTCGCGTTCTGACCGTGAACCGTCAACTCACCGTTCCTCTCTTTCCTCTTCATACGGTCCTCTTCCCAGGCGGACCGTTGAGGCTGCGCATCTTCGAAGCGCGCTATCTCGATATGATCGGCCGTTGTATGCGCGAGAACGCTCCATTCGCCGTCGCGCTGATCGTCGAGGGCAAGGAAGTCGGACCCGCGAAAACCGCTACGATCGGCACGACTGCACGCATCGAAGACTTCGAGCGCTTGCGCGACGGCCTGCTCGGAATCTCGGCGCGAGGCGAGCGGCGCTTCCACATTCGTTCGGTCGACACGCAGAGCGATGGTCTGAACCTCGCGCAAGTCGACCTTCTGGCCGAGGAGAAGCGCGTTGCTGTCCCCGCGGACCTCGAGCCGATGTCCGCCATGATGCGCCGCCTCTATCCCGAGGCCAGCATGCTTTACGGCGATGCCGTCCCGCAGCCCGAAGATGCAAGCTGGTTGAGCGCACGCCTAACCGAGCTGTTGCCGCTCGATCTCTCGGTGCGGCAAGCCTGTCTCGAGATGGACGATCCGATCGAGAGGCTTCGGTATCTGGCCACACGGGTGTACGGATAGGATTGATAGGGTGAACGGGATCGGCATATCACCCGCTGAGCGGTACGGGTATCGACGTTCAACCTAAGCTTCCACAGCGCGCTTCTTCGACAATCGATGATATGCAAGCGCGATCGCGACGAACCAGATCAATGCCGCCCAGCCGATCACACCGTCATAGGCACCGACCCACCACGCTTGCTCGGCAGCCGCGTTGACCTCGGTTGCGCTGCGCAATACGGCGATCGTGCAGACTCCGGCTGCGTGCAAGCCGATACAAGCGGCGATCGCCCCCGTGCGAAGGCGAATGAGCGCGAGCAATACACCAAGCATGAAGAGCGCGAGAAAGGAGTCAACGAACATCAGCGGCTCCGAATAACGCTCGAAAAGGTGGGCCAAAACGAGAAACCCATGCTCCCAGCCGACCTCCTCGGCGGGCACGCGCAAGCGCCCGCCGAGGAAATGCAGCGCCGCGTACAGGAGGCTCGGAGCGATCACCGCGGCCGCGTTGCCTGATGTGCGTCGTGCCGCGCTGACGAGAACGCCCCTGAAGAACGTCTCCTCGATGAATGCGACCGCAAAGCCCGAAACAATGCCGCCGATCGCGAGCCCGACCCATGAGCCCTCGAACCCAGGCCTGACGTTGCGGATGTCGAGACCGAGCAGGAACAACACGAGCGGCGTCATCAACAGGAAACCCGCGATCCACCCGATTGCGAGTTGGCGAAGGAAGCGCGCCCTTGGCATCCCGTAGCCCATCGATTCGCGATTCGACAAGCCGAGGCGGCGCGTGAGCAGCACGAGGCCAATCAGCGCGAGCAACATCGCCACCCGGTGCATCACTCGATGCACCGGTTCGATCGAAATCAGGCTCACGAGCAGCCAGGCGGGGTACGTGACAGCCGACGCGAGGATGAGCGCGGCTGCGAGCAGAGCGACGAACAGAAGAAAGTGACGCATCGGCAGGCTACGCGAGGTTGCCTACTGGCGACGCGAGATCGTCTCTCTCTGCGCACGCGCTCGCGCATAAATGGACGTTTGCATAGTTTGTCATCGATCCGCTCCGCTCGGGCTGCGCTTCAATACACCCGTGCGGCGCGAGAATCGCTCGTTCGCGCCGCCCGTTCGTTCATAAGGAGGCAATAGTCATGGATCATGCGAAAGCACTCAACATCGTCTCGACGCTTGCGAACGGAGTCAATCCGACGACCGGCGAAGTATTCGCGCCCGACAGCCCATATCAGTCGCCCGAAATCGTCCGCGCTCTGTTCTTGGCGGCGCGCGCACTGGAAGGCGGACCCGCGCCGCAGGCGGCTCCCACCAGAGACGCTCGCTCCAGAGGAGGCCAGGGGCTCGCGAACGTAGGCAAGCCCTGGACCGCCGAGGAAGATGAACGGCTCGTGACCGAGTTCGCCAAGGGCCGCTCGCCGCGCGAGCTCGCGGCCATGCATAGTCGGACACTTGCAGGCGTGGAAGCGCGACTGGAGAAGCTCGGCCGGATTACGGCGCAGCAGCGCGTTACGACAAATCGATACCAGTCGGAGCGGAGCGCCGCCAGCGGCGCGGGCAAATCCATTCAGCGCTGAAAACATGGGCGCGCAGACATTGAGCTCGCGCGCGGTTTGCCTGCGGAAATGCTGCCGAAACCAAACATCCGCCTGCGAATGTCGGCGATCTGCGTCGCACAGCGCGTGTCGCCAACTTGCAACGAAAGGTCTACATACTCATAACAAACTGCGGCGTAATCCCCGCAACTCCGTCCGTCAGTAGGATATGATTCGCCCCGTCCCCGCACGCCCAATCTGATGATGCCGATATCGAGCGACGCCAAGAACAGTTCAGGACGGGAACCTAGGTTCGTGCGCCGAGTTTCTGTGGGCGGAGCGTCCCATTCATTTTCGCCGGCTGTGCCATCGTTGAATGGCTACCGACGCACGCGTTTGCCGTGTCGATGGAGATGATCCGGATGCTGAGCGCTCTGCCCGGCATCGAAGTCATTAGGCGTGTATCGCGAACTCGGGAGTGAACCTTGTCAGCTTCTTCGTGGTTAGCGCCAACGGATGTGACGCGCGGTCATCGATGGATGAATCGATGGTGGCCGAGTCGCAGACTGCGTTGGGACCCGCTGCACGGCGTCAGGATCGACGACCGCTATGCGCCTGTCAGCATCGCGAACTGGAAGCTCATTCCGGCGATGGCGCGCGGTGTGTTGGCAAGACGTGTCACGCGTCCGCTTTCCTTCAATCATGATCGTCGCTTGACGGTCATCATCCCTTACCGCGATCGCGCCGAGCACCTCGGCATCTTGTTGCCGGAGCTGAGCGCGCGGCTGAAAGAACAGGACATCTCGTATCGAATCCTGGTCGTCGAGCAGGAGCTCGGAGCTCTGTTCAATCGAGGCCGCTTGCTCAATGCCGGGATGCGCTATGCCGCGGACTTTTCGGACTACTACTGCTTTCATGACGTGGACGCAGTACCCATCGTTGCAAACTACGCCTGTCCTTCGCAGCCGTTGCGTCTCGTCAATAACGTGCTGAACAGTGCCGGACAGCGCGAGCATACGGCGCACTACTTCTCAGGCGCCATTACGATTCGCAAAGAACAGGCGTTCGCGGTTCATGGATTCTCGAACGAATATTGGGGATGGGGTAAAGAAGACGACGACTTCTATTTCCGCCTGCTCCTCTCGGGATTCGTCTGCTATTTCGACCTGAAGGGCACGTTCCAGGATTTGCCGAACCCCCCGCACCAATGCGTTCGGCGCGGCCCCGTGCCTCCGATGCACGTGAAGTTGAACCGGCGTCGCCGCAGTCTGCTGCTGCGCGGCTTGACGGTGCCTTCGGATGACGGCGCGCACACGTTGAAATTTCGAGTGGTGGAGCGCATGGTCGACAGCGAGTATGAGCACATCACGGTGCGCTGGTAAGCCGCGAGCGCGCACGTTCGTCGACTGATGCATGCACTCTTCGGCTGAAAGTCCGAATGCACTTTCGGCTTGGGCCTTGCACACCGCTCGCGCGGATGCGCCGCTCGTTCCTATAATGGCGACCTTTCATGCGTCGGTCGAGGCTCGCGAGGCGCCTACGCCTATAGGTGTCCACCGTCGGACTGTCGCAAGCTCGGCGGAAATATGGCCCTCACGACAAGATCTCGTTCACCACAGACGCGTTCGCTGCTTCCGGCTCTGATAGGGCTATTGGGATTGGCTCCGGCCGTCTCGTGGGCCAGAGGACCTTCGCCGTACCTGCCCCTCGATCTTGCGCCGTCGCTCGAGCGGCAAATCGAGCGCGTCCTGATGCTTGCCGGCAAGCCCGTGATGCGACGACCCATTGCGGCGGCGATCGTGTTGGATGCGCTGCCTACCGCATGCGAGCGCGATCGCGCCGTGTGCGAAGAAGTACGCCGCTATCTGGACCGGTACATGAACAGATACGGCGTGACCCACGCCAGAATCGAGGGGGCAGTCACCTCCGGCGACTCGACTGCGACGCTGCCGAACCATCACGGCGAGTCCGTCGATTCGTCCTGGCGTGTTGCCGCGAGCGGCTACTTCCAGCCGAGCGATTACGTCATCTTGAATGGAGGCGCGATCGCGTACGACGGCAATACGACGGCGACCGGCTCATTCTTGAGCGCCGGTTTCGATTTCGCGCAGTTGGACATCGGCTTTCGCGATCATTGGCTCGGACCGATGGCGGACAGCAGCATGCTCATCAGCACGGAAGCGCCCACGATGCCTTCCGTAACCCTCTCGAGCTACGCGCCGATCAGTCCGCTCGGCTTGAGCTATGAGATCTTCGCGGCGGAGATGTCGCGCCACACGAACATCGCCTTCGAGAACTCGCGGGTCGAAGGTCGCCCGCGGCTCGCCGGATTTCAGCTCGTGGCGGAACCCACGATCGGGTACGCGGTTGCGATCAACCGTATCACTCAGTACGGCGGCGGTGCGCGCGGCGGCAGCGGGTTTTCGGATTTCTGGGACGCATTGCTGACCAGCAGCAACAAACAGGACGCGTCCGGACAGGACACGTCGGACGTAAATCGCATTGCATCTCTCTCGAGCAGCATCTTGTTTCCGGGGCCGGTGCCGTTCGGCGTACGAATCGAATATGCGGGCGAGGACAACACGTTCAGAGGCAATCGCCGGCTTGGACAGACGGACATCTCGCTCGGCATCGATTTTCCGCTGCTGTGGCGCGCTTTCGATGCGACCTACGAGCTTTCCGAGTTCCAGAACGGTTGGTACATCCATCACATCTATCCGGACGGCCCTCGCAACGAAGGCAACGTGCTCGGGCATTGGTTCGGCGACAACCGATTGCCGCGCGACGCTCTTGGCGGGCGAAGCCACTTGTTGCGCGTCGGATGGCAACTGCCGCGCGGTGACTACGCGCGGGCAAGTTACCGCACGCTGCGCCTCGATCCGCGATGGGGGTTCGACGATACCCAACGCCCTTATCAGACGATGCATATGCTCGAGCTCGACTATGCAACTCGGTTGTTGGGCTATGCCGTCGACGCCCAGCTACAAGCGGGCGAGGATATTTTCGGTGAGTCGTTCGTTCGTGTCGGAGCCGCGTTCGATTTTGCATCGACGAGTACAGCGGCGCGCTCCTCATACGAAGAGGATCGGGCCTTCACGGGCACCGAGGTATTCCTCGACTGGGGTATCCAGTACAGCAGAGCCCGAGAGTTCCTGTTCCTGGAGTCGCAGCACGTCGACAGGACTGCGTACGAGACGAATTTTCACGTCGGTGTCGGCGCCCGACGTCCGGTCTCTGCGCGCAACGATTTGGGCGTGCGACTCGAGGTCGATCGGGTTGCGGACCGCAGCTTGGTTTCATTGCGGGCGCTCGACTACCGTTTCCGCCTGAATCGAAAGCTCGCGTTGGGCGCGTTTTTCGGCGTCGGGCGCTACGATCTAACGCTCATGGCACATGGCTATTACTTCGGCGCCGGCCTGCAATATCGGGACATCGTGCCCGGCTGGGACGTGGGGCTCGATTGGCGTCGCTATGACAAACTGAACCGCGACAAGGGGCTTGCCTCCGATCCGGAATCGAATCCCAATCTGCCTCGCAGGTTCGTCGACATCAACGGTTTCAGTCTGTATCTGAGCAAGCGCTGGCGATGAGGGACTGCTCGGACGTCGCGCTAGGTCAAGCTGCCGTGCGCTGACGATCGTACAGCGCCTTGTACAAGGTGCTCGACGCATACAGGCTTTCGTGAGTGCCATGCGCGACGATGCGCGCGTCCTGGAACACCAAGATCATCGAGGCGTCGCGAATCGTGCTGAAGCGATGCGCGATGATGAGAACGGTCTTACCGCGCATCAGCTTCGTCAGGGCCTTCTGTACGAACGCCTCGCTTTCCGAATCGAGCGCGCTGGTGGCTTCATCCAAGATGAGTATCGGCGCCTGACGCAGAAACGCTCTGGCGAGCGCAATACGCTGCTTTTGTCCCCCGGAGAGTTGACTGCCGCGTTCGCCGCAGATCGTGTCGTAGCCGTTGGGCAGAGCCGTGATGAAGTCGTGCGCAAACGCATCGCGCGCGGCGCGCTCCACTTCCTCCCGGGTCGCATCCAGCCGGCCGAACAGCAGGTTGTTGTAGATCGTGTCGTTGAACAGGACGGGGTCCTGCGCAACGATCGCGATGTTGGCTCTCAGATCGGCGAGCCGCATGTGCCGAACATCGATGTCGTCGATCTTGACCGCGCCGGTACCGACATCATGAAATCGCGGGACGAGGCTCGCGAACGTCGACTTGCCCGCGCCGCTCGGCCCGACGAGCGCACAGACCGTCCCCGCAGGGATGTTGATCGAGACGTCGCGCAGCACGGGTTCTCTTTCGTAGGCGAAAGTGACGCCGTCGAAGCTGATCGCCCCTTTCAGCCGCTCGATGCGCGTGGGATTCGGCGGATCCTGTATCGAGACCGGCTCATTGAGAATCTCCTCGAGCCGCTCGAGGGAGGCTTCGCCTCGCCGAATCTCATTGCTGAGCGCGCCGAGCTTCTTCACCGGTTCGTAGCACACGGCGAGCGCAAAGATGATCGACAGAAACGACTCGAGCGGAATGTGCAGCCGGTATGAATACACGAATGTGATCGCGATGCCGATCGAAGAGATGATCTCGACGCTCGGTGCGAGCGCCTGCGCATACTTCACGACCTTCATCTGCGCCTTGAGCATCGCATGACTTTGTCTGCCGAAGCGCTCGATCTCCATCTTCTCGAGACCGAAGGCGCGTACCTCCTTCGTGGCGGACAGGTTTTCCGTGAACCGATCGGTGAGCGATCCGATTTGACTCTGCAGTACGCGCGCCTTGTCCACCAACTTTCGGCCGACGTAGCGGATGGGAAATACGCAGAGCGGAATGATCGCCAACGTGAGCAGCACCAGCACGACGCCCTGCTCGACGAAGGCGAGATAGGTGAGATATCCGATTGCGCCGATGAGAGTCGCCGGCTGCTTGATCAGCTCATTGGAGATCGTGACCAGCGTCGCTTGCAGCTGGTTGGTGTCGCCCAATCCGCGTGCAATGAGGTCGCCGCTCGAGCGTCGGTTGAAGAACGACAAGGGCAGGTGCTGGAGCTTCGCAAAAAATTCGAGGCGAAGGGCCTCGAGCACGCGCACGCCGGAGTATTGGATCAGGTAGGTGTTCAGAAAACCCGCGATGCCGCGAATCGCGAAGACGGCCGGCAGCCACAGCGCGATCGCGACGATCTCCCAAGTGCTGAGCGGTGCGGCGCCTTCGCCGAAGATCCGCGGAAAGATCTCTTTGGCCATCAGCGGCAAACCGGCGCCGTTCGCGATGCCGTAAATGAGCCCAAAGACGATGGCCGCGATGAGCGTCTTGCGGACAGGCTTCAGGAGGCGAACGTACGGAAGAAATTTTCGCATGCTAATCTTGCGGCTGGTCGGAACGGGGCCGCTGCACGAGGGGCGGCGCAACCTCGATTGCTCGGGTGTGACACGGGGATCGATACATCAGTTCTCGAAGCATGTCCCGCGCCGCGCCATGAGTAAAGATCTGCCGCTCGTTTCTATCGCTCTGTGCACTTTCAACGGTGCTCGGTATCTGCGCGCGCAGCTCGACTCGCTGCTCGCGCAAACCTACCGCAACATCGAAATCATCGCGCTCGACGATGGCTCGAGCGACGCTACCCTCGACATTCTGAACGAGTACCGGCGCGGCGATGCGCGGCTGAAGGTCGCGTCGAATCCGCGCAACCTCGGACTTGCGAAGAATTTCGAGCGCGCGATATCGATGTGCACAGGCGATTTCATCGCTCCGTGCGATCAGGACGACATATGGCTGCCGGAGAAGCTCGGCACGCTCTACGAGGCGTTGGGGGAGCACTCGCTCGCCTACTGCGATTCGGAATTCATCGATGAGGATGGGCGCGGGCTGGGTACCGCCATGTCGGACAACTGCACCATGGTGAGCAGCGATGATCCGATCATATTCGCTGCCGCTAATTGCGTTGCGGGCCACGCGATGCTGGTGCGCAGGGAGATCGTCGCCCGTGCATTGCCGATCCCGCCTCATTTCTACTACGACTGGTGGCTGGCGGCCGTTGCCGCGTCCGCTGGCGGCGTGGTGTACTGCGACCGCCCGCTAGTGAAATACCGGCTGCACGCGCACAACGCGACGAACCACCTTCGTGCGCAGTCGCCGGCCAAGCGACGGGGACATCGATACCTACAGCTCGAACAGTTTCGTCTGCGGCTGGAGTCTCTTGCCATGCTGCCGGGGCGCAACCGCGCTGTGATCGAGCGATTGCGGGACTTATGGCGTGCGCGGGAACAGCAATGGATCTCGCCAGCGCTCGCGTTGTTCATTTTCAGACACGGTCCTCGGATCTTCGCGCTGCAGCGGCCGAGGCCTAGACGCTTGCAGCATGCGCTCAAGTTCTCGATCGGCTTGCGCTCGAAACGCATCTCGAATCCTTCGGCGTATGCGCGTGGCGAAAGCATCGAAGATGCGAGTCCGTGAATGCGCACAGCGTTGGCGTGCGCGTCACCAAGCGCCGGCGGCTCGCTCACCGCAGACTTGCCGCTTAAACTGTCCCGCAATTGTGCGATTCGAGTGTTCTCAGAATGAGAATTGCCTTTATCACGACCATGACGACGGCCCCATGGGGAGGAAGCGAGGCACTGTGGGCGCAAACCGTCCATCGCGCGCTCGACGCGGGGCACGAAGTATTCGTCAGCGTATACGGTTGGCCCACGACGCCGCAGCCTGTCGCCGACTTGATCGAACGAGGCGCGTACGTGGAGCGTCGCAGGTTGAGCAGACGCTGGCGCCGCTCGGGCATACTCATGCGAGTGTTCAATCCGTTTCGCGCGCTGCGAAAGTTTCGTCCCGATGCGGTCCTGGTCAGCCAGGGCGGTACATACGACATCTCGCGCGGCAAGGAATTCAAGCAACTGCGCCGCGCACTGCTCAAGACGGATCGCTGGCCTTTCGTTCTGCTTTGTCACTGTGAGCAAGATCCGCCGCGCAGGCCCAGAGCGAAACAGCGCGCCAGGGAGGCATTCGCGGCCGCGCGTATCATCGGAATGCTGTCCCATGATCTGCGCGCGAAGAGCGAGCGCCAGCTCGAGATCTCGATCTCCAACGCGCGGCTGTTCCAGAACCCTCTCAACATCAAGTCGATCGGACCACTGCCGTGGCCGGAAGGCGAGCCGCTGCGCTTGGCATTCGTCGGGCGGCTGGAGTGGACCAAGGGCCTGGATCTCGCCATCGAAGTTTTCAGCTCGCCCGCATGGCGCGAGCGCGAGTGGCGCTTGGACGTGTACGGCAGCGGCGAGCTGCAGAGCAAGTATGAAGCAGAGGTCAGAGCACGGGGTTTAGCCGAGCGCATTCGCTTCTGCGGATTCGCCAACGACATGGACGCGGTGTGGCGCGAGCACCATGTGCTGCTCTTACCGTCGCGTGCCGAAGGCGTGCCGAACTCGATGCTCGAAGCGATGCTCTCCGGCCGACCGGTCGTCGTTTCCAACGTGGGCGGCATTGCCGTCTGGGTCGAAGACGGCGAAACGGGTTACATCCTGCCGCAGCCGACTGTCCGCGAGCTCGCCGGCGCGATGGACCGGCTCTGGAGCGATCGCAATCGGTTGGAGGCCATGGGGGCCGCTGCCTACGAGCGCACGCGGCGCCGGCGCGATCCGGATCCCGCCTTGAGTGTGCTGCGCTGGCTCGAGGAAATTGGCGGCGAGGCCGCGAGATCGGATGCGCAATCGACGCACGAGCCGCTATCGTCGAAGCTCGTATCCGAAGCGCTCGCCACCTCGACGAAGCTCAGGCATTCGGAGTTCGAGAGTCCCGTTTAGACCAAGGTGCATATTCCAGGTACCAGGCGATCGTTCGCTTCAAGCCCGTCGCCAAGTCCAGCCGCGGCTGCCATCCGAGCTCGTTCTTGAGTCGGCTTGCATCGATTGCATATCGACGGTCGTGGCCGGGACGGTCTTTCACATACGTGATCAACTCTGCGGTTCGAGCGCCCCGGGCCGCGGGGCAGTTCGGAAAACGTTCCGTCAAGACGGGCTCGTCCGCGAACATGGCGTCCACGGCTGCGCACAGATCCTGCACCAGCGCGATGTTCGTACGCTCGCTGCCGCCACCCACGTTCCAGGTCCGGCCCGCGGGCGATGACTCGATGATCAGGCGCACCGCGGCGCAATGATCGTCGACGTGCAGCCAATCGCGCACATTCAATCCGTCTCCATAGATCGGTAGCGCGCGTCCTTCGAGAGCATTCCAAATGCAGAGCGGAATGAGCTTCTCCGGAAACTGATAGGGCCCGTAATTGTTCGAGCAATTGCTGATCGTGAAATCGAGCCCGTAGGTATTGCCGTAGGCGCGCACCAAGTGGTCGGACGCGGCTTTCGAGGCCGCATACGGCGATCGCGGGTCGTAAGGAGTCGATTCGGTGAACGGCGGGTCCTCGGGCCCGAGCGAGCCATACACCTCATCGGTCGAGATGTGGTGGAAGCGATGAGGAATGCCGTGCGGCAACCAGGCAGCCCGTGCTGCATCGAGGAGCACCTGCGTCCCGACGATATTCGCTTGGATGAACTCCGCAGGGCCATGGATCGAGCGATCGACGTGGGACTCGGCTGCGAAGTGCACGATCGTATCGATTTGCTCTTCGCTCAGAAGAGCACGAACACGCTCGTAATCGCGAATGTCGCCATGCACGAAGCGAACGCGATCCGCAGCGCACAGCGACTCGATGTTCGCGAAGTTGCCTGCGTACGTGAGCGCATCGAGGACGACGATGCGGTCGTCGGGCCGGCAACGACTCCAATAGTGCGTAAAGTTCGCGCCGATGAATCCGGCGCCTCCGGTAATTAACAGCGTATGCTTCATCGCGTTCAAGGTTCGCTTTGCTTGTGCCGAAGATCTTGCATCGTGAGCCGAAGCCCTTCCAGCCACGGTTTCGTCCGGATGCCAAGTGCCGCCTCCGTGTCTGCGGTCGCGAGCACGCTGTAGCGAGGTCGTTTGGCGCCTCCGGCGAATTCCGCTGCACGGGCCGGGCTGATCGCGGGCATCTGAGGAACGAGCTCATTCTCGACGGCGAGTCTCGCGATGGCGCATGCGTAGTCGAATCGATTCACGCTGCCTGCATCGCTCCAATGATGGATCCCGCGAAGCGGGCGTGCGACACACGCCCAGAGCGCATCCGCGAGCGAATGCGTCGCGGTCGGCGATCCGACTTCATCCGTCACGACGCGCACGGCGGCCCCTGCGCGCATTCGCTGCACGATCTTCGTGACGAAGTTCGCGGTATCCGCGCTATGAACCCATGAGGTTCGCACGACGCACGCTTCGGGAAGAATTTCCAACACTCGCTGCTCGCCTTCGAGCTTGCTTGCTCCATAGACATTGAGTGGATGCGGCTCGTCGTTCGGCAGGTAGGGCATCTCTTTGGTGCCATCGAACACGAAATCCGTGGAAACGTGCACGAGCCGGATGCGTCTCGTTGCGCAAGCGCTTGCCAAATTGGCTGCGCCTTCGCTGTTGACGCGAAAAGCGTCGGCAGCGTTCAGCTCCGCGCTTTCTACATCGGTATAGGCGGCTGCATTGATCAGCGCATCGGCGCCAACAAGCGCGAACTCGACCGCCCGAGCGTCGGCGATGTCGAGGTCCGCGCGCGCATAGGGGATGACGTCCATGCCGCGGGGCGCGTGTCGCTGCAGGGCGAGCCCCAGCTGTCCCTTTGCGCCCGTGATGATGACTTTCATTCGTAGTAGGGGGCGCTGTGGAGCGCTAGTCCGGCCGCATCCTTCGCGGAGACGATCGGCGTGATGTCCTTCGGAATCGGCCATTCGATGCCGAGCGCGGCATCGTTCCACAGCAGCGTCCGCTCGAACTGAGCGGCCCAGTAGTCGGTCACTTTGTAGCTCACGCGCGTGTCGTCTTCGAGCGCAAGGAATCCGTGGGCGCATCCGGGCGGGATCCACAACGCATCGTAGTCCTCGGCAGAAACATGAATGCCGATCGCGTGTCGAAACGTGGGCGAGCGGCGTCGGAGATCGACGATGACGTCATAAATCTTGCCGGTGAGCACTCGGACCAATTTTCCTTGCGGCTGGTGAATCTGATAGTGAAGGCCGCGCACGGTCCACTGGCGCGACAGGCTCAGATTGTCCTGCACGAAGCGCAGCTCGAGGCCGCATCGTGCGAGCTCACGCTCGTTCCAGGTCTCGACGAAAAGCCCGCGTTCGTCGCGCCAGACATCGTGCTCGAGCTTCAGCGCGCCGTCGATATCCAAGCTCGTGGCGCGCATTCAAAAGACCTTCGATTCGGCGATCCGACGCAGATAGTCGGCGTAGGTCGTGCGGCCGAGTTGCTCGATCAGCGCACGCAGCCGGTCGCGATCGATGAGGCCCTGTCGAAATGCGATTTCTTCCGGGCAACTGATCTTGAGCCCCTGGCGCGTTTCGACTGCGGCGATGAAATTCGCCGCCTGCAACAGCGAATCATGCGTGCCGGTATCGAGCCAAGCGACGCCGCGTCCCAAGATTTCGGTGCGCAGCTTGCTGCGAGCCAGATAGGCGCGATTCACGTCGGTGATCTCGAGCTCGCCGCGAGGCGAAGGCTTAAGGGCCTTGGCGATTCGGACACAGTCGCTGTCGTACACATACAGACCCGTCACCGCATAGTGAGAGCGGGGCCGCGAGGGCTTCTCTTCGATGTCGGTCACTCGACCGGAGGCATCGAATGCCAATACGCCGTAGCGTTCCGGATCGCTCACGTAGTACCCGAACACCGTTGCTCCGTCGTTCGCGCCCATGGCGCTGCGAAGCTGCTCCGGCAATCCGTGTCCATAGAACAAGTTGTCGCCGAGGATGAGGCACACCCCGTCCGCACCGATGAAGTCTTCGGCGAGGATGAGGGCTTGGGCGATACCCGCGGGACGCTCCTGCACTGCGTAGCTGATCTTGATCGACCACTGCGCACCGTCGCGCAACAGACGCTGAAATGCGGGTTGGTCCTCCGGCGTCGTGATGATCAGGACGTCGTAGATTCCCGCGAGCATGAGCGTCGCAAGCGGATAATAGATCAGCGGCTTGTCATAGACAGGCAGTAGCTGTTTGGAGACGGCGTGAGTAACGGGGAACAAGCGAGTTCCCGATCCGCCGGCCAGAATGATGCCTTTCGTGATCATGTGCCTCGACCAATGCGCTTGAATGCGCTCCGTGCGGCCGCGATCGTCGCATCGATCTCGAGCTCGGTATGCGCAGCGGAGACGAAACCAGCCTCGAACGCCGAGGGCGCGAGATAGATGCCCTCGGCGAGCATTGCGTGGAAAAATCTGCCGAACAGATCGACGTCGCAGGCCATGACTTCCCGGAAGTAGCGCACGGGGGCCTTATCCGTGAAGAACAGGCCGAACATGCCGCACACCTGATTCGCCGTGAAGGGCACGTTCGCTGCTCGGGCGGCATTCAATAATCCATCGACCAGACGCGCGGTCTTCTCGGCGAGACGCGCGTGAAAGCCCGGCTCGCTGATCGCATCGAGCGTCGCAAGTCCTGCAGCCATCGCGATCGGGTTCCCGGACAACGTGCCCGCTTGGTACACCGGGCCAAGCGGAGCGATCTTCTCCATGATCTCTCGACGGCCGCCGAATGCGCCGACCGGCATGCCGCCGCCGACGATCTTTCCGAGCGTCGTCAAGTCCGGCGCAATCCCGTAGAGCGCCTGAGCGCCGCCGAGCGCGACGCGGAAGCCTGTCATGACCTCATCGAAGATCAGCACCGTGCCGTGCTGGTCGCAAAGCGACCGTAAAGCTTCCAGAAAGCCGGGTACGGGGAGCACGCAGTTCATGTTTCCGGCGATCGGCTCGACGATCACGCAGGCGATCTCATCGCCGCGATCCGCGAACAACTGCTGCACTTGCGCGATGTCGTTGTACGCGAGCGTGATCGTATGCGCGGCGAGCTCTTTCGGCACGCCCGGGGAAGTCGGTACGCCGAGCGTGAGCGCGCCTGATCCCGCTTTTACGAGCAGGGAATCCGAGTGGCCGTGGTAGCAGCCTTCGAACTTGACGATGCGATCTCGCCCGGTGAAACCTCGCGCGAGCCGGATTGCGCTCATCGTCGCTTCGGTGCCCGAACTCACCATCCGAACGAGCTCGATCGACGGCATGAGCTCGCAGATTTTCTTCGCGACGCGCGTTTCGATCTCGGTCGGCGCACCGAACGACAGGCCCATAGCCGCGCGTTCTTGCACGGCCCGCACGACGTCCGGGTGTGCGTGTCCCAGGATCATCGGACCCCACGAGCCGACGTAATCGATGTAGCGGCTGCCCTCGTGGCTGAACACGTGAGGGCCCGCTGCGCGCTCGATGAAGATAGGATCCCCGCCGACCCCGCGGAAGGCGCGTACGGGCGAATTCACGCCTCCTGGAATGTAGCGGCTTGCTTCAGTGAACAGAGACACATCGAGCTCCTGGATAATGGCGGGCGAAGTGTAGTGCGCCGTCGAAGCGTGCGCACGTTCGGGGCGGGCGGGCCGTCGTCGGCCGACTCAAGTTGCAGCCCGGCTCGCTTCCCGCTTTAATCGCGGCCCTCGTTTTCACCCGGCTTCAGCGATGAAATCCTACATGTGTGTGATTTGCGGCTTCGTCTACGAGGAGGAGAAGGGCGATCCTGCGTCCGGAATTCCGCCCGGGACGCGATGGGAAGACGTGCCGCTCTCCTGGCGTTGCCCTGATTGCGGCGCGGGCAAGGAGGATTTCGAGATGGTCGAGGTGTGAGAACAGGCTTCAGGCTACAGACGTCAGGCGACAGCCAGAACGATGATTATGCCGAAGCGGCGAGCGCACTCAGCCGCTCACTTTCTGGCTGAAGCCTGCAGCCTGCAGCCTGTCGCCTGTACTCAGTGCTGCGTCACACGATATCCCTTCTTCTCGAGCAGCTCGATGACGCTGTCCTTGCCGACGAGGTGCAATGTACCCACGACGATCAGATAGTCGTCTTCATCGTCGGTCAGCTTCTCGATGCTTGCGATCCACTTGCGATTGCGATCGACCGTGAGCGGGCGGTAGACGTCCGGATACTTTTCCATGCCCTCGGCGAGCAGCTTGTCCAACGCGGCCACATCGCCGGTTCGCCACGCCTTCAGCATCGTGTCGATCTCGCGCGTCGCACGTTCCGAGTCCTCGACGCTGTACACTAAGAACTCCTTTTGTTGCTGCGCCGACAGGCCCGCGAGCGTGCCGAGCTGTTCTTCGAGCGTCTCGAGTCCCTGAATCGGCTTGCCGTCGCTCGTCGCGCGCGCCGTTAACCTTTGCTCTACGCCGGAATTCGGATCGAGCCCCATCTTGAGTAGATGCAGCTGGACGAGCGTGAGCGCTGCAAACCAAGGCCTGAATCGATCGAGCATGACCGGCTCGATCCCGAGCTCGCGCGCCTTCTCGGAAACCTTCGCATACGTCTCCGCGCCCAGCGCTTGTTCGAGCGTTTGGCCGGGCGGCAACATCCCGAGCTCGAGAGCGATTTTTTGGGCAGCCATGGGATCGAGATCGTCCATGTCGATTTCCATATAGAGCGCTTCGGCGTCTTGGTACGCTGCTTCCATCGCAGCGGGCAGCTTCTCTGCCGGGCTCAAGAAATGGACGGACCCGAGGAGATAGATGGTGTTCTGCTCACCTTTCAGAGACCAGAGGCTGTGGCGCTCGGGAGCTGAAGCCTCTGCAGCCAGGCTGTAGGTCGTAGGCTGAAGGCTGCAGGTCAGAACAAGAAGAAGCGAGGCGGCCAGTCGAGGTAGGTGCATACGTGCCCACTGCGGCCAGACGAGCGCGGACGCGCGCTCTTTGTTCTGGCTACGGCCTACAGTCTACAGTCTCACGTAGCGCGCAGCGCGCTACGCGACGATGCGTTCAGCGTAGCTCTCGAGCCAGCACACTTCCGTCGCGATCGATCCATCGGGCATGAGCTCGAGGAAACGATAGCCAGGCGGCCGGTTGTCGAGTGCGAACTGCGCGCTTCCCGGGAGGAATTGCGCGCAAGTCGACGGTGTGGCCATGAAGCGCACGCCGTGAATGAAGCTGTCGAGAGACTGATGCACGTGGCCCCAAAGGACTCCGCGCACGTTTGCATGCTCGCGAATGAGGGACATGAACGCATCGGCATCGCGAAGGCCCACGTGGTCGAGCCAGTCGCTGCGCATCGGAATCGGGTGGTGGTGCAGGCAGAGCAGCACGTGCTGGTTGCGATGCTCGCGCAACGTCGAGCGCAACCACTCGAGCTGCTCATCGCCGATCTCCCCGCTCGCGCAGTTCGCGATCCAAGAGTCGAGCATCACGACCGTCCAGCGGCCGAAGCGGCTTGCACCTCCGATCACGAAGGGCGCCTCATTGAGGGTCGCCCGCATCGCATCCGGCAGATCGTGGTTCCCCGCGAGACACAGCACGGGAACGTTCGAGTTGCCGAATACGTGGCGAATCCAGCGATATCCGTCCGGATCGTCCTGCACGAGATCGCCGGTGAGCAGCAAACCCTCCAGCCGGTGCGACCTGCGATAGGCATCCGCTACCGCTGCCTGCAGGGCAGGCAAGCAGGCGATGCCTCGAAGGCGGCCCGCGGCATCACCGAAGAGGTGCATGTCGCTGAATTGCAGAAGCCGGACAGTTTGCATCGCCTTAAACACTTCCTTGCGCTCTCGCAGAAGGGAAGAAGATTGATAACTGCGTCACGAGAGGAGACCTGATATGACAAATCGGCTGGCCGAAGTTGTGCCGAAGTCAGGTTTCCCTTGGGAGGCTCATGCTAGCAACGGGTCTGCGCTCGAAAAGTGACCAACGTCTAATCCTTCCGTCCGCGGTCTTGGGCCGTTGGATTTTATGCGGTCCGTCTCATTCACCGCAGAGAGCGAGCTCGCGATGCCAGAACGCGACGAGCCGCCGGGGGTTCCGCGTTTTACGCACTCAGAGCCCTTCGACCGCGCGCCCGAGCCATGGTTCGTCGTTCTGCCGTGGCGCGGCTGGCGAAAAACATTCTTCAGCAAAGGCTTGGCCGAGAGAGGGTGATAGTTCAAAATGTGCGGCTCGCCCGTTTTTCCAGCCAGGATCTCATGCAATGACGACGTCGCACCGCAGGCAGCTTGCCAATGCCATTCGAGTTCTCGCGATGGACGCCGTTCAGAAGGCGAATTCCGGGCATCCCGGCATGCCGATGGGAATGGCCGATATTGCCGAGGTCCTGTGGAACGATCACCACAGGCACAATCCGAACAATCCGACTTGGCCGGACCGCGATCGTTTCGTTCTCTCGAACGGTCACGGGTCGATGCTCCTGTACGCGCTGCTTCATCTCACCGGATATCCGTTGCCGATCGAGCAGTTGCAGGCGTTTCGACAGCTCGGCTCGCATACCGCGGGCCACCCGGAGCACGAGCCGCACCTCGGCATCGAAACGACGACCGGCCCCTTGGGCCAGGGGTTGGCCAATGCCGTCGGCATGGCGCTCGCGGAGAAGGTCCTTGCGAACACCTTCAATCGCCCGGGGTTTGACATCGTCGACCACCACACGTGGGTCTTTCTCGGAGACGGATGCCTCATGGAAGGCATTTCGCACGAGGCGTGCTCGCTCGCGGGCACCCTGAAGCTCGGGAAATTGATCGGCTTCTACGACGACAACGGAATCTCCATCGACGGCGAAGTGCATGGGTGGTTTACCGACGACACGCCGAAGCGCTTCGAAGCCTACGGCTGGCACGTCGTGCCGAATGTCGACGGTCACGATCCGGCGGCAATCGAGCGCGCCATCGTCGCCGCGAAGGCGGAAAAGGATCGCCCGAGTCTCATTTGCTGCAAGACCATCATCGGCTGGGGCGCGCCGAACAAGCAGGGCACCGAGGCGACGCACGGCGCGGCGCTCGGCGCGGAGGAGGTTGCGGCGACTCGAAAGAATCTCGGGTGGGAGTATCCGCCTTTCGTGATCCCCGAGGACATCCGGCAGGGTTGGGATGCGCGCGCGCGCGGCCAAAAGCTGGAGGACGAGTGGCGCTCGCGGTTCGAGAAGTACCAGGCGCAGTTTCCGGAGTTGGCGGCGGAGTTCGAGCGGCGCATGCGCGGGGAGCTGCCGGATTCCTGGAAGACAGCGAGCAGGGATTTCTTGGCACAGGCCGCGCAGGCGACAGGCTCGCTTGCGACTCGGCAAGCGTCTCAGCAGGCATTGAACGGTCTCGGTCCGCACGTGCCCGAGCTGCTCGGCGGCTCGGCGGATCTCACGGGCTCGAACAACACGAACCGCAAGGACTCGCGGCCGTTTACCGGCGATGACCCCACCGGCAATTACCTGCACTATGGCGTTCGCGAGTTCGGCATGAGCGCGATCATGAACGGAGTCGCGCTGCACGGCGGGCTGATCCCCTACGGCGGTACGTTCCTCGTGTTCTCCGACTACGCTCGCAATGCGATCCGCATGGCTGCGTTGATGAAGCAACGTGTGATTTTCGTGCTGACGCACGATTCGATCGGGCTTGGCGAGGACGGGCCGACGCATCAGCCCGTCGAGCACATCCCGAGCCTGCGTATCATTCCGAACATGACCGTGTGGCGCCCGTGCGATGTCGCAGAAACCGCGGTCGCGTGGATCGAGGCGATCGAGCATCGCGACGGACCGAGCATCCTCGCGCTCACTCGGCAGGGGATTCCCGCGCAAGCGCGCACACCCGAGCAAGTCGCGGCGATTCGCCGCGGCGGCTATGTGTTGAAGGATTGCGAGGGAACGCCCGAGGCGATTCTCATCGCAACCGGATCAGAAATCGGCGTGGCGGTAGAAGCGGCAGCCGCGCTGCAACAGCAGGGGCGACGCGTGCGCGTCGTCTCGATGCCGAGCACGAACGTGTTCGACGCTCAAGACGCTTCCTATCGGGAACAAGTGCTGCCGAAGGCAGTGGGATGTCGCGTCGCAATCGAGGCATCCGCACCGGACATGTGGTGGCGCTACGTCGGCACACAGGGCGCGGTCATCGGCATGACCACGTTCGGTGCGTCAGGCGTCGCAAAGGAATTGTTCAAACACTTCGGCTTTACGGCGGAGAACGTCGTGAAGACCGTGGAACGTCTGCTGCAGGTGCAGGGTGCGCAGTCGTAGGCTCGTTTACGAGATTGATGATTCGTTAACCTTAGCTGTACTGGAAGCGATAGGTGTCGACAGGCCGGTTGGAACTTCCACTCCGACCTACGGCCTACAGCCCACAGCCCACAGCCATTCTTCGAGGAAATTGAGAAATGCCCATTAAAGTCGGTATCAATGGCTACGGCCGTATCGGTCGCAACATCCTGCGTGCGCTGTACGAGGCGAACCGCCAGAAAGACATCCAGATCGTCGCGCTCAACGACTTGGGCGATGCGAATACCAATGCGCATCTCACGCAGTACGACACCGTGCACGGCAAGTTCCCCGGCGAGGTGAAAGTCGACGGCGATTCGATGATCGTCAACGGCGACCGCATTCGAGTCGTTGCCGAGCGCGATCCGTCGAAGCTGCCCTGGGGCGAGCTCGGCGTCGATATCGTGTTCGAGTGCACCGGTCTGTTCACGAGCAAGGAGAAAGCGGGCGCTCATCTGAAGGCGGGTGCCAAGAAGGTCATCATCTCTGCCCCTGGCGGCAAGGACGTCGATGCGACGATCGTGTACGGCGTGAATCACAACGTGCTCAAGTCGAGCCACACGGTGATTTCCAATGCCTCCTGCACGACGAACTGCCTGGCTCCGATCGCCAAGGTGTTGAACGACAAGATCGGCATTACCGCGGGCGTCATGACGACGATCCACTCCTATACGAACGACCAGGTTCTCACGGACGTGTTCCACAAGGATCTCCGCCGTGCGCGATCTGCGACGATGTCGATGATCCCGACGAAGACGGGTGCGGCTGCGGCCGTCGGCCTCGTGTTGCCCGAGCTCAACGGTAAGCTCGACGGCTTCGCGGTTCGCGTGCCGACGATCAACGTGTCGCTCGTCGACCTCAGCTTCACTGCGAAGCGTGCGACGAGCGTCGAAGAGATCAACGCAGCGATGAAGGAAGCCGCGGGCGGCGCGCTGAAAGGCGTGCTCGCGTACACGGACGCACCGCTCGTGTCCGTCGACTTCAACCACGACCCGGCCTCGTCGACCTACGATGCGACGATGACGAAAGTCATCGACGGCACGCTCGTTAAGGTTTGCTCTTGGTACGACAACGAGTGGGGCTTCTCGAACCGCATGCTCGACACGGCGGTTGCGTGGTCGAAGGCTGCCTAAGCGCGGCCGGGGTACGGGCTACAGACTACAGACGACAGCCAGAGCGGTGTCGCCGACCTGTAGCCCGTCTCGATTTCTCACTCTCGTTGCGTCTTAGAACAATTCTGTGGCCTGTAGCCTGATGGCTGTAGCCTCCCGCTGGAGCTTCCCATGCCCATCCTCCGAATGACCGATCTCGACCTGCGCGGCAAGCGCGTCTTGATCCGTGAAGATCTCAACGTTCCCGTGCAAGGCGGTGTCGTGTCGAGCGACGCGCGTATCCGCGCGGCAGTCCCGACGATTCAGGCTGCCAAGGATGCGGGCGCGCGCGTGCTCGTGATGTCGCATTTGGGACGCCCGGAGGAGGGCGTGTATGACGAGGAGTTTTCGCTCGCGCCCGTCGCGCAGCGCTTGTCCGAGCTTCTCGGCTATAAGGTCCGCTTCGAGAAGACCTGGCTGGAAGGCGTCGAGTGCGGCGTCGGGGAAGTGGTGCTGCTCGAGAACGTCCGCTTCAACAAAGGTGAGAAGAAGAACAAGGAGGATCTCGCGCGCAAAATGGCGGCGCTCTGCGACATCTTCGTAATGGATGCGTTCGGCACGGCCCACCGCGCCGAGGCGAGCACGCACGGTGTGGCGCGGTTTGCGCCCGTTGCTTGCGCGGGCCCGCTGCTGATGAACGAGCTCGAGGCGCTCGAAACCGCGCTCGAGAAGCCGAAGCGTCCCTTGATCGCGATCGTCGCAGGCTCGAAGGTCTCGACGAAGCTCACCGTCCTCGAGACGCTGCTCACGAAGGTTGACAAGCTCATCGTCGGCGGCGGCATCGCGAATACCTTCCTTGCGGCGCAAGGCTACGCGATCGGCAAGTCCTTGGCCGAGACCGAAATGATCGACATCGCCAAGGGCCTGCTTGCTCGTTCGCGGGAGTTGAAGGTGGACATTCCGCTGCCCACGGACGTCGTCGTCGCGAAGGAGTTCTCGGCGAGCGCAGAGGCGGACGTCAAGCCCGTCAACAATGTCGGCGCCGACGAGATGATCCTCGACATCGGTCCCGATACGGCGGAGCGCTTCGCGGGCCTGTTCGCCGACGCCGGAACGATCGTGTGGAACGGCCCGGTCGGCGTGTTCGAGTTCGACCAATTCGGGGAAGGCACGCGCACGCTCGCGCAGGCGATTGCCCGGAGCTCAGCATTCTCGATTGCGGGCGGCGGCGATACGCTCGCGGCAATCGAGAAGTACGGTGTCGGGGAGGACATCTCCTACATCTCGACCGGCGGCGGCGCATTCCTCGAGTTCCTCGAGGGCAAGAAGCTGCCCGCCGTCGCGGTGCTCGAAGAGCGCGCGAAGCAATAACGGCTCGGCCTCGAGGTGCGAGTGTCAGGGGGCGCTCGCATCTCCCGCGTGAACGCAGCGCTCGCAAGTTTCTGCAATCTCATTACACTGTCCGCCGCTGTCAGAAGGCGGGAGTCTGGCTTCTGGCGAACCGCTAACCTCTAACCCCTGGCTGCTTCCTCCTATGCTACGCCGTACAAAAATACTCACGACTCTCGGCCCCGCAACCGACGATCCGAAGGTGCTTGCCGATCTCATTCGAGCGGGCGCGGACGTCGTTCGCATCAATTTCTCGCACGGAGAACCTGAGTTTCATGCGAAGCGCGTGCGCATGGTGCGCGAGGCGGCGGAGCAAATCGGCAAATGGGTTGCGGTACTCGGCGACCTGCAAGGGCCCAAGATCCGCATCGAGCGCTTCGTCGATGGCAAGGTCTTCCTGAAAGAAGGCGATCCGTTCACGCTCGATGTCTCGCTCGATACGAATGCCGGCACGCTGAAGAGCGTCGGCGTTGCCTACAAGACATTGCCGCAGGACGTGCGTGCCGGCGATACGTTGCTTCTGAACGATGGTCTGATCGTCTTGGATGTGACCGAAGTCGACGGTCCTCGAATTCACACCCGCGTCGTCGTCGGTGGCGAGCTGTCGAACAACAAGGGCATCAACAAGCAGGGCGGCGGCTTATCTGCAGGTGCGCTGACCGACAAGGATCGCGAGGACATCAAGCTCGCCGCGAAGCTCGGTGTCGACTATCTCGCCGTTTCTTTTGCGCGCGACGGCAGCGACATGGAAGAGGCGCGCCGGCTCCTGCGCAAGGAAGGCGGACACGGCCATCTGGTGGCGAAGATCGAGCGCTCGGAAGCGCTCGTCAACTTGGATCGCATCATCATGGCGAGCGATGCGGTCATGGTCGCGCGCGGGGATCTCGGCGTCGAGGTCGGCTACGCCGAGCTCACCGGATTGCAGAAGCACATCATTGCCGAGACGCGCAAGCGTAACCGGGTCGTCATCACCGCAACGCAGATGATGGAATCGATGATTCAGAATCCGGTGCCGACGCGCGCGGAAGTCTCCGACGTCGCGAACGCCGTCATGGATGGCACCGATGCCGTGATGCTCTCCGGCGAAAGTGCCGTCGGCAAGTATCCCGTGAAGGCCGTGCAAGCGATGGCGCAAGTCATCCTCGGCGCCGAAAAGTACGAGTCCTCGCACACACCGGTTCGTCAGCGCACGGACCACAACGTGTTCGAGAAGACGGATGAGGCGATCGCGATGGCCGTCATGTACACCGCGAATCATCTCAAGGTGAAGGCGATCGTTGCCCTGACGGAATCGGGCTCCACGCCCCTGTGGATGTCGCGTATTCGTGCGGACATCCCGATCTACGCATTCACTCGCCATGAGGAGACGCGTCGGCGCGTCACGCTCTATCGCGGCGTCTATCCAGTCACGTTCGATATCACGCACACGAACGCGCAGCTTCTCTATGCAGACATCTTCAAGGTGATGCTCGAGCGCGGCATGGTCGAAGTGGGCGATCGCATCATTCTCACGAAGGGTGAGCTGTCGGGCGTCTCGGGCAAGACGAACGCGATGAAGATCCTCGAAGTGAGAGTGTGAGCTCGGGGGACGCGAACAGGACCAGAGGATAGTGAGAGGGGATTCCGAGCGTTGAAGTCTCTGAATGCCCTCGACGCCCGCATCATTCGCTGGATCGGCTATGCCTGCGCAGCCCTTGTCGGGCTGATTTTCCTCGGCGCGGCGGCGATCTACATTGCTCTGCGCAGCAGTCTTCCGCGCATCGAAGGTGAGCTCGCTCTCGCCGGACTTGGCGCTCCCGCCTCGATAGAACGAGACTCGTTCGGCGTCCCGTCGATTCGCGCGCGCTCGCGCATCGATCTCGCATTCGCGACCGGTTTCGCCCATGCGCAAGACCGGTTTTTCCAAATGGACCTGATGCGCCGCTCGGCTGCCGGAGAGCTCGCCGCGCTGCTTGGCCCTTCGCTCGTCGACGCGGATCGCGCGCTCCGTGTGCATCGATTCTCCGCCGTCGCGCGCGAAGTGGTCGAGCGCGCCGAACCCGAGCAACGCAGGCTCCTCGAAGCCTATGCAGCCGGCGTAAATGCGGGATTGGACGCGCTCGGCGCTCGCCCTTGGGAATATCTCCTCTTGCGGCTCGAGCCCAAACCGTGGGAGCCGAAGGATTCCGTGCTCGCCGCATTCTCCATGTACTTGAGCCTGCACGAATGGACCGGCGCGAGCGAGCTTGCGCGCGAGCATCTGCGCGCAAATCTGCCGCCGGAGCTCTTCGCTTTCATGTATCCCGTCGGGACGGCATGGGATGCACCGATCGAAGGCGGTCCGTGGCGCACGCCACCGATTCCGGGCCCGGACGTCATCAACCTGCGCGAAGCGAACGCGAGTGCGAAGCGCACGCCCGCCTCTGGCTACAGCTTACAGCCTACAGCCTACAGCCGGTCCGCAACTCGAGATGAGGTTCCCGGCAGCAATGCGTGGGTCGTCGCCGGTACGCACACGGCGCAGGGCGCGGCATTGCTTGCGAACGACATGCATCTCGGGCTTCGGTTGCCGAATGTTTGGTATCACGCGCGTCTCATCGTCCAGCCCTCGGACCGAGAGGAGGGACGCGACCTGGTCGGCCTTACGTTGCCGGGCTTGCCGTTTCTGATCGCGGGATCGAATCGGAGCGTGGCGTGGGGATACACGAATAGTTATGGCGATTGGATCGATCTCGTCACCGTGGAAATCGACGAGCAGGATCCCGCGCGCTATCTCACACCGGAAGGCTCGGAGCCGTTCGAAATCCATCGCGAGCAAATCGAGGTGAATGGCGGTGCTACGCAGGCGTTCGAGTTGCGCATCACGCGCTGGGGGCCGGTCGTGCGCGAAGAGGCGAATGGCCGAGTGCTTGCGCTCGCGTGGACGGCGCACCGGGCGGAAGCGACGAATCTCGAGATGGCGGAGTTCGAAACTGCGACTTCTGTCGACGAGCTCTTCGATCATGCGAATCGCGCCGGGGGGCCAGTGCAAAATATCGTCGCGGTCGATGCGTCCGGGAACATCGGATGGTCGTTCATGGGGCAGCTCCCATTGCGCGGCTCTCATGATTCATCCGTTCCGAGCTCGTGGCGGGCGGCCGGCACCGGGTGGTTGGGTTGGCGCGCTCCGAGCGAATATCCGCGTGTCATCAACCCGGAGAGCGGGCGCATTTGGTCCGCGAACAATCGCATGATCGAAGCGCAGCGCTGGTTCGATTTGATCGGCGAGGGACAATACGACCTTGGCGCGCGCGCAAGCCAGATCCGCGATGCACTTCGCGCGTTGCCGAACGCGAGCGAGCATGATCTCGCATCGCTTCAGGTGGACGATCGCGCGCTCTTTCTGGCGCGCTGGCGCGATCTGCTGTTGGAGCGGCTAGAGGAGTACGTCCGAGAAGACGCGAGCTATCGAGAGGTGCGCGAGCTTGTACGGAATTGGTCTGGGCGAGCGTCCGCGGACGATGTGGGCTATCGGCTCGTCCGTGCCTTCCGCAATCAAGTGCGCGCGGACGTCTACGACATGCTCACTGACGTCGCGCGCGCCACGGCGCCGCCCGGCATCGAATTCGAGCCCTCAAAGCAGTTTGAGGGCCCGCTGTGGGCGCTCGTAACCGAGCAGCCGCTTCACCTTCTCTCGCCGAAGTACGAAAGCTGGGACCAATTGCTCAGGAGCTCGCTCGATACGGCGCTCACGCGATTGTCGAGTCGCTGCGAGGAGCTCAGCCGCTGCACTTGGGGCCGTGAGAACACACTCTCGATGCGACATCCGCTTTCTGCGGCGATCCCCTTCGCGGCGCGGTGGCTGGATATGCCTCAGGTGCCCATGAATGGCGATGTCGGGATGCCGCGAGTCCAAGGCCCGAGCTTTGGCGCATCCGAGCGGCTCGTCGTCTCCCCAGGCCGCGAGGCACAAGGATTGATCCAAATGCCTGGGGGGCCGGTCGACCACCCGTTGTCGCCATTCTACGGCGCCGGGCACGAAGAGTGGGTCAGAGGCGAGCCGCCACCGCTTCTACCTGGAGAGGCGGAGCATGTTCTGACGCTCACGCCCGGGCGTACTTAGCAGGCCTGCTGCTGTCGGTCGGCGAACGCGTCACGATCCGCGTTTCAGCTGCAGCTCTTTGATGTCCTTGAGCACGACATCCGAGTGTCCCTTGGGCTCGGAGACGTTATAGCGCTTCACGATCGTTCCGTCCGGATCGATCAAGAAGGTTTCCCGCTTGGCGAACCCGGTGAAGTTCAGAACGCCATAACGCTTGGCGGTCTCTTTCTTGGGATCGGCGAGAAGGGAGAACGGCAGTCCGTGCTTCTCCGCGAACGCTTTGTGCGACTCGACATCATCCACACTGACGCCGAGAATGACGGCGTTTGCTTCGCGATAGGCAAAGATGTTGTCCCTGAAGTCGCACGCTTGTGTCGTACATCCCGGCGTCTGATCTTTGGGGTAGAAGTAGAGCGCGACCCATTTGCCCCGGTAGTCCGCGAGCGTATGCCACTTGCCGTTCTGATCTTGAAGCTTGAACTCGGGTGCCGCCTTGCCGATCGTCGGACCCTGCGCGTATGCGTTCGCCGCGAACGCGAGCAGGGCGACGTACAAGATGCGAGGCAAGAGCTTGAGATGCTTCATGTGGGCTCTCCGAAATCGACCAACGGTGCGCTGTGCCATACTAACTCATGGCCCGGTCGAGAGATGTCGGTCGAACCGGAGAATGGACACGATAAGCAGCATAGCCAAGATCATGGGTGGGAGAGCGAAGGGAACAGGAGATCCTCTAGCCCGTTCCTCCTGTCGATATCGAGAGCAGGATCAGCGGGAGTTTCGCGGCTAGCAATGGTGTCATGAGCGTCGAAACGCAATTTTCGGCTCCACACGCGAAGATCGGCCTCGTGCTGCCGGGAGGCGGAGCTCGCGCGGCCTATCAAGTGGGCGCGCTCCGTGCAGTAGCGGATTTGCTGGCTGCACGTTCCGCGAATCCATTTCCGATCGTAACGGGGACGTCCGCAGGTGCGGTGAACGCAACGGCGATCGCCGTGCACGCCGACCGCTTCCGCGTTGCGATCGGCAATCTCGAGCGCGTGTGGCGCAACTTCCAAGTCGGCCAGGTATTCCGCGCGGATACGGCGAGCATGCTGCGCTCGGGCCTGCACTGGCTGCTCGCGATGCTCTCGGGCGGATGGCTGCTGCCGCCGCCGCGATCGCTGTTCGACAACACGCCGCTTCGGGAGCTGCTCCGAGCGCAGTTCGACTTTTCCGCCATCCGCCGATCGATCGATGCAGGTCATCTCGATGCGCTCGCGATGTCCGCCGCCGGTTATATCAGCGCACGCTCAGTGTCGTTCTACGCTGCAAGACCCGGATGCGAGCCGTGGAGCCGCATGCGGCGGGCAGGCGAGCCGGCGCAGCTTTCGCTCGATCATCTGATGGCGAGCGTTGCCGTCCCATTCTTGTTCCCGCCGGTGCTGCTCGGCGAGGAGTACTACGGCGACGGCGCGATGCGCGAGGCGAATCCTTTCAGCGCGGCGATCCACCTCGGCGCGCAGCGGCTCTTGGTCATCGGCACGCGCAATGAGGCGAAGCTACCCTCGACATCGCCGCCGCAGTGCCCGACATTCGGGCAGATCTTCGGATACATGTTGGACGCCTTGTTCTCCGACGGCCTTTATTCCGATCTCGAACGCCTGACGCAGATCAATCAGCTCGTCGACCAAGCGGGATCGCTCAGCGATGGCGGCACGCAGCTCAAGAGAATAGATATGCTCGTCTTGTTGCCGAGCCGCGATCTATCCGAGGTCGCACGGCACCACATCACATCGCTTCCGCGCACGCTGCGCGTTCTGTTGCGAACGATGGGCGCGCTCAACACTGGCGGTGGACAGCTCATGAGTTATCTGATGTTCCAGGATAGCTATACGCGCGAGCTGATCGCGCTCGGCTACCAGGACACGATGAAGCGAGCCGACGATGTACGCGCCTTTATCGGCGGTCGTGCGGTCGAGTCGACCGGCGCCACGGGCATTCTGCGCCGCATGGGATCACGTAAGGAAAAGCGTGCCGAGGCCTAGCAGCGAAGCGAAACCGATGACGTCAGTCACCGTCGTCAGCACGACGCTGCCCGCGATCGCAGGATCGATGCCGAGGCGCTTCATGATCAGCGGAACGCAGACGCCTGCGAGCGCTGCGGCGAGCAAGTTGATCATCAGCGCGGCGAAGATCACGAGCCCGATCGCCGACGTCTTGAACCAGAGCCCTGCCGCGAGACCGACCAACGAGGCCACTACGAAGCCGTTCAGGAGCCCCACCGCCACCTCGCGCGCGAGCAGCCATTTCGCGTTCGCCTGCCCGACGTGCCCGAGCGCAAGACCGCGAATGATCAACACGAGCGTTTGACTGCCCGCGATGCCGCCCATGCTGGCCACGATCGGCATGAGCACCGCGAGCGCGACCATCTTCTCGATCGTCGCTTCGAACAGGCCGACGACATTGGCGGCCAGGAATGCGGTCGCGAGATTCGCACCGAGCCACACGACGCGGCGCCGCGCACTCGTGCGCACGCTCGCGAACATATCGTCATCTTCATCCAAGCCCGCCATGCTGAGCATGGAGTGCTCGGCTTCTTCTCTGATGACGTCGACGACGTCGTCGATCGTGATTCTTCCGAGCAGACGCCCATCTTTGCCGACGACTGCGGCGGATACGAGATCGCGGTCTGCGAACAGCTTCGCGACTTCGCGGGCGGGCGTTTCGGGATCGATCCCCTCGACGGTCGAGTCCATCGCTTCGCCGACCGTCATCTCCTCATCCTCGGTGAGCAACGTCGTGATGTCGATGCCGCCGAGATACTTGTCGTGGCGATTGACGACGAAGAGTCGATCCGTGCGATCCGGAAGCTCGCCTCGCATGCGCAAGTAGCGCAGCACGACTTCGATGGTGACGTCGGGCCGCACCGTGACCGCGTCCAGGTTCATCAAGCCGCCGGCGCTGTCCTCCTCGAACGCGAGCACGGCCGAGAGGCGCTCGCGATCCTGAGCGTCCATCGAGCGCAACACCCGCTCGTTGAGCGTCTCGGGCAGATCGCCGATCAGGTCGGCGAGATCGTCGACTTCCATGCCCTCCGTCGCGGCGATGAGCTCCTCGGCATCCATGCCGCTGATGAGCCCGGAACGCACTTCTTCGTTCAGCTCGACGAGCACGTCGCCCTCGAGCTCCGGATCGACGAACTCCCAGATGATCTCGCGCTTGGCCGGGGGGAGCGACTCGATGAGCGATGCGATCTCCGCCGGGTGCAGCGAATTGATCATGCGCTGGCCGTGGCGCATGGTCCCTTGCTCTAGGGCACTGCGCAGCTCGCTCAGTCGAGAGGTCTTTTCTGGAGACTCGGTCTTCATCGTCTTCCGCCAGCGAAGTGGCGCGCAGTGTAGCGGAAGAAGGAAGCCGTTAGCGGTCGGCGACGAGCGGATGGGAGGAAAAATTCAGAGCCGCCCGGCCGAGCGATCGCTCGTCGCTCGAGCGATCGACCCTATGATCGAAACGAACGTCTGGGCTAACCGCCGCCCGCGCG
>JBDZVE010000008.1:0-33365 GCA_040255535.1 Lysobacterales bacterium | reverse complement strand
CGAGCGATCGACCCTATGATCGAAACGAACGTCTGGGCTAACCGCCGCCCGCGCGTCCCTGGAACTGGTGCTTCGCGTGGACGTGCGGGTATTTGGCTGCGAAGTGCCGCGCGAGACGCTCGACGAGATAGACAGAACGATGCTGGCCGCCCGTGCAGCCGATCGCGACCGTCAGGTAGCTGCGATTCGTCTTCATCAACTCGGGGATCCAGTGCTCCAAGAAGCCGGCGATGTCGTCGAACATCTTGCCGACGACCGGATAGCGCTCGAGATACTCGATGACGGGCGGTTCGAGCCCTGTCAGCCGCGACAGGCCCGGCTCCCAGTACGGATTGGGCAGGCTGCGAACGTCGAACACGAAGTCCGCATCGCCGGGCGCGCCGTGGCGAAACGCAAACGATTCGAACAGGATGGACATGCGTCCTTCGACTCGCGCCCCGACGCGCTGGCGAATGAGCTCGCGCAGCTCATGAACGCTGCTGCGAGTCGTGTCGATGACGAGATCTGCCGCATCGGCGATCGGCTGCAGGAGCTCGCGTTCCTTTTGAATCGCATCGGACAGCGCGAGCCCCGTGCGGCTGAGCGGATGTCTGCGGCGCGTCTCGCTGTACCGCTTGAGGAGCGTTTCCGGCTCCGCTCTCAAGAACAGAACGTCGCAGTGAAGACCGCTGCGCTTCAGCTCATCGACGAGCTTCGGCACGGATGCGATTTCACCGGGGCTGTTGCGTGCATCGACGCCGACCGCCGCGGACGCGTAGGTGCCTTCCTTGGATCGCACCGTGTGGGAGATAAACATCGGCAGCAGCCCTGCGGGAATGTTGTCCACGCAGTAGTACTCGAGGTCTTCGAGCATGTGCAGTGCCACGCTCTTTCCCGAACCGGACAAGCCACTGACGATGACGAGGCGCATGGAGCGGAAGCGGATAGTGACTCGGGGTTAGGGGATAGAGGCAAAATACAACACGGCCCCGCCGAATGACCATAGCATCATCCGCCGCGGCGGAGCAGGGAGCCTCTGACGACCCCCTATCCCCTGATCACCAGTCCCTAAGAAGGTCTGGCCGCCCTGAGCGCTTCGGCGGCGTGATGGTCGGAAAGTTTCTCTTTATGTTTCTTGACGCGCCGATCGAGCTTGTCGGCGAGGGCGTCGATCGCTGCGTACATGTCTTGTTCGACGGCGTCGGCGTATATCGTGCGGCCGTTCAGAAGAATCGTGGCTTCGGCTTTGTGTCTCAGTTTTTCTACGGTGAGGATGCAGTGAACGTCAATGATGCGGTCCGAGTGTCTGACGACGCGATCCAACTTTTTCTCCACGTAGCCTTTGAGGGAGGAAGTGACATCGACATGATGACCCGTGACGTTCAGTTGCATGATGCCTCCTGTACTTAGAGTGAAAGGCGAACGGCGGGCGGCGGACGGTGCGAACTTCGAAGCCGCACGAGCTGGCTTCTTTCACCGTCCGCCGTCCGCCGTTCACCGATCACCATGCTTTCATCTCACCGGAACTCGCTTGCGCTCGCTAGAGGGGGGAATACCCAACGCCTCGCGGTATTTCGCGACCGTACGCCGGGCGACCTGCACCCCTTCTTGCGACAGAATGTCGGCGATACGGCTATCGGACAAGGGCTTGTCAGGCTCTTCCTGAGCGACTAGCTTCTTGATCTTTGCACGGATCGCGGTCGAGGACATCTCGGTGCCGTCGCTTGCGGCGACATGGCTCGAGAAGAAATAGCGAAACTCGAATACGCCGCGATGCGTGTGCATGTACTTGTTCGTCGTCACGCGCGAAATCGTCGACTCGTGCATCTGCACGGCTTCCGCGACATCCTTCAAAATCATCGGCTGCATGTGCTCGTCGCCGTGCTCGAGGAATGCCGACTGGCGTTGCACGATGCAACGCGCAACCTTCAACAGCGTGTCGTTGCGAATCTCGAGACTGCGGATGAGCCAGCGCGCTTCCTGCAGTTGCGTGCGCAACATTGCGTGGTCGGCGGATCGGCCGATCAGTCCGGCGTAGCTCTGATTCACTCGGATGCGCGGCAAGCTCGCGGGGTTGATCTCGACTGCCCAGCCGCGCTCGGTCCGACGCACGAACACGTCCGGCACGATGTATTCGGCGGGAACGGAATGAACGCTCGAGCCCGGCCGCGGTTGGCAGGCGCGCACCAATAGCAGCGCATGCTCCAACTCTTCTTCAGAGACGCGGAGCTGTCGGCGAAGGAGCGAGTACTGCTGATCGGCGACTTCGTCGAGAAAACTCGAAGCGATCAAGAGCGCGGTGTCTCGGCCTGGCGTGCCCGGATCCAATTGGCGGAGCTGCAATTCGATGCACTCGCTTACCGAGCGTGCCCCAACTCCCGCGGGGTCCATCTGCTGCACGTGCCGCAGCACGCGCTCGACTTCGTCTACGGTCGCAACGATCTCCGGCTGCAGGTTGCGCGCAATTTCGTCGACAGGCTCGATGACGTAGCCGTCGTCGTTGATCGCATCGATGATTGCGGCGCCAATGCGTCGGTCGCGTTCATTGAGACGCGACATTTCGAGCTGCCACAGCAGATGTTCCTGCAGCGTCTCCCCGCGCGCAGACGAAAAGTCCTGCGACTCATCGCCATCGCCGGACCATGGCGATTCGGACGGACCGGTAACGTGCGATTCGCTCCAATCGGAATCGTCGATCAAATCGACTTCCTGCTCGCGATCCGTCGTCTCCGTCGTGGTTTCCGCCGCTGTTTGACTCGCTTCGAACTCGGGCTCGAGCGCCGTATCGCCCGCTTCCAATGCGCCGGCCTCGTCCTCCGACTCGAGCATCACGTTCGTTTCAAGCGCCTCCCGAATCTGCGCTTGCAACTCGAGCACCGGAAGCTGCAACAGGCGGATTGCCTGTTGCAGCTGAGGCGTCATCGTGAGCTGCTGGCCGAGTTTGAGCTGCAGGGCTGGCTTGAGCATTCGTCTCGCAACTTGGGTCCTAGCGTCGGTAAAACCCTCAGCTTTGCTGGACCGTGATCAAAGGCGGAAATCTTGTCCCAAGTACACCTCACGAACCTCTCGATTTGCAAGGATGTCCTCCGCAGTCCCTGAAGCAATTACCATCCCGGCATTGACGATGTACGCGCGGCTGCAAATTCCGAGCGTTTCCCGAACGTTATGATCCGTGATCAGTACGCCGATGTTGCGGGCGCTCAGGTGCCGGATGATCCGCTGGATGTCGAGCACGGAGATCGGATCGACGCCCGCGAAAGGCTCGTCGAGCAGCATGAAGCGCGGCTCCGCCGCGAGGGCACGCGCGATCTCGACGCGCCGACGCTCGCCTCCCGAAAGGCTCTGCCCGATGCTGTTGCGGATGTGCCCGATATGAAGCTCATCGAGTAGCGCTTCGAGGTGCTGTTTGCGCTCGCTCCCGTCGAGGTCCTCGCGCGTTTCCAGGATTGCGAGAATGTTGTCCTGCACCGAGAGCTTGCGGAAAACCGAAGCTTCTTGAGGGAGATAGCCGAGACCCAGCCGCGCGCGGCGATGCACGGGCAGTTTCGAAAGCTCGAGGTCATCGAGCAGAATGCGGCCGGCATCCGTCGGGACGAGCCCGACGATCATGTAGAAGGCCGTCGTCTTCCCGGCACCGTTCGGGCCGAGCAGACCGACGACTTCTCCTTGGGCGACTTCGATGGAGAGATCTTTGACGACTTGGCGCGAACGAAAGCGCTTCGCGAGCCCTTCGACACGCAGCAGACTCATGCTTCCCCTTCGCTGTCGGAGGAGTCGCTTTCGGTGCGGGCCGGCGGTGTGCGCGGGTCGAGCTCCCTCGTTTTCTCATCGATTCGAGGACGTATGGTTCCGCGCACGCGGCCGGAATCGCCCGCGTTGAAGCGTACGCGCTCGTCGCGCAGGCTGTAGATCACCGACTCGGCCTCCACTTCATCTTTGCCGTAACCGAACCAAACATTTCCCGTGAGTGTAACGGTATCCGTAGCGACGTCGTATTCGATGACGCGGGCACGACCCCGGACAAGCTGGTCCGACGGCCCGCCAACGCGCTCGAACTCTGCGGGCGCACCTTCGACGCGCGTCGCGACGAGCACATTGTCGTTGAAGGCTGCCGTTGCGCTGTCCGCGGAGAGTCGCGCATCCGCGGTTTGGACGAGAACGGACTCTTGGAATTCCCACTGTTTGTTCTCGGAGCGAAACGCGCGTGCGACGGCTTCCTTGGCCTGAATCGAATTCGGGCCTTGCGTTACGCGCACGCCGTAGAAGTGTGCAGTGTCGTTCTTGAAATCCACCTCGGAGCGCTCGAAGTCGTAGCCGAACGGTTGCGTGTCGAAGACCGGCACCTCGGCGGCTCGAGCACTCAGCGCCGCGACGAGCGCGAACGCGATGAGCGCGGTCCTGTCAGAGCTGCGCATAGCGACCCTCGCCGGTTTGCAACTCGAGCTTCTGCTCGTTCAGATCGAAGCGAAAGCCCTGCACCTCCATCGCGTGCTTGCCGAAGCGGATATGCACCGGCGAGCGCGTGCTGAAGGCGACTTCCTTGTCCGTGTCGATCGCCAATTCCTCCGCCTGCAGGCTTCCTGTGAGGTCGCTGTTCGCGGGCTGGAGATCAACATCGCCAAGCAGATGGAAGATCGGCGAGGCGCCTGGTTTGTAGCCTCGGTCCGCGGTGAGGCGCCACTCCTGACCCGCGGGCTGAAAATACGTCAAAAAGACTTCCTGCATGGTCAAGTCATCGCTGAGCGGCTGCAACTCGATGCGCGTTGCAGCGAGCTGCGTTTCCATCGACCCGTCGGGAGAGGTTTCGGTGATCACGGCGTTGTGCAAATAGTAAGTCGGCCGCAGAGGCGCTTCGGACGCCACGATCGGCGAAGTGTCGTGTCGATTGAGTGCGCCGTAGCCGACGACGAACGCCGCCAACAACGCCGTGATCGAAATCCATCGCCAGTTCACTCGCTCACCCTTTCGCGTTCATGCGATTCGACGTTGACTTTCCATGATGAGATCGCACACCTCACGAACCGCGCCATGCCCGCCGCTCGCTTGCGTGATGAAGTGAGCGCGGGATTTGACGCTCGGATGCGCGTCCGCGACCGTGACGGCGAGCCGCGCGACCTCGAACAACGGAAGATCCGGCGTGTCGTCGCCCATGCAGGCGACCGACTGCACCGTCAGCCCGAGAATATCCAGGAGCTCGCGCAGTGCGGCTTGTTTGTCTTCCATGCCTTGACGCACCCAGGTAACGCCGAGCTCCGACATCCGACGCTCGACTGCCCGCGACGAGCGCCCCGAAATGACTGCAACCTGCACTCCCGTGCGCAGCAGCTGGACGATCCCTGCACCGTCGCGCACGTGAAAGCATTTCATCTCTTCCCCGCGAGCGGTGAAGTAAAGCCTGCCATCGGTCAGCACGCCGTCCACGTCCAATACGAGCAATCGAATGTCGTTGGCGCGCTCGAGGAGGGTGTCCATGCGGGGAAGCGGTTAGAGGTTCGAGGTTAGCGGTTGGCGATCGGCGGTCAGATCGGATGCTTCATTCACATCACGCCTGCGCGGAAGAGATCGTGCACGTTCAACGCGCCGATGAGGATTCCCTGCTCATCGACGACGAGCAGTTGGGTGATACGCGAGGTTTCGAGTAGATGAACGGCTTCGGCCGCGAGCATGTCGCGGTTCACCGTTTTAGGGTTCGCTGTCATGACATCGGACATGCGCATCGTGCGCAGGTCGGAATCGCGATCGAGCGTGCGGCGCAAGTCGCCGTCGGTGAAGATGCCGAGAACTCGGTGCGTGGCATCGACGATGGCCGTCATGCCGAGCCCCTTTCGGCTCATCTCGAGCAGCCCTTCGCGCAGCGACGCATCGGGACCGACCGCGGGAAGCTCGTCCCCTGTTCTCATGACATCCCCGATGCGGAGCAAGAGGCGCCGGCCCAGAATCCCGCCGGGATGCGACCGCGCAAAGTCCTCTTGTGTGAAGCCGCGTGCCTCCAAGATCGCGACCGCGATGGCATCGCCGACGGCGAGTGTCGCTGTCGTGCTCGCAGTGGGTGCGAGATTGTGAGGGCAGGCTTCCTCCGGGACACTGACATCGAGAACCACATCGGCTGCCTGCGCGAGGGTCGCAGTCGGGCGCCCGGTCATGACGACGATGGGTATGCCCAGCCGCTTGATTACCGGCAGGATCGTCAACAACTCGGGCGTTTCGCCGGAATTCGACAAGGCCAAGAAGACGTCGTCGGCCGTGATCATCCCGATATCCCCGTGCCCCGCTTCCGCAGGGTGAAGGAAAAACGCGGGTGTGCCCGTACTGGCGAGCGTTGCGGCGACCTTGTTGCCGATATGGCCTGACTTGCCCATCCCGGACACGACAACACGCCCTTTGCAGTCGTGGAGGAGTCTGCAAGCGTCGACGAAGTTCGCCTGCAACCGTTCTCGCACGGCGGCGATCGCGGCGATCTCGGTATCGAGGACGCGCCTGCCGCGTGCAAGGAGCTGCTGGGCATCGAGCGTGTGGGTCATGCGCGCATGATAGCGCGGCGCCTCGCCAAACCGCGATCCGCCGCACCGAATCGGCTAATATCGCGGACCCGCTCAGGATTCCTTTCGTCCATGAATGCCACAGAAGTACAGCGTCTGATCGAAGCCGGCTTGCCCGGTGCGCGCGTCCAAGTCATGTCCGATGACGATACGCATTTCGAAGCCGTGATCGTCGCCGAGCAATTCGCGGGCAAGCGCATGATCCAACGACATCAGCTCGTCTACGCGACCCTCGGCGCCCGCATGGGCCGCGAGATCCATGCGCTGTCGATTCAGGCGCTCACGCCGGATGAGGCTGGCGCCTCTTCCTAGCGGATAGTGATCAGGGGGTAGGGGATAGTCAGAATAAGCCTCGCTCAACCCCTCGTTCAGAGCCGAACAGCTTCACACTCTTACTATCCCCCATCCCCTAGTCACTACCCCCTGACCCATGGATAAGCTTCAAATCCGCGGCGGCACGCCGCTCGAAGGAGAAGTTCGTATCTCCGGTGCGAAGAATGCGGCCTTGCCGATTCTCGCCGGTACGCTGCTCTCGGACGGTACGGTTTCGGTCGGCAACGTGCCTCATCTGCAAGACGTCACGACGATGATCGAGCTGCTCGGTCGCATGGGCGTGAGCGTGACGATCGACGACAAGATGCGCGTGGAGGTCGATGCAGCGACGATCCGCGAATGCGTCGCGCCGTATGAGCTCGTGCGCACGATGCGCGCATCGATCGTCGTGTTGGGACCGCTGCTCGCGCGCTTCGGCAAGGCCGATGTTTCTTTGCCCGGCGGCTGCGCAATCGGTGCGCGGCCGGTCAATATCCATGTCGATGGGCTGCGGGCGCTCGGAGCGGATATCAGCATCGAGAACGGCTATATCCGCGCTCGCGCCGAACGTCTCGTCGGCACTCGTCTGGTGCTCGACACCGTGACGGTGACGGGCACGGAAAATCTTCTGATGGCGGCGACCCTCGCCGAAGGAGAGACGATCATCGAGAATGCCGCGCGCGAGCCGGAGGTCGTGGACCTCGCCAATTTCTTGATCGCGATGGGCGCGAAGATTCGCGGCGCGGGCACGGATCGCATCGTGATCGAAGGCGTAAAGCGCCTCGGCGGTACGAGCTATGACGTCTTACCGGATCGCATCGAGAGCGGGACGTATTTGGTCGCGGGCGCCATCACGCGCGGCCGTGTTCGCATCAAAGGTACGCGCCCCGATCATTTGGATGCCGTGCTTGCGAAATTGCGCGAGGCGGGTGCCGAGATCGCAACGGGCGAGAGCTGGGTCGAGCTCGACATGAAACGATGTCGCCCGCATTCCGTGGATATTCGCACTGCGCCGTACCCTGCATTTCCGACGGACATGCAAGCACAATTCGCTGCGCTGAATACGATCTCGCAAGGACTCGCCGCGGTCACTGAAACGATCTTCGAGAACCGCTTCATGCACATGCTCGAGATGCGCCGTCTCGGCGCGGACATTCGCATCGAAGGGAACACGGCGATCATCCGCGGCGTCGAGAAGCTCACGGCAGCCCCGGTGATGGCGACGGACCTTCGTGCCTCCGCGAGCCTCGTGCTCGCGGGCCTGGTCGCGGAAGGCGTCACCGATGTGCTTCGCATCTATCACATCGACCGCGGCTACGAATGCATCGAGGAGAAACTCGAGCAGTTGGGAGCGCACATCAAGCGGATGGCAGGCTGAGCCAGGCCACAGGCTACAGGCTACAGCCAGAGTTAAGACCCCCAGCTATTCGCGTAACCGCCGTCGTATTCGCGCTCATCTCTCGCTGTGACCTGTAGCCTGTAGTCTGTGGCCAGCGGCGCGGCGCGGCACGCGCGCCGCGCCAACTCAGCTTCCGCCTCGCGGCGGTCGCTCGTGCAGCGTGGCGGAGAGCTGCAATATCTGATCGCCGCGACGCCCTTCGATCTCGAGCTGCGATCCGGGCGCCATCGCCGCGACCCGATTGAGAGCATCCTCGCCGTTGACGATCGCTTGGCCGTTCAAGTGCGTCACGACGTCGTTCTCGCGCAGCCCGGCGAGTGCCGCGGGGCCGTTTGGATCCACATGGTGGATGCGCAAGGCGACAGGCGGATCGATGCCGAGCGCGGCGGCTGCCTCCGACGAGAGCTCCTCCGAGTCGACGCCTAGCCAGCCGCGCCGCACGCGACCGTGCTCCAAAATTTGATTCATCACGCCGCGCACCATGTTCACGGGAATCGCGAAGCCGATGCCGTCGGTGCCGAGCGCTTGCGCGAGCACGGCCGTGTTGATGCCGATGAGCTCACCGTCCGTATTGATGAGCGCGCCGCCGGAATTGCCGAAATTGATCGCGGCGTCAGTCTGGATGAAGTCCTCGAAGTCCGCGACGCCCAGCCGGCCTCGACCCGTGGCGCTCACGATCCCCTGAGTGACGGTCTGGCTGAGCCCGAACGGGTTGCCGATTGCGAGAACGACATCGCCGGCACGAACTTCGTTCGATCTGCCCATTGTCATGAAGGGGGGATCTTCGACGTCGACCCGAAGCACCGCGAGATCGGTATCGGGATCGGTGCCGACGACGGAAGGTGTGGCGATCCGACCATCTGCAAGCTGCACTCGGATTTCGGCGGCACCCTGAATGACGTGGTGATTCGTTATGAGGTGGCCTTCTCGGTCCACGATAACGCCCGATCCCAAGCTGCCCTCGACGCGCTTGCGCACCCTCGGCAGGTTTTCGCGCAGCGGCGAGTCATCCCGCATGGACTTGGAGGCGTCTTCCACGACCCGTGCCGTGTAAATGTTGACGACGGCCGGACTTGCGCGGCTGACCGCATCCGCAAAAGAGCGTTGCGCCTGCGGGATCTCCGCGGCTCCAAACGCGAGGCCCGGCTCGCTTGCGACCGCGGAGGGGCCGTTCGAGAAACCGAAGCGCAAGATCAGGAGCAGCCCCGCCGCGCCGAGCCCGACGAGCGTCCACCTGAGGAAAAACTTCAACGATTCTTGCAGGGTCGGCACGGTGCGCTTCACATCATTGAGACAGGTTCTAGCCTCCCTGCTGCGCCCGGATGCGCTTCAAAGCGCGCTGATCGATATGTGTATAATGCGCAATTCCTTGAACGATTAAAACCATGCACTAGCGCGAGCGCCGATCAGCGTCGCGAAAGTGTGCTCGTGCACACAAACGCGCGAGAGGGGCGAAATGGGTCGAGCCGGCGCTGGGTCGGCTCGCGGAGATGTGGATGAGCGCAGAATCAGAACAGATCGATGGCGGCAGGCGACACTTTTTGTTAGTCGCCACCACAGTGACCGGTGTTGCGGGGCTCGCCGCCACCGCAGTGCCGTTCTTGGCATCCTGGAAGCCGAGCGCCCGGGCGCAAGCCCTCGGCGCGCCGGTCGAGCAAGACATCAGCAAGCTCGAGCCCGGCGCGATCCTCAAGGTGAATTGGCGCGGTCAAGCGATTTACATCGTGCGGCGTACGCCGGAGATGCTCTCGACGCTCACGAATCCCGAAGTCGTCTCGCGGCTTCGCGACCCCGAGTCGGAGGAATCCGAGCAGCCCGAGTACACCAAGAACGACGCGCGGTCCTTGCGGCCCGAATACCTCGTGCTCATCGGCGTCTGCACTCACCTCGGGTGCGCACCGCTCGATCGTTTCCAGCCGGATGACCCGGAGCTCGGTGCGGATTGGCCGGGCGGCTTTTATTGCCCGTGCCACGGCTCCAGATTCGATTTGGCGGGGCGGGTATTCAAGGATGTGCCTGCGCCGACGAACCTGCGCGTGCCGCCGTACCGTTTCATGACAGAAAGCGTCATTCAGATTGGCGTCGATGCGGAGGTTGCCTAATGAGCGCGACGATGCCTGCTCCTGCACGCCGCGGCCGTTTGGCTGCAATCGCCGAGTGGTGCGACGAGCGCCTCGGCTATTCGCGCTTCCTGAAAGCGCATATGACCGAGTACTACGCGCCGAAGAACTTCAACTTCTGGTACTACTTCGGCTCGCTCGCGTTGCTCGTCCTCGTCATTCAGATCGTGACGGGCATCTTCCTCACGATGAACTACAAGCCCTCGGCGCAAGATGCATTCGCCTCCGTCGAGTACATCATGCGCGACGTCGAATGGGGCTGGCTCATTCGCTACATGCATTCGACCGGTGCATCGGCGTTCTTCATCGTGGTGTACCTGCACATGTTCCGCGGGATCATGTACGGCTCGCACAAGAATCCGCGCGAGCTCGTGTGGATCTTCGGCATGCTGATCTATTTGTGCCTGATGGCCGAGGCGTTCTTCGGCTACCTGCTGCCGTGGGGCAACATGTCGTACTGGGGTGCGCAGGTGATCGTATCGCTGTTCGGCGCGATCCCCGGCATCGGCGAATCGCTCGTCGAGTGGATTCGGGGCGACTACTACATCTCCGACATCACGCTGAACCGCTTCTTCGCGCTGCACGTGATCGCATTGCCGCTCGCGCTCGTGTTTCTCGTCATCGCGCACATCCTCGCGCTGCATGAGGTCGGATCGAACAATCCGGACGGCGTAGACATCAAGAAAGTGAAGGGTCCGGATGGTCACCCGGTCGACGGCATCCCGTTCCACCCGTACTACACGGTCAAGGACCTCGTCGGCACGGTGGTGTTTCTCGCCTTGTTCGCCAGCGTGATTTTCTTCGCGCCCGAAATGGGCGGGTATTTCCTCGAGCACGCGAACTTCCAGCCCGCCAATCCGCTGCAAACGCCCGAGAACATCGCGCCGGTGTGGTACTTCACGCCGTACTACGCGATTCTCCGAGCCGTGCCGAACAAGCTGCTCGGCGTCATGTTGATGGGCCTCGCGGTGATCTCGTTCGCATTCCTGCCGTGGCTCGATCGGTCCAAGGTCAAATCGATTCGCTACCGCGGCTGGATCTTCAAGACGTTCCTGTTCGCGTTCGCATTGAGCTTCCTCGCGCTAGGCTACCTCGGCATGCAGCACGTGACGCCCGCGTACACGTATGCCGCGCGCTTCTTCACGGTCGTCTATTTCGCGTTTTTCATTCTCATGCCCTGGTACACGAAGATCGATCCAACGAAGCCGGTGCCTGAGCGGGTGACCTACCATGCGCATTAATCGCAACATCAAGAACATCGCGCTTGCGCTCCTTCTGAGCGTTTCATCGAGCGCTGTCGTCGCCGCCTCGGCTCCGAGCGGCGTCATTCAGCCGGCGAACAACGACGTCGCGAGCACGGCTTCGCTCCAACGCGGCGCCCGCAACTTCGTGAACTACTGCATGGGCTGTCATTCGGCGAAGTACGTCCGCTATAGCCGGCTCGCCGCGGATCTCGGGCTCACCGAAGCGCAGGTAATCGAGAACCTGATGTTCACGGGCGATGCGATTCACGACACGATGCAGACGGGCCTGTCGCAAGATGCGGCTGCGCGTTGGTTCGGAAGAGCGCCGCCGGATCTCTCGCTGATGGCGCGCGCCCGCGGGACGGATTACATCTACTCTTTCCTCAGGTCGTTCTACTTGGACCCCAAGCGGCCGACGGGTGTGAACAATCTTGTGCTGCCCGGCACCTCGATGCCGCATGTGCTGTGGAGCCTTCAGGGCTATCAAGCCGCGGTATACGACGGCGAGAGCGATCCGGCGCACGATGCCGTACACAAGAAATTCAAAGGTTTCGAGCTCGCGCAGCCGGGGTCGCTGACCCCGGTCGAGTACGACCAGTTCGTACGCGATACCGTAAATTTCCTGGATTACATCAGCGAGCCAATGCAGCTCGAGCGGCGTAATCTAGGCTTCCGTGTGCTCGGGTTCCTGTTGGTGTTCTTTGTGCTCGCGTTCTTGCTCAAGAAGGAGTACTGGAAAGACGTGAAGTGAGCCGCGCGAGAGCCTTTGCGCTCCGCCGAATTCACTCATAACGCGCTTCCGGAGCGTGCCGACGTGATGACGCTCTTCTCCAAGGCGGATGACCCCTGGAGCCATCGCACGCGAATCGTGCTGGCGGAGAAGAGCATCCATGTCGAAACGATCGACGTGCGCGACGGCAATCTTCCCGAAGACTTGCTCGATCTCAATCCTTACAACACGGTTCCGACGCTGGTCGATCGCGATCTCGTGCTCTACGACTCGCGCGTGATCATCGAGTACCTCGATGAGCGCTTCCCGCATCCGCCGCTGATGCCCGTCGATCCGGTCGCCCGTGCGCAGTTCCGAGTCGCCCTGTATCGGATCGAGAAGGACTGGTACACGCTCGCGCAGCAGATCGAGGATCAGAGCGACAAGAAGCAGGGCTTGAAGGCTCGCAAGATACTGCGCGAAAGCATTCTCGCGAGCGCCGATGTGTTCAAGGCAAAGCCCTACTTCCTTTCGGACGAGTTTTCGCTCGTGGATGCCTCGATCGCGCCGATACTCTGGCGCCTTGCGGCGTGGGAGATCGATCTCGCACATGCGCCGTCCATTTCTCGATACGCGAATCTCATCTTCTCGCGCCCGGCGTTTCGCCAGAGTCTTTCGCGGATCGAGCAGGAGATGCGTGCGTAGCCATGGCAGAGACCCCGTTGAGATCTCGCAGGCCCTATTTGCTCCGGGCCATGCACGAGTGGATCAGTGACAATGCGCAGACGCCGCACATCGTCGTAGACGCCTCCATGCCGGGCGTGGAAGTGCCCCGACAATACGTGCAGGCCGGCAAGATCATTCTGAACGTGAGCGATCATGCGACGAGCGGCCTGGCGCTCGGGAACGATGTCGTGAGATTCCGAGCGCGGTTTGGCGCCGCGACCTACGATGTCTCTGTCCCTGTCGCGGCGGTTCTAGGTATCTATGCGCGGGAGACAGGTCAGGGAATGATCTTCTCGGAAGCCGATGCACCGCCTCCGCCCCCCGAATCCCCTCAACCTCCCACCGACGGCTCGCCGACGAACACCGACTCGAAACGAGGTAAGCCGACGTTGAAGGTAGTCAAGTAAGAATGTGTGATGTGTAACAAGGAAGAACGTGTGATGTGTAAAGTGTAAGGTGTAACGTGCGCAGCGGCACGAGCTTCCGCCGCCCGAATCCCCCTCAACCTCCGACCGGCGGCCTGCCCACGAACACCGACTCGAAACGAAGTAAGCCGACGTCGAAAGTAGTCAAGTAAGAACGTGTGATGTGTAAAGTGTAAGGTGTAACGTGCGCAGCGGCGCGAGCTTCTGACCTTACACTCTACACTTCACACCTTACACCTTCCTCCACCTGCCTCACGGATACAATCTCGTCGCCTTCCACGGTCCCGGACTGAACGAAATCTCGTCGCGGGGCTGCAGCGCTCGCTTCCACACGGCGCGGTCATGCACGCGGTTTGCGCCTTCGATCCAGAGCTCGATCGATTCGATCCATAGTCTGAAACCGCCCCAGTGCGGAGGGCGAGGTACGTCTCCTTCGTGGGCGCCCGGTGCGACGCCGAACCGCTCCGCCACGGCGCGCACGCGCTTTTCGAGCTCGGGTCGAGAAGAGAGAGGTGCGCTCTGCTCGCTCGCCCAGGCGCCGATGCGGCTGTCGAGCGCGCGGCTCGCGAAGTAATCATCGCTCTCTTCTGCGGGCGAGCGCACGACGCGGCCCTCGATGCGTACCTGGCGATGCAGGGCGTCCCAGTGGAACACGCTCGCTGCGTACGGATGTTCGATGAGCTCGCGCCCTTTGCGCGAATGATAGTTCGTGAAGAACACGACGTAGCCTTCGTTGCGTGCGATGCGCTTGCAGAGCACGACACGAGCGGAAGGCCGGCGCTGCGCATCCACGCTTGCGAGCACCATGCAATCCGGATTCGGCTGCGTCTTGCGTTCGCGCGCAAGCGCAAACCATTCCACGAAGAGCGGCATGGGGTCGGCAGGGAGCGTATCGGGCAGCAATTCGCGCGGCAGCATCGTCGAGTCCTCTGAAAAGCGGGAAGGATTATGCAGCCAAACGCGGCAGCGCGCAGATTCAGGACGCGTTCAGTGCACCGAACTTAGCGTGATACTCGTGCGGACAAGCATGAGGAGGTTCGGATGCGTCACATTGCAGCGACACCTTGGGTGCGTCGGACGGGTTGGATCGTCCTTGCGCTCGTCGGTTTCGGTTTGAGTGCCGGTGCGTACGCCGACGATCGGCATCGAACGCGCGACCACGAGCGATCCAGTCACTATGCGCAGAAGCGGCATCAGTCTCGACATACTGAGCCTCGTCACCGTTCCCCTGACTACGATCGGCATCATCATCGTCGTCCCGCTGTCGGGCACGCACACGCGCCGAAGCCTCCTCATCGCAAAGGCTGGCACTATCACGCCGGCAGATATTGGGCGCCGCCGAGCTATCGCGGCCGCTACTGCACGGATCGGCGGCACTTCCACGGGGTGCACTACCACGTTGCCGTACGCGATTACTATGACTACTACTATCCGCGCTACCGCTACTACGGCCCACCTCCTGCTAGCGGCGTCGCGAGCCTCATCATCAGTGTTCCTCTGTTTTGACTAGTCGATTCGATGAGGCCGAGCTCGCCTGCCCGATCGGCAGGCGAGTTGCGCTTGCGGGTCCTGCGTCGCCTTAGTAAAAAGGTTGCGCAAGAGAGCGCATGCTGCGCCCCACGGGACCTGCCCTCATGAGTCTAGAAGCGCTTCGGGCTCGACTTTCGGAGCTCGACAAACAACTGCTGGCGCTCATGGCGGAGCGGCAGAAGCTGAGCCGTCAAGTCGCCGAAGTAAAATCGAAGGCGGGTCAGGCGACCCGCGATTTCAACCGAGAGCGTGAAGTGTTGCTGCAGGCACGGTCGGCCGCCGAGGCGCTGGGCTTGTCGCCGTCGTTCGCGGAATCTGTCTTTCGCCTGCTGATTCGCGGCTCGCTCACGACGCAGGAACGCCTGCGAGTCGCGGCTGCAGGGCAGGGCGGCGGGAAGCGCGCGCTCATCATCGGCGGCAGCGGCAAGATGGGGCGGTGGTTCGCCGAATTTCTCGGCTCGCAGGGCTATGCGATTACGATCGCGGATCCTTCAGGCGAGCCCGAAGGCTTCACGGCGGGCGCCTACAGCTACGCGCGCGATTGGCGCGATCTAGCGCTGACGGACGACATGATCGTCGTCGCGACGCCGCTCAAGATCGCGAATGACGTGCTCGTGGGATTGGCCGAGCGGAAGCCGCAAGGGATCGTGTTCGATATCGGCTCGCTGAAGACGCCGCTGCGAGGAGGCATCGCGGCATTGCAGGAGGCCGGCTGCCGAGTCACTTCCATTCACCCGATGTTCGGGCCGGATACCGAGCTCCTATCGGGTCGACACGTGGTTTTCGTCGACCTCGGGAGCGCGGAAGCGCTCGAGCAGGCGCGCGGGCTCTTCGCATCGACGATGGCGGAGCAGGTCGTGATGAGCCTCGACGATCACGATCGCCTCATCGCGTACGTGCTGGGATTGTCGCACGCGCTCAACATCGCCTTCTTCACCGCGCTTGCCGAAAGCGGAGAGGCAGCCCCGCGCCTCGCGACGCTTTCCAGCACGACGTATGACGCCCAGGTCGACGTCGCGACCCGCGTCGCGCGCGAAAGTCCCGATCTTTATTTCGAGATTCAGAGCTTGAACGAGTATGGCCGCGAGTCATTGCAGGCGCTGCGAGAAGCCGTCGAGCGGATCTGGCGCTCGGTGAGCGCGAACGATGCGACGGAATTCACTGCCCTCATGCAGCGCGGGCGTGAATATCTCGCCGGGCGCATGCGCGAAGACTGACCGTTCGAGCGCCACCGTCAGCGGCATCTTGGTAGAGGGAATATGTCCGCGCGAGACCTCAACAACGAAGTGCGCGAGCTGCGAGCCCGAATTGCCGAGCTCACGGATGAGGCCGCCGCGAACGAGCGGCTGTTGAAGCGCAGTCAGGAACGCGAGCTCGAGCTTCTGAAGGCCGAGACGATCGCGCAATTGTTCGATGCGATCTGCAACGGGCTCAAGACATCGTACGCGCTTGAATCCGTCACGCTGCTCTTATGGGACCCTCAGCATGAGATTCGCCACTTGCTGATCGCGGAGCACATCGAGACGTCGAGCATTCCGAACGTGCTCTTCTCCGACAGCCTCATCGGCATGGCGCCGCAATTCAATTCGTTTCACCGGCCGTGGCTCGGTCCGTACATGGGGTGCGACCATCAGCTGCTGTTCCCGCGGGCCGAGTCGATTCGCAGCGTCGCGTTGATCCCGCTTCGTCGCCAGGATCGATTGCAGGGCAGTCTCAACTTCGGGAGCGCGGACGATAAGCGCTTCTCGCGGCATCTCGCGACCGATTTCTTGGCTCACTTGGGCGTGATCGCCTCGTTCGCGATCGAGAATACGATCAATCGCGCCCGCCTCGTACGCAGCGGGCTCACCGATTTCTTGACCGGTTGGCACAACCGCCGCTACCTCAACGCACGGTTGAAAGAAGAGCTTGCACGCGCGCAGCGCCAGGGCACGGGACTCACCTGCCTGCTCATCGACTTGGATCGGTTCAAGGAGATCAACGATCAGTACGGACACTTGGCGGGCGATACGGCGTTGCGAGAGGCGGCCCAGCGAGTCGACGCGCACATTCGCGGCAGCGACGCCGCGGCTCGTTTCGGCGGCGATGAATTCGTCGTGCTCGCCCCCGGCATTTCTCCGGAGCAAGCGGCCGCGCTTGCCGAGCGCATTCGCGTCGCGGTCTGCGACACGCCGCTCGAGATCTCTGCGGGCGTGGAGGTCAGCATGACCGTCTCGATCGGCGTCGCCGGCACGCAGCTTTCACGGGACGAAACGGACCTGAAGAGCGCCGCTGAGCGCTTGCTCGCAGATGCGGATTCGGCGCTGTACCGAGCGAAGCAACAGGGCAGAAACCGCGTCGAGTTGGCGTAACGAAACGGATCTAAGCGCTCGCTAATCTTGAGGCTGCCGTCGCGAAGCGATACCGGCAGATGCCCGGGTCCCGCAGTCTTCCACTCGGCCGTTCTCGTGCTACTATGTTAATGCGATTCATTCTCATTAAGCGGGACCTATGTCCGACCGAACTTTCTCGCGGTTCTACCGCTGTGGGGCACTGCTGGCGGTCAGTCTTCTGGCGTTGACCGGGTGCGGTCGTGCCCCGACCGAAGTCGTCGTCTACTCGTCTCGGAACGAGCAATTGATCAAGCCGATGTTCGATCGGTACACCGAGGAGACCGGCCAAGCCATTCGCTTCGTAACGGATGACGCAGGGCCGTTGATCGAGCGGCTCAACGCCGAAGGAAAGAATTCACCCGCAGACATCCTTCTCACCGTCGATGCCGGTCAGCTATGGCAGGCGGCCGAGCGCGGGCTCTTGCGCCCGATCGAGTCCGAGACGATGAGCACGAACATTCCCGAGCACCTGCGCGACCCCGAATCGCGATGGTTCGGTCTTTCGGTCCGTGCTCGCACGATCGTGTACAGCACCGAGCGTGTGAAACCCGAGGAGCTCAGCAGCTATGAGGACTTAGCGGGCGAGCGTTGGCGCGGGCGGCTCTGTCTGCGCACATCCAAGTCCGTCTACAACCAGTCGCTCGTCGCAATGATGATCGCGGCGCATGGCGAGGAGAAAACGGAGGAAATCGTGCGCGGTTGGGTTGCGAATCTCGCGACCGAGCCGTTTGCGAACGACACGCGGCTCATGGAGGCGATCGTGGCGGGTCAGTGCGATGTGGGAATCGTCAATACCTACTACTTTGGACGACTCACGCGCGACAATCCGGACCACCCGATCAAGCTCTTTTGGGCCGAGCTCGCGGGTGAGGGCGTCCACGTCAACGTTTCCGGTGCCGGCGTGACGGCGGCTTCCCCGCACCCGGAAGAAGCGCAGAAGTTTCTCGAGTGGCTCTCACAGCCCGAAGCGCAATCGATGTTCGCAGACGCCAATCTCGAATACCCCGCCAATCCCAACGTCGCGCCGGATCCGCTCGTCGCGAGCTGGGGTACGTTCCGGGCGAGTCCCTTGAACGTCGCGAAGGCGGGCGAGCTCCAGCCCGCGGCGGTTCGGCTCATGGACCGCGCGGGGTTCCGCTGACCGGGCATGTCGGCGATAGCTGCGGAGCTGCGACGTCCACGTTCACGAGGCGCGACGAACGTACGAAGTCTGTTGCTCCTCGTCCTGCTCTGCCTGCCGGCACTCGTCCCATTGTTCGTCGTCCTCATGGCGGTGCTCACGCCTGAGGTCGAGATCTGGTCGCATCTCGCGCGCTACGTGCTGCCCGGCGTCGCCGCGAACACATTGGTGCTCGTCTTCGGCGTCTCAGCCGGTGCGGCCGTGCTCGGTACGTCGCTCGCCTGGCTGACCTCGATGTGCGAGTTTCCCGGCCGACGTTTTTTCGAATGGGCCTTGTTGCTGCCGCTCGCGATGCCGGGCTACGTGCTTGCATTCATCGCGGTCGGCTTTCTGGATTACACCGGTCCACTCCAGACGTGGCTGCGCGAGCTGTTCGGCTCATCGAGTTGGCTGCCGCCGATTCGCTCCACCGGGGGCGTGATCCTCGTTCTGACGTTCTCGCTCTACCCGTATGTCTATTTGCTCGCGCGGGGCGCTTTTTTGACGCAGGGCCGGCGGGCGCAGGAAGCGGCACGCACCCTCGGACTCACGGCGGCGCAGGCGCTTTGGCGTGTCGTGTTGCCGATGGCGAGGCCGTGGATCGTCGCGGGGACCGCGCTCGTTGCGATGGAGACGTTGGCCGATTTCGGCACCGTAGCCGTGTTCAATTACGACACTTTCACGACGGCCATCTATCGCGCTTGGTTCGGCATGTTCTCCGTCAACGCGGCGCTCGAGCTCGCGGCCGTACTGCTCGTGCTCGTGATCATCGCGTTCGCACTCGAGCGTCGCTCGCGCGCGAGCTTGCGCTACGCGACCGCTCGCGACCTGACGAGGCAGACACCGCGAATCGAGCTGCGAAGCGCGCGGGCGGGAGTGGCGTCTGCATGCGCCGCCGTCGTGTTCGCGCTCGGGTTTCTCTTGCCCGTAGCGCAGCTCATCGTGTGGTCGTTCGCTCGCGCGGCACGGGATCTCGATGCGCGCTACTTCGATTTCATCTTGCACAGCGTCGTACTTGCGAGCTCTGCCGCGCTGATCATCGCGGGGGCGAGCTTGCTGGTCGCGTATCTCGAGCGGCAGCACGGTTCCGGACCCTTCAAAGGGCTCGTGCGCATTGCGACGATGGGCTATGCCGTGCCGGGCACCGTCCTCGCGGTCGGTATCCTCGTGCCGATCATCGGTTTGAACAACGTGTTGCAGCAATGGCTGTCGTCGTGGCTCGGCGATGCGGCTCCTTCCCTGCTGTTGCAGGGAACGCTCGTGACCGTGCTGCTCGCGTATTTCGCGCGCTTCCTCGCCGTCGGATTCAATCCGATCGAGAGCGGTCTCAACCGCATTACGACGACGATCGATGAGGCGGCCATGACGCTCGGCGTCGCGGGCGGCGCGCTGCTGCGGCGAGTCCACGTGCCGCTGCTGCGCACGAGCCTCGCGTCGGCCGCGATTCTCGTGTTCGTCGACGTGATGAAGGAGATGCCGATCACGCTTATCGCGCGTCCGTTTGGGTGGGATACATTGGCCGTACGCGTATTCGAGATGACATCGGAAGGCGAGTGGGAGCGCGCAGCGCTCCCGGCGCTCGCGATCGTTCTCGTCGGTCTGATTCCCGCGGCAATGCTCACGCGTCGAGGCGAACATGTGGCTTGAGCTGATCGACGTCGTACGGACGTTCGGCACACGCAGCGCGGTGAATGGCCTGTCGTTCGAGCTCGAGCGCGGAGCGATCGGCTGTCTGCTCGGCCCGAGCGGATGCGGCAAGACCACGGCGTTGCGTTGCATTGCCGGATTCGAGTCGATCGACGGCGGCACGATCCGCGCGCAGGGGACGGTGCTGGCGCAGCGCGACAGATCGCTCGCGCCGGAGCGGCGCCACATCGGCATGGTGTTTCAGGATCTGGCGCTGTTCCCGCATCTCACGGTACAGCAGAACATCGCCTTCGGCCTCGCACGCCTCCCGCGCGGTGAGTGCACGCGGCGAGTCGATGAATTGCTGGAGGTCGTGGGCTTAGCGGATCGCCGTGCGCAGTATCCGCATCAACTCTCCGGCGGCGAGCAGCAGCGCGTGGCTTTGGCGAGAGCGCTCGCACCGAAGCCGGACATCGTCTTGCTCGATGAGCCGTTCTCGAGCTTGGACGTGGAGCTGCGGGAGCGGTTGAGCATCGAAGTGCGCTCGGTGTTGAAGCAGCTCGGTGCCACCGCGCTGCTCGTCACGCACGATCAGCAGGAAGCGTTCGCGGTCGCCGATGTCGTCGGGGTGATGCGCGACGGTAAGCTCGAGCAGTGGGCGGCGCCGTACGATCTGTACCATCGACCCGGGAGCCGCTTCGTCGCGGACTTCATCGGCCAGGGCGTTTTTCTGCTCGGCGATGTCGTGAGCCCGAATGCGGTCCAGACGGAGGTCGGGCTCGTGCAGATGAATGGCGGGGACGAGATGCGTCCAGGCCAGCGCGTCGATTTGCTGTTGCGCCCCGATGATGTCGTGCACGATGACTCGAGCACGCTCACTGCCGAGATCTGCGCGCGCGCGTTTCGCGGTGCCGAATTCCTATACACGCTCAAGCTTCCGAGCGGTGCCCGGTTATTGTCTCTCGTGCCGAGCCATCACGACCACGCGATCGGCGAGCACATCGGGATACGTATCGAGCCGGACCATGTGGTCGCGTTTCCGCGCGCGTGAACCGCGCTTTAGTTCCGCTGGCGCCTCATCAAAATCAGGAACAGCGGTACACCGACGACAGCCGTGAGCGCGCCGACGGGAAGTTGCCGTGGCGCAATCAGCGTGCGCGCGCACAGATCGGCGAGCATCACGAGCGTCCCGCCGAGCAGGGCGGCGGCGGGCAGCACGAGCCTGTGATCGGATCCCAAGAGCAGCCGGACCAAGTGCGGCGTGACGAGCCCCACGAAACCGATGGTGCCCGCGCTCGTCACAGCGGCAGCGGTCAGGACCGAGCTGCCGAGGAAGATCGCGATACGAAGAAGGTCGACCGGCGCGCCGAGGATGCGCGCCTGCACCTCGCCGCGCGCGAGCAAGTTGAGATGACGCGCGAGCGGCAAGCCCGCCACGACGGCCAGCGCTGCGATCACGAGGAGCGGCGCGGGCCGATTCGCGGCCGAGAGATCGCCCATGAGCCAGAAGAGCATGCCTCTGAGCTCCGCGTCTTCGCCGAGCGCGAGCAGCATCGTCACGATTGCGCCGGTCCCGGCGGCGACAACGATGCCGGTGAGCAGCAGCCGCACTGGCGCCCAGCTTCCTTCGTCATGCGCCAGCGCGAATACGAGCAAGGTTGCGGCAAGCGCGCCGGCCGTTGCGCTCATGCTCACTGCGAATCCGGTGAGCCCCAGCAACATCGCAGAAAGTGCGGCGACTGCGGCGCCGCCGGAGACGCCCATCACGAACGGATCGGCCAAGGGATTTCGCAGCAGTACCTGCATGAGCACGCCCGCCAGGGCGAGCGTGCTGCCGGCGCCAAATGCGCTGAGCGCACGCGGGAGCCGCAAGTCGAAAATCAAGGCATGGGCCAGTCCGCGCTGGCCGGTGAGTGCCACGCCCAGCTCGCGCCATCCCACATCGACGCTGCCGATTGCGATCGAAAGCGCAAGCGCGCCGAGCGCGGCAAGCGTCAGCGCGGCGTACACGAGGAGGGTGCGAGTGCAGTTCACAGCCAGACAGGTTACCTGCGCCGCATCGGCCTCGTCCAAATACCTTGTCCGCGAGCGACCGCGTGCGAGCTGTCTGCTATCCGCTGCTTCTGTTGTATGGAACAATCGTGGCGTGTCCACCCCGGCAGCGAGCGACCGCCGTTGCCGTCGCCGAATCCGAGAACATGACCGATACGATTGATGCAGATGGCTTTCGGGCGAACGTCGGGATCGTCTTGATCCGCGACGATCGCCAAGTATTTCTGGGCGGTCGCACCGGCGGGCGAGGCTGGCAGTTTCCTCAAGGCGGCGTAAGGCAGGGGGAGGCGCCGGAGCAAGCGTTATACCGCGAGCTCAAGGAAGAGATCGGCCTCGAGCGTGAGGACGTGCGCCTGCTCGCCTCGACGCGCAACTGGCTGCGCTATCGCTTGCCTAAACAATACGTGCGCAAGAACAGCCAACCGCCTTGCATCGGTCAGAAGCAGCGCTGGTATCTGCTTGAATTCACCGCCTCGGAGGACCGCTTCAGATTCGATTCGACGAACGAGCCCGAGTTCGAGCGCTGGCGGTGGGTCGAGTATTGGGCACCGGTGCGTGAAGTGATCTTCTTCAAGCGCGCCGTGTATGCGCGGGCGCTGGATGAGCTCGCGCGGCGGGCGTTTCCGAACGATCCACCGGCGCTTCCCGAGTGGTTCGAGCAAGAGAAGAACCTGCGCAATCTCGCGCGAAAACGTGAAGCCGAAGCGGCCGACGCTCCGGCACGCGAACGATAGAAAACAGGGGCCGCTTCCGCTCGAGGAGGCTCAGAAGGGCTTCAGCACGGCGAGCAGCACGATCGCGATCAGCAGCACGCTCGGCACTTCGTTGAACGCTCGATACCAGCGCTCGGAGCGGCGGTTTCGATTCTCCTTGAACGCGCGCACGATCGAGTAGCACCAGATGTGATAGCCGACGAGGAGCAACACGAGCCCGAGCTTGGCGTGCAGCCAGCCGGCCGACAGCAGCGCAGGCGCTGCCACGATCATCGATACACCGAACAGGGCGGCCAGCACACCCCCGATCGTCATCATCGCGAAAAGCTTGCGTTCCATCACTTTGAAGCGCTCACTCCCGATCTCGTCCGGCGCGGTCGAGTGATAGACGAACAGCCGCGGCAGATAAAAAAGACCTGCGAACCAGGTCACAACGAAGATGATGTGGAACGCTTTCAGCCAAAGCATATTCGTCGCCTTCCAGCCCGCGCTGCTGCCGGGATGCACGGGGGACTCGGGGGGCGGCTGAGGCCGTTTGAGGGAAGCCGCCGCCGCATTCCTTGCGCCGAGTCGCATTACGTAAGGTATGAGTGTGGTCTAATCTTTGGAAGATTACCTGCAAATTCCGAACGATGGCAGATCACGCACCCTCGCGCACGGGCCGGTTGGTCGTCCGATACCACGCACCGTGGCGCCGACGGGTGCTCGCGATCGGGTCGGTGGTCGGGCTCGTGCTGCTCTTGCTCGGCACGTTCGAGTTCGGTCGGTACCGCAGCGGCTATAACAAGTTCACCGAAATGCAGTATCGGAGCGAGTTGAGCGCGACGATCGATCGGCTCGAGAAAGAAAACGAGCAGTTGCGCCAGTCCGTCACGGCCGCGGAGCTCGCTCGGGAAGTAGACCGCAAGGCGTACGCCGATGTGGAGAAGAATCTCTCCGATCTGCAGGCGCAGGTGCTGAAGTATCGCGAAGAATTGACGTTCTATCGGGGCATCGTCTCGCCGGAGGACGGTATCGGAGGTTTGCGCATCCAACGTTTCCAAGTGCTGCCGGGAGGAGCCGATCAACACTATCGGTTGCGGCTCGTGCTCGTGCAGTCGATGCGCCAGGACTCGGTCGTATCGGGCTCGGTCAATATCCAGATCGAAGGCGTACGAGACAACAAGCCCGTCGAGCTCGGTTTGCCCGAAGCGCGCGCGGAGAGCTCCGGCAATGCGAACTTGCCGTTCCGATTCCGGTACTTTCAAAACCTCGAACAGGACATCGTGCTGCCCGAAGGCTTCGAGCCCCGCGCAGTCAATGTAGAAGTGCGCACGGCAAAGCTCGCGCCGGTGCGAGAATCGTATCCGTGGCAAGTACAGGTGGAGAGTTGACGAGATGGTTGGCGGTTGACAGTTGACGGTTGACGGCAAGAAGCGCAGTACTTCCCTTCTTGTCTGGCTGTCAACTGTCAACCGTCAACTGTCAACCGACAGGATCCTTTCATGTTCAACCGAAAGAAACCCAAGCCCCAGAGAATCGATACCCTGATCGGCGCGGGTACGCGCATCATCGGCGATGTCCAGTTCAGCGGCGGTTTTCATGTCGATGGGCAGGTGAAAGGCAACGTCGATGCGCCGCCGGATTCCGGTGCGACGCTCAGCGTCAGCGATGCGGGCGTCGTCGAAGGCTCCGTCGCCGTGCCGAATGTGATTCTGAACGGCACCGTCAAGGGCGATATCCTCGCGCACGACCGAATCGAGCTCGGTGCGACCGCGCGCGTCACGGGAAACGTTTATTACGGGCTCATCGAGATGGAGATGGGTGCGGAGATCAACGGCAAGCTCATTCACGAGCCTCGCAAGGTCGCGGCCGAGCGACAGGAGCCTACGGTCAATCCGGAAGGATCGGAGCCGGTCGTCGATAACCCCTCGTGATTTCCCGCGGCCGATGGGCTACTGTAGCCTCTTGAACGGTAGTCGACGCGTCCCAACATTCCCTGCATGAACGCTGAAGTCCAAGCTTTTCCGAGCCTGATTTTCACCGACTCGGCCGCCGCGAAGGTCGGCGAGCTCATCCGCGAGGAAGCGAATCCAAACCTCAAGCTGCGTGTCTTCGTGCAGGGGGGCGGTTGCTCCGGCTTCCAATACGGCTTTACGTTCGACGAAAACGTCGAGGAAGGCGATATCCAAGTCGAGAATCACGGCGTGACGCTGCTCGTCGACCCCATGAGCATCCAATACCTTGCGGGCGCCGAGATCGACTATCGCGAAGACATGGAAGGCGCTCAGTTCGTCATCCGCAATCCGAACGCCACGACGACCTGCGGCTGCGGATCTTCCTTCTCCGCCTGACCGCTAAGGCTCGCTGACGGCTAAAGCCGCCTAACGTCTAAGGCTGTAGGCTTCACACTGTAGACTGTTGGCCGGAAAAGAAGCGCGCCTTTCTTGCTTTGGCCACAGCCTACGGTCTACAGCCTAAAGATGCCTTCCATCCCCGATGTCATAGCCGCCGTCGATCTCGGCTCGAACAGCTTCCATATGGTCGTCGCCCGTTATTCTCACGGGCAGCTCGTGATCGTCGATCGTTTGCGTGAGATGGTCCGTCTCGCGGCCGGGCTCGACGAGCAAGGCCGTCTTGAGCGCGGAGCGGTCGAGCGGGCGATCGAGTGCTTGCAGCGATTCGGCCAGCGACTTTCCGACATGAAGGCGGCGAGCGTTCGCGTCGTCGGCACGAACACGCTCCGCCGAGCGCGCCGCAGGGGCGCGTTCCTCGATCGCGCGCGCGCCGCGCTCGGATTTCCCATCGAAATTATCTCGGGCATCGAAGAAGCGCGGCTCGTGTATCTCGGCGTTGCGCATACCACGCCGAGCGAGCCCGGGCGGCGCCTCGTCGTGGACATCGGGGGAGGGAGTACCGAGCTGATCGTGGGGGAGGGGTTGCAGACAAAGAAGCTGGAAAGCCTCTACATGGGATGCGTCGGCATGAGCGCGCGCTTCTTCGGCGACGGGACGATCACGGAGAAGCGCATGAAACGAGCGCGGCTCGCCGCGCGCTTGGAGCTCCAGCCCGTCGAAGTCGCTTTCAAGTCGCTCGGGTGGGACAGCGCAGTCGGCTCCTCCGGAACGATTCGCTCGATAGGAGAGATTCTACGCAATCGGGGCAGCCATGATGGAGCGATCACTGCTGCCGGGCTCGAGGCGCTCATCGAGGATGCGCTGCGCGCTGGAGAGTCGAGCCGTCTCAAGCTCGCTGGCTTGAGCGAAGAGCGCGCACCGGTGTTTCCTGGCGGACTTGCGATCCTTGCCGAGATCTTTGCGGTGCTCGGGATCCAGAGCATGCGAGTCGCCGAAGGCGCGCTGCGCGAAGGATTGCTCTACGACATGGTCGGGCGTCTCACGGATGAAGACGCGCGCGAACGCAGCGTGCGCGCGATGCAGGCTCGCTATCACGTCGACTTGGCGCAAGCGGAGCGTGTCGAAGCAACGGCGCTCGATTTTCTTCATCAGACGTGGGAGCCGTGGGATCTGCAGGAGCCGTTCGCGGACCTCGTGCTCTCGTGGGCGGCTCGGCTGCACGAAATCGGCCTCGATGTTTCGCATTCGCACTATCACAAGCACGGCGCCTACCTGCTCGAGCACGCGGACATGCCCGGCTTCCCGCAAGAAGAGCAACGCCTTCTCGCGTGCCTCGTCGGCGCGCACCGCCGCAAGATGCATCCGGAGGCCCTGGAGGACTTGAGCCCGCCTTGGCATATCAAGGCGGAGTACCTCATCGTGCTGCTCAGGCTTGCCGTGCTGCTGCATCGAGGAAGGAGTCCCATCGCCTTGCCCGCGCTCGAACTGCGAGCAAAGGCACGTTCCTTGGAGATCGAATTCCCGAAAGGGTGGCTCGACGATCATCCCCTCACTGAGGCGGATTTGGAGTACGAGGTCGATTACCTGAAGGCGGTTGGCTTCAAGCTGAAGCTCATCTGAGCGTGCACCGCCGCGGATACCTCGCCCTTACGCGGTCACCAATTCCGCGTGACGCTGCAGAAGCGTCTGTTGCGCGCTGACGGCAGGACCCTCTCCTGGGTTCAGCCGGGAATAAGTGCCCTTGCTGTCGAGCTCCCAAGCCTGCGTGTTGTCCTCGAGATAGGTCTCGAGATCGCGGACGATGCGCTCGCGGTGACTCCTGTCTTCGATCGGGAAGCAGACCTCTATGCGGCGGAAGAAGTTTCGTTCCATCCAGTCTGCGCTCGCGCAATAGATCTCGGCTTGTCCGTCGTTGTGAAAATAATAGACGCGCGAGTGCTCCAGGAATCTTCCGACGATCGAGCGCACACGAATGTTCTCGGATATTCCGCGGATTCCGGGGCGGAGCGCGCACGTTCCGCGGACGATCAGGTCGACTTTCACTCCCGCCATCGATGCCTGATACAGCGCTTGGATGATCTGCGGCTCGAGCAGCGAGTTCAGCTTCGCGATGATGCGTGCAGGCTTCCCCGCACGCGCGTGCGCAATCTCGCGCTTCGTCTTCGCGAGCAGCGACTCGTGCAGCGTGAAGGGCGACTGCAGCACCTTCCGCAGCGTCGCGACTCGCGTCGGGCTCGTGAGCTGGAGGAACAGCTCGTGCAGGTCCTCGCCGATCGCTTCGTCGCACGTGAACAGGCCGTAGTCGGTGTAGATGCGCGCGGTGTTCGGATGGTAGTTGCCCGTGCCGAGATGGCAGTAGCGCAGCAATCTGCCGTTCTCACGCCGTACGACCATCAAGAGCTTCGCGTGCGTTTTGTAGCCGACGACGCCGTACATGACGTGAGCGCCGGCTTCTTGCAGGCGCGTCGCCAATTGAATGTTCGCGGCTTCATCGAAGCGGGCCATCAGCTCGATCACGACCGTGACTTCCTTGCCCGCACGCGCGGCATCGACGAGCGCGTCGACGATCGGCGATTGGGGTCCGGTGCGGTAGAGCGTCTGCTTGATCGCGAGGACCTGAGGATCCGAGGCCGACTGGCGCAGAAAATCGATGACGGGCGCGAACGACTCGAACGGATGATGAAGGAGCAGGTCGCCTTCTCTGAGCGCCGCGAACATGTCTTCTCGCGCGGTCAGGCGCTTCGGCACGCTCGGCGCGAAGGGCGGGTACTTCAAATCGGGACGATCGACGAGATCGTAGATCGCGGTGAGTCGGTTCAGATTGACGGGGCCGTTCACCTGGTACAAGTCGTCGTTCGCGAGCGCGAAGTGCCTGAGCAAAAAGCTGGAAATGTCGGCGGGACAATCGAGCGAGGTCTCGAGGCGCACGGCCGCGCCGTAGCGTCTTTCCGCGAGCTCGCCTTCGACCGCGCGCAGCAGGTTGTCCACTTCTTCGTCGTCGACGAACAAGTCGCTGTTGCGCGTCACTCTGAACTGCCATGCGCCCTCGACGCTCATCCCGCTGAAGAGCTGCGCGACGAACGTGGAAATCACGGCGGAGAGGAACACGAAGTAGGTGGTTCCCGGGGCATCCTTCGATTGCGGAAGCCTGATGATCCGCGGCAACGAGCGCGGCACCTGCACGACGGCGAGCTCCGTGTCCCGACCAAATGCGTCCTTGCCCGACAGCCGAACGATGAAGTTCAAGCTCTTGTTCTGAATGCGAGGAAAAGGCCGCGCAGGATCCAATCCGAGCGGCGTGAGCACGGGCTCCACCTCGTGCGCGAAATAGTCCGAGAGCCAGGCGCGCTGCTCCGCCGAAATCGTGCGTGCATTCACGAATCGAATGCCTTGCTCGGCGAGCGCCGGGAAGACGAGCTGATGGAGCAATTCGTACTGGTCTTTGATGATCGCCGCGGCGCGGCCGTGAATCGCTGCCAGTTGCTCCGGCACGGTCATGCCGTCGGGACCGCCCGCGGTCGTGCCGAGCTCGAGCCGCTGCTTGAGCCCCGCCACTCGAATTTCGAAGAACTCATCGAGGTTCGAGCACGAAATGCCGAGAAAACGGACTCGCTCGAGGAGAGGAAGGCTTGCGTCGTGAGCTTGCGCGAGGACGCGCGTGTTGAAGTCGAGAAACGAGAGTTCTCGATTGATGTAGTGCTCCGGCGCTTTGAGATTGACGTCGAGCATGCCGCCTCGGACTGCCACGAGCCCGAGAATACTACGTGCGCTGCTGCCGGGTTACGGGCTGGATCTCAGATCGACGGTCCCACGGGCGCTCTCACTGCGCCGGAACGGCTGCAACGGCCGAATCCTGCGCTCGATCCAGCGAGGCGAGGACTTGCCGTGCCCGTGTCTCGAACTCTGCTCGATACGTATCCGGGATCGGCGCCGCATCCGGCAGGGGCACCGTACGCGGATTCTTGTGGACGCCGTTCACGCGATATTCGTAATGCAAGTGGGGGCCCGTCGCCGCGCCCGAGCTGCCCACATAGCCGATCGTCATCCCTTGCTTCACGCGCTGGCCGCGGCGGAGGCCTTTCGCGAACCGGGACATGTGGCCGTACAGCGTCGAGATGCCGCCGCCGTGTTCGAGAATGACGACACGACCGTAGCCGCCTTTCGTGCCCACGAATTCGACTTTCCCGTCGCCGGCTGCCTTGATGACCGTGCCGGTCGCGGCCGCATAGTCGACGCCCTTGTGCGCTCGAATCGTATTCAGGATCGGATGGCGGCGGCGGGGATTGAAGTTGGAGCTGATGCGGGTGAAATCGAGCGGCGCGCGCAAGAATTGTCGCCGCATGCTGCGCCCGTCGGGCGCGAAGTAGTCGGCGACCTTCGAGTCGGCGGATTCGAAGTAGATCGCTCGATACGTCTTGCCGTTGTTCGTGAAGTCCGCGGCAAGGACACGCCCATCGCCGATGTATTCGCCGTCACGGAATTTTTGCTCGTACACGACTGCAAAGCGATCTCCAGCTCGGATGTCGAGCGCGAAGTCGATGTCCCATCCGAAAATGTCGTTTGCGAGCGCGAGGATGATTTCGGGGCTGACGCCGGCGGCTCTGGCAGCGACGAAGAGCGAGCTGTCGATCGTGCCGGTCGCGTAAGCTTCGCGGGTTTCGAGCGGAGTCGCGAGCACTTCGGCGGCAAAGCCGGATTCGCCGCGCGTGACCTTCAGGACCTCGGTCTCGCTGATGCGCCGCGTGAGCGCCTGCAGCAGTCCTTCATCGTGCACCAAGGTGATCTTGTCGCCGGGATGCAGTCGATCGAGGCTCTCGCGGACGCCGGGCAGGCCTCGAATGTTTGCGAGATCCGTGAGGCTCAGCTTGAGCTGCCTGAAAATGCGATCGAGCGTGTCATTGCGGCGGACGATGAACTCGACCGTGTCGCCCAACGGTTTCGGAATGGGGTCCGGCTCGGCGGCCGAGACCTCGGGTGCGGGCAGCTCGGGGAGAGTGACGGTCGGTGCGGGGCTCGTCGCGCCAGCGTTGGGCGGCTTGTCACGCAGAGAGTGAACGAGGACGCCGCCGATCAGCGGGAGCAACAAGCCTGAAGCAAACCACCACGCGTGCCTTGCGGTGCGCGATCTCGTCGAGCTCGGTTTGTAGTCAAGAGCGATCTTGGAACCCAGTTGCACCCAAAAAATCCTTCAGTCCAGCCGCGAGCGTATGGTCGCGAAAGTTAAAGAGCGCTGCTCGATGCGTCAACTGCGCTGCAGCGCCGATGAGGCGAACTTCGACGCTTCGATTGCGGCATGTGCCTCGAACCCATAAAGTCACGTCCAGTGATCCTCGTTGCCCTGCGCTCCTGCTCGGCAAACAACCACTAGACATCGCGACGAATGCAAGCCGCCGAAGAACAACTTGCCGAGCTGAAGCGCGGCACTTTCGAAATCCTGCTCGAGACCGAGCTGCTCGCGAAGCTCCGCAAAGGGCGCCCGCTGCGCATCAAGGCGGGCTTCGACCCGACGGCACCGGACCTGCATCTCGGGCACACGGTGCTGATCAACAAGATGCGCCGCTTCCAGGAATTCGGCCACGAAGTGATTTTCTTGATCGGCGACTTCACCGGGCTCATCGGCGATCCGACGGGCCGCAACGCGACTCGCCCGGCGCTCACGCCCGAGGAAGTGAAAGCGAACGCCGCGACCTACGAGGAGCAGATCTTCAAGATTCTCGATCCGGAGCGCACGCGCATCGAGTTCAACTCGCGCTGGATGAATCAGATGGGGGCTGCCGGCCTCATCCAGCTCGCCGCCCGCCACACCGTCGCTCGCATGCTCGAGCGCGACGACTTCAGCAAGCGCTACAAGAGCGGCCAGGCGATTGCGATTCACGAGTTCCTGTATCCGCTCGTGCAAGGATACGACTCGGTCGCGCTCGAGGCGGACGTGGAGATGGGCGGCACGGATCAGAAGTTCAATCTGCTCGTCGGCCGACAGCTGCAGGAGTCCTACGGGCAAGAGCCGCAAGTCGTGCTGACGATGCCGCTGCTCGAGGGGCTCGACGGCGTCAACAAGATGTCGAAATCGCTCGGCAACTACGTCGGCGTCGCCGAACCGCCCGATGACATGTTCGGCAAGCTGATGTCGATCTCGGACGAGCTCATGTGGCGCTATTTCGATCTGCTTTCGTTCCGCAGCAATGCGGAGCTCGCGAAATTGCGCGCCGACGTTGCGGGCGGACGCAATCCCATGGAGGTCAAGTTCGAGCTTGCCGGCGAAATTACCGCGCGCTTTCACGGTGCGGACGCCGCGAAGCGGGCGCGCGAGAACTTCGCTCTGCGCAGCCAGCAACGCGAGATCCCTACAGAGATCCCGAAGCGCACCGAGGCGATCGAGGGCGCTGAGATCGGGATCGCCGCGCTGCTCAAACGGTGCGGATTAGTGCCGAGCACCTCGCACGCGTTTCGGTTGATCGAGCAAGGCGGCATCCGCTTGAACAACGAAAAGGTCACGAACACGAAAGCGACGGTGAGCGCGGGCGCGACGTACCTGTTCCAGATCGGCAAGCGCGTTTTCGTTGAGATCGAGCTCACGAAGAAAGCCGACTGACCTTCAGGGTTCGCCTCACTGGAAGTTGGCTCGCGGTGCCCCATATAGCGGAATACCGACGGATCGTGCGTGCCGCATACGTGAGTTCGTCGCAGTTTTCGCGGGTGCAAAAAATCTTTTTGCAGAGGTGTTGACTCCCGGTCGGCGCCAAGTATTATGCGCGCCCTCGTCGCGGTGACTTCGGTCTCAAGACCGAAACGCGAACACCCCAAAGGTCGATACACAGCGCCGCTGTGGTGTTGACGAGACGAGGTTCGCGGTTATAATTCCGCTTCTGTCTACGCCCCGCGTGTAGATCGCTCTTTAACAATCGAAACAGGTAATTTGTGTGGGGACTCGCGTCGGTTCGTTGCGAAACGCAACATTCGATGATGAGTTACCAATTTAGCCAGTAAAGCTTTGTTGGGATACTCGCTTCAATTGAGGTCTAAGAAATTAGCCTTTAAGTGAAGAGTTTGATCCTGGCTCAGATTGAACGCTGGCGGCGTGCCTAACACATGCAAGTCGAGCGGCAGCGCGGGGGCAACCCTGGCGGCGAGCGGCGGACGGGTGAGTAACGCTTGGGAATCTGCCTGTTTGTGGGGGATAACTCGGGGAAACTCGAGCTAATACCGCATACGCACTACGGTGGAAAGCCGGGGACCGCAAGGCCTGGCGCTAACAGATGAGCCCAAGTCGGATTAGCTGGTTGGTAGGGTAATGGCCTACCAAGGCGACGATCCGTAACTGGTCTGAGAGGACGACCAGTCACACCGGAACTGAGACACGGTCCGGACTCCTACGGGAGGCAGCAGTGGGGAATATTGGACAATGGGCGAAAGCCTGATCCAGCGACGCCGCGTGGGTGAAGAAGGCCTGCGGGTTGTAAAGCCCTTTCGGTGGGGAAGAAAAGCCTCGACCTAATACGTCGGGGTCTTGACGTAACCCATAGAAGAAGCACCGGCTAACTCTGTGCCAGCAGCCGCGGTAATACAGAGGGTGCGAGCGTTAATCGGAATTACTGGGCGTAAAGCGCGCGTAGGCGGCTTTGCAAGTCGGGTGTGAAATCCCCAGGCTTAACCTGGGAACTGCATTCGAGACTGCATTGCTAGAGTATGGGAGAGGGAAGTGGAATTTCAGGTGTAGCGGTGAAATGCGTAGATATCTGAAGGAACATCAGTGGCGAAAGCGACTTCCTGGACCAATACTGACGCTCATGTGCGAAAGCGTGGGGAGCAAACAGGATTAGATACCCTGGTAGTCCACGCCATAAACGATGAGAACTGGATGTCGGGAGGGTCTGCCTCTCGGTGTCGTAGCTAACGCGTTAAGTTCTCCGCCTGGGGAGTACGGCCGCAAGGTTGAAACTCAAAGGAATTGACGGGGACCCGCACAAGCGGTGGAGCATGTGGTTTAATTCGATGCAACGCGAAGAACCTTACCTGGTCTTGACATCCCAGGAACCCTGCAGAGATGTGGGGGTGCCTTCGGGAACCTGGAGACAGGTGCTGCATGGCTGTCGTCAGCTCGTGTCGTGAGATGTTGGGTTAAGT
>JBDZVE010000206.1:0-3070 GCA_040255535.1 Lysobacterales bacterium | reverse complement strand
CTTTGCGAAGTTCACACCATACTCGCGCGCCAACCCACGTATCTGGTTAATAATCGCGGTTCGCTGTGCGACTAATCGCTCTCGAATGCGACCGAGCAACTGCAGATCTTGTTGCGCAATACTCTTCACTGGAACGAAGTGGATGTTAGGTCGCAGCGCCGCTTCAGCGATGCTGACGACATCGTGCGCATCACTCTTGTGCACTCGGCGAAACACCTTCGCATGCTGGGGCGGTACCAGGCGGACTTCGTGCCCAAGCTTCGTGAGTCGACGACCCCAGTAGTGCGCTGCCGCGCACGCTTCCATTGCAACGATGGTAGGTTCGAGCTGTGCGATCGCAAGCGCGAGCTTTGCTGGCGAGAGTTTACGATTGTAGAGAATCTTCCCGCGCTCATCGAACGCGCCGAGTTGGTAGCTGTGCTTTGCCAGATCGATCGCAACGAGTTTAATCTTGCCCATGGTGGACTCCTCTCTCATGGCGTGCCTAGACAACACCAATTCTGACGCACACCACGTCAGAAAGTGAGGGAGGCGTCCATCTCAACACGCATCAATTTCGAATATCCTTTTGGACATCCACCAATTTGCGAAGTCAAATGGATGAGTGTCCCATCGCCTCCGTCCCCCACGAGCTTAGCGTTCAATCGGTGCGTGTCCCCGATTGCCACCCGTTGGTCACGCTCGCCGAGTAGCTGAAGCTCTGACCCGCCGTCGCATTGGCAGGCGCACTGATCGATGCAGCCAAGTCAGAGAACGCGATCGTCTGAAATCCGACCGAGACGCTGTCGTTCGATGCGTCTACATCGCTCTGGTCGCCCGTGATCGTTGCGCTGACCTCGGCGTCACCCTCTTCAGGTGTGAACGAGACGGCAATCTCGTGAGAGAAACCCGCGCGTAGAACATCGTACGTACACGTGGCCGCGGCGCCGGCGACAGTGCAGGTGCCGTTAGGTGAGGAGACCGCCACGTTGGATGCCATTGCAGGCAACTGCAGAACCACGATCCCCACGTACTCATCGACCGTGCTTCGAGCGACCGGTGCAGCGCTCGACACCTTCTTGCGAACCTTCACCGGAACCAGCGCCGTGCCGTTCGGCTCGAGCAAACCCTTCTCGTACAGTCGCTTCCAGTGGAATACCAGGTTTGCGTTCACCTCGTATCGCCGTGCAATGGCTGCCACGGACTCCTCACCGCGCAGCACCTCTTCAATGATCCGGCACTTCTCTTCCATCGAACGCAGCCGCTTACCGCCGCGCGTGAGTGTATGCTTCGCAACCTCAACAGTGGACGTGTCCATCTCATCTCCCAAATGGACACGTACACCGTGTCCTTCACTCAGGACACATCATCGGAGAATGCGATGCCAAGGATCAGACGGTGATGGCCGGACGCTTACGAAGGATGACCCTTTGGACAAGTACACTCCAATGGTCCCACCATTATCGACTAATAGATCATCGAGGGGCGTAGCGTACCGGACTTGGATTATTGGATATTCGCGCAGTTTCTCACGGTGCCAGGTGAGCGTCGTCGCGAGTTAACATCCGTGGCTCCTTCCAGTGGAGCGGCACGGATGCCTCGTCCTCCTCGCTTGCATGTGCTCGGCGCGCGCTATCACGTCATCTTGCGCGGCAATCATCGTGAGCCGCTGCGCCTCGAGACGCATCCACTCTCTGCAAGCTAGCCAGCAAGCATCAATCCACACTCCAATAGTCCAAGTCCGGTACCGTTCAGCCCAGACGGCGCTATAAGTGTCGAATCGCCAAAGAGTTGGCCAACGTCATATCCAAACCCGGGCCATAGCCAGAGCTTGATCTAGCGTTGCCTCAAGAGTCCCTACCGTTGCAGCAAATGACTGCTTACGTTTTTTGTAATCCCAGACATGCACGCTCACTTGCCCGTTCACCTCAACCCATATCTGTGCGCGACCTGCTGTACCAACTAGTTCGAACGAGCGCACCTCCGCATCCTGATACTGCGTCGAAAGAGGGATGCGATTGTTGGACGACCACGCCAGGAGCACGGGATCTACTTGAGTGAAATTCATTGTAATGGCACCCCCGGGCCAAAATTCTCAACCGGAATGCCTTGAAGCAGCTCGAACTGCTCGGCCCCGCCGCGTCGGCCAAAGGCCGGTAGCGCCCGAGAACGCTGCAATCGCGTGCCGGCCGGTACGATAACCTCCTGCACAAAGGCTGCAGTATTGCCCGGTGGTAGCGCTAAAGCTTCTCGCGCGAATGCGCTGCTTCCAGGCTTGACCGCGGTCAAGAATGAACCAACCGTGCGGTCACCAGAAAATACTCGATAGAAAGTTTGTTGTCTCTCTGTCACAAACGAAATAATTTTCCCACCGGCATTGGGAACTCTGCTCCCTGAGGTCAAAAGAGGCACTTCGGCTTTTGTAATCGCATTCGCAGCTGCCGCCGAACGAATGCTTCTTGAAATTCCACCCGCAAGTAACGTGGGACCTGCAGCGATCACCCCACCAGGAAACGCGCTCTCGAGCGTAATCAGCTCCCCGGCGTACGCATCAAAGGGTTGTAAGATCAGGCCGACCGAATTTACCGCTGCATTTCCAACACTATTAAGCAGGTTCAGCCCTCCATTGACGGTTAGAGAAGCAATACTCAAGTCGAAACGTGAGATAGGGAATGGGCCCGGCAGGTACAACGCATCGGAGATGTTTTGGGCTGGCACCCCACCGACTGTGCTAACAGGTGGGTCCGACGCGGCGCGGCAGCTTTAAAGAGCGATTTTCCTGATGCGATCAGGAACTTGCGGCGAGTGTGCCGCAGCGCTTTTGCATCGGCAAGGCTCGAAGACCCTGATGCGGGTTTTTCGGTGAGCAAGGATGAGCGCCGATGCGGTCGCAACGGCGGCGGCGAACATCAGCCGTCGCGATCTTCTTCGCGTGCTTCGGCGGCTAAGGAGTTGAACAGGTCGTCGGCTGTCGGTGCTTCAGCATCGAGGGAGTCCGCTTTAGAACGCGGCTGGCGCGCTTTCGCAGGATGAGTGGCGGTGTGGATCTCTTTGAGCTTGCGGATCGATACCTGCGTGTAGATCTGCGTCG
>JBDZVE010000205.1:0-3095 GCA_040255535.1 Lysobacterales bacterium | reverse complement strand
TTCCATTGCCTAAGCGCCTCGAGCGCTGATTCTTCGAACATGCCATTCGGGTTCGCTCGTAGTACTTCAACTACGTTGAATATCCGTCGCGCAACCTGGATGAGCCGAAGCGCTTCTTTGAGCGAGCGTTCGGCTGGACATTCAGGACTATGACCCGCTCATTGCTGCTGACAATTCGGAGTTGCCGTGAATTTTCTGCAATCGATTCTGGTGCAGGTCCAAAAACTGGAACCTGGGAACGAGGTGATTCACGATCGCAAGATGGAGAAGAGTCACCCGCATGAGCCGCGAGGCGCGAAGTGAACGCGGCTGAGCTGCCGCTCGCTCTCAACGTCGCACTCTTCATCGCAGCCGGTGCGGTCGTCTGGTTTGCCGGCACGCGGCTCGCGCGTTATGCGGATGCGTTTGCGGAAAAGACCGGGATCGGCCGAGTAGCAGTCGGCATGGTGTTGCTCGGCAGCGTGACGTCATTGCCGGAAATCACGATCGCTACGACCTCGACCCTGCAAGGTACGCCGCTCCTATCGATCACCGATGTGCTCGGTAGCGCCGCGCTCAACGTCGTGATTCTCGCGATAGCGGACGCGAGCTTCGGCCGCGGCGCGTTGACTTCGATACAAGGCTCGTCGCGTGTGATGCTGCAGGGCGTGCTCGGCATCATCATCATGGCGCTTTCGGTCGGAGCCTATGTTGCCGGCGATGTTCTGTTCATCGGCATCGGCGTATGGAGCTGGCTCATGTTCGCGGTCTACGTGTGCTCCATTCTGCTGCTCACGAAGGCCCGGCAGGGCGATGCCTGGCGCCCGCTTGACGCGGACGAGGAGCGAGAAGTTGTCGATAATGAAGCCGAACAATGGTCTCTCAAACGGTTGGTCTTGCGGATCGCGTTCGCGGCGGCGGGCATCTTGGTGGCGGGCGTCACGCTCGCACAAACGGGCTCTGCGCTCGCCGAACAGAGCGGCCTGGAGCTCAGCTTCTTTGGGGCGGTGTTTCTCGCGGTCACGACCTCACTGCCGGAAGTCAGCATGACGATTGCACTCGCGCGACGCCGTCAGTACGAGATGGCGATCTCCGGCATCTTCGGCACGAATGTGTTCAACGTCACGATCATCGTGCTCGTCGATGCACTCCATCCGGGCGGTCCAATCCTTCCAGAGGTCGGTCGACCGGCGAGCGTCGGCGCTTTGCTCGGAATCGTGCTGACCTCGATCTTCCTGATCGGGCTGATCGAGCGGCGCGACCGCGTGTTCCTCCGAATGGGATACGACTCGATCGCGGTCCTACTGACGTACGTTGCCGGGCTCGTCGTGCTCTATTTGGTCAGATGATTTCGACGGCAAACGCGCTCAGTATGCTCGCGGAGAGAAGCGGAACAGATGGGACCCGATCCGGAAGTTTTGCAAGCTTGGCGCTTCCGCAGCGATACCTTTTTCGCGCAGTGTGACGAGCAGCTCGTCCTTCATCGGCAGGCCATTCGAAACGAAATACCCGGCGCGCTGCCATTCGTTGCCGGTAAGCCTGTAAGCGACTGCGTTGCTATCGGTCACGACGACGAATTCTTCTGCACCGTCGCTATCCAGATCGATGAATGTGCCGATCAGGGAGCCCCATCTTGCGGAATAGAGCCACCCACTCGAGGGATCTTGCATGTCGCTCTTGAGCTTTGCAGTGAGCTCCGCGCCAAGCTCGCGACCGGCCGGGTAGACGACCATATCAGCGAGACGCGACTCGACGTTCGATGGGAGCGGACCGGACCAAGTCTCTTGTTCCAAGATGGCCTTTGCATCGGCGCGCAACGCCGCTGCTCGGGGATGATCCTCGATCTCCGCCAGCGCCTCGAGCTTACGCCGTCCATACTTTCCCGCGCTGTAGCGAAGGTAATGCATGGGGGTGCCATACTGCCTCGCATCGCTCGACTCGCGAGCAAGCGCAAGCTCGTACTGGCTGTTCGCGGCGATGCGATGAGGCGAGAGCACCGGGGTCAGCGCGAGAGATATCGCGACGATCAGGAATAGCGCGACGGCGACGTTCACGCGTGCGATGCTGCCCATCCACGGCGACGTTTGCTTCGCGGCCAGTGCATAGCCGATGCTGTATAGCACTGCGGCGGCCGCGACGATGCAAGCCCACACGCGCTCCACCGTGAACCCATATTCCCGAATGCGCAGATAAAGCGCGTACACAGCCGTCAACGCGATGATCACGATGAGCGGAATGACGAAGCGCAATGCCAATGCGATTGGCCGCGGATAGGGCCGTTCGGCAGAGCCATCCCGATACGCTGCGTTCACGAGCAACACCGTGACGGCAACGAGCCAAAGCAACCAGCCGGCGCCGATGATGCGCTCGCCCGACTCCAGCATTCCCGGCAGTTTCGCGACGAGTGCGATCGTGAACAGTGTGAGGATGAGCCCGGCGATGAGCGCGAGCCACTTGAGGACGTTCAGCATGTGGTCGAGCACGATGCTCGTGAGCCGCTCGATCGAGCCGATGAGGTGCAATGCGACACCGAATACGATCGATGTGACCGGGTAGACGAACATCGGCTCCTCGAACAACTCTTCGAAGAATCCGATGCCGAGGAGATCGAACAACTTTTGCCACAGAAACAGCAGCAGCCAGAACAAGCCCGTGAAGAGAAGCGCCTCCGCCAGCACGAGCTTGTTGGTCCATGCGGTAGAGAACAGAAGCTCGTAGCGCGTACGCCAGCGGCCGTCGGACAGCCGTGCCTGCGCGAACGGTAGGGCAATGAGCCAAAGCACCGATAAGGCGAACGCGAACGGGATGCACTCACCGCCAGATAGAAACCGCTGCGTTCGAATATCCAGCACGGTGCCGGTATGCCATCCGAAATAGGCCACAGCGATGGCTAGGCAAGCGAGGATGACCCACGTCGCCCGCTGACGCGCGCGTTGAGCGAGAAACTGCAGCGTCAACGGGACGAACAATGCGATGGCGTAGAGCGCAAGCAGCGTAGGAGGGTGATCGGCGGGCCAGCGCGAATTCACGATGGATTCGTGCAGCCCATAGAATACCCAACCCTGCACGACTGCCGCCAATAGAATGACCGGCAGCCCCCGCTCACTGCTCCACAG
>JBDZVE010000204.1:0-3103 GCA_040255535.1 Lysobacterales bacterium | reverse complement strand
AAATATTCTTATTCTTACCTTTGCGAGCCTTGCGTGCTTTGCGAGAGATCTCGTGCTATCCGCCGCGTGCAGTCGGTTCGACGTTCGCATTGAGGCGGAATAGATTCGAAGGATCGTACTTATTCTTGAGCTCGATCATCCGTTCGAAATTGATCCCGTAGCTGTCACGAACTCGGCGTTTGGGATCGTCCGCTGCCAGGAAGTTCACATACGTGCCGCGCGTCAAAGGCTCGACGCGCTTCCATGCGGAGTGCTCCCAGCTCAAGATTGCATCGGAGAGCGACGGATCTTGCCAGACGATCGGCATGACAATGGCGTAAGCCGCATCACGATGAGCGTATGCCGTTGCGCGCGCATCGACCCTCGAGATCGCGCCGCCGAGCTGCAAAAACGCGATAGCCTGTGCAGTGGGGAGCGTAGCCTCCTCGATGTTGGCCAGCATCGCGTCGATCGGTTCATCCGTCAGCGCGCGGATGAGCCCCGCTTTCAGATAGGCGTTCTGACCCGGCCCGTATCGCACATCGTCCTCGGTCTGCAGATCCAGGTACGACATCGTCTTGAGCTCGTGCGCCACAGGAGACGCGACTGCCTTGAATGCATTCAAGTGCCGCTCAGCCACTTCGATGGGGCCGGCATGGAGAATCGAGATGCTGAGGATGCGCTGGTTATCGGGCGTTGAGACGAGCGCCGATTCGAGCGTGGTTTCGTCGGGCAGCTCATCTGCGTACTGCGAAAGGAACTTCATCATGCGACGCGCCATCGGCAACGGATAGACGAGCTGCGCCCGCTGAATCGTCGTGCCGAACTTGTGCAGGTTGAATTCGAACGACGTGACGATCCCGAAGTTGCCGCCGCCTCCGCGCACGCCCCAGAACAAGTCCGGGTTGTCGTCGTCGGATGCATGAAGGCGCGCTCCTTTCGCGGTTACGACTTCTGCGGCTCGAAGGTGGTCGATCGTGAGTCCGTATTGGCGTGCGAGATGGCCCATGCCTCCGCCCAACGTCAAGCCGCCGATGCCGGTGTGCGAAACCGTCCCCGCCGTGCACACGAGCCCGTGCGCCTGTGCCGCGCGATCGAGATCCGAAAGCAACGCACCGCCTTGCACTCGCGCGACTCGTCGGGCTGGATCCACTTTGACTTCGCGCATTGCGGACAAGTCGATCATCAGACCGTCATCGCATACGCTCTTACCGGAGCTGCTATGCCCACCTGCTCGCACCGCAACGAGCACGTCGTGCGCTGCAGCGAACTGCACCGTCTGCATGACATCGGCCGTATTCGCGCAGCGTGCGATCAACGCGGGCTTGCGATCGATCGCGCCGTTCCAGATACGCCGCGCCGCATCGTAACCTTCGTCCTCACGAAGAAGCAGCGATCCAGCGAGACTGCGTCGCAGCTGCTCGACGTCCGCTTTTGGAAGCAGGATCTCTTTGCCGGTGCCGGAGACGGCAGGCAAATCTCGCAGCACCGGCGTATTCGTCGCAAAGCCGCGGCCCGGAAGCATTGCGGCGGCAAGTGTGGCGGCTGCTGAACTGAGGAATGCACGGCGTCGCATCGAACTTCCCCCAATTGCCCTGATGTCGGGCGACACTCTACGCCCGCAAATGTACTCATGCGATGGGACTTTCGGGCGATGCACTAGCGTCCGCCGCGAGTGACGCCGGACCACCTCTCCCCTTGCGGGAGAGGTCGCTAGCGAAGCGGCGCGTACGAGTGAGTCGAACACCTCTCCCCTTGCGGGAGAGGTCGCCAGCGTCCGCGGCGGGTGAGGGGTCAAACACCTCTCCATCAGAAGAGGTCGCTAGCAAAGCGGCGCGTACGAGTGAGTCGAACACCTCTCCCCTTGCGGGAGAGGTCGCTAGCGAAGCGGCGGGTGAGGGGTCAAACACCTCTCCCTTAGGGAGAGGCCGCTAGCGTCCGCGGCGGGTGACGCCGGAACACCTCTCCCCTTGCGGGAGAGGTCGCCAGCGTCCGCGGCGGGTGAGGGGTCAACAGCGGATAGGCGCCTTCACCTCCGACGCTCAGTTGTGCTTCACAGACATCGCCGCGGCGCTCTTCTTGCCAGTCAGCTCGTTGTACAGCGTCTCGATAAACTTGTCGGTCGACACGAACGAGCCGGAGTATTGCTCCCACTGTTCGAGCACCTTCTCCTGTTGGAGTTGCTCCAGGCTCTTGCCTGCCTTCACGCCTTTCTCCACCACCGCGCGCGTCTGCTTGAGCATCTCGATGCAGCGGCGCACGTCTTCCAGCGTCGAGATTGGACCATGACCGGGAATGACTTTGACGTCGGCCGGGACTCTCGCGATCGTACTTTCGAGCGCCGCAATCATTCCTGCGGAGCTGCCGCCGGCATTGAGATCGATGAACGGAAAGCCGTAGGTCACGAAGTCATCGCCCATGTGCACGACGTTGGACTTCGTGAAGTATACGATCGAATCGCCATCGGTATGGCCGTTCGGTGCATGCACCGCACGGATATCCTCGCCGTTCAGGTGTATGGTCAAGTCATGCTGGAACGTGATCACTGGCAGCGCTTCCTGCTTCACCGCTGCCTGCTCGAACTTGATCGAGCCAAGGTTGCCGCCTGTGCTGCCGCTGGCAAGGCGCTTGCGCACGTTTTCGTGCGCGATGATGGTCGCATCCGTGTGCAGCGCCGTGTTGCCGCCGGTGTGATCGGAGTGGTAGTGCGTGTTGATGATGAAGCGCAGCGGCTTATTGCTAATCGTCTTGAGCGCGGCGCGAATCTTGTCGGCTAGCGGCGCGAACTGGCCATCGACGAGTGCAATGCCGTCCTCGCCTACCGACGCCGCGATGTTGCCCCCCGCGCCCTGCAGCATGTAGACGTTGCCGGAAACCTTCTCGACCTTGATCTCGACCCCGCTGAAGTCCTGCTCCTGCGCCCCGGCGACGGCGCTGCAGAGCGCGGCGCCGGCGAGCAGCCAGGCGCGAATTCCCATTCGATAGTTCATGCGGTGTCTCCCTGTTGATTCGAGATGAAGGTGCCGGATCCGGTTGGATTTATGAGATGAGAGGTTGGCAAACGTCCAACGAGTCATCCCGGCACGACATCTATATGTTAGCGCGAGGAAGCACCTCTCAGGGA
>JBDZVE010000203.1:0-3200 GCA_040255535.1 Lysobacterales bacterium | reverse complement strand
TCCCAAATGGACACGTACACCGTGTCCTTCACTCAGGACACATCATCGGAGAATGGGATGCCACGTATCAGACGGTGATGGCCGGACGCTTACTGTAGACCTACAGTGGAGCGCCTTTGATGGCGCTATCCCGCTGAAGGCATCGTTCACGAGATGCACCTCCGCATCTCTGTAGAACCCATCAGTCCACCACACGCACCTCATGTTGCGTGCGATGAGCAGTCACTCTTACGTCGTCTTGCTGACGTTGCCTGCCTTCGAGTCGCCTTGCCACCTGGGCAGAGCTCTCACTGAACACACGTCAGGTTCGGCTGTCTGCGGGAGCATCGCCCCTCGGAACCAAGTTTAGGTATCGGGTATATCTCGAACAAACATCGCCGAAGGCCGCGACGCGTAGCATCCACGGATTGGAAGTATGTTCGGGATATTGCGACGATACTGCGGCAGCTCTGCTGGCAGAGTCGGGAGGAGTGGGTCGCATATTGACTGTTACTACGAGGAGCGTTAAGGGTGTAACGACCATTGAAGATGGTGAGAAGGTGTATGGATACATTTTCCACCAGGTATTCACCGACGGCCAGTATGTTTATGACCCGTTTCTATCAAGGGCTCCAGTTCCGTTGGGTGACTGGCGAGCACTTATGAGGGCACTCAATCCTGGTGCTACTATTAGGTGAGCAATGGCGATGGAATTGGCACCCGGACTCCAACTTGTTCAGGCTTTTAAGCTCATCGCCGAGTTGGAGTATTGGGCGGCACCACACACTTCAAGCGCATCGAGGCCTCCTTTTGTTGTGTGGAGACTGGCGCACAGCGAAGGTGCTAAGTTGGTGGATGCAGAAATTGCAGACCATGTTAGGAACGTTATCCGAGCAAGGACGCTGGAATGGGAGTTAAGGAGAACTGGCAAGAATTGGCTTTTGGCTCCAAAAAGATTTCTTGAAATCGAAGATTCTCGCCGATTCCGCTTGTACTCAGAAGCTCTGAGCTATTTGGAGCGGGCTGACCCAGAGTTCGGCATTCGTGCCAATGATGAGTTGCGGATGATCGCTGCTGACATCAGCGGTTGGGCATCGACTAAGCAGGCGAGCCGAGAACATCGATAGGACGGTGAGTGCATTGACGTTGTTACTTTGGCAGCCAACGAATGCTGCTGCATTCGCCTAGATAACAGGCGAACGCGAGATCCAGGGGGTATCTGAAGGAGCTATACGCGACGGACAAAGCTCCATATTGGACACCCAACCAGTTACTGCCTCATTTGCCTAGATAACCGCGTTCCGGTGCACGAGCGAGCTCGTAGCCTTTCCTCATGGGCTACGCACGCAAGAACCTGGTCTCGTTGCAAGACACGCCGTACTACTGGTTGAAACTTGCTCCTGCGTTTCAACCATTTCCGCCATCCATGGCGGTCACACTGCATCGCCCGGTGCATTCGCCGCGCCTGGCTGTGGGGAGTAGACGAGTACGCGGGCAAGAACTATTCGCACCGCAAGCAATGGGTGATCGATCGTCTCGCATCGCTGTGCTCGATCTTTTCCATCGAGGGATCCTTCGGTGCCGGACATGCAAATCCGCATTTTGTCCGGCACGGATATCCCGCGGGGCACGGATATCCGGCGGCGTGAGTTCGTGCGCCGTGCCGTCACCGAACGGATCGCGAACCTTCGCGAAGCCGCAGAATTCCTCAGACGAGATCCATCGACGATCAGTCGGTGGCTGTAGCTACGAGAGAATCCTGCGCACGAGAAATGCCGGTTTTGCATGTCCGGCACCGAAGGATCCGACCGCTTCGGTGTTCGCACGGGCCGGCATGTTGTCATGGAAATCAGATCAGGAAGGTCGCGTAAACGGTGACGTTGTCATTTCGGGCGAAGCCGATGGCACCGATCCCTATTTCGGGGCGGGTGTTGCAGCAACCATCGATGGCGCACTTCTGCGGGCCGAGTACGCCGTCGCGGAGCTCGACGACAGCGACGTCACGATGATCGGGCTCTCAATCGTCTGGCGGTTCTGATCCCGCGCGTTCTGCACGCGCGCTCATTCACTCGAAGCCGGAATTCAACGACGGCACTTGGTGTGTGCTGAGCGCGCGCTGCTGACGCAGCCGTAAAAGCGGTGGAATTCGCGACCCGCGAGGGCCCTCGTCGCCGCGAGGGCGGGCGGTCTTGTGCGTCGGTGCTGCCAGCATCGCTGCCGAGACAGTTAGAATCCGCGGAATGGCTCGTCGATCGAAGCGTGGCAAACGAAGAAAGGGAAGGCGGCGACTCCTTCCGAAGATCGGTCTTTCGAAGTGGTTGCCGCGCGCGCAAACACGGCGGAGATGGTGGCGCAGTTTCCGCAAGGCGCCGGCCAGCGTTCAGCTCGGCGGCAGTCTCGTAGTCCTCATCGCGCTCTGGTTCGTCGTCAACGGTATCTATCAGGTCGTTCTCAAGCCGACGGAGCTCTTCTTTCCGGTGAGCGGCACCTTGTACAAGGCGCCCGCGGAAACCTGGAGCTCGTACGAGCGCATCTTTCGGAAGCACGCGACGAGCACGATCACGCCCGAGTTCCTAGCGGCGCTGGCGCAGATCGAAGGATCGGGCAATCCTGTCGTGCGAACGTATTGGCGCTGGTCGTTGAGTGCACATCCCTTCAAGGTCTATCGGCCGGCTTCGAGCGCGGTCGGCATGTACCAGATTACCGACGGCACGTTCGATGAGGCGCGCCGCTATTGCATCCATGATCACGTGGTAGCGGAGGATGGACCGTGGCACGACTTTCAATCGTGCTGGTTCAACAGTCTCTACATGCGCGTCGTGCCTTCGCACGCGGTCGAGCTCACATCCGCTTACCTGGATCGCCGCGTTTCGCAGGCGCTATCCCGAGCGCGCATCGTGAATGCGACGCTTACGCAAAAGCAGAACCTTGCGGCGGTGATTCACCTGTGCGGTGCCGGCGCTGGGGAGCGCTACGCGCGCCGTGGGCTTACGCTCACGCCGGGGCAACGCTGCGGCGATCACGATGTGCACCGGTATCTCAAGAAGGTCGCGAACATAAAGGCGGTGTTCGCGAGGATGCAGGGTGGCTAGACACGCAATTTCGCAAAAGACGCTGGGCACGAGCGTGACTCGCCTGTAGGTCGGATTTTAATCCGACCAAGAAGGGTCGGAATGAATTCCGACCTTGTATCTTGATTTCGTACCCGCTGCGCGAACGGG
>JBDZVE010000202.1:0-3216 GCA_040255535.1 Lysobacterales bacterium | reverse complement strand
AGAGTGGCTCCAGTCGATCGCGGCTGCTTTATCTGACCAGCGGCAGCCTTCTCGGCGAGGGACGCAGCCTCACCGCCTTCGCGGCAAGGCGAACGCGACGTACACGCCGCCCTTTTCTTCGCGCGATTTCCCGTTCGTTGCGAGCACGACCAGATACTGCCGACCGTCCACTTCGTACGTCGCAGGCGTCGCATTCGCGGAGAACGGCAATGCTGCTTCCCATAAGAGCTCGCCCGTGCGCTTATCGAAGGCCCGCAGCTTGCGGTCGTGATTCGTCGCACTGATGAATAGCAGCCCGCCTTTCGTGACGATCGGCCCGCCATAGTTCTCGCTGCCGGTGTCCTTCATTCCTTGCGCCGCAAGCTCGGGAAACTCGCCGAACGGCTTGCGCCAGACATACTCGCCCGTGTCGAGATCGATCGCATTGAGCATTCCCCACGGCGGCGCGATCGCCGGATAGCCTTCAGGATCGAGCCATCGGCGATAACCGGTGAATCGATACGGCAGGTCACTTGGCGTCGCTTCGATCTCGGGCGCCGCTTCGTCCTCGCCCGTCGTCAGGTAGGTCACGAGCGCAGAGATCGCTTCGGGCTGCAGGCTCGGAAAGCCTGGCATGCGCCCACCGCCATTTAAGATCATCGCGCCAATTTCGCTCGGTGTGCGCCGCGCTTCGATGTCGACGAGCGACGGAATGCTCGGGGGCGCACCTTTGAGATCGTCGCCGTGACACTGCGCGCATTCGCGCAGATATATGGAGTGGCCGCCGCGGCCCGTATCGTTCGGAGCCAACGAGCCGAGCCATGCCATCTCGTTCGTGTTGAGATACAAAATCCCCGTCTCGGGATCGTACGCAGCGCCGCCCCACTCCGCGCCGCCATCGAGGCCAGGAAAGATGATCGCGTCCTTGCCGACCGTCAGCGGTTCGAAAGGTCCGCCGTGCTTCATTTTCGCAAACTCATCGCGCGCCCACTTTGCTACATCCGGCGTACGCGTGCTCAGCTCATCCGGAGTGAGCGTCTGGCGGGCATAGGGCTTCGGGACTCGCGGCAACGGTTGCGACTTCGTAGCCTGCTCTCCCGGCACGTCGCTTGTCGGCACGGCGACTTCATCGATCGGATAGATCGGCTCGCCCGTGTCGCGATCCAGCACGAATACGAATCCCTGTTTCGTCGTCTGCGCGAGCGCCTCGATCGTGCGGCCGCCGCGCCTGAGCGTCACGAGCGCAGGCGGCGCGGGCAGATCGCGATCCAGAATGTCGTGACGTACGAACTGGTAATGCCAGAGTCGTTCGCCGGTCTCGGCCTTCAACGCGACGAGGCAGTTCGCGAACAGATTGTCGCCGAGCCGATTGCCGCCATAGAAATCCGAAGCGGCCGAGCCTGTCGGCACGTAGATCACGCCGCGCTTTTTATCGAGCGTCATCCCGGGCCAGCTATTCGCGCCGCCGATGTACGTCCACGCGTCCTTGGGCCACGTGTCGTAGCCGTATTCGCCGGGATGCGGGATCGTATGGAAGCTCCAGCGCAACTTGCCGGTGCGCACGTCATACGCACGCACATCGCCAGGCGAGGCGGGCAATCCTTCGCTCACGCGGCCGCCGACGATCATCAGGTCTTTGTAGATGACACCCGGTGTCGTGAGACGAACCGACTGCTGCGAAGGATCCCGGCCGAGATGCTCGCGCAAATCGATGCGACCGGCCGCCCCGAAGTCTTCGATGACGGCGCCGGTCTTTGCATCGAGCGCATAGACATACTCGTCGACGGCCGCGAACACGCGCCGCTCGCCGCCACTCTCCCAGTACATGAGCCCACGGTTTGCGCCGGTGCCTTCGATGCCGGAATCGAACTGCCAGAGCAGCGCGCCGGTCGCAGCGTCGAGCGCGATCGTCTTGTGCGTCGGCGTGTAGGCGTACAAGACGCCATCGACGACGATCGGCTGCGTCTGTAGATCTCCGGCTTCTCCCGTGTCGTACATCCAGGCGACCTCGAGCTCGTGGACGTTCGAGCGATCGATCTGATCGAGCGCGGAATAGCGAATCTGATCCGGCGTCCCGCCGTACGTCTTCCAACCGCGATAATCGGACGCGCAGCCCGTTATTCCGAGCAGCGAAACCGCGACGACACCGGCCAGAGCAGCGCGCCCGTACGTCAATAAGGAAGAAGTCCGCGCGGCGGCACAGCGCGTAGGAGAAAAACCGTGCATTCGAGTCGTTTACCCCGTTCGATCTCTTGCGGCGCTGGCCGCGAGAGTGTTCTTGTCATTCGCAGGAACGAGCGCAACTTACACCACTGTCCGGGGAGAGTGCGATCCAGCTTGACTCTTCTCCGCGAGCGCTCCTTTTCTCGCCATTTTCCGGTGGAACTCGGAGCAGGCTTGGATGTACGGTGCACGCATGCCACGCACGCTTCCGCCTGTGGCCGCAATCGGAGCTCGAACACGCATGAGCAAGCAAGCACAACACGCACGTCGTTTCCGCGATCTGCATCGAAAGGGCGATCCCCTGGTCCTTTTCAACGTCTGGGACGCCGGGTCGGCGAAGATCGTCGCCGAAACGGGTGCGCAGGCACTCGCGACCGGCAGTTGGTCGGTTGCCGCCGCACACGGTTTCGAGGACGGAGAGAAGATTCCGCTGACGCTCGCGCTCGCAAACCTGCAACGCATCGTTGCGGCGGCGGATCTGCCCGTCACGGTCGATCTCGAGAGCGGTTATGGCGATGTGGGCACGACGGTCGAGCAAGCGATCAAGCTCGGCGCCATCGGCTTCAATCTCGAAGACAGCATCGCCTCGAAGCGGGAGCTCTACGCCGTCGAAGCACAATGCGAGCGAATCCGCGATGCCCGCACGGCCGCCGACGCGATCGTGGCCGGCGCGTTCATCAATGCACGCACGGACGTGTTCCTCATCGCGGATCAGAGCGAGCACACCGACGAGATAGTGAAGACTGCGCTCGCGCGCGCACGCGCCTACGCGGATGCAGGCGCGGATGGATTCTTCGTACCCGGCTTGAGCGATCAGGAGAAAATCGCGCGCATCTGCGCCGAGTGCCCACTGCCGGTCAACGTCATGGCCCGACCGGGCGCGACGCCGCGCTCGCGCTTCGCGGAATTGGGCGTCGCGCGCGTCAGCTACGGCCCGCATCCCTATCGCATCGCGATGGACGCCCTCCGCGAAGCGGCGCTCGCCGCGCAGCGTTAGAACAAGAACTACTCTCG
>JBDZVE010000077.1:0-17745 GCA_040255535.1 Lysobacterales bacterium | reverse complement strand
CCTCCGCGAGAGATATTCCGTAGTCCCTTTCCATGAGCCGCTTCCGTCGGAACCCAGGCCTCCAGATATCGGATTTTCCCCGGACACTAGTGCGCTTTCGCAAGGATGACGGCGCTGCTAGGGCCACCTCGCTTTCGCAGCGCATTCGCAAGGACGACGCCGGGCGTCGGCTTGGCGTGCTTCGCGAGCGTTGATTTCTCTTAGCTAAACTCCCGACCGTGCCCGCATGCGTTCGGGCACGCGGCGGGACTCTCTTCCCGCGACATCGGCAAGCGTTCGCGCCGCATCGACCGCATCCAACCCTGCGATGTCCGACAAGCTGATGATGCCTTCGACGCGTCCCTTGCGATTCGTGCAGATGATCCTCGAGACGCGGTTCTGCGCCATCAGGTGGCGCGCAAAACTTACATCGTCCTCCGAATCGCACGACACGACTTCATACGTAATGAAGGTCTCGACGGGCGTGCTCGCAGGATAGCCCTCGGCAACGACGCGAATCGCGATATCGCGATCCGTGATCGTGCCGATCGGACGCATGCGCTCGTCGCAGACCGGCAGAAAACCGATATTCTGATCTCGCATCCTCTGCGCCGCCTCTTTCACGGGCGTCATCGGCGAGACGCACTCGATGTCCGTTTTCATGAGCTCGCTGCACAACATGGCATCGCCCTCGCTGATTTGGACCTCGCCCATCCTCCGCGATCGAACGGCGCGCGCAATCCGCTCTTCCACTACTTCCTCGCACGTGCGTGCGCGCGCCGCACCATGCAAAGTGAAAATTCATACAGTTTTCGGCACTTCGAGCCGCTGTCTCTCGCTGCGCGAATAAGCCGAGGTTGAGCAATCGGCCGATCCGCAGTAAGGTTCTCCGGATGTCGCACGCCGCAGTCAATCAGAATGCGCGTTGGGCTCTATTCCTCGATGTAGATGGCACGCTGATCGAGCTTGCCGAGACACCAGAAAGCGTCTACGTACCCTTAGAGCTCAAGTCATTGTTGGGCGAAGTCGCTCGTCGACTCGACGGCGCGCTCGCGCTCATCAGCGGTCGGACCATTGCGAGTCTCGACGAGCTATTCGATCCGCTGCGCCTTTGTGCTTCTGGCGTGCATGGTGCAGAACGACGTGGCGCCGACGGGCGGCTGGCGCGCGCGCCGCTCGATACGACGGCGCTGAGAGCCGTGCACGAGGAGCTTGCCGCCTTCGCGCGCATTCACGAAGGCGTGCTGCTCGAGGACAAGGGGTTCGCACTCGCGGTTCATTTCAGACTTGCACCGCAGTTCGCCGAGGCCGTTCGCGAGAAGGCGAAAGAGATCGTCGACCGACTCGGCGCCGCGTACGTGTTGCAGGCGGGCAAATGCGTGTATGAGATCCGGCCGAGCGCGACGACGAAGGGCACGGCAGTGCGCACGTTCATGGAACAAGCGCCGTTCGCAGGCAGGCAGCCGATCTACATCGGCGATGATGTCACCGACGAGGATGCGTTCGAGGCGGTCAATGCGCTCGGCGGCATCTCGGTGCGCGTAGGCGCCGCCGAGACGACACGCGCGTCATTTCGGCTGCCGAGCGTCCCGGATGTACACCGATGGATTCGAGAGCTGCCGGCGAAGCCGCAGCTCATGCGCGCGGGATGAGCGGATCTAGGGATTCAAGGAGCCGACATGGAACTGACTCGAGTCTTGGGATTGTCGCTGAGCGAGTCTCGATGGCGTCGCGGCTGATCTGCGTCTCCAATCGCGTGTCGCTCCCTCGCAAGGCGGCGGCTCCCGGCGGACTTGCCGTCGGCGTGTTGAGCGCGCTCAAGCATACCGGCGGCCTCTGGTTCGGATGGGGCGGCGAGCTCGTCGATCACGATCCGGGCGAGCCCGCCATTCACGTGCGCGACGGCGTCACTTACGCGCTCATCGAGCTTCGACGCGACCAATTCCAGCGGTACTACAACGGCTTTTCGAACGAAGCGCTCTGGCCGCTCTTCCATTACATGCCGACGCGATTCCGTTTCCGTCACGAAGACCGGGACGCGTATGAAGCCGTGAATCGACAGTTCGCGCAGAAGCTCGCTCCGCTGCTCAAACCCGATGACGTCATCTGGGTGCACGACTATCATCTCGTGCCGCTCGCCTGCCGACTACGGGAGCTTGGCGTGCGCGCGCCGATCGGCTTTTTCTTGCACATTCCGTTCCCGTACATCGAGACGCTCAGGGTCCTTCCCACTCACGCGGAGCTCGTGCGCGACCTCGCCGCTTATGACCTCGTAGGCTTCCAGGCGCAGAGCGACTTGCAGTCGTTTCACTCCGCCGTCGAGCAATGCATTCCGCAGGCGGAAATCGGCGAGGACGACACGATCAGGATCGGCGAGCGAGCGGTCGCGAGCGGCATCTTTCCGATCGGCGTCGATGTGGATGTCATTCAAGCGGAAGCATCGCACGCCTATCGCACCCAGATCGTGCAGAAGATGATCGACAGCCTCGTCGGCCGCAAGCTCGTGATCGGCGTCGACCGTCTCGATTACAGCAAAGGACTCGTCGAGCGCTTTTCGGCGTACGAGCAATTCCTCGAGTCCTTTCCGGATAATCGAGGCCACGTTACATACCTGCAGATTGCGCCGCTCTCGCGCAAAGATGTGCACTCCTATGGGGAGATCAGGCGCTCCCTCGAGCAGGCCGCCGGACGAACCAATGGGCGATTCGCGGATACCGACTGGACGCCGATTCGCTACCTCAATCGCAACTTCCCGCACGAATCGCTCATGGGATTTCTGCGTGCGGCGCAAGTCGGGCTCGTGACACCCGTGCGCGATGGGATGAATCTCGTGGCAAAGGAGTATCTTGCCGCACAAGATCCGGACGATCCGGGCGTGCTCGTGCTCTCGACGCTCGCAGGTGCCGCTCACGAGCTCGGCGGTGCGCTACAAGTGAACCCTTACGACTCGCGCGCCGTCGGCCACGCCATTCAAACGGCACTCAATATGTCACTCGGCGAGCGGCGCGAACGTCATGCGGCGATGCTGGAGGGATTGAAGGCAAACGACATCAAAGCGTGGGCGCAGCGGTTCGTCACGAGGCTACGCCATACACACACCGGACGGGAGGCAGCACCACGAGTGGCGCGCTTCTCGGCAGTCGCTCCCTGAAGGTTGTTGGCTGCAGGCAATAGGCGATCGCCAGAGTAGCCGGCGTTCGCCGACTACTCCGAGACAAACTATCAGCCAAAAGTGAGCTTGCCTTTCATCAGCGACCAGTGGCCGGGGAAAGAGCAGAAGAAGGTGTAGTCGCCGCCCTTCTGCAGCTTCGAGGTCGGGAACTTGATCGTCGTCGATTCGCCGCCGCCCACGAGCTTCGTCGAGGCGATCACGCGCGCATCGCCCTTCGGCACATAGTTATTCGCCGGGCCTGCGGAAGCGCCCGCCGATGCAATCGCTTGAAAATCCGCGGTCTTCGCCAGCACCCAGTTGTGACCCATCGCAGTCACTGGAAGCTTTCCGACGTGCTTCAACGTGAGCTCGACCTCGGTGCAGTCCGCAGCAATCGCAATGCTCGTCTTGTCGTACTGCATCTGATCGTTGCCCGTGATTTCAACGCTGCACGTTTTCGCGGAAGCGAATGAGCTGAATGCACCCAGTGCAGCGGCGAGCGTAATGATGCTCAACAGTTTGGATTTAGCCATCGATCACCCATCTATGTGTAGGAACAACAAAACCGGTCGATACCGGCAGGACAAACCATTGTGTGCAATTGTCAGGCCGCGCACACATCCCTTTCAAGCCGGAGTCGACAGTGACTTCCTCTTATTCACTTTTACACATTCTAGGTACTTTCGCGGGAGGTTTCCGCCGAGCTGCCCTGCTCCGCCGCCCGCCTGAGCTCTTCAATTAGCAAGCGCTGCACCGGAATCGCGAACTTCACGCCCATCTTCTCCATCTCGCGGTGGAGCCGCAGATTGATTGCCTGCTGAGTGTCCGCGAATTTGTTGTAATCCGGCGCCAGCACGTAATACACGGTCTCGAACTCGAACGCTGTCGCGCCATGCCGGACGAAATGACTGCGATCGAACCGCGTGTCCGGCTCGGACTCGATGATCTGTTTGATGACACTCGGGATGCGCTCGATCTTGTCGATCGGCGTCTCGTACGGAAAGCTGTTCGTGAACACGACGCGCCGTTCGGCCATGCGGCCGTAATTGCGAACGCGGCTGCCGAGCAGGTCGGCATTCGACATGATGATCTGCTCGCCGCTCAAGGAGCGCAGGCGCGTACTCTTGATGCCGATGTATTCCACGGAGCCGAGAAACTCCCCGACGATCAAGAAGTCGCCGACGACGAACGGTCGATCGAGCGTGATCGAGAGCGATGCGAACAAGTCCCCAAGGATGTTCTGAACCGCCAGCGCGACTGCGATACCGCCGATCCCGAGGCCTGCAATGAGCGCGGTAATGTCGACGCCGAGATTGTCCAGCGTCAGCAGCAGCACCATCGACCAGATCACGACGTTGACGATGAAGCCGATGATGCCGAGCGATCCGACCATCGCGCGATCGACTTCCATGCTGCGTCGGCGCTTGCGATCGATCCACGCGCCTACGGCTGCAACGCCCCAGATCCCGGCCTGCCAGAAGAGCGAGATCGTGATGATCGAGTTCGCGACCTGCCCGAGCCTCGGGCCGTACGTCAGCGTTTGGAAACCGGCGTAGAGCGCCCAAATGACGAACGATATCGACGTGGTGCGGCTCAGAACGCCGAGCGGGATTTCGAGAAACTCTTCGCGCGGCGTCGCTTTCATGCGCTCGTGGTAGCGGCGCACGAGGCGGCGGGCGGCAACGAGTGCGACATACACCAGGATCGCGACGATCACGGCGGTGAGCCACTGCAGCGGCGAGTTCCGTAGGAGCGGCCCCGAAGTCATTTCTTCGAAATCGAACATCTACACCTCCGAATCCATGTCGAATACGAGCGCGCCAGAGGCACGCAACCGTATCAATGTTATCGGACTTCGCCAATAGCTCGCCCTGCAGGACCACGTCATCTCTTCCGATGGATCGTCGCGGCGACGCAGCGGAAATCAATAAGGCAGACATTCCGTCGCGAGGAACCAGGCGGGCAGCGCATTGAATAGAATGGCAATCAACGCGAGCATGCCGATGGCAGCAGATAGGAAATAGATGAAACGCATCGATGCATCGAGCCGCCCGTTTGCCTGCAAGCGCTTCAAGCCGATGCGCAGGATTGCAGCCGTGCCGGCGCATGCCGCTATCGTCAGAATCGTTCCGATGAAGGCGACGATCGGCATGCCCGCGATCGTGAGCGCGGCCCATCCTTTTGCACATGCGAGCGCCGCGATCACGTACACGGCCAGGAAATCGCTCGCCCAGATGAGAATGCCGCCGCAGATGAAAAGTGCCGTCGGCGTGAATCGTCGACCTTCGTGCCGCGCTTGAATGCTCATGGAAAGCACACCTAGAACACGCTCGGCGAGTGCATGACGAACAACGCCGCGAGACCCTGCGCGGCCGTGTAGTACGACATGAGCCGCGTATTGTCGAAGGTATTGCGGCGCGTATCGTCGACCATGCCGGCGAGCACGCGAGCGATCGTGTACCCGCCCATCAGCGTAATCAACGCGACGTGCAGTCCCTGCCAGGCAAGCATGGTGTAGATCACTGCACCATAGGCATGTTGATCCGGTCGAACGTTCGCGTCCGATAGCGTCATGAAATTGAGCGCGAAGCCCATCCACGCGAGCATGGCCGCGCCGACGAGCGATGCGATCAGCGCGCCACGGCGTACGCCGGCGCGCAGCCATCGATGCGCGACAGCCAGCACGGCGGCGCTCGCGCTCCAGGCAATCGCCGCCGCAATCGAAGTCGCACCGTCAGGCAAGTCGAAAGGAGGCGGCGGCCACTTGGTCGAGACGGTCCAGAAATAGAAATAGGCAAACACGAGGCACGAGAAGATCGTGCCGTCGACGAGCATCAGGACGACCATCGCCCACCAGGAGTGCGAACGGCGTCCCGTCATGTGATCGCGCAGCTCGACGCCGCTACCGATGTCATAGAGTCGATTCGTCGACGCAGGCTCGCTTTGCCACAGCCATTTGAAGATGCTGACGAGCGCGACGACGGCGCCGATCATGGACGGGATGAACAGCTTCACCGTGAGGCATAGAAAGAACGCGGCCGTGCCGAGGCCCGCGAACACGGGCAGCCAGCTCGGCCCCGGAAGCCTCAACAGGTATTCGGGGCGTGCGTCGATCGCGCTCGTTACGATCGTCTCGCGCTCGCCCGTCAATGTGCCGGGAAGATAGTGCCGCCCGCTGTCCACCTCTTCACGAAGCTGCGATTGATCCCAGAGCGGCTCTCGACTCTCGACGTGCGGAATGCTGCGCACGCCATAGTCATCGAGCGGCAGCCATTCGAGCGTGCCCGCCTGCCAGGGATTGGTGTCGACCTTACCCGCCGGCCGCAGATGCAAGAGCAGATCGAGCAGCGCGATCGCGAACCCGAGCGCGAGCACGAATGCACCGACCGTAGACAGCATGTTCCAAGTGTCCCAGCCGAGCGTATCGGAGTACGTCCATACGCGTCGCGGCATCCCGAGCAACCCGGAGATGTGCATCGGAAAGAACGCAAGGTTGAAGCCGCCGAACATCAGCGCGCACGCCCACTTCCCCATCCGCTCGGAGAGCGGCTTGCCGCTCACGAAGGGCGCCCAATAGTAGATGCCGGCGAAGACCGGGAAGACCATTCCGCCGATCACGACATAGTGCAGATGCGCAACGACGAAATACGTGTCGTGAACCTGCCAATCGTACGGTGCGACGGCGAGCATCACGCCAGTGAGGCCGCCGAGCACGAAAATACCGAAGAAGCCCAAGATGAACCACGTCGGCGTGGCAAGCTGCACGCGGCCGCGTCGCAATGTCGCGAGCCATGCGAATACTTGAATGCCGGCGGGAATCGCGACCGCCATGCTCGCCGCGGAAAAAAAACTCGTCGTGAGGTGCGGCATCCCGGTCGCGAACATGTGATGCACCCAGAGCGCGAACGAGATGAATCCCGTCACGACGATCGCGAGCACGACCCATTTGTAGCCGACGAGCGGAGTGCGGGCCATCGCCGGAACGATCATCGAGACGAGGCCGGCGCCCGGCAGGAAGATGATGTAGACATCCGGATGCCCGAACAGCCAGAACAGGTGCTGCCAGAGAAGCGAATCGCCGCCCTGCTCAGCGACGAAGAACGGCCAGTGAAACGCGCGCTCGAGCTCGAGGAGCGCGGTCGCGAGAATCACGGGCGGAAAGCCGAAGATGATCATGCCGCCGACGATCAGCATCGCCCAGACGTACACGGGCATCTTGTCGAGCGTCATGCCCGGCGGACGGGTCCGCAGGATGCCGACGACGATCTCGATGGCGCCCGCAATCGCGGAAATCTCGATGAAGCCGATGCCGAGGAGCCAAAAATCGGAGCGCAAACCGGGCGAGAACTTGAAGCTCGTGAGCGGCGGATACATGAACCAGCCGCCATCGGGCGCGACGTCGAAGAAGATCGTCCCGAAAAAAACGATGCCGCCGGCGAAGTACGCCCAGAACGCATAGGCCGACAGCCGCGGGAACGGCAGATCGCGGGCACCGAGCATCGCGGGCAATAGCAGGATGCCGATCGCTTCGATCACGGGCACGGCGAACAAGAACATCATCACCGAGCCGTGCATCGTGAAGAGCTGATTGTAAAGATCGTAGTCGACGAGATCGTTTTCGGGCACCGCGAGCTGCGTGCGCATCAAGAGCGCCAGGATGCCGCCGAGCACGAGAAACAAGAGCGCGGCACCCGTATAGAACAGACCGATGTACGTGTTGTTGACCGCCGATAGCAGTCGCCAACCCTTCGGCGGCTTCCATACGTGCTGGAGCCGTTCCAGCTCGTCGGGCGGTCGCGGCAGCGGATTCGGCAGCGCTCGAGCGGAATCGACGGCACTCACTCGAGACTCTCCAACCATGCGGAGAGCGCACGCAACTCGCGTCCCGTGTACACCTCGCTGTCCGGCATCGGATTGCCGGGTTTGATGTCCTGCGCGCCGGCGATCCAACCCGCCATCGTTCCGATGTGATTGCGCAGCGTGCCTGCGGCAAGCGCATGACGAGCGCCGACGTGCGTGAGATCGGGCCCGCTCGCGCCATCTGCCGGCGTGCCTCGCACCGTGTGACACTCAGGACAGCGGCCTTTGAAGAACGCGTCGTAGCCGCTTCGAAGCAGGTCGTCCCGAGGCGCCTCGGCGGGCTGTGCTTGTCGCGTGAGCCAAGCCTCGAACTCTTCGCGCGGCTGCGCGATCACGTAGAGCGCCATCAGCGCGTGTTGACCGCCGCAATATTCCGCGCATTGACCCCGATAGATGCCGGGCTCGCTCGTGCGAATCACGAGTCGATTGGTGCGTCCCGGGATCATGTCGACCTTGCCCGCAAGCGACGGCACCCAGAAGCTGTGAATCACGTCCGAGGTCGTAAGCAAGAGCTCGACCGGTTCATCGAGCGGCACGCGCAACTCGTTGGCGAGCACGATCGAGCTCGTGTCGCCGCTTCTCACCTCGTAGCGCACATCCCACCACCATTGCTTGCCGTCGACATGAATACGCAGCGAACCCGGCGCCGGCGGCGGAATGCGCGCCTTCGAGTCGATGCGGAAGCAGTCGAGCAGCAAGCGCAGCGCCGAGCCGCTTTCGATCGCGGAAACCGCGCTGCCGACTGCGATCGAATAGTTGAGCAGCAGAAACAGCGCGACGGCCGGAAACACGATGCCGCCGCCGACGACCCACGCGCGCGTGCTCGCGCGCAATCGATCGGTGAAGGTCGCGTGCAGAACGAGCGCGATGACCGCGACGAAGATCAATGCGGCGCCGACGTACAGCACGATGCCGAGCCCGGACAAGAGCTCGGCACCGCTGCCCGGCGCGGCGTGCAGCACGGACTGCAGGTGCTCTTCGTTCATTCGAGGGAGTACAGATACGCAGCGATGTCTCGCGCCTGCGTCTCGCTCATGGCGATCGCGGGCATCGCGGTATCGGGTGCGAGCGAGGGCGCGTCGCGAACGAACCGCATGAGCACATCGGGCCGGTTCGGCTGCTTACCGGCAATGTAGACATTCCCGCGGTACGCGACGAGCGGCGGGCCGACGTGACCCCAGGCGCCGGGTACGCCAGGAATTTCGTGGCACACGCCGCACTCGAGCGCGGCAATCGCGCGCCGTCCACGCTCAGCGTTCCCGCCCGGCACGTTTGGCTCATAGCCGCTCTCATGCGTACAGCCCAAGAGCAAAACGGCAGCGATCGGCAACATCGGGCGCGCGCTCACGATCACTCCAAGGCCATCAGATAGCGCGCCATCTCACGCGCGTGCACTTCGGCAACGTCGAGCTTCGGCATCAGCGAGTGCGGACTCACCGCCTGCGGATCGCGGATGAAGCGAACGAGGTTCTCCTCGTTATTCGGCAGCACGCCGGCCACGTACTTGCGCCGTGACCAATCGACGAGCGCCGGGCCGACTCGGCTCTTCGGCCCGACGACACCTTCGATGCGATGACAGCTATGGCAGGCATACTGACGAAACACGACTTTCGCGTACTCGGGCGACCTCTCCCGCGGTACTTCCGTCGGGGCTCTGCACGAAAGATCCCTGCTGCGCGCATCGAGCTCGACATAGTCTCGATGCGTCATGAAAGGCAGTTGCGTCAGGAAGGCGATCGTCGACCAAAGATCTTCATTGGAGATACGGAATTCCCACGCGGGCATGCCTGACATGCGCACGCCTTTGCGCGTCACGTAGTAGAGCCATTCGGGCGGCCACTCGCGCGCGGACTGCGCCAAGTCGCTCGCAATGGGCAACATGCCGCGCCCCTCCGCATGACGCGCGATGCCGGGCGCTCCGTGGCACTGAACGCAGTGAGTGCGATAACAGGCGATGCCGCGCTCGAGCATGCCGGCGCGACTGAGATCGGGCACCTCGATCCCGTTTGCGTACGAGCGAACCGAAAATTTGAGGCCGGCATCGAGCAGACGATGCGTGATCTTGAAGTGCTGCGTCGTCGCCGCAGTGCTATATGCACCGGACAATAGAACGACGAATGCTCCGATCGCGCCGAGCACGACGAGTCCGAATGCACCGGCAGCGAGCAGGACAACTTTGCGCGTCGGCTTGTGGATCAAAGAGGGCATGTAGGCGTTCCCCCTGCCCTACAGATGAAAGCGTTCGAAAGTTCCCAGGCTGACGCGCCGGTGCTGCGGAACTCGTTCGAGATGCCTGGGATTGTTACAACCCATCCGTTCACGGGAAGCGTGACAAGGCACGAGCCGCGTGCGAAATTGATTCAACTAGCCAGCCTGGATCGCGTGTGCTCAACAAGCTCAAAGAAGATTTCAGGAAACTCAAGAAGGGGGAACCCGGGCGACGATTCATCGATCACTATCGTCGCCACCGTAAATCCGAGAGCAGGCGCGAAACGGGCTGGAAGACTGCAGCGTATATCGCGGCCGCTGTCGTGCTCCTTACGATCGGCGCGCTGTTGTCGCTCGTGCCGGGCGTGCCGGGCATCGTGCTCGGTATCCCGGCGATCGGATTACTCGTCGCGCGCCTCAAATTCTTCGCGCGGTTTCTCGACCGCGCGGAAATCGCCGCGCGTAGGATGTGGGATCGAATCAAAGGCAGGTCAAGTTGACGCCTGGGGGCGCCCGCGATTTGCCGGGGCGCCGTCCTTCTCTCAGGCGAGCTCTTTCAACTGATCTTGCTCGCTTACTTTCGCGACGATCACCCGAATGCCGGCGGCCGTGAAGGGCTCGAGCTCCTCCTGGCGTGCACCGTCGTCGGTAATGATCGTCGAAATTTGCTCGAGTCCCGCGACGATCATCGCGGACTTGCGGCGCAGCTTCGAGCTGTCCGCCATGACGACGACGTGCTCGGTGCGCTTCAGCAACTTGGTCTGTGCTTGGACGATCAACGGATCCGCTTCCATGATGCCGAAGCGGTTGAGGCCGTAGCAGCCGGTGAAGAGCTTGTTGCCCCAGAAATTCTCCACCGTGTCGCTCTCGAATGGGCTCAACACGATGTTCTGCTCGCGAAAGATCGTGCCGCCCGGCAATGTGATTCGGTTGCGGCTCGTCGCGAGCAGCCTTGCGGCAATGGGAAAGGAATTCGTCAGAATGTCGAGATCGCCGTCGACCAGGAACTCGGTGAGCGCGAAGGTCGTCGTCCCGCCGTTGATGATGATGCTTTCGCCCGGTTCGATGAGCTCCGATGCTGCTCGCGCAATCGCCCGCTTTTGCGGGACGCTGATGTCTTGGCTGAGCGCGAACGGCATCCCGACGAGATGCGGCTGATGCCGGGGTCGGACTGCTTCGGCCCCCCCGCGAATTCTCTTGATCTCGCCCCGTTCGGCGAGCGTATTAATGTCGCGTCGGATCGTGGCCTCGGAGGCTCCCAACAGGTTCAGGAGGTCGGCGACGCCAACGATCGAGCGCTCCTCGACGAGTTTTAGGATCAGGTTGTGTCGTTCTCGTTCCAGCATTGGCGCGATCCCGATGACTTCGAATAGTGAGGTACGAAAAAGGCCAGACGACCTGCGGGTCGCACCCTCTTCGCCCATTCTCGATACTCATACGAGTACTCAACCGCTTATCCCTTAGAGGGATGGGGAGCCCAGCCCCGCGCTCTCCCCTCGATTCCCGTAACAATTCCTAAGATTCGATCACGCTTGTTGATCGTTTCTGCGCGGGATTGATTGTATATGATCACTTCGTATGGTACACAGCGATTTCAATCGTAGTGCTCGGATTCGCTGTCGGCGGGCGAGCTCACCGGAGTCACGCTGGCCAAGCGCTGCGATACCTCACCCGCACTTCGAGCTCGACGCCCGTTTGGAAGAGAGATTAGATGGGCTTGATTCAGCCGGCGCAAGCTGCGTCGTGGCACGCTGTCGAAAATCGCTGGGAGGCGGTCGCTGCGCGTCTTTCCCCGCGGAATTTTTGCTGTATCGCTGCTGCGAGGCCGTTAGGCCCCTTGTCTGGTTCTAGCCTCCAGCCGCTATGCCAATAATCAACTGCATCTCGGACCTTCGCGAGCTCGCGCGACGCCGCGTTCCGCGCGCGATCTTCGAGTATGCCGATCGCGGCTCGTATGACGAGGTGACGTTCAAGCGCAACCGCCGGGATCTCGAGGCGCTCGAGTTTCGCCAGCGCGTGATGGTCGATGTCTCGAAGCAGTCGCTCTCGACGACGGTTCTCGGCGAGACGTGGACGATCCCGGTGGGTATCGGCCCCACGGGGCTCACGGGACTCTTCCATGCGAACGGCGAGATGCTCGGTGCACGCGCCGCGCACGCGTACGGCGTGCAGTTCTGCTTGAGCACGATGTCTATCTGCTCGATCGAGGACGTGCGGAGCGCGGTGACGAAACCGTTTTGGTTCCAGCTCTACTTGATGCGCGATCGCGGCTTCAACGCGGAGCTGATCGAGCGTGCGAAGGCGGCGCAATGCGCCGCGCTCTTGCTGACGGTCGACATGCCGATTCAAGGTCTGCGTCGCCGCGACCCGAAGAACGGGCTCAGCATTCCGCCGCGCCTCACGCTTCGCAACGTCATCGACGTCGCGATGCGCCCCACCTGGGCGATGAAAGTGTTGCTGGGCAAGCGCCGGACCTTCGGCAATCTGGCGGATCGAATGTCGAACACCGGCGGTCTCACGACCTTGTCGCAGTGGATCGGGGCGCAATTCGACCCGACCGTCACGTGGCAGGAGATCGAGTGGGTACGCAGCCGCTGGCCGGGCAAGCTGATCGTGAAAGGCATCCTCGATGCCGAGGATGCAAGACTCGCGTGCGAGAACGGCGTGGATGCGCTCGTCGTCTCCAATCACGGCGGCCGCCAGCTCGACGGTGCGCCGTCCACGATCTCCGTGCTGCCCGAAGTCGTCGATGCCGTGAGCGGCCGGTGCGAAGTGTTGTTCGACGGCGGCGTTCAATCCGGGCAAGATGTATTGAAAGCGCTCGCTCTCGGCGCACGCGGCTGTTTGATCGGCAAGACGTTCCTCTACGCGCTCGCCGCCATGGGTGAGAAAGGCGTCACGACCGCCTTGGACATCTTGAGCAAAGAGCTCCAAGTCTCGCTCGCGCTCACGGGCACGAACGACGTGCGAGAGGTGAGCCGAGACGTGCTTAGAGGCTAGGCTCTGGGCTCTGAGCTCTGACTCTCGGCTCTGGTCTGTAGGCTGTAGACTGTTTGCTGCAGCCTGCCCTACTACGCGTGCTCTGCTCTTTGCGAGATATTCCCTTCTTCCTCGTCTGCTTAGCGCTCACCGGTTGCGCGAGCTTGTCCGGACAGCGGCTCGCGCGCTCATCGTACGGGTGTATGCAGACCGTCGTGCGCGAGAAGGTGCCCGTGGATGCCCCCGACAAGCATAGACATTGCATCGCGGCAGGCTTGATTGCGCGCTACTGTAGTGTCTCCGAAGCCTATCTCGCCGGTTCGGCCAAAGAGTTGAGCGATCTGCTCGGTCCCGGCGATGCCGAATGGTCGGACTGGCAGGCGGATCGCGCCGGCATCGCTTGTGCGCGTGCGAGCAAGCGCGATGAGGACGTCGCGTCTTGTTGCTCGACCGCAGGTTTCTAACAGCCGTGTGCTGGTGGTGGTCAGTTCATTTCTTCGGCACGATCCAACACCGGCTCCGTTGGCAACGGGCGTCGCAACAGCGGTTGGCCCGTGAGAAGGCCTGAAGACATTTGCCGGTGCAGCTTCCACTCGCCGTCGACGCGCTTCCAGATCTCGAGTGCTTGGCCGCGGCCGATGAGTTGGCCATTCGCTCGTGCGTGAGCGAATGCAGCGATTCGCCAAGCCACATCGCCGGCGACTTGCAGCTCTTTTGTCGTGCTCGTCGTGCGAGCGCCGGAATCCGGCAGCGATCGAAGCCACGCCGCACGCGCGGCCTTCGTGCCAGAAATCGGCGGCAGGGTCGCATCCATCAGCACGATGTCCTTCGTCGAGTGCGCGACCATGCCATCCGCATCATGCGCGTTGAATGCGTCGATCCACGCGCGCGCGGCCGCTTCCACTGTCCCAGCATCCGCAGCGTCATCGCCGAAAGTCGCGGGCGAGCCCGCGAGCAACAGCACGACTAGCCAGAAGACTCGCAGCGCCATCCCCTGCTCCTGACGTTCGGACGACCTTATTGTGGAACCCAAGACTCTAAACGTCGAAGCAAGGTAAACGGTCTTCGATCTTTGAAAAGAACGAGGGCCCGCATCGAGCACGATGCGGGCCCGAGTGTGGTCGAACGATCTACTTACCAGCCTCTACCTTTACCTTTCCCGTGCCCCTTCTTCTTCATGACCGACTTTACGGCCGCTTCCGCGTTGATGAAGCCGTAGCCATCGAGAACGCTGTAGCCTTTGCCGATCAAGTTGAAGAATTCGCCCCGGAACCGCGCATTGCCCTCGAATGAGCCGAAGAAGCGTGCGCCGCCCGGTACGATTCGACCTGACGGGATCAACACGCCGCCGCCGAGCAAGTCGGCGGAGTTGCCGCCGGCAGCGCCGCTCGGGCCGGACACATCCGCTTCGTCGCGATCCATGCCCCAGGACAGCAGATCGCCGCTGCGAAAGCTTCCGCGCCGGAAACTCAGATCGAGCTGCTTCCACTGGCCTGCCACACCCGGCGGATCCGCCGGCATCGAGAACGACGCCGTGACATCCGCAGGGCTCAAGCCGTGCGTGCGACCGATCACGAACGGCTGGCCGGGAGGCGCGTCAAGCGGTGTCGAGCGTTCATCGAACACGATGCCGCTCGGCGTTTGCGTGGGATTGGCGCCGGTACCGTTGAGCGAGAAGTTTTGCAGTCGGCGCAAACCGACATGCGTCAACGTGAACACGGTCGGATCGAATTGACTGATCGCGTTTGCATCGGCGGACGCGTTGATCGACAGCAGATTGCCTGCCGACAGCGCGAAGCCGGACGAGAAGTACGGATCCAAGTCGTGAGCGAACGCGCTGTCCTGCAGGATCTCGCGCATCTTGTTCGGCGATACCCTACCTGGCCCTCCCGCCGCATCGAGCACCAGCGCTGCGATCGCAGCCGCGTGAGGGGCCGCCGCGCTCGTACCGAAGAAGTTCGGGAACGTATCCGGATCGACCGCCGAATCGCCGCCGAAGAACGTCGTATTCGCGCCGTCCATCGCGGCCAAGTCGGGCTTCTTTCGAACGTCCGGCACGCGCAGTCGCCTGTTGTTCTTGTCGTAGTAAATCGTCGACGGCCCGGGCGAGGTGTACGCCTCGGGAACGAACGGTGCGTAGAACCCGTAGGCCGCGACCCCCATCGCACCCCGCGCGGAATTGTGGCCGTAGGTCACGGGGCCGAGATAGCTGAAGTACTCCTGTGGATTGACGCCGCTGAAGCCGACGTAGCGAATGCGATCGGCGACGTTGCGATTGCGGCTCGGCGGAACATTCGCACGTGCGATTACGACCTGCAGCGTCGCTTCAGGCAGACCGACGAGCTCGATCGGACGATTCGTGAACGTGTTCTGCTCGGCGGCCGCACCGATGAACGTGCCGTCTTCGAGGAAGAACAGCAAGTTGTAGTCCGACAAGACCTGCTCGGCGATCTCCACCTCCTGCACGCGATAGAGAAAATCGCCGAACTGCGTCGGCTCGAAGCTGTCCACGAGCACGAAGTACGTGCCGTCGACCGGCAGCTCCATGATCAACGATTCCGGATTCGTACCGGTATCGACGAATTGCAAGAGCGTGCCCGCGGGATCGAACAGCGCGAGCACGAGATCCGGATTCGGCACGCCGGTCGTCGTCGTGTCCGCATCGACGAAGATCTCGATGAGCTGCCCCGCGGTGCCCGGGAACGTGAAGATGGCCTCGCTGTCTGGCGGAACCGTGCTCGTTCCAGAGACGATCGGATCGCCCACGGGGGTTGGCGGTTGGGGATCGAACGGCTCGTTCCACTGGAACACGATGACGCTGCCGTCCGCCGTATCGATCGTTTGCGCGATATCGACGCCGCTTCCTTCCTTGAAGTCGTGAAAGCCGCCCGCGTAGAGGGCAGGATCGACTGCCGAGAAATCGAGATTCGTCCCGGCCCACGAAGAAGCGTCGCCCGGCACGATGCGGATCTTCGAGTCGTACGCCTCGGTCGCGGGCCGATTGCCTGCGGAAGAGAAGTACGAAACGCCCGCTGCAGCGACGTCATCGACGGCTTGCGCGACGATGCCGTCTTGGAAGAACGGCTCGGCGAGATAGATGATGTCATCGACGATGATGTCGGCCTTGAAGCCGGGCACCGTGTTCTCGGCATTCGGAAATCCCGCGAGCGCGCGAATGTTGTTCGCGAAATTCACTTCGCCGCCGTTCGCCGTCGCAAAGCCCAAGCGCGCCTTCGGCGCGATGTCGTGAACGATCTGCAGCATCGCACGGCCTTCGTCCGTATCATCCGGCGAGTCTTGCAGCACGACGACCGGCTCGCTGTTCCCGAGCGGATTGCCTGGCCCGGGCAGATCGCCGCTCGCGACATCATCCGCGGCTCCTTGAGGAGACTCGTTCGTATCGTAGCTATCCGACAGCACGCCGACGGTGATGCCTCGACCATCGACGCCGGCGATTCGATCGACGCGATGCTGGACGATCCCTTGGCTGTCGGTCGCACCGACGTTCGTCATCATGGGACTCGACGGCACGACTGCGAGCACGCCTTTTGTCTTCGCGACACTGACGAGCGCGGTCGTCGGCACGTAGGCTTCGACGACACCGGCGCGATAGCTCAAGTCGGACGCCTTGACCTCTACACCTTCCAAGCGACGCAGGCTCTCGAGCAGCGTAGCCGCAGGAACGTTGCCATCGAACGAAATGCGCACGAGCGCTCGACCCGCGTCATCGAGCTGAACGGGATGAGTCAATTGCGGTCGCGCGATGCTGCGCGCGAGCGACCTTTGACTCGCGAACGTCGCTTCGCCGGCGATCTCGTCGAGCCCACCGCCGAGATTCGGCACCGCGTCCTTCGCCTCCGCGAGCGCTGGCAACAACACCAGCGCGGCGACCGCACTTGCAAGAGCAAATGTATTCGACCGCGAAGCGCCAGTTCGCGGGCGAGCCAATCCCTCATGAGTCTTCATGAAAATGCACTCCGTGTTTTCTTGCCGTTGGAGAGATCGTCCATTTACTCCGCGTCATGCGGGTCGCCTTGTTGTTGTCCCGGACGATGTTTTGCGACCGATAGATATCGGTCGCCCTTCGCGTGAATGTCTCACGCGCAATCGACGCTACTCGCTCGATCGATACGATTCAATACGCGTGCACGACATTCGTATGCACCGAAATAGACACGAATCGCCCGGTATACAAATCGAAGCCACACCGAGACCGTGCGTCGATATGCAGTCGACTGAGACTGCAGGTTTCTCGAAATGGGCTGGACGACGTGTTCGATGCCTGTATTCAACGCCTTCTTGTGAAGAAGGCTCAACGCCTGTTTGCATCCTGAAACGCGCGCTAAGACGTGAAGAAAGATCTATCGCGGTGAAGACGGTGCGCGCGGCGAATAGAAGGGAAAGCGAAAATCTTCGCTTCTGCACTCCACGAACGTCGTCGTCGTCGCTCTAGCGAATGCGATCGCCGATCTGAAGCAAGCGCACGAGTCGTGCGGGCTTGGTTCCTCGCTTCCGCACACTACTGTCCGGGGAAATGCGGATACCTAAGCTCGCCGCTCGACAGAGGT
>JBDZVE010000076.1:3389-17751 GCA_040255535.1 Lysobacterales bacterium | reverse complement strand
AGGTAGGGCGCGCAACGCGCGCGTGTGGGGCGCGCAACGCGCGCGTGTAATGTGTGGGCGCGCAACGCGCGCGTGTAATGTGTAGAGTGTGAAGTGTAAGGTCAGAGAAACCGCGTCGTGCGATTCTGACGCTACACTTTACACCTTACACCTTACACCTTACACCTTACACCTTACACGTTACACGTTACACGTTACACCTCACACCTCACACCACTCCTTGCCCGAACATTCCTCCTCGCGCATTCTTCTCTGGCTCGTCGCGATCGGCTTCTTCATGCAGACGCTCGATTCGACGATCGTCAACACGGCGCTGCCGTCGATGGCGCGGAGCTTGGGCGAGAGCCCGTTGCGCATGCAGGCGGTCGTCATTGCCTATGCGCTGACGATGGCCATTCTCATTCCTGCCTCGGGCTGGATCGCGGATCGCTTCGGCGTCAAGCGCGCTTATCTCGGTGCGATCGTCGTGTTCGTGATCGGCTCGCTCGCCTGCGGACTGTCGAGCACGATGACGCAGCTCGTCGTCTCACGCGTCGTGCAGGGCGCCGGCGGTGCGATGCTCCTGCCCGTGGGACGCCTCGCCGTGCTGCGCGCGTACCCGCGCGACCAGTTTCTCAAAGCCATGAGCTTCGTCGCGATTCCCGGTTTGATCGGCCCGCTGATCGGACCGACGCTCGGCGGTTGGCTCTCGGAAGCCGCGTCGTGGCATTGGGTTTTCTTGATCAATATTCCGATCGGCACGATCGGCTTCATCGCGAGCGTTCGCTACATGTCCGACAGCGTTCCGCAAGGCACCGCGCGGTTCGACTTCACCGGCTACTTGCTCGTGGCAATTGGCATGGCAGCGATCTCCGCCGCCCTCGCAGGGATCGGCGATCTTGGTCTTCGCGGCGCAATCGTGCTCATCTTGCTCGTGTTCGGTCTCGCAAGTCTTTGCGCCTATTGGCTCCACGCCGCACGAGCGGATTCGCCGCTGTTCTCGCCGGACTTGTTCCGCGTGCGCACCTACGGCATCGGCCTCATCGGCAATCTGTTTGCGCGCCTCGGCATTTCGAGCATGCCATTTTTGTTGCCGCTCGTGCTGCAGGTCAGCCTGGGATTCAGTCCACTCGAGGCGGGGGTCGCGATGCTCCCGATCACGATCGCCGCCTTGACGATGAAGCGCCTCGTCACGCCGCTCATCGCGCAGTTCGGCTATCGCAACGTGCTCGTCACGAACACGCTGCTCGTCGGCGCGATGATCGCATCCTTCGGGCTGATGACGCCCGAGCAGCCCGCAGGGCTGCGGGTCCTGCAGTTGTTCTCGTTGGGCGCAGTCAATTCGCTTCAGTTCACCGCGATGAATACCGTGGCCTTGAAGGATCTCGGTCCGCTACAGGCGAGCAGCGGCAATGGGCTCTTGTCGGTCGTTCAGATGTTGGCCATGAGCCTCGGGGTCGCCGTCGCCGCCGCGCTCTTGTCTACCTTCAGCGCCGCGTTCGCCGATCACGCCCAGGCCGACGCGTTGCGCGCGTTTCACGCGACGTTCGTCTGCATCGGGATCATGACGTGCGCTTCGGCGTGGATTTTCTGGCAGCTTGCGTCGGATACGCGGGCGACGAAGACGGAGGAGGAGCCGGTCGAGCTCGGGTGACCCGCCGTGCCGGTTGCTTACCCCGTGCAGCATGACGAGATGACGGCAAGCCGAAGGTGGCGCTAGAGTGTGCATCGGCGTTGCGAACGCCTAGTCACCGGTCACGCAGCCATACGGCCCATAAGAAGTCTCGACAAAAAAACCATGCGCACCTCGATTCTCTTAGCCGCGATCCTCACGTTCGCCAGTTCGGTCGCGTGCGCCCAAACCATGCAGGACGTACTCGAGGCATCGAAGCCATCTGACTGGCGAGTGCTACCGCCTGAGAACACGCTGTACCTGGAGCTCGAGACCGGGCGGGTCATCATCGAGCTCGCGCCCGAGTTCGCGCCGCGCCATGTCGAGAACATCCGGACGCTCGTGCGCGAGCGCTACTTCGACGGCCTTCCGATCATTCGCGTGCAAGACAACTACGTCGTGCAGTGGGGCGATCCGGACGACAAGAAGCCGCTCGGCACGGCGAAAAAGGCGCTCATGGCGGAGTTCACGAGGACTGCGGCGGGGCTCGACTTTACGCGCTTGCCGGATCCGGACACCTATGCACCCGAAACCGGCTTCGTCTCGGGCTTCCCCGCGGCGCGCGAGGGAGCGGAAGGGCGCGCCTGGTTGACGCATTGCTATGGCATGGTCGGCGTTGCACGCGGCACCGACGTCGACGGCGCCTCAGGCACGGGGCTTTACGTTGTGATCGGGCACGCGCCGCGGCAGCTCGACCGCAATATCACGGTCGTCGGTCGTGTCGTTCAGGGCGTGGAATACTTATCTTCGCTGCCGCGCGGGACGGGTCCATTGGGTTTCTACGAGAAGGCAGCGCAATACGTGCCGATACGCCGGGTCCGCTTCGCGTCCGAGCTTCCCGCGGAGGAACGCACGCAGCTCGAGCTGCTGCGAACGGACACACCCACGTTCGAAGCGCTCGTCGAGTCGCGGCGCAACCGCCGAGACGACTGGTACAAAGTCCTCGCCGGTCGCATCGACGTGTGCAGCGTGCCTCTGCCGGTCCGTGTGCGGGACTGAAAGGATCGTGCGTGGAATCCGCAACGCATGCGGACGGCCCCGGCGCGACATCGCCTAGCCGCGAGACGTTGCGTGCGCACGCGATCAGTAAAATCTATCGGACGGGCGAGGTGGAGGTCCACGCGCTGCGCGGCGTCGATCTGGCGCTGTACGCGGGCGAGCTCGTCGTGTTGCTCGGCGCATCGGGGAGCGGCAAATCGACGCTGCTCAACATTCTCGGCGGACTCGATACGCCGACGAGCGGGAAGGTCGAGTTTCTGGGCCGCGACATTACGGCACTCGACGATGCCGGGCTGACGCAGTACCGACGCGAGCACGTCGGTTTCGTCTTTCAGTTCTACAATTTGATTCCGAGCTTGACCGCGCTCGAGAACGTCGCGCTCGTGACCGAGATCGCCGCCGATCCCATGTCGCCCGAGGAAGCGCTCCGCCTCGTCGGGCTCGGCGAGCGGCTTCAACATTTTCCGGCGCAACTCTCCGGCGGCGAGCAGCAGCGTGTCGCGATCGCCCGCGCGATCGCCAAACGGCCGAGCCTCCTGTTGTGCGATGAGCCGACCGGCGCGCTCGACAGCCCGACCGGCGTGCTCGTGCTCGAAGCGATCGAGCGGATCCATGCCGAGCTCGGTACGACGACCGCGCTCATCACCCACAATTCCGTGATCTCGAGCATGGCCGACCGTGTGCTTTCCATGCGCGACGGACAGATCCATCAAGAAGCGCGCAACGAAGAACGGCGTAGCGCGCGTGAGCTGTCGTGGTAACGCGTGCGCTCGACAAGAAGCTGATCCGCGATCTGTGGCGCATGCGCGGCCAGGTACTGGCGATCGGTCTCATCATGGCATCGGGGATCGCCGTTCTCGTCATGGGACTCTCGACGGTGGAGTCGCTCGATGAGACGGCGCGCGCCTACTATGAGCGCTATCGATTCGCGCACGTGTTTGCGCGCGTCAAACGCGCACCTGAGCGCTTGGCCGCGGAGATCGGCGCGCTTCCGGGCGTGCAGACGGTCGAGACCCGCGTCATCGCGAATGCCGTGCTCGATGTCGCCGGCTTCGAAGAGCCCATCGTCGCCGAGCTGGTTTCGCTGCCCGAAAGCGGTGAAGCAAAGCTCAATCTCGTGACGCTGCGCAGCGGCCGCATGCCGCGGCCGCGCTCGACGGACGAGGCGCTCGTTTCGGAGCCGTTCGCCGAGGCGCACGGCCTCAATCTCGGCGATCGTATTCGGGCAGTCTTGAACGGCAGTTGGCGAGAGTTGCGAATCGTCGGCGTTGCCTTATCGCCGGAGTATGTCTATGCGATCGGTCCCGGCGCACTCATGCCGGACGATGCGCGCTTCGGCGTAGTGTGGCTGGACGAGTCGCTGCTGAAAGCCGCATTCGATCTCGATGGGGCGTTCAACGCCGTGAGCCTCTCCTTACTCCGAGGGGCGAACCCGGACATCGTCATCGATGAGCTCGATCGCCTGCTAGAGCGCTACGGCAGCGTGGGTGCGTACGGGCGCAAGGACCAAATCTCCAACTGGTTTCTCACGAACGAGATCGAGCAGTTGCGCACGCTCTCGTACCTCTTGCCCGCGATCTTCCTCGCGGTTGCGGCATTCCTCACGAACATGGTGCTGACCCGCCTCATCGCAATGGAGCGCAGCGAGATCGGGTTGCTGAAGGCATTCGGCTATCGCGATCGGGAGATCGGGCGCCATTACTTCAAGTTCGTGTTCGCGATCGGCGTCCTCGGCGTGCTGCTCGGCGCGGCGGCGGGCTATGGGTTCGGATGGTACGAGACACATCTTTACGCAGCGTTCTTTCACTTCCCGTTCCTGCTCTTTCGGCCCGGACCGACATCGTTCGTCATCGGCGCGGTCGTGGGGCTCGGCGCGGCATTTGCCGGGGCGTTCCGCGCCGTGCGCACTGCAGTCACGTTGCCGCCCGCCGAAGCGATGCGCCCACCGGCACCGCCGATGTTCAGGCGCACGGCACTCGCACGCGCGGCGATCGCTCAACGCATCGAGCAGCTCACACGCATCATCTTGCGCCAAGTCGCGCGCTACCCGATGCGCTCGTTCACGACGTGCTTTGGGATTTCGATGGCGGTCGCGGTGCTCGTCCTTTCGATGCAATGGCTCGATGCCGTCGATCACATGGTCGATGTGTATTTCCGCGAAGCACAGTCGCAAGACATGACCGTAAGCTTCGCGGAACCTCGAACGTTCGAGGCTGCCCGTGCGTTGAGCCGGCTCCCCGGCGTGCTCGCTATCGAGCCGATGCGTGCCGTTCCTGCGAAGCTGCGCGTCGGCGCACGAGAGGAACGCGAAGCCCTCCAGGGTTTGCCTGCCGTACAGACGCTGTACCGCGTCTACGATGCAAGCGGCGATGCACTAACCTTGCCCCGTGAAGGACTGATGATCTCTTCCATGCTCGGCAAGATGCTCGGTGTGGGGCGGGGCGATCTCATCACGGTCGAAACGCTCGAAGGCCGACGTGAAGTGATGCAGCTACGGGTCGCGGGCACGTTCGAGACGTATATGGGCTCACCGGCCTACATCGAAATCGGCGCGCTCGCCCGCTTGATGAAGGAGCGCCCGACGTTGACGAGCGTGCATTTGCGCGTGGACTCGACCCGGCAGGATGCGCTCGTGCGCGAGCTGAAGGCGCTGCCCGGCATCACGGCGATTACGCTCAAGGCGGCGGCGATCGAAATGTTCGACGAGACGATGGCGGACACTTTGCTGATCTTCGTATCGTTCTTCATTTTCTTCGCCGGCGCGCTCGCGTTCGGCGTGACGTACAACGCCGCGCGGATCGCGCTGTCGGAGCGCGGCCGCGAGCTCGCTACGCTGCGTGTGCTCGGGTTCACGCGTGCCGAGATCTCTTATTTGATGCTCGGAGAAATCGCGCTCCTTGCGCTCCTCGCGTTGCCGCTCGGATCCCTCATCGGTTGGCTATTGGGGCGCGCGACCGTGCACGGTTTCGAAACCGAGCTTTTTCGTGTGCCGTTCGTGCTCGAGCCGTCGACGTTCGGCATCGCGATCGTCGTCGCGAGCGTTGCGACCGCGCTTTCGGCATTATTCGTGCGGCGGCGTATCGATCGGCTCGATCTCATCGCCGTTCTCAAGACACGCGAGTGAAGCTTCATGAGATCAGCAGGAAAGCGACGCGCATTGTTCTGGACGCCGGCTCTCGTCGCGCTTCTGCTCGTTCTGCTGCTGCTGTTCAGACCGCAAGCCGTGCCCGTCGATCTCGCTGTCGTCGAGCGCGGTCCGATTCAAGTGACGGTGAGCGACGAGGGAGAGACGCGTGTGCGTGATGTCTTCGTCATCTCCGCCTCGGTCACGGGGTTGATGCGCAGAGTCGAGCTCGAATCCGGAGATCGCGTCGTCGCGAACGAGACCGTGATTGCCCGGCTCGAGCCGTCGGTACCGATGTTTCTGGATCAGCGCGCCGAGGCCGAAGCGAACGCCGCAGTGGACGCCGCGGACGCGGCGCGCAGCTTCGCGGCGGCACAGCTTCGCAGAGCCGAAGCGGAGCGAGCGTTTGCGCTCTCCGAATACAAGCGGCTGAGCGCGCTCGCAAGCGAGCAGAGCATCTCGCGCAACGATCTCGAGGCGGCCGAGCGACGCGCCAAGACCGCGACCGCGGCCGTTGCGGAAGCGCAAGCCGCACTCAAGATGCGCGAATCGGAGCTCGAGCAAGCGCGCGCGAGGCTCCTCAATCCGGCCCAGGCGAAGCGCGCCGCAAAAGATTGCGACTGTGTGCTCGTGCGCTCGCCGATCTCCGGGTCCGTGCTGCGCGTGTTGCAGAAGAGCGAGGCGATCGTGAACGCGGGCACGCCCATCGTTGAGATCGGAGATCCCAGCAAGCTGGAGATCAAAGCGGAGCTCTTGTCCGAGGATGCCGTGCGGGTGAAGCCCGGTCAGCGCGCATTGATCGATGCATGGGGCGGCGATCACCCCTTGAGCGGCGTCGTCGAACGCGTCGAGCCGTTCGGCTTCACGAAAGTATCCGCGCTCGGCATCGAGGAGCAACGAGTGAACGTGATCATCGACATCACGAGTCCTCACGAGGAATGGCAATCGCTCGGCCACGGGTATCGGGTCGAGCCGCGGATCATCATCTGGGAGTCGCAGGATGAGCTGCGCGTGCCGCTCTCCGCCTTGTTCAGAGAAGGCAATCGGTGGGCCGTCTTCGTAGACGACGACGGCAAGGCCGAGCTGCGGTTCGTCGAAGTCGGCCGCGAGGACGGCCGACATGCGCAGATTCTGAAAGGACTCTCGGCCGGCGAAAGCATCGTACTGCATCCGAACGCGCGGATAGCAGATGGAACAAGAATTGAAAGGAGAAAGGGTTGACTGTTGACAGTTGACGGTCAGAGCAAGAGCGCTGCAGTGACACTCATGTAATGCAGCACGTCAAGGCTTGGAGGAAAGAGGAACAGAGAAGAGGCACAGGGCGGCTCGCTGGCGTTCGCCGTTTCTGGCCGTCAACTGTCAACCGTCAACCGTCAACCAATCATAAGATGGGCTTTCCACCCGTCACCGCCACCGTTGCGCCCGAGACGTAGCTCGACTCCGCGCTCGCGAGCATTACATACACTGGTGCAAGCTCGCACGGTTGCGCGGGGCGCCTCATCGGTACCTGCTCGCCGAAGTGTTGCACGTTCTCTGAAGGGAGCGAGGCGGGGATGAGCGGGGTCCACACCGGTCCCGGAGCGACGCTGTTTGCGCGAATGCCTTTTTCCGCGAGCATTTGCGCGAGACCGGCGGTGAAGTTCTGAATCGCGCCTTTCGTCGTCGCATACGCGAGCAGTTGCGGATTGGGCGTGTCCGAGTTGATGGACGCGGTGTTGATGATGCTGCTGCCGGCCGGCATGTGCGGCACGGCGGCCTTCGTCAGATAGAACATGGAAGAGATGTTCGTCGCGAACGTCTTGTCCCATTCCTCATCCGAGATCTCTTCCACCGACTCGAACGTCATCTGATGCGCGGCGTTGTTGACGAGGATATCGATTCGCGAGAACGCCTCGATGGCCTTCTCTACGATCGCTCGGCAATGCGCTGCGCTCGAGATGTCGCCGGGAACGAGAATGCATTGGCGGCCGGCGTCCTCGACGAGGCGCTTCGTCTCTTGCGCATCCTCGTGCTCATTGAGATAGCTTACGAGCACGTCAGCACCCTCGCGCGCGAAGGCGAGCGCGACCGCGCGGCCGATGCCTGAATCGCCGCCCGTGATGATCGCCTTCTTGTCGAGCAGGCGGCCCGAGCCTTCGTACGTCTCCTCGCCGTAGTCCGGCTTCGGCTCCATCTGCTCGCTCGAGCCGGGAAGCGATTGCGGTTGATGAGGAAACGGAGGTTTCGGGTACTGCTGTTCGTGAAGCATAAGGCGACCTGACGAGTGAGCCGATTGGACTTCTATCGAAGGTTTCCACGGCGCGAGAAGTTCCACGCGCCGTCGCTCGCCCGCTTGGCTGCGCCAAAACCTACATCACGCGGGACGACTCAGGGCGCGGTAACACTCCATGAACCGCTCCGCCGCTCGATGCAGGTTCGCCTGCCAATCCTCGCCGGCCGCATGATCGGCGCCATCGGTCACGTACTTCACGCACGCGAACGCCGCGTGCTCGAGCGCGCACACCTTCGCCAAGGCATAGGCTTCCATGTCGACGACCTCGCAACTCACGGCGGGCGTACCCGTCACAAAGGCATCGCCGCTGCCGCATACCGCCTGCTTGAGGTCGGGAAAGACGACCGGAAATTCGATCCGGGCAGGTGTCTCATCGAAAGGCGTCGTCCCGCGCGCGAAGCCGAGACCGGAGACGTCCATGTCGTGCTGAACGAACGTCGTGCACGCGACGAGCGTGTGCGTCTGAAAGCAGCGACTGCCCGTCGTACCGAAGTTGAGCACGAGCGGCAACGCTCGCTTTGCATGCCGATACTCGGAGAGCTTGCGCGTGAGCGCCCATGCGGCATTGATCTTGCCGACGCCCGTGTAGAGCACCGGGATCCGGGCGCGCTCGAACACCTCTTGACTCTCGATCTCGAGCGCGATGACGACGAGTGGATCGGGAAGGGTTGGCATGGGCTCGTCTCTGAACTCGCGAGGTGCGGGTAAATTCTATGCTACTCCAGCGCAATCGCTGCCAGCGCGCATTGCCGATCCGTACGGACTGTCGGTACGCTCGACTCTTTAGCTCGTGAGCGAATCCTTCGTGCTGTACTCCATCTTGATATTCACCCCGCAAGCGGCCGCAGACGCCATGACGCCGGAACAAGATGCGGCGCATGTTGCGAAGCACCTCAAGGTCCGCGAAACGTTGTTGGCGCAAACCAAACTCGGCCCGGTCGTGCGGCTCGCGCCGCCTCGAACGGCCAAACAGTACCGGTCGGCCGACGCGATTGTCGTGGACGGCCCGTTCGCCGAGACCAAGGAGCAGTTGCTCGGTTTCTACATCGTGGATGTCGCCTCGGAGCAGGAAGCGATCGAAATCGCACGCACGCTCCCCGCCATCGGCACGATTTTCGAGATCCGGCCGGTCGCGTTGTACTTTCCAGGCAACGATCTGCCCGCGGCAGCCAAGTAGCGAGCTTTCCTGACGTCGGAAAACCTCCGGCGTTTGCCTACCATTCAGCTTGCCCGGCGCACACTGGCGACCCGAACCCTTTCGCGGAGATCGACCATGCGTGCACAAGCATCTTGCTCGATAGCGTTGACCGTTCTCCTTGTCGGATGCGCGACTCATTCCGGGACGATGTATTCGCGCACCGATGCGGGACGGCCCTGGAGCGTCCAACAAGCAACCGTCGTCGAAGTGCGGGAAGCGACGATCGAAGGTCGCGAAACCGCGCTCGGCACCGTGGGCGGCGGGCTCATTGGCTATTCGCTGGGGCACGCGGTCGGCGGTGGCAGCGGCTCGAACATCGCAGGTGCGGTTGCGGGCGTCGCGGGCGTGATCGCCGGCCAGAAGGCGGAGAAGGCCGCAACGCAGAAGAAGGCGTACGAGATTCTCGTCGATCTCGAAGGCGGCGTAGAGCAGCTTGCGATCGTGCAGCCCGCGGATCAGACGTTCAGCGTCGGCGAGAAGGTGCGCGTCTACACGCGCTCGGACGGCTCGGCGCGCGTCGCCAAGCTCTGATCGAAGCGGTCGGGGGTTAGGGGATGGCGCTTCGCGATAAGAACAAAGCGCTAATCTGCGACTCGACCTGGAGCGAGGACAGGGTCAAACTTTCTCTAATACCCCTTACCGCTTGAGTCCTATGTGCCGAAACATCAAGACGCTCTTCAACTTCGACCCGCCTGCCACCGAAGTCGAGATTCGGGCCGCATCGCTGCAGTTCGTACGCAAGCTGAGCGGATTCAATAAACCTTCGAAGGCGAACGAAGAAGCGTTCAATCGCGCGGTCGATGAAGTGTCTGCATCGGCGCGTAGCTTGATCGCTTCGCTCGTCACGAGCGCCGCTCCTCGCTATCGCGAGATCGAGGCGGAGAAGGCACGCGAACGCTCGCGCTTGCGCTTCGGGCGGGAGTGACGAGGCTCGTCGCTGCTCGTCCCGTTCTTGCGAGCCAGCGCGTTGCGGCCAGCACGATGCGGAAAATTCCGAAGCGTCGCAAGAATCTTCTTTCATGCTGCTCGCCGACATCGCTCGGCAACGTTACAGGCGCTGATCGGATGCGGTGCCATTCGGAACTTCGATACGCGTCAAGCATTGCACGCGCTGAACGCCATCTCGGAGGTGCCGTTATGAACATCACGCGTATAGATCCGCTGAGTGTGACTCGTTGGGAGCCGTTTCGCGAAATGGAAGAGGCGATCCGACAGTTCTCGCCGTTCTTTGGGCGCGGACTCGTCGGGCAGACGCAAGGCGTCGAGTGGCGGCCGGTTGCGAACATCAGCGAGAACGAGCGGGAGTACTTGATCAAAGCCGAGCTGCCGGAAGTCAAGAAGGAGGACATCGACATCACGGTGGAAGACGGAATGCTCACGCTCCGCGGCGAGCGCAAGTACGAGAAGGAAGAGGGCGAAGCGAACGACCTGCGTATCGAAAGCTTCTATGGCTCGTTCGCGCGCAGTTTCGCGCTGCCGGAAAACGTCGACACGAGCAAGATCGCTGCCGAATGCAAGGACGGCGTTTTGAAGGTTCATATCCCCAAGACGGAGAGCCGCAAGAGCAAGCCGGTATCCATTCGGGTTCAGTGACTCGTCTCGCTCGGAATCTCGGAAACCGCGGGCGCGATGCGTGGCAATCCGGAGTCGCCGACCGCGCCCCGGTCGTTACCCTTGTACTGGTCGGACTTTAGGGAGTGAGCCAATGCACAGCGGTATTCGTAATGTCGGCGGCATCGATCCGACATTGAAGACTTCCGCGATCGCGGAGGAAATGCACGAGGACTCCGATACCGTTCGCCTGGAGGTGCCGGGCGGCGCAGTGTGCTATTTCAACGGCGAGGCGTTCAAATCAGGCACCGTCGTGCGCAGCGGCGTCGTGCTCCTCGAATGCCGCGACGGCATTTGGGTCGAAGCCGGTTCGGCCGATCCAAAGAATCAGTGAAGCGCCGCGACATTCTTGCCCGCGAGTAAGGCGCGCATCCACTCCGCCGAACGCTGCGTGTAGGGCGCCTGCTGCTCCGGCGTGGCGAGGTGGTTGTGCGGCGAGTCGACGAGCGGCACGGCTTCTTTGTATCCGCGGATCTGATTGAAGGCGATAAAGATCCCTGCGGGTGGGCAGGTCGTGTCGATGAAGCCCATCGACACGAGCGAGGGCACCTCGATCCGAGCGGCGCAGTTCACCGTATCGAAGTAGCGGGACGTTTCGAGAATCTTCGGATCGTCCGTCGGCCAGTTCGGGTAGCCGGACGCCCGACCGTGCAACGGTCCGTGGGTGTCGGCGCCCGCGGGTACGTGCACGATGAGATGCGTGACCTTCGGGTGCAGGCCGGCTGCACACAGGCTCTGCTGTCCGCCCATGCTCGTCCCCATGACGAGAAGCGTCTTGCCGTCCCACTCCGGAAGCGTCGTGAGATAGTCGATCGCACGAATGTCCGCCAGATACATTTGCAAGAAATAATTCTTGTCGCGATCCGATCGTCCGATCTTCTGGTATTCCTTGAGCTCCTGCGGAAGCGCGTCGTAGTACGCCTTCGGTTGGTCCGGCAGCACATCGTGCGGCTCGATGTTGAGCGCGAGCCAGCCTTCCGCCGCAGGATCGGTGACCCATTCGCGCTCGAGCGGATAGGGCGGGCTCGCCCACTGGAAGATCACGAGGCCCGGAAACTTGCCGGGACGCTTCGGCTTCGAAAGCTGCCCGTGCACGTTCTTGCCGCCGACGTGGTCCATCTTGATCGTGTAGTACTCGACCTCCGAATTGCCGCTCGGCTTCGATGTGAGTACGGGATTCGCGGGAACGGCTCGAAGCTCCTTGATCTTGGTCGCCCAGAAGCGATCGAAATCCTCCGGCGCGGGCAGCGATGGCTCGAGCCGATATGGCGCGATCGCTGCGCCAACGGCTTTGACAGGCGTAGCGGCATCGCCATCGTCGATCTCGACATACAACATCCCAGGCTCGTCCAGCGTCGCCTCGATCGTCGCCGTGCTCGATAGATCGAGCTTGCCCGTCTTGATCACATCGAAATTGTTCTTCTTGATCGTGTACGTGTACGCGGCGGTGGGGCTCGCGTCCGGGCCTGCCGTCACGGTCCATCCCGCCTTCTCGCCCACCTCATAGATGCCGCTCGATTTGAACGGTGTGAGCTCGAGGTCCTCAGCCTGCGCGGACAACGCCGCGATCGCGAACAGCAGGGCGAGCGGCAGAGAAGGGCTCCGACGATACTGCATCGATATCTCCGTTGAATGGGGGCGCGTGAGTTATGCGCCGCGTCTCGGTGTCGAGTGTTCCGCAAAGTGCACTGATGTGTCTACTTGTCTCGAGCAGCTTCATCTATTCCCCCACTTCCTGCGAGGCGGGTCTGCGTGCACACTACCGGCGGCCCCAAACGGAGCAACTCGTGAAAGAAGCAGTCGACTTCCTCAACGGCCTCATTTGGAGCAAAGCGCTCATCGCCCTTTGCTTGGGTGCCGGGCTCTATTTCTCGATCCGCACGCGTTTCATGCAGATTCGCGGCTTCAAGGAAATGATCCGGCTCATGTTAAAGGGACAGAAGTCGGCCGCCGGCGTCTCCTCGTTTCAAGCGCTCGCGATGTCGCTGTCCGGGCGTGTCGGGATCGGCAATATCTCAGGCGTGGCGACGGCGATCACATTTGGCGGTCCAGGTGCCGTGTTCTGGATGTGGATGAGCGCGCTCTTCGGCGCGTCCACCTCTTATGTCGAGTGCACGCTCGCCCAGATATACAAAGAGAAGGACAACGAGGGCAAGTATCGCGGCGGCCCTGCGTATTACATCGAAAAGGCGATGGGATTGAAGTGGTACGCGTTCGCCTTCGCGATTGCGACCGTTGTCGGCACGGGCGTGCTATTGCCCGGCATTCAGGCGAACGGCATCGCTTCGAGCGTGCAGAACGCGTGGGGGGTCGATCCGCGGGTGAGCGCGGCTCTGATTGTCATCGCGCTCGGCACGATCATCGTGGGCGGCGTGAAGCGCATCGCACGATTCGCCGAGCTCGTCGTGCCCTTCATGGCTTTCTCGTACATTCTCGTCGCGCTCGTCATCATGCTGATCAACATCGAGAGCGTGCCGACGATATTCGGGCTGATTTTCAGCAGCGCGTTCGGGATGAAAGCGGCGTTCGGCGCCGTGCTCGGCCTTGCCGTCGAATGGGGTGTGAAGCGCGGCGTGTATTCGAACGAAGCGGGGCAGGGCACTGGCCCGCACGCGGCAGCGGCCGCGGAAGTGTCGCATCCGGCCAAGCAAGGCTTCGTACAAGCGTTTTCGATTTACGTCGATACGCTGCTCGTGTGCTCGGCAACGGCGTTCATGATTCTGTCGACGGGCAAGTACAACGTGGTCCATCCCGATGGCTTCGCGATCGTCGAGAACCTGCCTGGGATTGAAGCCGGTCCGCAATTCACGCAAGCGGCGATCGAGTCGGTGATGCCTGGGTTCGGCGCGAGCTTCGTCGCGCTCGCGCTCATGTTCTTCGCGTTCACGACGCTGGTCGCGTACTACTACATGGCGGAGACGAACGTGCAGTACTTGGCGCGCAACGCGGCGCCAGGCTGGCTGCTCATGACGCTCAAGCTCGTGATGATCGTCTCGGTGACGTACGGTGCGATCCGAAGCGCCGCGCTCGCCTGGGGACTCGGCGACATGGGCGTCGGTCTCATGGCATGGCTCAACATCGTCGCGATTCTGATCCTTCAAAAGCCGGCGCTTCTTGCGCTCAAGGATTACGAAGCACAAAAACGGGCCGGACAAGATCCAACGTTCGACCCCGCGAAGCTCGGCATCAAGAACGCGACGTATTGGGAAAAGCGCTGAGCTTTGAGAACGCAGGTATTCCGAACCTGCGAGCATTCACGTCAGATACAAGAGAGTCTCGCGCCGCCAACCAAAGTGGACGACACAAAGCTTTGGTCTGCAGATTCAAGCCAGGAAGAAGATGGTCTCGCGGCGGCACGGCGGCGCGGCGAAGAAAAGAGATGATGAGTTCTTCTCTGCGCCGCGCCGCCGCGTCGCCGCGAGAGTATCTCTTCGAGGTCCGATCACGCACCTGCGGCCGAAGACCTGCGCCGACGCCTTCTGACCGTCAACTGCCAACAGTCAACCG
>JBDZVE010000076.1:0-3289 GCA_040255535.1 Lysobacterales bacterium | reverse complement strand
GCGGCCGAAGACCTGCGCCGACGCCTTCTGACCGTCAACTGCCAACAGTCAACCGTCAACCGTCTTTAGTGCTTTTCCGCCAGCTGCGGAAAAATTCCTTTCATGTAGAACGAAAAGGCCGGTAAGGATTGCGGATCGATCTTGTTGAGCTCTGCGTAGTGCGCGACGAGCGCATCGGAATCGGATTTGTATACGTTGGGTTCGACTTCGACCGTCGGAAACGTCGCCTTCTTTCCCGTCGCCGCCGCAAGCTTCTGCTTCACCCGCTCCGTTTCAGCGTCGTTCGGATCGCAGCGCACGATCTCGAATCCATCGACGAGCTTCGCCTCTGAAATGAACAGCAGGAACTTGAAGGAGAACGGGCAATTCGCGAGGAGGTAGGCCGTCGGGCGAAAGGATGACATGGCGGTCGCGAGATGAGGTTTGAGGTCCGAACGAAAACAACAAAAAAGAGTTTAGGCGATCGAACGAACGGATGCGATCCGCGCTGCCCTCGGGTCTCTCAGGAAATTTGACTAGTACGGCACCCAGCGCGAATACGCGTTCCATGCTCCGTCATTGCGTTCGTTGCAATCTTGTGCGGTTCTCGCCGGAGGTGTAATCCTGCATGCATCTCGCAAGCAAGCCGGCATGTAAGAAGTACTCAGGGAGGCAGAATGCGTAAGCACGCTTCGATAATGCTCGCGGCGATCGCGCCAATCGCAGTGACGGTGCCGGCGCACGCACAGCAACAGGATGAGGAGGATGAAAACGCGCTTGCGAACATCATCGTGACCGGCACGCGCGTTGCGAATCGCTCTGCCCTCGAGACGGCGGTGCCCGTCGATGTCGTCTCGAGCGAGTCATTGCAGAATCTCGGCGTCACCGAAGTCAATCAGGCGCTCGCGGTCACATTGCCTTCGTTCAACTTTCCGCGGCCGGGACTCGCCGATGCGACCGACACGATTCGACCTGCCACGCTGCGCGGGCTCGCGCCGGACCAAACGCTCGTGTTGGTCAACGGCAAACGGCGGCATGCCGCTTCGCTCGTCAACATCAACGGCACGATCGGGCGCGGTTCTGCCGCCGTCGACCTCAATGCGATCCCGAGCTCGATCATCGACTCCATCGAAGTGCTGCGGGACGGCGCGTCGGCCCAATACGGCTCCGACGCGATCGCGGGCGTGATCAACCTTCGGCTGCGCACGGACTCCGAAGGCGGAGACATCGGCGTGCACTACGGTTGGCGCGAGTCGGAGTACGAGGTGATCACGGGTACGCCGCCTCCGGGCGCCGGCTGGTCCGCACCGCCGCGACTCTCGCGCGATGTATCGGATGGAGAAACGTTGACGGTCTCCGCATGGAAAGGGCTTGCGCTCGGAGAAGCCGGGTCGCTCACGATCGCAGCCGAGTACAAGGATCAAGAGCACACCGAGCGCGGGGGTTGGGATGCGCGCCAGCAGTTTCCGTTGGTGAACGGCTCGTTCGATCCGCGCGAGCTGACGTTCAACCGGTTCAACTCCTGGTACGGCGAGCCGGAGCTCGAGCAATCGACGGTGTTTGCGAATGCCGAGTATCAGTTCGAGACCGGCGCGACGATGTATGGGTGGGCGGGCTACCAGCGGCGCGATGCGCGCTCCGCGGGCTTCTATCGCCGGGCACTCGACGATCGCAACACGATCGAGATCTATCCGGAAGGATTCCTGCCGATCATCGCGCCGGAAGTCACCGACTATTCGGCGGCTTACGGCATTCGCTGGGAGCTTGGCGAGTGGAACATGGATTCCTCGCTTTCTTACGGCTTCAATGAGATGGAGTTCACGATCGAGAATACGCTCAACCGCTCGCTCGGCCCGAGCAGCAAGACGCGGTTCGATGCCGGCGGGTTCGACTACGATCAGCTCGTGCTGAACATCTCCGGCGTTCGGCCCATTCAAGTCGATTGGCTCTCCTCGCCGCTCAACGTTGCGATCGGACTCGAAGCGCGCCGCGAAACGTATTCGATCACGGCGGGTGAACCGGATTCCTACCGAAACGGCGGCGTGCTCTTGCCCGACGGAAGTCCGACGCAATCGGGTTCACAAGTCTTCCCCGGCTTCAGACCGGAAAACGAAGTCGACGAGGATCGTGAAGCGGTCGGTGCGTTCATCGATCTCGAGGCGAACATCACGCCGAAGCTCTTGGGATCGGTCGCGGTGCGCGGCGAGCACTATTCGGATTTCGGCGAGAATCTTTCCGGCAAGATCTCGGCCCGCTACGACTTTACCGACAAGTTCGCCTTGCGCGGCTCGGTGCAAAACGGTTTTCGTGCGCCTTCATTGCAGCAGCAGTTCTTCGCGACTACCTCGACGAATTTCATCGGGGGCATTCCGTTCGATATCACGACTTTCCCCGCGACGGATCCCGTCGCGCAGGCGCTCGGCGCGCGCAAGCTCGATGCCGAGGAATCGCAGAACTTCTCGATCGGCGCCGTGTTTCAGCTGGGGGATCTCAGCGTCACGATCGATGCATATCGGATCGACATCGACGATCGCATCGTGCTCTCGGAGAACCTCACGGCAGCGAACGTTCGCGAATATCTAGAGGATCAGGGCTTCATCGGCGTCGGCGGCGGGCGCTTCTTCATCAACGGGGTCGATACGGAAACGAAAGGCGTCGACATCGTCGCGAGCTATCCGCTCGTGCTCGAGCGGGCGGGACGATTGGATTTGACGTTCACCGCGAACTTCAATTCGACCGACGTGACGCGCACGCCGACGACGGCGGAGCTCGCTGCGCTCGACCCGGCGCCGGTGCTGTTCGAGCGCGTGAACGTGTTGACGTTCGAAGAAGGCACGCCGGACGATAAGTTCACGCTCATGGCGAACTGGACGCTGGATCGGCTCGCCGCGACGCTGCGTGCAACGCGCTATGGGGAAACGCTGTCGCCCGATACGGCCGCGACGTTCACCTCGACGGTGATCAACGACGTCGTGCTCTCGCCGAAGACGCTGATCGACATCGAAGGCCGCTTCGATATCACGGACCATATGCGGATTGCGCTCGGCTCGGACAACGTCACGGATGAGTATCCGGACCCTAACCCGCCCGCCGCAAACGGAACGGGCACGACCTCATTCTCGAACTACTCACCGTTCGGACGCTCGGGAAGATTCGTGTACGGGAAGCTGACGTATCGCTTCTAGTCCTGAAGAACAGCTCTCGAAAGCACGCGGGGCCGACAGCCACATCGGCGTCATACCGACGTCCTACCGGCGTCATCCTTGCGGAAGCGCACTGCTGTCCGGGGAAAATCCCGCGCAAGAGGCGC
>JBDZVE010000201.1:0-3243 GCA_040255535.1 Lysobacterales bacterium | reverse complement strand
TCCACGGGTAATTCGGACCCCGGTTTCCGGGAGATTTCGGGCCCCAAGGGCCTCAGCAGCAGATGAACAAAAAACCGAAGCCAACACATAGACGCGGCGAGCCCGCCGTGTGTCTCTCCATCAGCGAGGCGGCGGAGGAGCTCGGTCATACGCGCGAGACGATCGCGCGCCGCATTGCTCGCGCAAACCTCGAGCCTGCAGGCGTGCGCCGTGGTTATGCGGTCTACCGACTGCGCGACCTGCTCGCAATCGAGCGCACGTATGGGCTCGGCGAGCAGGACCCCGACTCAATGCCGCCGTTCGAGCGACAAGCACACTTCAAAGCTGAGAGTGAGCGCCAACGCGTCAACGCGAACCGAGCTCGCCTATTGCAGGCGGACGATGCGCACGGCGAATGGTCGCGTGTTGTGCGCGAGATCGATGCACACCTCGAGCTCCTACCTGCAGCGATCGCCGCAGTGACGGATAGCGCGGCCGCGCTCGAACGCGTCGAGGAGCGCGTGGCAGATCTCCGCAAGAGACTGCGAGCCGAACGGCCGGCGCAAGCCAACGATGGCGATTAGTGCAGCAGACATCGAGATCGTGGTCGCGCGCCTCCGGGCGTCCGGTCACACCGTGAGACCGGACGGTCGGATCACCTCCGAAGCTGCCGCTGAGCTTCTCGGCATTTCGCCGAAGACGCTCCGCAACTGGCGCAGCGGCAAGTTGCCGCCAGGATTTCCGCAACCGTTCGATATCCGCCGTCGCGTCTGGTACCGCCTTCACGAGCTGCTCGCGTGGATCGAAGCGCAGCGCGACGAGAAATAGATTCCCGCCGCGTCCCGCAACGTCCCGCGGTGTCCCGGAGTGACCTCGCAATTCGACGCAGGCCGGAGCACGCTCACTGCCCCATGCGTTTTCGAAATCTCGTTGGCCGCGTCGCCGGCACTGCGCGTCCCGAGCCTCAAGCTCGGGCTACGGCCTCCGATCCACGCTCTGAGCTGCGCGCCATGCTGGGTCAGCTCGCGGCCGCCAAGTTGCCGGCTGAGATGCACCGCGCGCTCACGGAGATCGCGCCTTCTATGTCGGCTGCCGCGTTCAGTTGGCGTATCGACCACGCGCGGAAGGTGAATAGCGTAATCGTCGCTGCTACGGCATCGATGCGTGATTCAGATCGTTCCGCGCGGATCGCCGGCATCGGCGCGCAATTCGTGCGGTCTGCAACGCCGCTCGCTCTCGTCCGCAGCGTCTTGCTCGAGCTCACGGCTAGCAATGATCCGGAGCTGATCACCTGCCTGCCTGCGAGCGGTGCGCAGCGCGGTTCAATGAAGACCGAGGCGATCTACGCGAAGCGCAATGGGAAGGATCAGCCATGACGAAAGCCGAACACGAGCGCACTTGCGCGCAGCTCCGTCTGCAGCGAGATCTCGCCGTCGCGGCGATCGTCGTTGAGCTCGTTGGCATCGATCGACAACCGACCGACGAGGAGCTCGAGCGCGCAACGAAGATCTATCAAGAGCGCGCATTGGCGCACTTGGCGCAGCGGGATGCGGCCGCGAAACGCAAGATCAATTAAGGCGCGGCCATTGGAGTTGGACATCCCACCAACTGTGCGCACCGCGCTCGAGCACGAAGCGCAGCGCGTGCGGCTCGATCCCGAAGACTTGATTATCGAAGCACTGCGTTTTGCGCCGTGGTTCCAAGATGCGCTCGCACGCTCGGTCCCGATCGACGCGGTTGCCGTCCTCGAAGGAAAGAAGCTATGAATACGCCAGCGCCGGCGGTGAATCCTGCGCTATTAAAATTGGTGCGGCTCTACGTCCAACAGCGCGCGGCTCTTGGCGAGCATCAGCGCCTGCGAAGCACTTTGGACGTGTGGGTCCGTCAGAAGCGCGAGCTCGATCAGGCGCTCGCGGAGCTTCGCAACCGGCCGCCGATCTCTCGCGGCACCTACTCCGATGACGACATCCGACGCTTCACGCGTCAGCTCGAACAAGACATCGCCAAACACGAGGGCGCACTTGCGTTGGTGGCTGCAGCGGTCGATCTCCTGCAGAAGCGCATCGAAGAAGCCGAGCGCAGGAGCAGAAGCGCGGACGAGACATTCCGAAGTTTGCGCTCGCATCTCAAGCGCGAACTTGAAGCTCTAGGAGTCGACCTCGAATGAAGAACAGCGGCAACCTCACGAACGACAAGCAGCGCGCTGCGGTCGAGAAGGTGCGCGTACAGATTCTCGATCTTAAAGCGGAGCGTGAAAGGTTCGAAGATGCACCGCGCGCCAAGAGCGAAGCGCTCGCCCGGATGAGGAAATGGGTCGACGAGGTGATGGCGCCAAGTGGCGAGGTGTCGATCGAGGCCTTCATTACGACGTTCGAACCCAAGACGGTGATCGAGCGAGTCTCAACCGGAATGTCGAACGGCGGCCCGAGCCAGATCGTCGGTCGCGCTGGCGTCGACTCCGCACTGTGCTGGCTATTCGGCAACATGGTGAAGGAGCGGCTTGCAGCGGCGATCAGTGACTACTACGCGGCGCGGGCAACTGAAGGTGTCACGACGAAAGAGCGCGACGCGAAGCTCGAGGAGCTGAACAAGCGTCTGCTCGATCTCGAGATCGAAGAGGAGCGTCTCATCTGCCAAGGCGAGGAAGCCGGAATCTTCATCCTTCGACGCGCTGATGCAGACCCGCGCGCGCTAGCTGCAGTCGTTTAGGAAATGGAGCACGTTGAGATGGCGTCGTTCGGCAGCGGATAGGCTGGATAACTGCGGAGTGCCAGCGCCGGGAAAAACCTGCAGAGCCCGCGGATCGTCGGCCCGATCCGCCCTCATGATCGCGGCGGGCATCCATCCTTAGCTGGAGACCACAATGGCGAATAAATCTGACATCCGCGTTCGCCTGTCCCCTGAAGGCCTCGAGGAAGTCCTCAAAGCCATTCGCAAGGTGCAACAAGAAGGCCGGCGCGCGAGCAAGGATGCGGCGAACGGCGTCACAGGCCTGCGTAATGCCGTGGTGGCTTTACGCAGCGCTGTCGCTGTCGTCGGTGTCGGCACGTTCATCCGCGCGATCGTTCGTGAGACGGTGGAAGCCGAGCAGAAGCTCTCCCAGCTCGATGCGGTGCTGCGCTCGACAGGCGAGGCTGCGGGATTCAACCGCGAGCAGCTCGTGCGCATGGCCGAAGAGATCGGCACGCGGACGATTCACTCGACCGACGAAATCATCGAAGCGCAGACGCGCCTCCTGACGTACACGACGATCACCGGCAAGGA
>JBDZVE010000075.1:15435-18068 GCA_040255535.1 Lysobacterales bacterium | reverse complement strand
GCTGTTACATCGGCGATCAGATCTTCTTTTGCTTCGATGCCGATCGACAGGCGCAGGAGTGTATCCGAAATACCTGCCCGTCGTCTCGCTTCTGCATCCATCGCGGCGTGCGTCATCGTCGCAGGATGCGCGACGAGACTTTCCACTCCCCCCAGAGACTCTGCGAGCGAGAAGCAACGAAGACCTTTCAGGAATGCACAAACGTTCGGGATCCCGCCTTTGAGCTCGAAGCTTACCATGGCGCCGAACCCCGATTGCTGACGCCGCGCCAACTCGTGCTGCGGATGTGAGGCGAGTCCCGGATAACAAACATGACTGACTGCTGGGTGCGCCGCCAGGACATCGGCGATGCTTGCGGCGTTCTCTCCGTGCACGTTCAAGCGAGCGTAGAGCGTGCGTAAGCCGCGCAGCGTGAGATAGGCATCGAACGGTGCGCCGGTTACGCCGATACAGTTCGCCCACCACGTCAGCTCTTCGTGAAGCTCCTTCGTACGCGCAACGACCGCACCGCCGACGACGTCGCTGTGACCGTTCAGATACTTGGTCGTCGAATGCAGAACAAGATCGGCGCCGAGCGCCAGCGGCTGCTGCCACCCCGGCGACAGGAATGTGTTGTCGACGAGAAGCAGCGCACCCGCCGCGTTAGCGGCTGCGGCGATCGCGGCAATGTCGACGATGCGAAGCAACGGATTGCTGGGCGTCTCCACCCAAATGAGCTTCGGCTTAAGCGCAATGGCCCGCTCGAGCGCCTCGCGATCGGTCTGATCCACGAACTCGACCTTGAGTGCGCCTCGGCGCGCGAGCCCGGCGAACAAACGATAGGTACCGCCATAGCAATCATGCGGAGCGATCAGCAATTCATCTGCCCGCAACAGATGCGTCACGAGCGAAACCGCCGCCATCCCAGATGCAGTCACGACGCCGCCGACACCGCCTTCCAGCGCGGCGATCGCCTCAGCCAAGGCATCCCGCGTCGGGTTCCCGGAGCGGGTGTAGTCGTAGCAGCGCTTCTCACCGAAGCCGGTGAACGCGTACGTCGAAGTCAGATGGATCGGCGGCACGACGGCGCCGTGCTGCGTATCGGTTTCGAGGGCCGCGCGTACGGCTTGCGTGGCGGCTGCTTGCGATTCGCTCATGACCTTTCACCTGCTCCCGTCAAGACCTGGTCGAAGATCGATCGCAAGGCTTCCACCTCTTTCAGAAATGCATCGTGGCCATACAGCGATGAGATTTCGAACAACTGCGCCGGGCCTGCCAACCGCTCGCGAAGGAAGCGCATGTCCTCCACAGGCACCAATTGATCTTCCTTGACCGCGATGAGCGCTGCCGGAACGCGGATGCGCTGCGGATCGACGCGATGAAGATCGATCGATTCCGACAAACACACGAAAGCCTCGGGAAGGTAGCTGCTTGCATACGCATCGCCGCGTGCGAGCAGGTAGCGCTCGACTGGAAACGACCAGCGGCCCTCCACCTGCGTAGCGGCAGCCGCAAACCGCTCGGCGAATTCGGCAGGACTGCGGTATGTCGCCATGGCGAGCGCGCGCGCCAGTCGCAGGCCTTCGGCGCCCTCGTCCTTCGAAGCGGCGTAACGCACGATCGCTCGTTGCACGGTACGCCAGGCCGTAGACATGGGGTGGGCGCGATCGGCCGCGCTGATCGAGACGATATGCTCGACGAGCTCGGGGAAGCGTTCGGCGAACGCGAGCGCAACCATGCCTCCATACGATGCGCCGACGATCGCGTGCAAACGGGGAATGCTCAGGTGCTGGATTACGCGCCGCAGGATCTCTGCCTGGTCATAAGCGCTGATGGACGGGAAATCCACTTGTCCGGCGGCGGGGCCGGTGGACTCGCCGCTCCCGCCGATGAAATCGAGCCCGAGCACTCGAAAGCGCGCCGTATCGAGCGCGAGACCGTTGCCGACGATCTCCGACCACCAACCTCTCACCCCGCCCTCGCTCGTCACGTAGCGGCCGGCGGAGATGCCGCCGAGCGCCGTAACGATCGGTGCATCGGGTGCGCCGGCAAGACGCCAAGCGACTTTCGGGCGCGGCAGCGAGCCCCCGAAATGAAGCTCGAGGTCGTCGTCCAGCACCAGGATGCCTTCCTGGGCGGCCGGCCCGTCGAGATCCGCCAAACCGGCAGGTGCCTCCTGAGCCGTGACATCGTGCAAAGCAGTCATCGAATGAGCACTCCGTAACGCATCCGGGGCCAAAGCCCGGATCAGGGTTCGCGCATCGCAGAAACCCTACGGAGGTCCCGTAGTGAGGAGTTCGCTGTGCCCGGCTCCTTTCGCAACCGCGCCAAGGAGTTACACAGCAACTCATCTGTCGGTCGGTGACCCGGCCGCAGGAGTTGGCACCTTTTCGAAGGGGTTAGGTTCGACGGTTGCCCCGGCTTCAAAGGGCCTGACCCTCAGCCGGTCTCGATGAGCGTCGCGAAGTCTATGATGGGCGCGGCCTGGGCGCAATCGAGCGCATGGCGCTCGCGCGCTGCGCTCGCGAGTTGACAGTTGACGGTTGACAGTTGACGGCCAGAACGGAGCCAGCACCCGCTCCGAGGGTGCGGGAGGGAGAGCAGATCGTGCAGGGCGAAGGCGAAGCTCGGGCGACAGCCTGAGCTCCTCTCTG
>JBDZVE010000075.1:14045-15335 GCA_040255535.1 Lysobacterales bacterium | reverse complement strand
AACATGAAATTCCATCGCGCATTGACTCCGCGCCAAGAGGCGTTGGCGGAACGCGCCTTGTTCTCCGCGATTCTCACGCTGCGGACCGTCGAGGAGTGTCGTGCGTTTTTCCGCGATCTCTGCACGCCTGCCGAGCTGCAGGCGCTTGCGGATCGTTGGGCGGTCGTCGGCTTGCTCCAGCAAGGTGTGCCGTATCGCGAGATTCACAAGCAGACCGGCGTGAGCGTGACCACGATCGGTCGGGTCGCGCGCTATCTCACGAACGGCAACGGCGGCTATTCGCTCGCGGCCGCACGCACCAAGGAACTCCACCCCGGTTAGGGTGCGCGCACTGCGCGCATCCCTCGCCCCTTACACGTCTACACGTTACACGGCGCTCGCACGAAATGATCGACAAAGCCACGCGGCTCAAAGTCGCGCTCCAAAAATCCGGTCGGCTCACCGACAACTCGCTCGATCTACTCGTGCGCTGTGGGCTCAAGTACAGCCGCGGCAAGGATCAGCTCGTGTGCTACGGCGAGAACATGCCGCTCGATATCCTGTTCGTTCGCGATGACGACATTCCCGATCTCGTTCAACAGGATGTCTGCGACCTCGGCATCGTCGGGCTCAATGTGATCGAAGAGAAGCGAATCGCCTTCGAGGCGCGCGGGGTCACTCCTCTTTTCGAACAGCTCATGACGCTCGACTACGGTCGGTGCCGCTTGTCGATCGCGGTTCCCCAAGGCACGGAATACAAGAGCGTGAAGTCGCTGCGCGGCAAGCGCATCGCGACGACCTATCCGAACATTCTCGGACGCTACTTGCGCGACAACGACGTTGCAGCGGATATCGTCACGCTCTCAGGCGCGGTCGAGATCGCCCCCCGTCTTGGCCGAGCGGATTTCATCTGCGATCTCGTCTCTACGGGCTCGACGCTCGTCGCGAATCACCTTTGGGAAGCCGAGACGATCCTCGAGAGCCAAGCGGCGATCATCAGCACGCCCGTGCCGGTCTCTCCCGAAAAGCAGGAGTGGATCCGCCGTTTATCGCTGCGCATCGATGGGGTTCAGCAGGTCAAGGAAAGCAAGTACATCATGCTGCACGCGCCGCGCGCCCAGCTCGCTGAGATCCGCAAGCTCCTGCCGGGCAGTGAGGCGCCGACGATCATGCCGCTCGAAGGCAGCACGGACAAAGTCGCCGTGCACGCGGTATGCCGCGAGAACGTGTTCTGGGAAACGCTCGAGAGCCTCAAGAGCGCCGGCGCGAGCGCGATTCTCGTGCTGCCAGTCGAGAAGATGATGGCATGAG
>JBDZVE010000075.1:8269-13945 GCA_040255535.1 Lysobacterales bacterium | reverse complement strand
GAGCGGCGCGATGCGCTTCGCCGGCCGGCGCAGGCGGATGGCGATGCTCTGCAACAGCGCGTGCGCGCGATCATCGCGGACGTGCGCGCGCGCGGCGACGACGCGCTCTATGAGTACGCGCAGAAGTTCGATCGCGCGGCGCTTCAGTCGATCGAAGTCCAGCCGGAAGAATTCGAACGGGCAGAAGCCGCAGTGAGCGTGCGTCAGGTCGCAGCGCTCCAACGGGCGATCGACAACGTGCGTAAGTTTCACGAAGCGCAGCGCCAAACTGTCCTCAAGGTCGAGACGTCGCCTGGGGTTCTGTGCGAGCGCCATTTCCGCGCCATCGATGCCGTGGGGCTGTACGTACCTGCCGGCGTCGCGCCGCTGCCGTCAGCGGCCATCATGACTGCAGTACCCGCCTCGATCGCAGGCTGCAGGACGCGCATTCTCTGTACGCCTCCGCGCCAAGATGGTACGGCCGATCCTGCTGTCCTGGTTGCGGCTCGGATGTGCGAGGTCGGGCGCGTGTTCAAGGTGGGCGGCGCGCAGGCTATCGCCGCGATGGCGTACGGCACGCAGACCGTTCCGAAGGTCGACAAAGTATTCGGGCCAGGCAGCGCGTGGGTCACGGCAGCGAAGCTGCTCTGCGCGAACGATCCGAACGGCGCGGCGCTCGATCTGCCCGCGGGCCCGTCCGAGGTGCTCGTGATCGCGGACGATTCTGCCCAAGCCGAATTCGTCGCGGCCGACCTGCTCGCGCAGGCGGAGCACAGCAACGATGCGCAAGTCGTGTTCGTCACCACCTCGGAAGCGCTTGCGCGCGCAGTGTCTCTCGAATTGGAGAAGCAAATGCGCCGGCTCGATCGCGAAAGCACCCTGCGCGCTTCGATCGATCACAGCCGAATGTTCCTCGTCGACACGCTCGAACAGGCGTTAGAGGTGAGCAACGCTTATGCGCCCGAGCATCTGATCTTGCAGGTACGTGATGCGCGCGACTGGCTGCCCCATGTGCGCAACGCGGGCTCGGTTTTCTTGGGTTATTGGACGCCTGAGACGATGGGCGACTATTGCAGCGGCACGAATCACGTGCTGCCCACGTACGGCTTCGCACGCGCATACAGCGGCCTCTCGCTCGCCGACTTCATGAAGCGAATCACCGTGCAGGAGTTGACGCCCGAAGGATTGAAGGACTTAGGGCCGACTGCGATCGATATCGCGGCGCTCGAAGGCTTGGACGCACACGCAAACGCCGTGCAGGTGCGTCTTGCGCATCTGCCCCACACCTCGAGTTGAGCATCACGATGAGCAAGATTCTCGAGCTCGCAAGGCCCGACATCCTCGCGCTTCAGCCGTACCAGCACGCCGCATGGGAGCCGTCGCTCGAGCGCCTGCACGCGAACGAAATGCCGTGGCGTGCGAGCGGCGACACGAGCGATGCGGGACTCAATCGCTATCCGGAGCCGCAGCCCGCGGAGCTGATTCGTCATCTCGCACAGCTTTATGAGGTATCTCCCGAGTGCGTTCTCGCCGGACGCGGCAGCGATGAAGGCATTGACCTCGTCGTGCGCACGTTCTGTCGCGCAGAGCGCGACAGTGTGATCATTTGTCCGCCTACCTTCGGTATGTATAAGGTATCCGCGCGCATCCAAGGTGCCGGCGTCATCGAGGTGCCATTGCTCAAGGAGCGCGGATTCGCATTCGATGTCGAGAGCGTCCTTGCCGCGCACCGCGATGACGTCAAGATCGTCTTCGTCTGCTCTCCGAACAACCCGACAGGCTCGCTAGTCGATCGTGCCAGCATCGTGCGCTTGTGCGACTCGCTGATGGACCGCGCGCTCGTTGTCGTCGATGAGGCGTATGTCGAATTCGCGGAGACGGAGAGCATCGCCTCGCTGATCGATCGCTATCCCAATCTGGTCGTTCTGCGCACGCTGTCGAAGGCCTATGCGCTGGCGGGCGCTCGCTGCGGCGCGGTCCTCGCACAGCCGGATGTCGTCGCTCTGCTCGCTCGAGTGATCACACCGTATGCGATTCCGGAACCCACGATCGAAGCCGTGCTCCGTCTGACGGACGAATCGCACCAGGCAGAGGCGCGCGATCGCATCGCGAAGGTATTGAGTGAACGCGCGCGGGTGTCGAGCGCACTTGCGCGTGCGTCGCTCGTGCGCAAAGTATGGCCGAGCGCGACGAACTTCTTGCTGGTCGAGTGTGTAGATGCGGATCGCGTGCTGCGAGCAGCGACTGCCGCCGGGCTCATCATCCGCGACCCGCGCTCGCAACCTGGGCTCGCCAGTTGCGTGCGCATCTCGATCGGAACGCCCGAGCAAAACGAAAGACTGTTGGCAGGCATTCGGCAGGCGGCTGGAGCGGCAGCATGAGAGGAAAGAAGGTCCTATTCATCGATCGCGACGGCACGCTCATCGTCGAGCCGGCAGACCAGCAGATCGACAGCTTGCAGAAGCTCGAGCTCGTGCCCGACGTCATTCCGGCGCTCGTTAGGCTGCGCGATGCGGGATACGTGTTCGTGCTCGTGAGCAATCAAGATGGGCTCGGCACGTCGAGCTTTCCGGAGCGGAGCTTCAAGGAGCCGCACGAGTTCTTGCAGTCGCTGCTTCGCTCGCAAGGCATCACGTTCGAGCGCGAGTTCATCTGCCCGCACTTCGCGAAGGATGACTGCTCGTGCCGCAAGCCGAAGACGGGCCTGCTCGATGACTATCTCCGGGCCGAACGCATCGACAAGCGCGCAAGCTTCGTGATCGGCGATCGGCAAACCGATCTCGAGCTGGCGAAGAACCTCGGAGTACAGGGACTGCGTGTCGGAGTGGAGGGTTTCGGCTGGAGACAGATCGCGGATCAATTGACGCTGCCGAACCGTATCGCGCAGATCAGCCGCAAGACGAAGGAAACCGACATCTCGATCGACTTGAATCTAGATCGAGCATCGCCCATTCAGGTGTCCACGGGCATCGGCTTCTTCGATCATATGCTGGAGCAGATCGCGAAGCATGGCGGATTCTCGCTGCAGCTCACGTGCAAGGGCGATCTGCACATCGATGAGCACCACACGGTCGAGGATTGCGCCCTCGCTCTAGGGCAGGCATTGAGGCAAGCATTGGGCGATAAGCGCGGCATCAACCGCTACGGGTTCGTGCTGCCGATGGATGAGGCGCTCGTTCAGGTGGCGATCGATCTTTCCGGGCGCCCCTACTTCGTGTTCGAGGGCAAATTCGGCCGCGATCAAGTGGGCCAGTTGCCGACGGAGCTCGTGCCGCACTTCTTCAGGTCGCTCGCCGAGACGCTCGGCGCGGCGGTCAACATTCAGGTGACGGGCGAGAATACGCATCACATGATCGAGGCCTGCTTCAAAGGCGTCGGGCGCACGCTGCGTCAGGCGATCCGAATTTCCGATACCGAGCTGCCAAGCACGAAGGGGATGCTGTGACGCGGCTTGCCATCATCGACAGCGGCGGTGCGAACATCGCCTCCTTGCGCTTCGCGCTCGAGCGGATCGGCGTCGACTCCGTGCTCACGACAGATCCCGAAGTGCTGCGGGAAGCGAGTCATGTGATGCTGCCCGGCGTGGGCGCCGCGGCGGACTGTATGTCGCGGCTTCGCGCCGCCGGGCTCATCGACGCGATTCGCGAGCTGCGCCAGCCGCTGCTCGGGATTTGTGTCGGCATGCAGCTTCTCTTCGAGTCATCGGAAGAAGGCGGAGTGGAATGCCTGGGGCTCTTGCCGGGTCGAGTCGAGCGGCTGCGACCCGCTCCCGGACTTCCGATTCCGCACATGGGCTGGAATCAGCTCGAGCTCGAAGGCAGCTCGCCGCTGCTGAAGGACATCAACGAGGGCGATTACGTGTACTTCGTCCACAGCTACTGCGCACCTGTAAGCGACGCAACGCTCGCGAAGTGCAGTTACGGCAAGCCGTTCTCAGCAATCGTTCAGCGCGGGAATGTCTACGGCGCGCAGTTCCATCCAGAGCGTTCCGCGCGCATCGGTTCAGTGCTGCTGCGTAATTTCCTGAGCGTGTGATCGCTCCAGCCGCTCGCTCGCCCGACAACGACCCGCACCAACTCAGTACCATGGAACTGATTCCCGCCATCGATCTCAAAGCCGGACGCTGCGTGCGTCTCTTCAAGGGCGACTTTGCCGCAGAGACGGTCTACTCGAATGATCCCGCGACGGTGCTCGATCGGTACATCGATCTTGGCGCGCGACACGTTCATGTCGTGGATCTCGATGGCGCGAAGGATGGCGAGCAGCCGAACCGTAAGATCGTCGAGCAGCTCGCTACCCGTCGCGATGTCACGCTACAGGTCGGCGGCGGCCTGCGAACGCTGGAGCGCGTGCAGGAATTGCTCGCGAGCGGCGTCGAACGCGCGGTCATCGGCAGCGTCGCGGTCACGAAGCCGAAGGAAGTGCTCGAGTGGCTTCGCGTCGTCGAACCCAAACGCATCGTGCTCGCACTCGACGTACGCATCGACGCTTCCGGCACGCCGCTGCTTACGACTCATGGCTGGCAGAAGCTCTCCGCGACGCCGCTATGGGAGGCCGTCGAGACGTATCTCGCGGCCGGCCTCGCGCACGTACTCTGTACGGATGTCGCACGCGACGGGGCGCTCACGGGGCCGAACTTCGATCTCTACGCGGAAGCGGTCCGTCGCTATCCCGAAGTGAAGTGGCAAGCGTCGGGCGGCGTTGCGTCGGGAGCCGATCTTCACAGACTGCGTGAGTGCGGCGTCGCTGCCGTGATCAGCGGCAAGGCGATGCTCGAGAACAAGATTCCCCAAGAGGAGTTGCAGCCATTCTTGCCAAACGCATCATCCCGTGCCTCGATGTAAGGGACGGACAGGTCGTCAAGGGCGTTCGCTTTCGCGACCACGTCGTCGTGGGCGATATTCTCGAGCTCGCCCAGCGCTATCGCGATGAGGGCGCCGACGAGCTCGTCTTCTACGACATCACGGCGAGCCCGGAAGGTCGCTCGGTCGATCGCGGCTGGGTACGGCGAGTCGCGCGCACGCTCGACATTCCATTCTGTGTCGCGGGCGGCATCCGCAGCGTTGCCGACGCAGAGGAAGTGCTCGGCGAAGGTGCAGAGAAGATTTCGGTCAACTCCCCTGCCCTCGCGGACCCGGATCTCATCACGCGGTTGAGCGCGCGCTTCGGTGCGCAGTGTGTCGTCGTCGGCATCGACAGCCAGACGATCGACGGCACTTATCAGGTCTATCAATACACGGGCGATCCCGACCGCTCGCGCAACACGGCTCGTCGCACGATCGACTGGGTGCGCGAGGTGCAGGAGCGAGGCGCGGGTGAGATCGTGCTCAACTGCATGGCGAGCGACGGTGTGCGCCGCGGCTATGACATTGCGCAGCTCGCCGCCGTCAGACGCGAATGCACGGTGCCGCTCATCGCCTCGGGCGGGGCAGGCACCGCGGAACATTTCGCCCACGTCTTCAGATCTGCAAACGTGGACGGTGCGCTTGCTGCCAGTGTGTTCCACAGCGGCAGCCTGCACATCCCGGCGCTCAAACGCTTCCTCCGTGAGGCCTCGATCGAGATTCGCCCATGAAAATAGAACAAGTCGATTCCCTTGCCTGGGAGAAAGGAGATGGACTCCTCCCTGCGGTCGTGCAAGATGCGAACACAGGCGCCGTGTTGATGCTCGGCTACATGAATCGCGAATCGCTGCGG
>JBDZVE010000075.1:0-8169 GCA_040255535.1 Lysobacterales bacterium | reverse complement strand
GTCGCGATGAGAAGCACGTCGCCTTCCTGTGACGGCGGCAACAGGCGGTCGACACCGAGCTGATCGCCGGTCTCGCAAATCGGCCCGACGACGTTCACGACCTCGGACGCGCGCTCGTCGAGACGCGTCAGATTCAGGATCTCGTGATGAGCGCCGTAGAGCGCGGGTCGAATCAACGAGTTCATGCCGGTCGATACGCCGACATAGTGCACTTCGCCTTTGCCCTTGAGCTGCGTCACCGTTGCGAGCAACACACCTGCTTCCGCGACGAGATACCGCCCAGGCTCGATCCAAAAGGAGATGTTCGGGTGCGCCGCCTTGAGCGCCGCAAGCGCCTCTCCGAATTCCCCCAGTACAACGCCCGGCTGGCCGAGGCGCTCGGGCACGCCGAGCCCACCGCCCAGATCGATCGTGCGGACGTCCTTGAAGCGCGCCGTAAGCTCCGTCAAGGTCTCACCGACCTGCTTCCAATTGTCGACGCTGAATACGCCGCTGCCCGTGTGCGCATGCAAGCCGATGATTCTGGCGCCGGCACCTTTCACGAGCTTGTCGAGCTCCTCCATCTCGAACAGGGGGACGCCGAACTTCGAATGGATACCGGCCGTACGAACCTTGTCGTGATGACCGCGGCCGTAGCCCGTGTCGATGCGCACGAACAAATCGCGTCCCCTGAACAGCTCCGGCCATTCGCGGATCGGATGTAGATTGTCGAGCGTCAGGGCGATGTCGTGCCGAAGAGCCCACTCATACTCCGCGCGAGGCGCGAAGTTCGGAGTGAACAAGATGCGCGTGCGGTCGAGGCCCGGCACCGATTCGAGCACGTGCTCGACCTCGGCTTGCGAAACGCACTCGAAGCCGAGCCCTTCCTCGGCGAACGTGCGCAGGATATCGGCGTGCCAGTTCGCCTTGAGCGCATAGAGCACGTTGTCGATCCCGGGCAGAGACTTGAGCGCGCGCGCCTTCTCCTGCAGCGTCGCGCGGTCATAGACGAACGCCTCGCCGTGCTCCCGTGCCACGCGCAGCAGATCCGAACGGCGCTCGTGCCACCACTGCCGCGGCGTGACTTTCGACTTGGCGGGCGGGCCGTACAGCTCTTCCCAGGTGGGTCCCAGCACGCGATCGAAGCTCATCTTGCGGATCGCAATCTCGTGCAAACGCCCGACGAGCCGATCTCCCTGCTCCTCGTCGATGACGAACGTGATGTTGAGATCGTTCGCGGCTTGGGTCACGAGATAGATCTTCTGCTCTTCGAAGAGCTCGAGCGCTTCGCCGAGACGGTGGAGGATCGCCCTGATGTTGCGGCCCACGAGACTGACTGCGGCGCACGGTCCGATGATCTGCACGCGACACAACTTCGACAGATCGAGCACGAGCGCATCGAGCCCAGCGCGGTCGAGCGCGTTCGCCGCGGGATCCAGGGACACCGTCACGCTCGTCTCGGACGTGGAGACGAGGTCGATGGAAACGCCGTGCTGCTTGAACACTTGGAATGCATCCGCGAGGAAACCGACGGAATGCCACATGCCGACCGTCTCCATCGAGATCAGCGTGATGTTCTTCTTGATCGTGACGGCCTTCACTTGCGCCGCGACGTTGCCGCCGTGCGTCGTGATGACCGTGCCTTCGAGCTTCGGCGTCTGCGTCGCGTAGATGTAGAGCGGAATGCCGTATTGCTTCACGGGCATGATGCAGCGGGGATGAAGCACTTTCGCCCCGGCACTCGCGATTTCCTGCGCCTCGTCATACTCGAGCGCTCGCAGCAAGCGCGCAGTGGGCACCGAGCGCGGATTTGCGCTGAACATGCCTGGCACGTCCGTGAAGGTCTCGAAACGCCTTGCTTGGAGCTTGGCGGCAAAGTAAGCGCCAGAGGTGTCCGAGCCGCCGCGTCCGAGCAGCACGGTATCGCCGTTTTCGTCGCTCGCAATGAAGCCCTGCGAGATCCGCACCGTGCCGGCGCGCGACCAGCGCTGCTGCAACTCGAGGTCCGGCTCGAAGGCGCACGTCGCGGACAAATAAGTCGCTCGCACCGTCGCGTTCTTGCGCTGCTCGGCCTTGAGCACGGTGCGCGCGTCGATCCATTGCACGTCGAGTCCCTGCGCCGCGAGAAAGGCCGCCCCGAGGCGTGTCGCCATCAACTCGCCCTGCGCCATCACGCGCGCGCGCAGGCGTTCGCTGATCTCGCCCACGAGAGCGATACCGGAGGCGATCTGCCGCAAGCGCTTGAACTGCTCTTCGAGATCAGCGCTCGGTGTGACCCCGAGATCGCGTGCGAGATCGCGATGCCGCTGCTCGATCTGCTCCATCACGGGCTGCCAATCGCCGCTCAGCGCATGGCTCAAGAGCTGCTCGAGCCGGTCGGTAATGCCGGACAGCGCAGAATGGATGATGACGGGACGTAAACCCTCCGCGAGGCGGTCGCGCACGACGCCCACGATGTTTTTCCAGTTCGCGACCGACGAGACGCTGGTGCCACCGAACTTGAGCACCACGAACGGCGAGGCGCCGGGTGCGGGAGAATCCGTCGTCATGCAAAACCCCACATCAGAACACAATCCGGCGCGATGGATTTTTCGGGGCGCCGGCCGGCGTGCGCCTCACGATCGTCGAGCGGTTGTCGAAAGGATACGTCTCGGGTGATCGTCCGAGCGCAAGATAGAGCATCAAGGTCGATCGATCACGGCTGTTCGCGGTTTTCGTCGCGATGCTGGCGTGATCGTCCGCGGCGACGCGGCCCGAGGCCGCATCGCGGAAAGTCCTATTCTTCTTCGAAGTCTTTGAGTTGCTTCTGCAAGCGGCGTTCCGCGAGCACGTCTTCGAGCTTGCTCCAAGCCGCCTTACCTTTCTTCGCGGCCGCTGCAGCACTTGGCCGGGCACGACGCCCGGGTTCGATGAATCGGTCGTAAGTCTGCTCCTCGTCGCTTTCGGCGACGAACTCATCATCGAGATCGAAGTGATCGTCGTCTCTCTCCACCATGCGCTCCTACACCCTACGGATTGCAATACGGCCCCAAACGCTGCCTATCGGGCATCCGACCCTTCGGTACGGGGGAGTCAAGGCCTCTCCTCCAGCAGGAAGCTGCCACGCATCCAAAAAAATCCAATTAAATCAATCACATCGGATCAGCTTGGGGCTGGAAGCCTGCGGACTATATACGATGCGCGGCCGTTTTCAATGGGGTTCGCACAAAACTCCAGCCGCTCGTTGGACAACCTCCATTTGGATGGTTCTCGAGGCCGAACGGCGCCAGACATATTCAGGCGAAATGCGCTATTTCAAGTCTCGGAGACGACGACGGGTGCGCCTCTGCCGAGCCCCAGGGCCTCGGCTGCGCTTTGCTCGGCCCGGGCAATCTCGAGCACGCCGAAGGAGTTGATGAGGGCCAGAAACTCGCCAGGACGCACGTCGCCATAGGTGCGGCGAACCGGAAAGGCATGCCCTCCGGTGCGCACGATTGGCCGCGCAAAGCGCTGCACCAGCTCCCCCTCGACGTTGGTGATGAGATTGCCGAAATGGTCGATCGTAATGATCACGCCGGAGACCTGCTCGCCCGTGACGCTCGGCTCCTCGACCCAAGAAGGGACGATCTCCTCGATGCTCGGCCCGAGCTCCTCGATCGACAGTCGGCCGGCTGCGAGCTCTGCGCCGATCGGCGCAAATAGGTCTCGTCCATGAAAGGTCGCGCTCGGCGTCGGCAGCTTGAGCTTCTTCGAGACCGCTACGACATCCAGACGGTGGACGATCGCATTCTTCTGTCGGTTTACGATCGGAGCGAGCAGCCCGTTATCGGGCGCCAAGAACGCGTGTTGATCCGCCACGACGCCGACGATGTCTCGCTTCGTCCCGACTCCCGGATCGACGACGGCAACGTGTACGGATCCTTTCGGGAAATACATGTACGCGCGCGAGAGCCAAAAACCCGCTTCCGCAGGCCAATACACGGGCACTTCATGCGTGACGTCGATAATGCGCGCATCGGCCAGGTGAGCAAGGATGCGTCCTTTCATCGTCGCGACGAACGGGCCTTGATGACCGAAATCGGTCGTGATCGTGATGACACCGCAGGGCTTGAACATGGTAGCTCGTCGAGTGGCTGGTCGTTTTTGCTGCATGGAGATCTAGTCGGGAGTGGCGCTGACCGGCGTGTCCGCGCCCTCGTCTTGAGCTTCCTCTTCTTCCGTATCGGCGTCATCTCCGTCGCCACGTTCCACGCTCTCGTCGCGGGATTGCTCCGGCGCTGGCCCGAGCCATCCGCCGGTGAAGCCGGCGCGTTCGAGCCCGCGTCGAATGTACGGATTGCGCTTCATGATCGTCCAGATGAGACCGCTGCGATAGTTCTCGATCATCGCGACGATCGGACCTTGATCGATCGCCAAGTAGTCCGTCGCGATCCAACCGAGATCGTCGACGACTTGACCGTGCCGAAGCGGCACGTCGCTGAAGGTAAAGCTTGGATTGACGGCGTCGAGGAAGCCGTAACGCTGATAGAGGTGCTGCCCGAATCGTGCACGGAAGGCACGAATCGTCGGTATCACGATCTCAGGTGCAAAGGCGATCGATGCGACAGCAGCCGTGGGTGCGATCGTGCCGTCGTCCACGATCTGAGGTGCCGCAGTGCCGCGCGCCATGTACGTGAAGAAGCCGCGTTCCTCGTTGTGGAAGAGCTGAACGGTGTTCGCCGGGCCGTCGCACGCGGTCAGGCCCCATATCTCGCTGTCATAGCCCCGCCAACGCATTGGATTCTGCCGGGCGTACTCGCGTTGCGCATACGCGGCTCGGCGGCTGTTCTCGAAATAGTCGATTTTCTTCTTCCGCATGAATGCATCTTGGATGCCGCGAAAATCGATCCACACGTGCGAATACTGGTGACCGAACATCGGCCCGAACGCGAGAAACTCTTGACCGCTGAAAGTGCCCCACGAGTCGCGGTACGTCTTCATCCATTCGTCCCAGGCTGAAGGGTCGACAGGATGAGTCGGTGACGCAAGCGCGAGGATGTACAGCAGCATCGCTTCGTTGTAGCCATGCCAATCGAAGGGAATGAATCCGCTTTCGGGACGCCATCCGAGTGAGATCGTCTTGCCGCCGTTTTGCGCCCAAACCCAATCGACGCGCTCGTAGATCTGCTGGGCAAGCCGCCTGATCTCGCGTTCCGAGCGACTATCTGCATCGAAATAGGTTTGCACGAGCAGCACGCCACCGAGCAGCAACGCCGTATCTACGGTCGACAACTCGGTCGTGGCGAAGCGCTCGCCATTGTTCATGTGCAGAAAGTGATAGTAGAAGCCGCGATAGCCTGCGATCCCCTCTTCCTCTGGTCCCTGCGGCAACTGCGCCAGGAAGCGCAACGTGCGCAGCGTACGCAATCGTCCCTGGGCTCTCGACACGTAGCCTCGCTCGACGCCGACGACGTACGCGGTGAGCGCATAGCCGATACCGGCAATGCTCGCGAACGAAGGAGTCGGAAAACGATCCGGTACGAGGCCGTTCGTGCGATTAGCCGTTTCCCAGAAGAAACGAAATGTACGGCGCTGCAGATTGTTGATGACGGGATCGCCGTCCCGTTCGGGATCAAAGACCCGCGTGCCTTGCACGACGATGCCGGAGGGCGGCGACGATTCCGCGGCGCCCGCCGTCACGACCGACACTGCCAGAAGAATGCCGAGCAGCGTCCTCCAAGCTAAGTGAAGCGCTCGCCTAGCCCCTTTCATCTCGCTCAGTCGATTTCATATCGATCCCGTGATCGTTGCCAATCCACGCTCGCACGCCAGTTTAAACGTGCGCGTCGGCCGAGCATACGAGTTCCGGTCGATCGCGATTGTTATGAGCGGCAACCGTGCCACGTACGGAGTGCAATGTTCCCGAGCCGAATAGTCGAACGACGCACTTTCGTGCTTGCGCGCGTGAGAAATGGATTGAAAGAGTTCCACGCTTGACTTCAGCGTGGCCGCCGCCTCGTCTCAGGCGCAGTCCGGCTCTCCGCCCGCCAGTTCGAGCTTGCCCTGTCGCGCGGCAATTTCTTCCTGCGCGAGCCGAATGCGCACGCAATTGCGGCCGGCTCGCTTTGCTTCATACAAAGCGGCGTCGGCCCGCCGAAGCATCGCACTCGGGTTGTCGTCTTTCGCGGCAATGGTGAGGCCCATGCTCACGGTGATCGGCCGATCGGCCAACCAGCGTCGACTATCGATCTGCATCACCTGTATTCGAAACTGCTCGGCGAGCTCGCGAGCGCCATCGAGGCTTGCTTCCGGCAACACGACAATAAACTCCTCGCCGCCGAGACGGCCGAGGAAGGCAGGCTCATGCACTTGATTGCGTAGACATGCCGCAACGAGCCTTAGCGCTTCGTCTCCCTCCGGATGGCCAAAACGATCATTGATCTGCTTGAAATGATCGATGTCGATGATCAAGAGCGCACACGAGCTCGCTCCGCCTTCGATGACGGGTTGAAGCCGTCTCAAGACAGCGCGCCGGTTTGGCACGCCGGTCAGCTCGTCAGTGAGCGCGAGGCGCCGCATTCGGCGTGTCGTGCGCCACTGATGGACCGCGACTGCCGCGAGTACGAATGCGAGTATCACAGTCAGAACGATCACGGCGCGCTGCAGCGAACGGGCCCGCCGCGCGTGCGCAAGCGCCTTTTGATTCGCTTCGTTCTCGCGCATGAGGAGAACGTTCTCGTTCTCCTTGGCCGCGGTGTCGAACTCTACCTTCAGCATCGCGAATCGCTGATCGATTTGATTCTGCAGCAGGTGCTCGGAGATGTTCTTCGACTCCTCGAGGTGAGCGTAGGCCGCCTTCCAATCTCCAAGGTCTGCATAGACGCTTGCCAGCGCTGCATGCGTTGCTCGAAGCTCATGCAAAGAACTTGCGCCCTCGAAAATCTGGAGCGCCTCTTGCAGCGCCGCCGCGCTTTGCGGCAACTCCCGCAAGCCCTGAAGGGCAATCCCGCGTGCGAGCTGGATTTGTGCATGTAAGCGCGCATCCGGCGTCTTTCGCTGGAGCTCTTCCGCTTGAGAGAGGAACTGCAATGCTTGCTCCGGGTCCTTCCGCGCGTTTGCGACCGCGCCGAGCCCGCGCAATGCGTACGCCTCTCCTCGCGTGTAGCCGAGCTCGCGGCTGATCTTCGCCGCTTCACTGAACACGCTCTCGGCCTGCGGCCACTCGTGCAGATTCTCGTGCGCCCGGCCGAGATTGTGCAGCGTCACGACTTGCTCGCGCCGAAGCCCGAAGGCGCGCTGCTCTTCGAGCGCACGACGGTAGATGTCGCGCGCCTGAGCGAAATCGCCCATCCGGTTGTAGAGGATCGCAATGCCGTTCAGCGCAGTGAGCGCATGATGCGAAAGATCGATCCCTTCGAAGAGCGCCTTGGCACGCTTGAGATCAGCGAGCCCCGCTCCGTACTGTCCAAGCAGCCCAAGAAGGTATCCGCGCGAGTACAGCGCGTTGGCGAGCATTTCCTGATCGCCGGCGGCGGTCGCGACGGTCACCGCTTCCTCGTACAGTCGGCGCGCGCTGGCATTGTCGCCTGCCGTTTCCATGATCGTCCCGCGACAATCGAGGAGGCCCGCTTGCAACCCTCTTCGAGCCGCGTGCGGCATGAGCGCAGTCGCAAGGTCGATCTGCGCTTCTGCCGCCGCGCGATCCCGCTCTGAAAAGTAGTCGCATAGGATGAGTCTCGCGCGCACCTCGAGATCCGGATTCGGCGTGCGAGCGAGCACGGCAAGCGCCTGCTCTGCGTCGCGCCGACTCGCTTCGGGATCGATGCGCACCTCCTTGAGCGCGTTATCGACGAGCGTCTCGGCCGGATGAGACCCCGAAGCCAGCGTGATCTCTGCAAGACATCCCAAAACGAAGACGAGCAGCGCTCCCCATGCTGCATGCGATCTGCTCGGTTGTGTCACAGCGCTCGTCGAATTGGAGGGAGTCGCGAATGGTAGCGTGAGGCGGGGGGAAGGTCACGGAAGATAGGCGCGGATTGGGGGCTGGCTAGGGCCGTCATGCAGCTTTTCTTTTCCAATCAAAAGCCGGCTGAGTTCTCCCGCGAGGGAAAAACTGTGGCGGACAGGGCGTTGTGGCATGCGTAGGTGCGCGGACGCGCTCCCTGAGGTCATTACTTTCTCTTTGGCCAATCCCAAAGAGAAAGTAACAAAGAGAAAGGATTGGTCGGGACG
>JBDZVE010000200.1:2085-3348 GCA_040255535.1 Lysobacterales bacterium | reverse complement strand
CCAGCAATTCACAGTTTGAACTCGTCTCGCGCGGGATTTTCCCCGGACAGCAATGGACCTTCGTCGGGACGACGAGATAAGCATTCCTGGTTTATCCCGGACAGCAGTGCCGCATGGCGGGGAGGGAGGTTCAGCCGTAACAAATTTGCGAGCTTCAGTGTTCAAGGGGTCAGTCACAAGGCGAACACCCATGGCATCAGCGCATCAGACCCCGGCTCGCGCGAATCGGTCTGTTCAGTTATTTCGCAGTCAACCAGGCCTTGGGAAACGCCCCGAGCTTCACCGATCCGTTCCTGCAGTTTTGGACCTTCGGCTGCTATCTCGTGCCATTGGCGCTCCTCGAGCTTTATCTGCGAGCCCGCGACGGCCGTAGTCGGCTCGGCAAGGGTGTGCTCGCGTGTGCGTTGATCGTGATCGCATTGATCATGGGAGTAGGCATTGTCGGCTTCGGGATGTTCTCTCAGATGATCATCTCCGGCGCACCCTTGCAGCTTCCGGGATAGGACTCGTCCAGCTCAGCGCGATGCTTTGGTCCTCGTGAATATCTCAGGAATCCACAGGGTGCTCGCTTCCGTAACTCGAAGCTCAGTGTTCTCGATGATCGCCGTTCTCACCGCACTCTCGAGCGCTTCGGCCGAAGATGCGACCGAGGTAGAAGACAGCGGTGCGATCGATGAAATATTGGTCAGCGGCGAATATCCGGGACCCGGGTTGTGGAAGGTCATGAACGGCGAAGGTACAGACGCTCATGTCCTCTGGATCGTTGCCGACCCGCCGCCGTTGCCGAAGGACGTCAAATGGAAATCGAGCGAGATCGAACGGATCGTGCGCGGCTCGCAAGAGGTTTTGCTGACCGGAACGGTCGAGGTGCAGCCTGATGAGAAGATCGGCTTCTTCAAAGGGATGTCCTTGTTGCCCCTCGCATTTGGGTGGCGAAAGAATCCAGACGGCGCCACGCTGCAGGACGTTCTGCCGGCTGATCTATACGAGCGCTGGCGGGCCGAGAAGCGAAAGTATTTGCGTCGCAATCGCGGGGTCGAACGCTGGCGCCCCGTGTTCGCCGCGGAGAAGCTGCGGACGAAAGCGTTCGCGAAGAACGATCTGCGTGAGGGCGGGCTCGTGTGGGACGTCGTATCGAGGATTGCGGAAGCGAACGGTATCGAGACGACGATCCCTGCGCTGCATTTCACATTCGCAGTCAAGAACATCAAGAAGACGGTTCGTCGCTTCATGGAAGAGGACATCGATGACGTCGAATGTTTC
>JBDZVE010000200.1:0-1985 GCA_040255535.1 Lysobacterales bacterium | reverse complement strand
GACAATCTCGGCGAACAAATCGATGCGCTGTGGATCTCGGAAGCCGAGCGGACGCTCGCCGAGAACACCTCCACGTTCGCCATCTTGCCGCTCTCGGAGCTGATCGCCCCGGATGGCTACATCGCAACCCTGCAACAGAAGGGATACGTCGTGCAGAAGCCGACTCAGCCCTAGCTGAGCATCACGCCCGTTATCTCAGTCTCCAGCCGGCCGCCCGTGGTTGCTACAGGCCGGGTAGCGCGTCTCGAAAGTTCATCGGCTTCAGCACGAGCGCATCGCACGGGAGCTTATCGAGCACCCGCTCGGCGGTGCTGCCGATGAAGATGCGCTCGAGGCCGCTTCTCGCGATTGCACCCATCACGACGAGATCGGCGTTCAGACTCTCCGCCATTTCGGTGAGGACGTCCGTCGGAACACCGAGCTCGAGGTGCACGTTCGCGTCCGGGATACCGTAGTCGTCCGTGAGCGTGCGCAGCTCCCGACGCTTACGTTCGTCCTCTTCCTGGAGCACTTCCGGGCTCAACGTGGTCGCCATCGGTGCCGCGACATTCGCCGCGGTTGCTGCGATGGAAAGCGGGATGTACGCGTGCACGGCATGCAGCGAGCCTTCCAAGCGCTCAGCGAATGCTTTGCTCCATTGCAGGATCCGGTGGTCGAGATCCGCCGGCTTGTCGTTGAGATGACCGGGATCGACTGCAGCAACGACGTTCGGCGCTTTACTCCAGCGAGTGCCCTTCGTGAGCAGCAGCGGGACAGGACAGCCGCGGATCAAGTGCCAGTCCGTATTCGAGATCAAAGTCCGCTTCAACAAGGAATGATGATGCGTGTCCTTGATGACGAGCTCGGCGCTCGTGCGCATCGTCCGATCGAGGAGGCCGTCCGCAAGCCGATCCGCGAATTCAATCTCGGTGCAAACATCGATGCCTCTTGCGCGCATCGGCTGCGCGAGCGCTTCGAGCATGGGCTTCAAATTCACATCCAATAGCCGCGAAGGATCCGCCGCCCGCTGCGCAAGCAAGCGCATTTCGCGCGCCGTCTTCGTATCGCAAATGTAAAGCTCGATGCGCGCCTTGAATCGTGTTGCGAGAAGCTCCGCCTTCTCGAGCGAGGAGTGACTCGGCTCGGTCGGATCGACGATCACCAGGATGTTTTGGATGCGATTCATACCCGTGCTCCTTCAATCGCCGACGTAGCCGTCGTCACGCATGCGCGTGAGATCGCGCGTCGGCCCGTGCATTCGCGACAGAAAATCGGCCAAACCCTTCATCTCGTCCGTATCGAGGCTGTCGAGGAACAGGACGAGATCGGCTTCGACGTTGAAGCGGTGCCCGCCTGCGAGCTCGCGCATTTGATGCAGGAGATAGGAATAATGTTGATTACGGAGCGACGGCACGAAGCCATCGTCGTCGCCGCGTCCGTCCTCGCCGTGACAGGAAGCGCACCATTGCGCGTACGTGGCTTCGCCGAGCGACAGCATCTCCCCCGTCCCGGCCTGGGGCTTGGCGACCGGCTGAACGCCGTTGAGGTAGGCGGTCACATCGGCCCATTCCTGCGGCTCGCTCACTTCCCGCTGCGCGAGCACCGTATGCATCTCAGTCGCCGCTCGCTCGAGCTCGGCGAAATCGGCAAGCTGCTTGATCAGATAAGAGCGCCGCTGCCCGGCGAGTGCGGGAATGAGCTTCTTCGGATTTCCCGAGGCATCCGAGGCATGACACGAAGCGCAATGGGCGCGGTAAAGCGCCTCGCCGCGCTCGACGTCGGGATCGAGCTGCAGCGTGGTCTTGATAAGGTCATCGACGCGCTCGGGCGCCGCCCACGCGACGGCGCTAATCGACAACGCGCAACACGAAACGATCCATACCGTCCGTCGATTCATAAGCTCGCGCGCCGCTGTCATGAGTCGAAAATGACTGAGATGCGCCAAGAGTTCGCCGGGAGGCTGGTCGCTCGCCATCCGTGGATCCGCGTAGTGCCCCTCTGCTGTC
>JBDZVE010000199.1:0-3377 GCA_040255535.1 Lysobacterales bacterium | reverse complement strand
ACGACGCGCGACCCTCGCGAAGTCTTCGCCCAGCGTAGGTCGATCAGACGTTTCATGAGCAACGCCCCCACTGCGCCAGCCAGATGATTGCGGCGCTCGCTCCAATCCAGGCATGCGCGGCACACGGGCCGGCGGGTTTGCGAGAGGTGCGATCTGTCGATCTCGAGCTTCGCGAGCGCGCGCCAGCCTCGCTCATTGAGATTCAAGCCGCTTGGCGTGATATCGAACGCGTCCTGCGCCTCCAACGCATCGTAAATCCAGACGCCGATCTCCCCGGCAAGGTGGTCATAACAAAGGCGTGCGCGGCGAAGAGCCGGATCGCGAGGGCCGAGCGGCTTCGGATCCGACGCGTGTTGCACCCCCATCATCGTCTCGAGCATGTGCGCCACTTCGGCGCTGGCGAGCTGAAAGTATCGATGGCGTCCAGCATTTCGGGCGACGACGAGTCGCGCTTGCTCCAACTTCGCAAGATGCGAGCTCGCCGTCGGGCGCGAGACCTCCGCGATATCGGCCAGCTCGGTCGCCGTGAACGCGCGACCCGACATCAACGTCGTCAGAATCTGCGCTCGTGCGCGCTCGCCGATCATGGCGGCGACTCGGGCGATGCTCGGGCCCTCGTGCATGCTTCGATCTCCGTCGAATCATCGATCGATCTGTTAAAGGTATCGTATGCAGGTCCGAGCCGATACGCGAGCCCGTCATGGCGATCACCTGCATCATTCGTTACGAGATCGATCCGTTCCAGCGCGAGGCCTTTCGCGAGTACGCAGCGCGTTGGGGCAAGATCATCCCACGGTGCGGCGGCGATCTCATCGGCTACTTTCTTCCGCACGAGGGAACGAACAACGTCGCGTGGGGCCTGATCTCGTTCGAGAATCTCGCGGCGTACGAACGCTATCGCGCACGGCTCAAGACGGATTCGGAGGGCGCGGCGAATTTCGAGCTTGCGCGCACCCGGCAGCTCATCGTGCGAGAGGAACGCTCGTTCGTTGAGAACGTCGAAGGCACGTTGTCGATCCCGGCGGAAGCGCAATGATTGCGGTCATCTTCGAAACGACGCCCCGCGAGGGCCGCCAGAATGACTATCTGCAAGCAGCCGCACGGTTGAAGCCGCTGCTCGAACAGGTCGATGGCTTCATTTCGATCGAACGCTTCACGAGCCTTTCGCAGCCCGGTCGCATCTTGTCGTTGTCATTTTGGCGCGATGAGGCAGCCGTCGCACGCTGGCGGAACATGGAGGCTCATCGGGAAGTTCAGGCCGCTGGACGCGCGAACATCCTTGCCGACTATCGATTGCGAGTCGCCCACGTCGTTCGAGATTACGGCATGAACGAGCGAGCGCAGGCGCCTGCGGATTCGAGGCGCGCGCATGACGTGCGTGCTCCAACGTAGCCGCTCGAATCGAATCTCCGTTGCGCTACACCGAAATTTTTCGGCTCTGAGCCATCGATCATCGAGCCTCTCGAGCCGCGCTTGCATGCCAGTGTGAGTGAGCGACGACGGCTGCTTGCGCAGCCTCCACGACGCAAGCGGATCGATCGCGCAACAACGCGAAAGGAGACTTTTGCGCACATCGCTCTCGACAGGCGTTAGACTCGGTGCTCCCCAACCCGGAGCACCAGATGCCATGACGCGTGTCCTCGTAGCTGCCCTGTCGATCTTTCTCGCCTATGTCGCTGTGGCAGAGGATGTCGATCCGGCATCTGCGAAACCGCGTGTGTTCGACAACCACGTGCATCTGCGTCAATACGAAGCCTCGCTCCGCGAGTACGAGGGCGACGTCGCCTCCGCAGGCATCAACTTGGCGGGCCTGGGTGCGATGTGGTTCGGCGGGCCGAATCAGGCGTTGGCGGGCGACCCGAGCGACATTCGGAGGCGCAACGACGCGCTGATCGCGTTGGCGAAGGAGCATCCCGACGTGCTGCCGATCGCCACGGTCCATCCGTACGATGGCGAAGCGGCGCTGAATGAGTTGGCGCGTGTCGCCGCACTCGGCGTGAAGGTGCTCAAGCTTCACGCGCATACGCAGAAATTCGACGCGGCGGATCCGCGCGTACTTGCTCTCGTCCGCAGGGCGGGTGAGCTGCACATGATCGTGCTGATGGACAATGCCAACATTCTTCCCGGCGACAGCGAGAAGCTGTTCAATCTGGCGGTGCAAGCGCCCGACACGACGTTCGTGTTCGCCCATATCGGCGGGCTGAACTTCCGCTTCTGGAACATCATCGTGCTGGCACGGACCGCCGACGGGTTCGGCATGGAGAATGTCTACTTCGACATTTCGGGAACGGTCCTGCTTGCGGCAGACAGCCCGATCGAAGAAGAGTTCATCTGGACCCTGCGCAACATCGGCATCGACCACATCATTTTAGGCTCAGACTATCCGCAGATGTCGCTCGCTCAAACGGTAAAAGCCCTCGAGCGACTCGACCTCACGGAGGAAGAGAAGGCCAAGATTCGCGAAGGCAACGCGCGCAAGCTATTTGGCTTGGCACCGTGAGACCCGCGAAGATCTGAGGCGATAGCGTTATGCGCTCGGCACTCACACGAATCGCGACAGCCATCGTCGCTGCACTCGTGGCACAGGGCTGCATGGCACAACCACAGAGCGCACCGGCCTCGTGGCTGGATGAGGCGCGGCCCGATTCCTGGAACGCGCCGAGGAAGCAAATTCCTGCGGCACCCAGCATGCCAAGCTCCATCGATCCTCGATGTCAAAAGTTCGCGCGCTTGCCGCAACTAGATCAGGACCGGCTGGTGCGCGCCAACGGTTGGGATCTCATCGGTCCTTTTCAGGGCGGATGGGACGTCGTCATCATTCAGGGCGCCGCGGGCTACGACGGAATGTGCCGGCCGCTCCAGTATCAAACCTTCGTGTTCGTTGGCGGCGAGTTCGCCGGCACCCTCTCGCCCACGCCCATGAACAGCCGCTCGGATGGCGCGCTCGGGCGAGTCTCGCTGGAGAGCCAAACACAGTTGACGGCAGAGTACTCGCGCTACAAAGAATCGGATGCACTCTGCTGTCCATCGAGGCGCACAGTCGCGGTGTTTGAGATTGTGACCGACGATGGAGTGGTAAGGCCTATTTCGGTGTCCACCTCACCGACGACGACGGACTCCGAGGACAGATCATCTTCCGACAAGTGAGTGCGCCTGCACGCCCCGCGCGTGCGCAAGGTGACGAAGAGTAGGCGGCACCAGACTTGAGCTCGGTTGACGTCGGAGCTCTGTCTAGCGGTCGCTTTCTCGGCGCGAATGCGCCTTACTAGCGGTAGCTCTCTACAACACCGCCGTCATCCTTGCGGAAGCGAGGTGGCCGTTGCATAACCGCCGTCATCCTTGCGGAAGCGAGGTGGCCTGTGCACAACCGCCGTCAT
>JBDZVE010000007.1:76374-80136 GCA_040255535.1 Lysobacterales bacterium | reverse complement strand
TCCGTCGGAACCCCGGCCTCCAGATATCGGATTTTCCCCGGACACTAGTGCGCGTCCGCAAGGATGACATAGAGTGGCGGAGCGCGTATTCCCGAAGCTCGTCATCCTTGCGGAAGCGCACTGCTGTCCGGGGAAAATGACGCAGAAGGCGTGTTGGAGCGGAGAATACCGGGCGACTGGACGCTTTGAATCTGGCGCGACTCAACATTTGGGCGTAGGCCGGGATCCAGTCAACACCCGCAAGCGCTCTGCATCGACAGCGAACCTACTCGTTCCAATTTCTCTTCGTCGCGTTCGCCGCGAGAGATGTCTTAGTCTTCGAACACACGGCTCCGGCATCGCGAATGCCTAGTCGTTTAAAGAGAAACTCTCGCGGCGGCGCGGCGACGCGGAGACAGAAATCGGAACAGGTAGGAGCTTCCCTTGCGAGCTTCGCGCCTTTGCGAGATTCACTCTTCTTAGAGGCAGGTTGCGCAGGAGGCATCTCGCTTCCGCAGGGATGACGGACTTCAGGAGTACGCGCTCCGCAATCCCATGTCGCACAAGTCACTGCGCACCAGGCCCTCTGGCTGTCAACTGTCAACCGTCGACTGTCAACCCGCGGAGTAAGCGCGGTTGCGCACGAGTCGTGCGCGCACCTTCTGGCTGTCAGCCGTCAACTGTCAACCGTCAACCCGCCGAGTGGCACGTGCTGCTCGCAGCGCTGCGATGAACGTGCGCGCTTTGGCGGCTACGTTGGCGGGCGTGAGGCCCGGACCATAGAGCGCAGAGCCAAGGCCGAATCCGGCGGCGCCGACGCCAACCCAAGGTGCCAGGTTGTCCGGCGTGATTCCGCCGACCGGGAGCACACGAATGCCGCTAGGTAAGATCGCACGCATCGCCTTTAATACCGCGGGGCTTGCGCCCTCGGCCGGGAACAACTTGAGCGCGGTGGCACCCGCCTCGAGCGCGGTGAATGCTTCGCTCGGCGTCGCGATGCCGGGGATCGAAACGAGCCCCGCGCGTTTTGTCGCCTCGATGACCTCGATGTTCGTGTTCGGCGAGATCACCATGGTGCCGCCGGCCGCTTGCACGCCTGCAACGTCCGCCTTGCGCAGCACGGTGCCCGAGCCGATGACTGCTCGGCCGGCGAATGCCTTCGCGAGCAGCGCAATGCTTTCGAAAGGCTCGGGTGAGTTCTGCGGTACTTCGATGAGCGTAAAGCCGGCCTCGACGAGCGCTTCTCCTATTGCCACGACTTCGCCTGGCGTAACGCCTCGCAAGATCGCGATGAGCGGGCAGCGCTGAAACGCGTCGTTGAATGCGTCGATGTGATTCATGTCCTCTCTCTTGTCGATGACCACGCCGCAAGCCAGGCAAGCGGATGCAACAGCGCCATCAACAGAAAGGCGAGATCATAGGTGCCGGTGCTTGCGATCTCGCCTACGATGCGCGTCGATGCGAAGCCGCCGAGCGCGCTGCCCGCCGCGATCAAGCCGAACACGGTCGCAACGATCCGCATCGGATAGCGATCGACGACCAATGCAGTGATGTTCACCTGGAAGACGAGATGTGCGCACGCGACGAGCGCACCGATCGCGAGCGTGAGCCCGACATTCAAATGCAGCGCGATGAGCATGCCGAGCGGCGCGAGCCCCGCGGCAACGCCCATCATGATCAGTCTGCTGCGCTGAGGCGCGATCCCCGCACGGACGAGGCGTCCGGACAGGAAGCCTCCGCCGACGCTGCCGATATCCGCCGCTAGATAAACCATCCAAGCGAGGCTCGCGACCTGAATCAGGCCCATGTCGCGTTCATCGATCAGATATTTCGGGAACCAGAAAAGATAGAAGTACCAGACAGGATCCGCGATCAGCCGCGCGCCCGCGAGGCCCCAGACGCTGCGATCGCGCAAGATCGAACGCCACGGGGTCGGCTCCTTCGTTTGCGCGGGCGCCACGCCGCCGGGGCTGCGATAGACGACGAGCCAGAGAGCGAGCCAAAGGAATCCCGCGGCACCGGTGATGACGAACGCGGCGCGCCAGCCGTAGCTCAAGGCGAGAAACGCAATTACCGGCGGTGCGATCGTCGCGCCGATCATCGCGCCGGCGGTATAGACGCCGATCGCGAAGCCGCGCTCCGTGGGCGGAAAGTGTTCCGCGACCGCTTTAGGACCGGCCGTGTACACGGCCGGCTCGCCGACGCCGAGCATCAGACGCGCGAAACCGAGCTGGCCTGCATTGCGCACCCAGCCGGTGGCCATGTTGGCCAAGGACCACCAACCGAGAAACAGAGCGAGCGTGGTTTTCGCGCCGAGCTTGTCGGTGACCCAGCCGCAGACGAGATACGAGACCGTGTAGGCGACGAGGAAATACTGAACGATGCGCGCGTAGCCGAGATCGTCGATTCCGAGGTCCTTCTGCACCTGAGGCGCGAGGATCGAAAGGACTTGCCGGTCGAGATAGTTCAGCACGGTCGCCGCAAACAGCAGAGCGAGAATCGCCCACCGAAGCTTGCTGACACGTATGCTCTCTTCGGTGGTGGCTAGCGCGGGCGCGTGCATTTCGTTATTGATCCGCCGATGGGTACTGCTGCTGCCGGTTGCGGCTCGACGAGGCGATCGATCGCGGCTGCGACGCGAATTCGTTCTTTGTCACGGCGCGTCTCCTCGAGGAATTGATCGGGCGTCGCTCACGAGATTGCGCTGCAAAGTATCTCAAACTGAATGTTGCTTCAATAGCAATATTGTTTGGATTCGATTCGTGCGCGTCCCGGGCCCGTCCGGTCACTCTCCGAGGCGCGGCGGCGAGTACGAGCTTGCATGGAGATCATCTCGGGCTCTGAAGAGATAATCAAAGTGCGCGCAAGGATTTTCCCGCGGTGCGGCTGGAGCCCCCTTACGCGTCGGCACGCGCTGCGCGAAATCGCCTTCAACGCACCGTCGGTTCTCTTGCGTGAATTCAATGTGCTGCTACTATAGCGTCAACAAGTGCCGCGCCGGCGCGCACTGGCGCAATTCGGGAAGAGCGACCAAATGGGCATATCGGAAACGATGAAGCGGCTGCAAGGCGCAGTCGCGGTTGTGACAGGCGCGGCGGGCGGCATCGGTGAGGCGATCTGCCGGCGCTTCAGGGAGGAGGGTGCGAAGGTCGCGGCACTCGATATTCGCGAGCCCACGGGCGGGGATGCCAACCTCGTGTGTGACGTGGGTAACGATGAGTCGGTTGCGTCCGCTGCAGCGCAGGTGCGCTCGGCGCTCGGTGCGCCTCGTATCGTCGTCCATGCGGCCGCGATCAGCGAGCCTGCCGAAACGCTGCAATCTTCTCCTCTGTCCTTCGCGCTCATCTACGACATCAACGTGATCGGAGCGGTTCGCCTCGTGCAGGCGTTCGCACCGACCATGAGGGCGCTCGACGATCCTGCGTTCCTGTTCATTTCCTCGATCAACGGACAGATGGGCGCGCCCGGTCTGTCCGCTTATGCGAGCTCCAAAGGCGCGCTCGATGCACTGACCAAGACGCTCGCTCTCGAGCTTGCGCCAAACGGCATTCGCGTCAACGCCATCGCGCCCGCCTCGGTCGACACGCCGCTGCTGCGTTCGAAATTCGAGAATCAGCCGGACCCTGCGAGTGCGCGCGCGGCCAACGTGAGCCGCCATCCGCTCGGCAGACTCGGAACGCCGGATGATGTCGCCAAGCTCGCCGCTTTCCTCGTCTCGGCCGAGGCATCGTGGATCACGGGCGGCATCCATCTGCTCGATGGCGGCGCGCATTTGGCACGCCG
>JBDZVE010000007.1:71463-76274 GCA_040255535.1 Lysobacterales bacterium | reverse complement strand
GCGCGCTGGCCGCGGCGAGGAGCCGCGTACGCATCCGGCATGATCGGCTCGAATGTCGGCTGGCTCCAAGTGCCGTACGTGCAAGCGCCTGCGGGCTGCGCCGACCTTGCCGGCGCAGCCGTGTCGACTCACATCGGCGATGTGCCGCTGCAGATCATCCCCGGCATCTCGTGCTGCCGCAGCTTCGACGGCGAGCCCGATATTTTGCGCGGCGAGGAAATCGAGTTGATCGGGCTTGCGGCATTGCGCGCGATGGATGGCTGGGTTGCGCTTCCCGGTACTCACACGAAATGGGCACGCGTGGAGCAGGGCCGTATCACGGATTTCTTCACCAGCATGTCCGGAGAGATTTTCGATCGGCTGACCACGAAAGGGCTGTTGGCGTCGATCGTCGAGGGAGAAGCAACGGATGGGGTCGAGTTCCTGCGAGGCGTCGACGCCGGTCGCGCGCGCCGTTTGAGCTTGGGCACGTTGTTGTTCGGTGCGCGCGCGCACGTCGTGCGCGGACAGCTCGCGAAGTCGGACGCTGCTGCCTACATTCGTGGACTGCTGATCGGCTCGGAGATCGCCGATGCGTTGGCGGTGTATCCGGCCGTCGGAGACAGCGTCATCCCGCTCATCGGTAATCCGGCGCTCTGCCGCCTCTATGCAAGCGCGCTGCGCGCGGTGGGCGTATCGACCGAATCGATCGAATCGCGCACCGCATGTTTGCGGGGCTTTCGTGCGCTGCATGAGATGCGGCATGCCTGAGGCTCGCTCACCTGCCGTTCGACTCCTCTGCCAGGCTGACGCCACGATCGGCGAATCGCCTGTGTGGCGCGGCGATCGCGTGCACTGGACGGACCCGGTTTCGCGACGATTGTTGCGCGCGACGGATGAAGGGGATCTCGAATCGATCGCAACCTCGGCGTCGTTGTTTTCGCTCGCGGCATTGCCCGACGGAACGCTCGTCGGTGCGCTCGAGGATCGGTTCTGCGCGATCGACGAATCGGGACAGGTGAGCGCAGGTCCGCCCGCGGCAATCGATGCCGGCTGCCGCTTCAATGACATGACCGTCGATGCGCACGGTGGACTGTGGGTCGGCACGATGCATCGAGGCATCCTCGCGACGCGCGGTGCGATCTTCCACGCGTCGTCGTTGAGAGAGCAACCGAAACGCGTCGCTCATGGGCTTGGCGTTGCGAACGGGATGAAGCTGTCCGCCGACGGCCGCACCTTGTTCGTCGTCGATACGCTCGAGCGCACGCTGCTCGCCTATTCCGTCGTTCGCGGCGAATTGTGCGAGCCCACGATCGTTGCGGATTTTCTCGGCGTGCCGGGCAAGCCCGACGGCATGACAATCGCGCGCGACGGCACCTTCTGGATCGCGATGTGGGGCGGGGGCCGCATCGTCCAGCTCGCGCCCAACGGCGCGTTCCTGCGCAGCATCGAGTTGCCCGCGCCGCACGTCAGCAGCTTGTGTTTCGCCGCGGAGAACCGCCTGCTGGTCACGACGTCGCGCATGCGCCTGAGTGCGCAAGCGCTGCTCGATCACCCTGATTCAGGCGGTTTGTTCGAAATTTTATTGTGACCGCTGACGCTCTTTGAGAACCGCATGCGCACCGAGTGCTGCTTGCGAGTGTTGCGATAATAGCACTATCTAAATATTGCTGTTATTATAGCAACAACGAGTCGAAGCGGATTCATCGGCGCAGTAGCCCCGCGTGCATCCCACGACCGAAGAGTTCGCCACAATAACGATCTGGATGCTGATAAATGTCTCACTCGAGTACCCTCGCAGGCGCTTTCCCGGTAATTCCCACGCCTTTCGATGAAAACGGCGAAATCGCGATGGACTGCCTGCGCAACGTCATCGAGTATCTGGTGGGCGCGGGCGCGAACGGCGTCGTGTTCCCCGGCCTTGCCAGCGAATACAGCGATCTGACGCGCGAGGAGCGCCTGACCGCGACCGCCTTCATCGGTCGGGTGCTCGATGGGCGCATACCGTTCGTGGTCGGCGCGGGGTCGCCGACCCCTGAGCAGTCGATCGAGTTTTCGATCGCCGGAGCCGAAGCAGGGGCGGTCTGCGCCATGGTCATGGCGCCTTATCAGTTGGCGAAAGACGAGGCGGCGATGGGCGAGTTTTTCGAGCGGCTCGCGCGCGAGGCGAAGATTCCGATCATGCTGCAAAACGCGCCGCCGCCGATGGGCGCGGGTCTCGCGAGCGACACGATCGGGCGTATTCTCGAGCGCGTGCCGGAAATTCATTACGTGAAGGAAGAGACGGTTCCTTGCGGTCAGCGCATGGAGGAAATCCTTCGCAAGCGCGTAAGCTCGCTCAAGGGGGTGTTCGGTGGGGCAGGGGGGCGCCATATCATCGACGAGTTGAACCGGGGTGCGCTGGGCACGGTCCCCGCAAGCGAGCTTTGCGATATGCACGTCATGCTCACCCGTGCTTACGCGCGCAAGGACATCGCTACCGCGCGCGACCTGTTCGTGCGAATGTTGCCCATCCTGAACCTGCAGGCGGTGTTCCGCTGCAGCTTGACCAAAGAGGTGCTGCGCTTGCGAGGGATCATCAAATCTTCCTTTGTGCGCGCTGCCGGTCCCGTGATGGATGCATCGGATATCTCCGAGCTGCACGCGTTCTGGCATCTGGTCGAAGACTACATGGGCCCGCTGAAACGCGAGCGCGGCCGAGCAGCCGTCGTGGTGTAGTCATGGCGGACTCCGTCCAGCGCATCGAATGCTTCGTCGTTTCCATACCGCGGGATACCCCGTATCTCGGGCCGCTCGCCGAAGGTGAGCGGATCAACGCAAAGGGCTACGTGCTGCGCAAGGGCAATCGAACGCTCTATCCGACCCAGGATCGCTCGATTCTCGTGAAGCTGACGACCGCCGATGGCGCGGTCGGCTGGGGAGAGACCTACGGCATCTGCGCACCGACGGCCGTGACTTCCATCATCGAGGATTTGCTCGCCCCCGAAGTCGTGGGAAGGGATCCGTTCGATGTCGCGAACATCTACGAAGATCTCTACGACATGATGCACGTGCGGGGATGCTTCGGCGGCTTCTACGGCGATGCGCTCGCGGCAATCGACATTGCGCTATGGGATGCGTGCGGGAAGATCGCCAACCTTCCGCTGAGCAAGTTGCTAGGCGGGCAGAGGCATCGACAGATCCCCGCATATGTTTCCGGTCTGCCGCGCGCGAGCGTCAGCGAGCGCTGCGAGCTTGCGCGCGAATGGCAGGCGAAGGGTTTTCGCGGCTTCAAGTTCGCTGCGGTCGTGAGCCATGAAGGCGTCGTGCCCGAGATGGAAGCCTTGCGCCGAGCGCTCGGCGGCGATGCCGACATCATGGTCGACATGCATTGGAAGCACACGGCCGCCGAAGCCTCAGCGCTGATCGAGGATATGTCGGCCCACAAGCTGTATTTCGCCGAAGCACCCTGTGCGCCGGAGGATATCGACGGGCTCGCGGAAGTCGCCGCGAAAGTCGTCGTGCCGATTGCGGCAGGCGAGGAGTGGCGGACGGTTTACGAGGCTCGGCAAAGACTGCAGCGGCGTGCCTGCTCGATTGTCCAGCCCGAAATGGGCCACACTGGCGTCACGCAGTTCGTGCGCATCGCGCAAATGGCGCAGGCGTTCCATTGCCGCGTCATTCCGCATGCCGCAATCGGCGTCGGGATCTTTCAGGCAGCGAGCTTGCATGCCTATTCCACCTTGGTGCACGCTCCCTGGCACGAATATCAGCACTCGGTGTTCGATCGAAACCTTGAGTTCGTTGAAACCACGATGGCATGCCGGGACGGATTCTTTAGTGTGCCGGAAGGGCCCGGTCTCGGAATCGCTCCAGCCGAATCGCTGTGGCAATACCGAGTCGCATGAGGCGAGCTCCCTTCGCGTTGCGAGCGTAGACAAGTAAGATGGCACGGACGGAAAAAAACGTAAGAAACTCAGTGCAGACAGAAGCGATGGCGGCGCAGCTCAGGAGCGTGACACAGACGGCCGGTTCCCAAGCGAACCAGAGCATCATCGACGGCATCAGTGTTCTGCAGGCGCTTGCCACCTCGGAAGAGCCCGTGGGCAGCCGCGAGCTGGCGCGCCGGCTCGGTCTCGAGAACACGCGGGTCAACCGGCTGCTCAAGACCTTGGCTTCCATCGGCATGGCGGAGCAGAACGCGGTGCGCAAGTACCGGCCGGGCCCCGGCATGCACGTGCTGGCGGCGCAAAGCCTCTATGCATCGGGCCTGCTGAGAAACGCGATCGTATCGTTGGAGAAGCTGGCCTATTTCAAGCTTACGGTCGCACTCGGCGTTCTATGGCAAAACTCGGTTTCGTTCTTGTATCACGCGCGGCCGGGCATGAGCGCGAGCGAAGGCATCGGCCGCATCGGCTTGCGGGATGCGACGACGAGCGGCATCGGAATGGTGCTGCTCGCGATGCAGCCCGAGGAGCAAGTTGCGCGCATCTATCAGGACAGGGACATCCCCGGTTATCCGAAGGGGTTGAAGAGCCTGTTGCGTGAGCTCGCGGCGATCCGGAAAAAGGGCTATGCGCGCGTGGAAGTGTTTCCGGAGAACGCCGTGCGCGCGCCTTCTCATTCCGTCGCCGTGCCGGTCGGCAATCCCGTGAACTCGGCGATCGCATTGTCCGGTTGGATCCCGGAAACCGCCATGAACGAGATCGTCGAAGCGCTTCAGCAGGCGAGGCGCGAAATCGAAGCCGGGTTCGACGAGCAGAAAAAATCCAGACGCTCCGCCTGAGATCCCGCTCTCGGCGCGGCTACGCGACGCGAAGAAGATTTCTCTCGCGGCGACCGCGACGACCGCG
>JBDZVE010000007.1:67704-71363 GCA_040255535.1 Lysobacterales bacterium | reverse complement strand
GGCGCGGCTACGCGACGCGAAGAAGATTTCTCTCGCGGCGACCGCGACGACCGCGACGACCGCGGCGAGGTTGGAGAAACTGGACGAGCGGCGCTCGTGCCGATGCAGCCTCGCAGGACGAGCTCGATGCATCTTCCATTCTCCTAGGTTCCATTCTCTTCTCCGCGCCGCCGCGCCGCCGCGAGAGATTTTTGGTTCCTTTTTTCGAAGCCTCTTTGGCCTCGCGAGCCCGCGTAAGTAAATGTGAACAGCAGTGCTCGACTCGGCGTTTTAGGTTGAAATGTCTCTATTGTAGAGACATACTCTGACCCGCCGCAGCGCGTTCATCCTGTCGCGCTCGGATCGCTCACTGAATGCCGTCGCGGCCAGTGAACTTGCTGAACGAACAAGCGGGGCAATGATGTCGTTGTCAAAGAAGGCGCTGCTCTCGATCACGTGCTTGATTTTCATTGCAGGTTGCAAGACGGGAGCAGACGCGGGCGCGAAGCACGCGACGATCAGCTCGGATGCTGTCGTTCTCGATTTCGGCGGCGGCGTGACGCAGCGTTTTGGGCTGAGCTTTGAGATTCTGTACCGCAAGGGTGATCCGCGCCTGGAGCTGCGTCCGGCCGGGCTCGAGACCGCGAAATACAATGTGCCGACGTGGCTGGCCATCGAGAAGTCGCTCGCGGATCTGAAGGCAACGGTGCGTGACGAAGCGACGGCGGGCGATGGCTTCGACGATTCGATCTTGGAGAGCTCGGCGGAGTCGAGGACGGCCAATTATTTCGCGAGCGGCGAGCTGATCCGGGTCGCACCCGACAAGGTCACGCGCGTCGATGACATCATTCATCTGCACTTCGCCGACCATCCCTATTTCAGGCTCGAAGCCAGCATCGACCTCCGCGATGAATACCCGCGGTTGGACTACACGCTTCATCCTGCCGTCGACGGCTATTTCTCGGTCGGCTTCGCCGGCTCGCCCGAGTTCGACGTCGGGCAGGCCGATGAAATCTGGCAGCCGTTGATTTGGCAAGAAAAGGCGTTTCCAGACCAGTCCTACTTGACGCTCGCCTTCAGGGCGCCATTGCCCACGACGATGGTGCGGGCGGACGGCGTCACTCATGCGGTGCTCGCGCATCCGAAGGAGTTTCCCTTCGACCCATTGCCGCTCGTGAAGAACAGCCGCTTCGGTGTCCTGCTGAGAAATGCCGACGGCGACGCCCAGCCGATGCTGTTCGCGCCCGTTCTCGGCGGGCTCGACTCGAAGCTGAAGGCGGGCGATCAATTCACGTTTTCCTCGTACCTGATCGCGCAAGCGGCGGAATCGCTCTCGCAGACGTACGAAACCCTCGCGCGGGAGATTTATGGGTTCGGGGATTACCGCCGCAATGCGATCGCCTCCTTGAACACGACGCTCGAAAACATCATCGACTACTCGCTCACCAAGTACGCCTGGTTCGAGGACGAGCTGAAAGGTCATGCCTACTCGACGGACGTGCCCGGTGCCGTCAAGAACGTCTCCAGCCTGAACGCGCTCGAGCTCGCGCTCGCCACGGACAATAAGCAAATGTTCGAGCAACGCGCTTATCCCACGCTCGAGTTCATGCTGTCGCGCGAGAAATTCCTATTCAGCCTCGACCCCGAGCAGAAGATCCAGAACCCGTCGCGCAACCTGTTCGGCCCGACGGCGCCGATCTCGGAATTGTCGGCGCTCTACTCGATCCTAGGCGGGGCGAACGAATTCTTCTTGGATCTCGCGCGCCGGGAGTACGAGAATTCGCGAATTCGCAATCTCGACGTTCCCCAGCGTGGCGACAGTTGGTGGAATTCGCTTTGGCTTTACAAGGCCACGGGCGACGAGGCGTATCTCGCGAAAGCCGTGCACGGCGCCGACGAGTACTTGCGCGATCGCGTGAATCAGCCCGCGACCGTTCCCTCGGGGTTTTTCTGGACGGCATTCACGCCCCGCTTCATCGACCTGGTCGAGCTCTACGAGGTCACGCGGGAACCGCGCTACCTCGCCGCAGCCCGGAAGGCGGCACGCGAGTTCACGATGTTCACCTGGATGTCGCCAAAGATTCCCGAGCAGAAGGTGATCGTGAACGAGGGCGGCAAAGCACCGATGTACTGGTACCTGAAATCGAAGGGCCACAAGCAGATGTTCACCGACGAGACGGCTATCGATGCGTGGCAGTTGTCGGAGATCGGTCTGACGCCGGAGTCGTCGGGCACCTCATCGGGACATCGCGCGATCTTCATGGCGAACTATGCACCATGGATGCTGCGAATCGGCTACTACGCAAACGATTCGTTCCTGAAAGACGTTGCCAAAGCCGCGATCATCGGCCGCTACCGCAACTTCCCGGGCTACCACATCAACACTGCCCGAACGACGATTTACAAGGAGAAGGACTATCCGCTCAGGCCGCATCTCGAGCTGAGCGTGAATTCCTTCCACTACAACCACGTCCTGCCGATGGCCTCGATGCTGCTCGACTATCTGATCACGGATACGTTCGTGCGCTCCGACGGCGCCATCAGCTTCCCGTCGGAGTACATCGAAGGCTACGCGTACTTGCAGAACAAGTTCTACGGCCACGCGCCGGGCTCGTTCTACGACGAGGAGGGCGTCAACCTGTGGATGCCGAAAGATCTGATCGAGATCGACAATCTCGAGCTCAACTACGTGAGCGGATACAAGGACAACGACCTGTACATCGCGTTCACGAACCAATCGGATGAGAAGGTCGTCGCGCATTTCACGCTCAACGATGCGCTCGCGAAGACGGCGGATGAATACTCCATCAAGCGTTGGCGGCAGAACCGAGAGCTCGGCACCGAGACGACGCGCGAACGCACGATCCAAGTGGAGGTCGAGCCCGACGGCATCAGCGTCGTGAAGATCTCGGGTGTCACGCCGCAAGTCAGCTTCAGCAAGTCTTTTGTCGGCGACACGGCTGCCGTGCACAACGACTATCTCGAGATGGACGTCGGCAATGCGCGTGCCATGCTCATCAGGCTCGCGAACTATGACCAGCGGGCTTATATCTACTTGAGAGATGACGACAGCAAAGTCGCACAGGCGACGCTTCGATATGCGGACGTGAACGGAGAGCAGCAATCGCTCACGGATCGCGAGTTCCCGTACGAGTTCACGATCGATCTGCCGCGCGAGGCAAATGGTCTGCGCTTCAGCCTGCAGACGCGCGACCTCGCCGGCCGCGTCGAATCGACCGGTGAGTTGAGTCTCGGTCGCTGACGGGCGAGCTTCGAATCCTTCGAAGTCATCCACGTGATGCGACGAGCACTGGCACTGATCCTCATCTGGGCGCTCGCTTCTTGCGCGCACGCCGGCGCGCTCTCGCTGCCGGCGATCTTCAGCGACCACATGGTTCTGCAGCGTGATCAGCCGGTTGCGATCTGGGGCATGGCGCCACGAGGCGAGAAAGTCGAGTTGGCCTTCGGTAAGCTCCGCTTCGAGACGCGCGCCGATGAGCGGGGACGGTGGCGGATCACATTGCCGGCCATGAACGCCGGCGGCCCCTTCGAGCTGACCGTCGCGAGCGACACCGAAGCGACGACATTGAGCGACGTGTTCATCGGCGAAGTGTGGCTTGCGGCAGGCCAATCGAACATGGCGTTCCGCTTCCGGCACTCCGATGCAAGCGATCAGGCGG
>JBDZVE010000007.1:55485-67604 GCA_040255535.1 Lysobacterales bacterium | reverse complement strand
GGCCAATCGAACATGGCGTTCCGCTTCCGGCACTCCGATGCAAGCGATCAGGCGGCGGCATTGCGCTCGCTGCCTGAGCACAATGTCAGAAGCTTCGTCGTTGCAAAGATCGTTGCGGGCGGCAAGCTGCTCGAGGAGGACGACAAGCCCTGGGTCGTCGTCGACGCGAACAACATCGCCGATCTGTCCGCGGTCGGCGTCTACTTCAGCCAAGCGCTCGGGTTCGAGCGCGACATCGCGGTCGGAATCATCGACGTGAGCCAGGGATCGTCCACGATCGAGGCATGGATGAGCGAAGCCGCGCTCGCCGAGGCGAAGACGGCGGGCTATGTTCCCGGCAAGCCGTACGAAGACATTCGCCGACACTATCGCAATCCCGCTGTCTTGCATCGGGCCATGCTGGCGAAGATCGTCCCTTTCGGAATTCGCGGCGTGCTCTGGTATCAAGGCGAATCGAACGCGAACGATGCGACGTCGTACGAGCGGCTGCTGCCGATCTTGATTCGGAGTTGGCGCACGTTGTGGGAGAAGCCGAGCTTGCCGTTCTTGTTCGCGCAGCTTCCTGCGTATGAGCCCGAGGACGAAACTGGCGAGAGCTGGGCGCAATTCCGCGCGGCGCAGGCGAACGTGCACGCGGCCGTACCCAACACCGGCATGGCCGTGCTCATCGACACCGGCGACAAGCACAACCTTCACCCGACGGATAAGCAAGTCGTAGGCGAGCGTCTCGCGCGTCTCGCTCGAGCGCTCGTTTATGGCGAGGACATCGTGTACTCGGGTCCCGTCGTGAAGAAAGTGAAGTACGCGGATGATTTCGCCATGGTTCACTTCGAGCATGCCGAAGGAGGTCTCGTCGCGGAAGGTACGGTCGAGGATGTCGAGGTTCGCGGAAGCGACGCTGTCTGGCATCGCGTCGTTCCGACGATCGACGGCAGTCGGCTCCTCGTTCGGCACCCGGATGGCGATGAAATCAAAGCCGTGCGCTATGCATGGTCGAATGCGCCCAACGCGACTTTATTCAACAAAGCGGGCTTGCCCGCGGCGCCCTTCAGCGTCGAACGATCGGCGACGCCGGACTAGAGGCATGCTCGATTGCACGCGCGCGTTCGTGTTGCTCGCCGCGCTCCTCCCGCTCGCGGTCCACGCGGAAGTTGCGCCGCTCGAGCTTGGGTTCGCCGATCCGCCTCGTGAAGCCCGGCCGCTCGGGTGGTGGCACTGGATCAACGGCAATGTCACAAAAGCCGGCATCAAGGCGGATTTAGAAGCGGCGAAACGAGCCGGTATGGGTGGCGTCCAGATGTTCGACGTCGAGATCTACATGCCGCCCGGTCCCGTACGTTACGGTACGAATCGTTGGTTCGAGCACGTTCGATACGCGATCGAAACGGCGCACGAGCTCGGGCTCGAATTTCATTTGATGAACACGCCTGGATGGTCGGCGAGCGGCGGCCCGTGGGTCACGCCCGAGCTTTCGATGAAGAAGCTCGTCTGGAGCGAGACCGACACCCGCGGCGGCGAGATTTCGCTGCAAGTGCCGAAGCCCACGTCGACGCCGCAAGCGAGTCCGCGGCATCCGGTGGACCTCGATTTCTATGAGGACATCGCCGTCATGGCGGTTCCGCAAACGACGGAGCGCATCGACGATATCGAGCGCAAGATCGGCGCTGCAGCGAAACCCCTCAGACGTAGTCCGGATCCCGACATGCCGGGCATTCCCATCGATGCGATCATCGACCTGACGGCGCACATGGACGATGACGGATCGTTGCAGGCGACGCTGCCGAAGGGCGATTGGGCGATCCTTCGTTTTGGCTACACGACGACGGGTCGCGGCAATCATCCGGCCGTTCCGGAAGGAACGGGCCTTGAGATCGATAAGCTCGATGCGGAAGCGGTGGCCTTCCAGTTTCGTCAGGCCGTCGGCCGCATCATCGAGGAGGCAGGGCCGCTCGCCGGCACCACGTTCAACGCGCTCTTGTTCGACAGCTTCGAAGCGGGTTTCCAGACCTGGACGCAGCATTTGCCGGCCGAGTTCGCTGCGCGCAAAGGCTATGACCTCATCAAGTGGCTGCCGGTGCTCACCGGCCGGATCGTCGAATCGCGCGAGCGCTCGGAAGCCGTTCTCTGGGATTTCCGGCACGTGATCGAAGCGCTGCTCGCGGAGAACTATTTCGGTGTCATGCATCGCCTCGCGGCCGAGCATGGTTTGAAGATTTACTCGGAGTCGCAAGGCGGTCCGCTCAACCCGCTCTCCGCAAATCGCTACGTGGACGTGCCGATGAATGAGTTCTGGATGCCCGAGGCGACCCCGCGAGCTCCGCTGATCAAGGCAACCGTGTCGGCCGCGAGCCTGGCCGGCAAGCGAATCGTCGCGGCCGAAGCGTTCACGGCGACGCCGGAAAATGGAAGCTACCGCAACAGTCTCGCGAGCTTGAAGCGTCCCGGCGATCAGGCGTTCGCGCTTGGAATCAATCGCTTCGCACTGCACAGCTACACGCATCAGCCCGTGACCGAAGCAGCGCCCGGCTTCGCGCTCGGTCGTTACGGCACGCACTTCGGCCGGCTGAACACGTGGTGGCCTTACGCGGACGGATGGATCGACTATGTCTCGCGCTCGCAGTTCCTCCTGCAGCAGGGGCGCATCGTGAGCGACGTGTGCTTTCTCGTCGACGAAGATATGGGCTATCGCGTCTCGGCCGAATCGATCGCGCAGGCGCCGGGGTATGGATTCGAGCTGTGCTATCCGCCCATCGTGCGTGAGATGACGGTGCGCGACGGCGTGCTGTTGCACCCGTCGGGCGCGATGTTTCGCTTGCTCGTCACGCCGGGTGCGTCGAGCGCGCAGACCTGGGTCGCGGAGCTTTCGACATTGAGGCACCTTCGCAATCTCGTGCGACAGGGCGCGCACTTAGCGGGTGCGCCGCCGGTCGCGCCGGCGGGGTTGAACGATGCGCTGCAGAGGGATGAATTCGACCGTCTCGTCGAGGAGATCTGGGGCGGAATCGACGGTTCATCAAAGCAGCTCGGTCAAGGTCGTGTCTACGTCGGCGCTTCGCTCCTCGCGATTCTCCGGGAGCTGAACGTTCCGCCCGATCTCTCGTGGTCCCCATCGGATGCGAGCATCGAGTTCATTCACCGGCGCACGGCGGACGCGGAGATTTATTTCGTCTTCAGCGACGCCTCCACGCCTGTTCGAGCGGAGCTGCAGTTTCGGGAGAAGGATCGCCGCCCGGAGCTTTGGGATGCCTTGAGCGGCGCGCACATCGATGCCCCGATGTTCACACGCACGAATGACGGCATTACGGTTCCCATTCGATTCGAGCCTCGGGGGGCCGTGTTCATCATATTCCGCAAGCCCTTACCCGAACGCTGGGTCTCCGACATTGCGCCGGTTGAGCCGCAACGCCTTGCGGGCCGATGGCTCACGAATGCGGAGTCGTTGTCGATCGACTACTCCGACGGCGAGACGGATCGGGTGATGCTCGGTCGTTTGCCTGCGAGCCAGACGCTGACGGGACCGTGGACAGTCCGTTTCACGGACGGACGCGGCGCGCCGGACAAGACGATCTTCGAGAAACTGATCTCCTGGCCCGCGCATCCCGATCCGGGGATCCGCTACTACTCCGGCACCGCGATCTACGAGGCGGCGTTCGTGGCCGCGCCGAGACGCAAGGGACAAGTTGCCGTGCTCGATCTGGGCGAAGTTGCGGATGTCGCCCGCGTCTTCGTAAACGGCGAAGAGGTAGAGGTACTTTGGACACCGCCTTTCCGCGCGGACATTACCCAGTTCCTGCGAGAAGGCCGCAACACGCTTGCGGTACATGTCGCGAACCGCTGGGTCAATCGGTTGATCGGCGATGCGGCGATCGACGTCGATTACACCTACCAAAAACCGGGGACGAGCAAGTTCACGGACGGGCGTATCGAGGCGCTGCCGCATTGGCTCAGCGCAAGGATTTCTGGAAAGTCGTCCGCGCGCTTCACCCGAAGGCGGCACAGCTTCAGCGTTTGGAAGCACTACGAGGCCGACTCGCCGCTCGTCCGTTCCGGCCTGCTCGGCCCCGTGCGCATCGATTGGTTCTGGTCCCTGGATGAGCGCCTTCGTGTCGCGCCAAGCAGCGTAGGCGTACTCAATATAGCAACACGCTGACAGCGAAAGTCATGAGAAAACCCTTGCCTATCCCGAAATATCGTTGCTATTATTGAATCACTATCTAAATCCGGACATCTTCGGAACCGGGAACTCGATGGGGGATTCAATGAAAAAGGCATCCAAGAAGACCAAGCGCGGCCTCAAGAAGAGCGAGGTCGCGGTGGCGCTCACGGCATTCGTTGCATCGCACGCGTCGGCGCAGGATCAGCAGCCCCCCGTCATGGATGAAATCATCGTCGTCGGCATCGCGGGTAGCTTGCGGGACGCACTCAACCAGAAGCGGCAGGCCGATACGTTCGTCGATGCAATCGTCGCGGAGGACATCGGCAAGCTGCCCGACGACAACATCGCAGAGACGCTCGCGCGCGTGCCGGGCATCCAACTCGAACGCGAGGCCGGTGAAGGCGTAAACGTGACGATCCGAGGCATCCGCCAGAACCGCACGGAGGTCAACGGCCGCACGCTGATCAGCGCAGAAGGTCGCGGCTCGAACGCGGGACTCTTCAACTACTTCCCGTCGGAGATCGTCGGCTCGGTCCGAGTGACGAAGCTGCTGACCGCCGACATGACCGACGGTGCGCTCGGCGGGACGATCAACATCATGACGCGCAAGCCGCTCGACTACGACGGCTTGTGGGGCGGCGCGAGCGTGGAGCGCACCTACAACGACCTCGACGGAGACGAGGGCACGCGCGCATCGGGCGTCCTGAGCAGTACCTTCGGTAACGACAAGTTCGGCATCCTCTTGGGTGCCACGTATGAGGATCGGCCGATCACGGAGGACAGCGTCTATTCGAACGGCGACTGGCGAGCCGACGTCACGATACCCTCCGGTTGGACGCTGCCGGATGCCTCGAACGAGAACATCTACTATATGTACGATGTCCGGTATCAACGCCGGATGGAGAGCCGAGAGAAATCGGCCATGAACGCCGCCTTCCAATGGCGGCCGACCGACTACCTGGATATCAATGCCGACGTTTTGTATGCGGAGTACGACTACGACCGGAGCAGAGGTTGGATCAGCGCGCAGATGGCCCACCCGCGCCAGAACAGAATCAGCAATCCGGTCATCACGGAACACAATCATCTCGTGGCCGGCGACGTGTCGAACGCGACCGTTTCGACCGATCATGAGGGCTATCAGTCTCCCCAGAATTTCATCACCGGCGGAATCAACGCGACTTGGACGCTCGAGAGCGGTCTCAAGATCTTCGCTGAGCTCGCCCACACGAAGGCGGAGCGGACGAGCGATCAGCAAAACATTCAGATGGTCAACACGGGAAACAATTTCTCATTCGACCTGGTGGGCGCCGATGTGCCGCGGATCGACCTGCCCTCGCTGGAGCTCGATCCGCTCGAGTACACGATGCAATCGATGTACGATCGCCGCACCGTCAACGAGGCGGACGAGAATTCGTTTCGTCTCGATGTCGAGTACCCGCTCGACGGCCTCTTCAACAAGATCAGAGCCGGTGTGCGCATCTCCGACATATCGGCGCTCGAAACGTACTACGCCAAGCGCGGCGTGGACACCAACCCGACGAACGGTCAGCCCGTCGATTGGAATACCGCCGAAGCGACGAGTCTGCTCCGTGCCGGCATCGGCAGCGTTCCGCCGAGCGCCATGCCCTGGGCGATGGCGGCGCTGAGGCCGTTCGAGTTGTCGAATGTTCTGCCCGGTACCGGTGTCACCCTCCCGCCGCAGATGATGGTCCTCGATACGCACCTCATCGGCAACGGCGGATTCGGCTATTCGGACGTGTTTTACGATGTGCCGTTCGAAAAATTCCCCGAGCGCACTTCGGAAGTCGACGACACGGTGAGTGCCGTGTACCTGCGCGGCGACTTCGACATTGCCGGATGGCAGGGCAATATCGGCGTGCGCTACGCCAAGACGGAAACGGTCATCGACAATTACGCGTTCACGGCAGGCGAGTACGTGCCGTTTCACAAGGAAGGCGGCTACTCCGATTTGTTGCCGAGCCTGACAGTCAAGAAAGATCTCACCGACGACTTGGTGTTCCGATTCGGCGTCGCGGAGACGATCACGCGCCCGCCGACGAGCATCCTGGGCGCGGTCACGCGGATCAACCTCGTGCTCGATGATCCTTTGACGCCTGAAGATGAATCCGAGAGCTCTTCGGCGTCATTGCCGAACCCGGACCTGAAGCCCCAGCGCGGCACGAATTACGACGCGTCGCTGGAATGGTATCCGGCATCCGACTCTGCTTTTGCGCTGGGTCTCTTCTATAAGAGCATGGACAATCAGATCGATACGGGCGCCAAAACTACGGGCACGATCGACGGCTACGGGGATCAGGTGTTCCGCATTACGACACCGGCCAACATTTCCGGCGGCTGGATTCGCGGATTCGAAATCGCCTATCAGCAGAGGTTCAGCTTCCTTCCCTCGTTCCTCGCGAACACCGGCGCCGCGATCAACTACACGTATTTGGAAAGCGAAACCGACGAAGAGGATCCCAGGACGAACGACACGCTGCCGATTCGCGGCATGTCCGAGAACAGCATCAATGCGCAGCTCTACTACGAAGACGATCGCATGAGCGTGCGATTGCTCTACAACTTGCGAGATGACTACTACGACCGCCTCGACTCGGTCACTCGCAGCACGGCCCTCTGGGTCAAGGGGCAGCCCTCACTCGATGCCGCGATCCGCTATCGCTTCGGCAAGAACGTCAACCTCGAGCTCCAAGCCGTAAACCTGCTGGATAGCCCGGAGGAGTCGTACGCCGGATTCGAGCAGTATCTCAGCCGGTACGATCTCAACGGCGTGCGCTACTCTATCGGTCTCAGCGTGAAGCTCTGAGGCGAAACGCAAGATCCGAAACCGCTCGCCGCAGTATGCGCTCTTTGATGCTTGCGACGCTGACGACGTCGGTGCTCATGCTGTCGCAGCCGAGCACCGCGTCGACATCGGGGGCAGGCTTTACGGTGGATGACGAATTCGCCGGCGGCAACATCGTCGTCGACTCGATCGACGGCAACACCGTTTACCTGCACCAGGACCTGAACGACACGAAGAGCAATTGGTTCTATTGGTACTTCCGTGTGCGCGGTGCCGCCGGCGAGGCGTTGCAGTTCCGGTTCACGCATCCGTGGGGAACGGCGCGAAACGAGCGCGGCGTCATCGGCGTGCATGGACCTGCCGTGAGTCTGGACGGCGGCTGGACATGGCGGTGGATCGGGGCGGATGCGGTTGAAGGGAAATCGTTCAAGTACCGCTTCGGCGACGACCAGCACGATGTGCGGTTCAGTTTCGGGATGCCGTATACGGAGGAGCACTTCCGGGCATTCATCGATCCCTACCGCAGCCATCTGAACGTCGATCTTGGCGCACTCGCGATCACTCGCGGTGGGCGTTCGGTCGAACGGCTGCACATCGGCAGCATTCACGGCGGCGCCAAATACAGGATCGTGATCACTGCGCGCCATCATGCGTCGGAAATGATGACGAGCTATGTGCTGGAGGGCCTGATTCGGCACCTTCTTGAAGATCAGCGCGAGGGTGCCTGGTTTCGCGAACACGTCGAGGCGCTGATCATTCCGTTCATGGACAAAGATGGTGTCGAGCAGGGCGAGCAGGGAAAGGGCAGACGAGGGCGCGACCACAACCAAGACTACGCGGGTGAAAGCATCTACGCCTCGACCGGTGCGCTACGGAAATACGTGCCCGTGTGGGCGCAAGGTCGTCTCGTCGCGGGCATCGATCTGCATTGCCCCTACATCAGCGGCGGCAGTCATGAGACGATTCATCAGGTTGGCTCGAGCAACGCCGCAATTTGGAACGGGCAGCAGACATTTGCCGCGCTACTGGAGCAAGTGACGCGAAACTCCGTCCTTCGTTATTACGCCGCAAGCGACCTTCCTGCGGGGACCAGTTGGAACAAGGCTGATGCCAAGGGAGCCACGCGCAAGTTCAGGGAGTGGATCGAAAGCATTGGTGGCGTGCGGCTCGCTACGGCTCTCGAATTCCCGTACGCCAATGCGTCTGGAGGCATCGTCACACAAGACAGCGCTCGCCGCTTCGGCGCGGATCTGGCCGTCGCATTGACCCGTTATCTGCAAGAGATTGAGGCGGCGGCCCGCCCGCCGGATTGACCGTTCGCGACCCACCCCTGGGCCTAACAGGCGGGCCTTCTTCGCCAAGCGATCTACATACAGATATGTGTGGTGCATGGACGCCGCGAATCGAGAACAATTTCAAAGCCTCCTTTTCTTTGTCCGATCTCCGCGTTCTCCGCGAGAAATTCCTTAACGCCGAATTGGCTAGCGGATGTTAAGCCCGGTCTACTCGCAAGACGTCCGCTCTCCAGCGATTCACGGCTTCAGCTCCTCTCGCGCGGGGCTTTCCCCCGGACAGCAGTGCAGGTGTCCCTTTATGACAAATGCCCATGCCGCACGGCGGGAATGCGATCGTCGCGACTCCCTCGCCTTCGCAAACCGCGCATGAGGTGAACCACTATTTGATTGAACTCTCGCGATTTCTCGCCGATACGAGGATCAGCGTAGGCGCCGTACGCGTGTACGCTACATCAGCCAATGAACTTTTTGTCGGAGTGTCGTGTGGAGCCTGCTCGCACGCCATCAAGAGTGCGACGCGCCCGGGACGAGGCACGTCGAGGAACGTCGCTTGATGTCTAAAGTGAATCGAGCTTCCCCTGTTAGCGCCGCCGCAGCGCAGGATCAGGCGCACGCGGAAATCCTCGCGTTGCGCGCGGAAGTGGAAAGACTTCGCGGCGAGCTTGCGGATCGCGCCGCTGCCAACGCAGCGCTGCGCCAAGAGCTCGACTTTCGCAACCTATGCATGGACGCGATGCCGGCGCATTTTCTGATCCTGGAACGCAAGCCCACCGGCGATCGCATCGTCTATGCGAACTCTGCCGTTGCGAGGGATCACGGTTACGACCCCGAGGAGATCATCGGGAGAGACATAAGCATTCTGGGCTTCGAGTTCAGCTCCGAAGAAGAACGAAACCAGCTCCAAGCCTTGCTGGATGCAGGCCAGCCGGTCTCCGTCGAAGGGCAGGCGCGGCGGCGAAACGGCGAGCGCTTTTGGGTCGGTTTTCGGTTGGTGCCGGTGTGTGCGGCACAAGGCATGATTACCCACTATGTGGGTTACGGCTCGGACATCACGGCTCGGCGCGAATCGGATCGTAGGAAAGCCGAGCTGCAGAAGCGACTCTATACGGAAATGCGCGAGCGGGAGCGCATCGCGATCGAGCTGCGATTGGCGCACAAGCTCGAATCCGTAGGCCGCCTCGCCGCGGGCATCGCGCATGAGATCAATACGCCGATTCAATACGTGGGCGATAGCGTCCATTTTCTGCGCGGGGCGTTCGAGGATCTCGCGCGCTTGTTCGCGGCGTGCCGGCACGCCGTGAGCTCTGCCGCACCGCTCATGCCCGATCGAACCGTGCTCGATGAAATCGAGAGTATCGAAGAAGAAATCGATTTCGAGTTCCTGAAAACGGAAACGCCGCGCGCATTCGAGCGCACCGTCGAAGGCGTCGACCGGGTGGCGAGCGTTGTGCGAGCGATGAAGGAGTTCGCGCATCCGGACACGAGCGAGCGCAATCCGGTGGATTTGAACCATGCTATCCAAACGACGCTCGAAGTCGCGCGCGGCGAGTACAAGTACATTGCATCGGTCGACGTCGAGCTCGGTGAGCTGCCTCCCGTCATGTGCAACGCAAGTGAGATCAATCAAGCGTTTCTGAATCTCATCATTAACGCCGCGCACGCGATCGACGATGCCGGAAGAGATCCGCTCGAGGGCCACATCACCGTCACGACGGCAGTCGACGGCGAGTATGCGTCCATCACGGTTGCCGATAACGGCTGCGGGATCGAACAGGAGAACCTGGAACGAGTATTCGACCCCTTCTTCACCACGAAGGAAGTCGGTCGCGGTACCGGACAAGGACTCTCGATTACACGCGCCATCATCGTGGATCGCCACGGCGGAACGGTCGACGTGACGAGCGAAGTCGGGGTCGGAACCCGGTTTACGTTGCGTCTGCCGATTGCTGGGCGCGGAGCACGGAAGGAAGTGGCATGAGAAGAATTCTGTTTGTCGATGACGATCGCTTGCTGCTCGATGGATTGCGCGGGCGACTGCACACGTTGCGCGATGCATGGGAGATGGTGTTCGTCGAGAGCGGTCCGCGCGCGATCACTGAACTGGAGCAGGGCAAGTTCGATGTGATCGTGACGGATATGCGCATGCCAGGAATGGACGGTCTCGAGCTGCTCAAGGTCGTGCGCGAGCGCTGGCCCGAAGTGATGCGTATCGTGCTGTCGGGCTATTCGGATACCGGGCAATCCGGGCGCCTGCTGACCGAGGCGCATCAGTACCTCAGTAAGCCGTGCGAAGCCGAGCAGCTCACGGCGGCGATCGCGCGATGCGATGAGCTGCACGCGCTGCTTGCGGACGCGAAACTGCGGGCACTCGTCGGCAGCATCGGCCGGTTGCCGTCCATGCCGAAGATCTCCGCAGCGCTCCGCGAAGCGAGCGAGCGCGGCGATGCATCGGTCAAGGAGATCGCGCGCCTCATCGGCTCCGATCCTGCGATCGCGGCTCGCGTGCTGCAGGTCGTCAATTCGGCTTTTTTTCGTTTGCCGAAGCGAATCACACGCCTCGAGGCCGCGGTCTCGTATCTAGGCTTCGCGACGATCCGCAACATCGCGCTGTCGGTCGAAGTGTTCTCCAACTGGCAGCGCAAGCTGCGCGTCAGTCAATTCGAACCGGACACGCTGCTCCTCCAGGCGCAGCGGATGGCGGCGGTCGCGCGTGCCCTCACGCGCGGCTCGTCGATCTGCGATGACTCGATGCTTGCCGGGCTGCTGCACAATATCGGGTACTGGATCCTCGTCGAGGAGCGCCCGCAAGAGATGCTCGACGCTTTGACTATGGCACAATCGCGGGGGGTCGCATTGCATGAGGCTGAACGTGACGTGTTAGGCGCGACGTATGCCGAAATCGGGGCCTATCTTCTGGGCCTCTGGGGATTGCCATACACGGTCATCGAAGCGGTGGCGCTGCAGAGGAGGCCGGCGGATACACCGTTCGGAGAATTCGACGTGCGCGCCGCTCTGATGCTTGCCCGCACGCTCGTCGACGAGCTGAGTCGTGGCGTGTCGAGCTCCGCGCCGCCCACTTGGGACGAGAGCGCGCTCGAGGCGAGCCTTCGGCTCGTGAAGGCACCATTCACCTCGGGTGAAGCGCGTCTCTGGGCGGAACAGGCACTCAGGGAGGTCGCATGAAGAACGAGCAGCAAAGCGGCGCCCGTGCTCGGCCGATCGTGTTGTGCGTAGATGACGAAGTGCGCGTTGTCGAATCGCTCACGCTTCACTTGCATCGAGACTACAAAGTCTACACGGCGCTGAGCGGCGCGGAAGGGCTGCAGAAGCTGAAGGATCTCGGCGGCGCTGCCGTCGTCGTTTCCGACATGCGCATGCCCGGCATGGATGGCGCGGCTTTTCTCAAGCAGGTTCTGCACGCGTTCCCCGAAACGACTCGCATCCTCCTGACCGGCGATCCGGGCCGCGATACCTCCGTGCACGCAGTCAACGAAGGTCAGATCTTCCGCTATTTGACGAAGCCGTGCCCGCCCGATCAGCTCAAGGCGGCGGTCGAAGCGGGCGTCATGCAGCATCACACGATGCGGGCCGAGCGACAGGTGCTGCAGGAAACGCTCATCGGCTGCATTCAAGCATTGGTCGATGTGCTTGCAATTACGAATCCGGTGGCGTTTGGTCGGGCGAATCGGATCAAGCGCCTCGTGCTTGCGCTTGCGGAGTCGCTCGGTTCTTCGGGCTTCTGGCAGCTAGAGGCTGCCGCGATGCTCTCTCAACTCGGCTACTTCTCTCTGCCCGCCGAAACGGTCGAGAAGCTGTACTACGGCGAGCGGCTCACGTCCGAAGAGCAGGTCTTGGTCGCCGG
>JBDZVE010000007.1:0-55385 GCA_040255535.1 Lysobacterales bacterium | reverse complement strand
TACCGCTGCGCCATGTGGCGGGTGGGATGGTCATGATGCAGGATGTCTATACGCATCTCGGCACACTGCTCGTACCGCGCGGCTTCGAAGTCACCGGGAGCTTTCTCGAGCGCATGCGCAACTTCGGCGGGAACTTGCTCGCGGAGGAGGTGAAGGTCCTCGTGCCTGCGGCCGGAGCCGTCCGCAACGCCAAAGATTCGCGCTCGTAGCGTCAGCCGCGATTTGCGGCATTGGCTGATTCCCATCCGCGCGCCGTTTTTGCATGCTTGCGGCAAAAGAACGCAGCCTGCCTCTGTCGCGACCGGTAGGGACGGTCCGACGCTTGACTTGCCTGTCTCTGGTCGCGTGTGGCGCGGACCCGGTGCTTTGGCTAGGAGACGAGGATTTGCGTCTCAGGGGGCAAGGAGGGAGCACGCATGTTATCAATAGACAAAAACAGCCGATGCCTGACACGTTTCGCCTATGTGCCTCCATTCAAGCGCGCCTCCATGTATATCCGGTGCTGTACGTCTAATATGCTTTTGAGCGGCTGAGAGCCGTGAACCTTCTCACTTTCCGGCTCGACGCGCAGAGCTATGCGTTGCCGCTAGCTGCGGTGGATCGCGTGCTTCGAGCTGTGCACATCACTCCGCTTCCCGGCGCACCTGACGTCGTCATGGGCGCAATCGACATTCAGGGCGCGGTGACGCCGGTGCTGAGCTTCAGGCGACGATTCGGGTGGCCTGAGCGGCCGATAGTTCCGGAAGATCATCTGATCCTTGCGCGTGCGGCGGACCGGAACGTAGGGCTCCTTGTCGATGAGCCGGAGGGAGTCGTCGAAAAAGACGCATCCCGCGTCATACCACCGGAACGGCTCGCGCCGGGGCTCGAGAAATTCCGTGGACTCGTACAACTCGAGGAGGGGCTGGTCTTGATTCAAGATCTCGATCGGTTCTTCTCGCTCGACGAGATCTGTGCGCTCGATGCTGCACTCAGCACGACGTGAGAGCCAAGGCGGAAGACGCGTACGCTATGGGTTTCGAGGACGTTCAAAGCGCGCACTGGTCTAAGCTGAGCGATCTCATTGGCGAACGCTTCGGCCTCAGCTTCCCGGCAGAGCGGCGCGATCAACTTCAACGCTGCATTGTCGCGCTCTGCAAAGCGTTCGATTTCGCCGATGTGGCTGCCTGCATCGAGCGGCTGGTTTCCGCGCCGCTCACCGAACCACTCGCGCAAGCGCTCGCGGCCGAGCTTACCGTTGGCGAGACCTATTTTTTCCGCGAGCCCGCCGCACTCGCTGCCTTCGTCGACAAAATCGTTCCCGAGTTGATCGGTGTGCGGAGCGAGGGCATGCAGCAGCTGCGAATATTGAGTGCAGGCTGCTGCACCGGCGAGGAAGCGTACTCGCTCGCGATCCTGTTGCATCAACGGTGGCCCGAGCTCGCAGGCGCGGACGTACGGATCCTCGGCGTCGATTTGAACGCTTCTTTTCTCGAGCAGGCGAAGGCCGGCATTTATAGGGAATGGTCATTCAGGGCGACTCCAAAAGAGCTGAAGCAGCGATATTTCTCTCGGACCCGCGATGGACGCTATCGTGTCGTTCCCGAAATTCGACGCATGGTTCGTTTCGAGCAGCTCAATCTGGCTGATGAAACCTATCCGTCGACAGGATCCGGTATCTACGCAATGGATGTGATCTTTTGCCGCAACGTGCTGATGTACTTCGCGCCCGCACAGCTACGGAGGGCAATCGGTCGCCTGCACGCGGCCTTGACCGATGGCGGCTGGCTCATCGTAAGTCCGAGCGAGGCATCCGCCTCGCTATTTGCGCAGTTCGTACACGTTTACAGCGCCGGCGCGATTCTGTTCCGTCGCGCGCGAAGCGGAGCACCCTGTGTTCCTGCGCCGCGGGTGCAACGTTCGCCTCCGACTCAGTCCAATTCTCCGAAGCTTCGTGAATCGAGTGCGCCGCCTCAACCGCCGTTCCGCCGTGCCGCGTCCTCTCGGCCAAGGGTTCGCGCGCGGGGCCGAGATGTGCTCGCGCACGCCGAGTCGCTGATTTCGCGGGCGTGCTATGCAGAAGCGGCCGAGCTGCTGCAATCGTCAGACGCAACTCGCTCGTCCGATAAGCGAGGCCTCGAGCTCTTGGTACGTGCGCTCGCGAATCTCGGTTCGCTCGATGAGGCGGAGGTTTGGTGCAATCGCTGGATCGAAAGCGACAAGCTCAACGCCTCGGCTCGCTACATGCGCGCAGTCGTGCTCGTGGAGCTCGACCGTCGAGCCGAAGCGCGCGCGGCCCTTCAGCACGCGCTCTATCTCGAGCCCGGCTTCGAGCTTGCCCACTTTACTCTCGGTAATCTCGCTTTGCGCGACGGGGAACGGGAGCTGGCGAGGCGCTCCTTCGAGAATGCGCTGACGCTGCTCCGCAATCGCGAGCGCGACGAGAGGCTCGAAGATTCGGGCGGAATGGTGGTGCGTGAGATGGTCGAGCTGATCGGCTTTGTGATGCAAGCGGAGCACATGACTTGAGTCGAGTAGAAAATCAGGATGCGGAATCCTCTGTGGACGCGATCCTGCGAGCCCGTGCAAAGGCGCTTGCGCGCGTTCCCGAATCCGGGTCGGCAAGAGGGTCGGTTCTCGAAGTGCTGAAATTTCAGCTCGGCGAAGAGCGCTATGCCGTGGCCAGCAAGTATGTCGTGGAGGTGCATCCGCTCGTCGATTTGGCGCCACTCCCCTGTACGCCGGCCTTCCTGCGCGGAATCGTGAATGTGCGCGGGCGCGTCACGCCCGTCATCGATATCAAGCAGTTCTTCGACCTTCCTGACCAGGGTCTCACGGATCTGCATCGAATCATTCTCGTGCGCGATAGTGATCTCGAGATCGGGCTGCTCGCCGACGTCGTCATCGGCGTCACGCCCATCGAGGCGGATGCATTGCTGCCGACTCTGGCCACATTGACGGGCATTCGGGCCGAGTATCTCCTCGGCGTGACAGCGGATCGTATGACGGTGCTTGACGTTGCGCGCATGCTGGCGGACTCCAGGCTGATCGTCGATCAAGAAGTGAACAGTTAAAAAAATGATAAGAGCCGAAGGAAGAGTAATGATGAAGTGGAGCGTAGGAACCAAGATTGCGTCGGGTTTTGCACTGATGGTGCTGATCCTCGTGATCGTCGGAATCGTTGTATTTGCCAGCACTAATGCGCTTATAGACTCTTCGCGAGCGCGACAGCGCGCGTATGAGGCCCTCCGTGGTATCAGCGAGACATTCTCTCTGGTGAAAGATGTCGAGATCGGGGCTCGGAGCTATGCGCTCAATGGGCAGCCAGAGTCCTTGCAGCCCTACCGCGCGGCCCTGGAGCAGATTGCCGCTCATGTGCGTGACGCTCGCAATTGGATGAAAAACAATTCACAGCAGCAGCAGCTCGACCGGCTGGAGCGGCTGATTCAGCAACGAATCGCCAAGGCGGACGAGATTATTCGTGCGCGCGACACGCACGGCCTGCAAGGGGCTGCCGATCTCGTCAATAGTGGTGCAATGGATGATATCCGCTCGCTCATTCAGGAAATTGAGCAGCAAGAGAATACCGCTCTCGAGACATACGTCGAGGCCACTATCGCGCAAGCGGACAGCGCCCTTAAGACGATCCTGCTCGGCACCATTGCCGCCGCGGTACTCTCGACCCTGGTCGCTTTCCTCATCACCCGCAATATTTCTATCCCGTTGCAGCAGCTGACGCGCGTCGCCGAACAACTGACGGTCGGCAAGCTGAGCGTCGTTATCCCCCAAGAGCGGCGCAGTGACGAAGTGGGCGTGCTCATGCATGCGTTCGATCGTCTCACTCAATCGATGCGCACGATGGCCAACGCAGCTGAGCAGATCGCCTCGGGCGATCTGCGCACTACTGTCAGCCCTCAATCCGACGAAGACACGCTCGGCAATGCGTTCGCGCGCATGTCCGGCAATCTTAACGACCAGATTCGCGAGCTCGTCGAAGGTGCAAACGTGCTCGGGGCTGCCGCGAGTGAAATCGTTGCAACGACGAGCCAACTCGCTACGACGGCCAACGAAACTGCCGCCGCGGTCAGCGAGACGACCACGACCGTCGAGGAGGTTCGGCAAACCGCTCGCCTCGCAACAGAGAAGGCAAAGCTCGTCGCCGATGCTGCGGAAGCATCCATGCAGGCATCCGAGAGCGGGCGTCAATCAGCCGACTCAGTAGTGGCTAGCATCGAGCGTGTCCGTCAGCAGATGGATGTCATCGCCGCTGGCATGATTCGCCTGAGCGAACAGAGTCAGGCGATCGGCCAGATTATCGCCATGGTGGATGACATCGCATCGCAGTCGAACTTGCTTGCGGTAAACGCAGCGATCGAGGCTGCAAAGGCCGGCGAGCACGGCAAGGGCTTCGCTGTCGTCGCGCATGAGGTAAAGAGTCTCGCGGATCAGTCGCGGCAGGCGACGAGCCAGGTACGAACGATCCTCACGGACATTCAGAAGGCAACCAGCGCAGCCGTGATGGCGACGGACGAAGGAGGCAAGGTCGTGGAATCAGGAGCCCGCGAGACTGCGACGGCAGCTGCCTCTCTGCAGACGCTTGCGAACAACGCAAGCGAATCGGCGCAAGCGGCCGTGCAGATTGCTGCGTCCAACCAGCAGCAGCTCGTGGGTGTGGACCAGGTTGCGGGAGCGATGGAGAGCATTCGTCAGGCGAGCACTCAGAACGTGGCGAGCGCCAAGCAGCTGGAAGTTGCTGCCCGCAACGTGAACGAGCTGGGGCAGCGGCTCAAGAAAATCGTGGATAACTACCGCATCTAGCGCGACAGAGATCGTGGCGTGAGCGAGGAATTTCTCGAGAAGCTCCGGGCGACATTCAAGCTCGAAGCCGAGGAGCACATGCAAGCCATTGAAGCTGGCTTGCTCGAGCTGGAAGCGACGGAACCGGATCGCCGCCGCAAGGCGATCGATTCGGTATTCCGCGCGGCGCACAGCCTCAAAGGTGCTGCGCGGGCGGTCGATTTCCGGGAAATCGAGTCGGTGTGCCAGTTGCTCGAGGAGGTGTTCGCAAGCTTGAGAAGGCAGGGCTGCCCTGTGCCCTCGGCTGCGGTGCTCGATACCTTGCATCAGTCGCTCAATTGGATGAGCGCAGTGTTCGCTGACCTCGGTAAAGATGATGGTGCGCGCGCACACGAACTCGCGGCGGTGCATACCACGCTGCAAGAAGCGATGCAAGGAATCGTCGACTTCGGAGCTTCTCCGCCGCCGATCGCAAGCGATAGAGTGCAGGCATTCCAATCGCGATCAAATGTACCCGTGTCCGTCTCGCCTGCAGCGCCCGCAGACAATCCGGTCCGATCCGTTGCGACGGTACGCCTGCCCGTAGCGACTCTCGAGAGTCGCTTGCTTGAAGCTGAGGAGATGCTCGCTGCGAAGATTGCCGCGCATCAGCGAGTGGTCGATCTGCGCGAGCTTTCCGGTGCTTTCGATCCATGGCACACGGTCTGGTCAACGATCGAGCCGGATGCGCGAAAGCTGCGTCAAGAGACCTCGCATGATAAAGAGACGGCGGCTGCGTTGACGCGTCTTATCGGCTTTTTCGACTGGACGCATGATTCGCTGAAGGCGATCGAGAGCAAGGCCGCACTGCTTGCCCGTGCCGCCGCGCGCGACGAATACGCTGTCGCACGACTCGTCGATGACTTGATCGAGCGTTCTAAGCAGCTACTGATGCTCCCTTTCGGCTCGATCTCGGCTTCCTTTCCCAAGCTCATACGTGACCTCGCGCGCTCCCTGCGCAAGGAGGTCGAGCTGACGATCGAAGGTGAGCAAGTCCAACTGGATCGGCGCATTCTCGAAGAGATCAAGGACGGGCTCGTGCACATCCTGCGCAATGCCGTCGATCACGGCATCGAGCCGCCGGACGTGAGGGAACGGGCTGGCAAGCCGAGACGCGCCACGATTGCGATGACCGTGAAGCAGTTGAGCATCGCTGAGGTCGAGATTCTCATCTCCGATGACGGACAGGGACTCGACGCGGCAAAGCTAAGACAGTCCGCGATCGAGCGCGGCGTTCTGACGGACGAGGAGGCGAGCCGCCTGTCGCGATCCGAGATCTTGAATCTCGCTTTGCTTTCAGATGTCTCAACGAGCCCCATGGTGACAGAGTTGTCCGGGCGCGGGCTCGGGCTCGCGATCGTGCGCGAGAAGGCAGAGAAACTGGGAGGGCACATTTTCGTTCAGAGCACGCGCGGCGCGGGCGCGTCCTTCCGCATCGTGATTCCGGCGACGCATTCCGCATTCCGCGGCATCCTCATCGAAGTGGCCGGAAGCGAATTCGTCGTGCCGACACGCCAAGTCGAACATGTGGCACGCTTCGATCCTGAGGACGTGCGTACCGTCGAAGCACGAGAGACCATATGTTTTGCGGACCGTCCGGTCCCACTTGTTTACATGTCGGATGTGCTCGAGCTTACCGCGCTTGAGCGCAATCCAGCTTCACCTTCAACGCTTTCGGCACTGATCCTGGGCTCGGGCGAGCAGCGGGTCGCGTTCTGCGTGGATGCGGTGCTTGATGAGCTGGAGCTCTTGATAAAGCCGCTTCGGAAGCCGCTCGTACGCGTGCGCAACATTGCCGGTGCGGCGATCGTGGCGTCAGGGCGGATCGCGCCGGTTCTGAACGTATCGGATCTACTCAAGTCCGCGCGTACTTCTGTGAGCGCGCATGTTCCGAGCGCGCCGAGGGGCCGTCCCGCCGAGACCAAGCGGATTCTCGTCGTCGAGGATTCGATCACCTCGCGCATGCTGCTCAAGACGATACTCGAATCTGCCGGATACGACGTTCGGACCGCGATCGATGGCATGGAAGCGTTCGCCTCGTTGCGGACTGAGCCGTTCGATCTCGTGGTGTCCGACGTCGAGATGCCGCGGCTGAACGGTTTCGATTTGACGGCGCGGATTCGCGCGGACCGCGGCTTGGCTGCGCTCCCAGTCGTGCTCGTAACGGCCCGGCACACCCGTGAAGATCGCGAGCGAGGCATCGATGTCGGCGCGAATGCCTACTTGGTCAAGAGCCGCTTCGATCAGGGCAATCTGCTCGAAACTGTACGCAGGCTCATCTGAACGAAAAAGAGCACCCTTATGTTGCCCATGCCGGCTCAAGTCTCAGCGCAGTTCGCGTGCTCCGACTCTGTTTTCGCGCCGAGCGGTCGATTGCCGCGCAATCATCTTCTACGCAAATCGGCGGGTGACTTGCTGTGACCGATCGGAAAATCAGGGTCGTGGTCGCGGAAGACTCTCCGACGACGCGTGCGCTGCTGGTTCACGTGCTTCAGTCCGATCCCGCAATCGAGGTGATCGAGGCCGTGAACGACGGTGAGACAGCCGTCGAGCGCGCCGTGACGACTCGGCCGGACGTCGTATTGATGGATATTCACTTGCCCGGCGTGGATGGGTTCGAGGCGACGCGTCGCATCATGGAGAGACGCCCGGTACCGATCGTCGTCTGCAGCGCGGCCGCGGATCCGAAGCAGGTCGACATCACGTTCCGTTCGCTCGAGGCGGGTGCCGTCGCTTGCATCAAAAAACCCGTCGGACCGACTCATGCCAACTTTGCGGAAATCGCGTCGAATCTCGTTTCTACGGTCAAGCTCATGTCGGAAGTGAAGGTGGTGAGACGAACGTCGCGAAGGCGCCAAGCCCCACCCATGAGTCCGCCGCAGCAACGCAGCGTGATCAGGATCGTCGGGATCGGTGCCTCCACAGGTGGGCCGCCGGTGCTGCAATCGATACTCGCCGCCTTACCGACTAGTTTTACTGTTCCGGTCCTCGTCGTACAGCACATTGCGCGCGGTTTCCTCCCCGGCATGGCGGAGTGGCTGAGAGATACCACGGGCTTCCACGTACAGATCGCTTCCTATGGCCTGCAGCCCCTGCCGCGACACGTCTACCTCGCGCCGGATGACTACCACATGGGCGTGAGCTCCGAACTCGACATCATACTGACGCGCGAGGCTCCGGAGAATCACCTTCGGCCTTCCGTGTCGTATCTATTTCGCTCGCTCGCCACCCACGCCGGCTCGAGTGCAGTCGGAGTGCTGCTCACGGGCATGGGGAAGGATGGCGCCCGCGAACTGCGCACCATGAGAGATCGCGGCGCCGTGACTATCGCGCAGGACAAGGACAGTGCTGTGATTCACAGCATGCCTGGTCACGCCATCGCACTCGGGGGCGCGATGCATGTGCTACCCCCGGACCGGATCGCGTCAAACCTCGCGGCGCTAGCCGGTGCCAACGAAGGACGGTGAAATCAGATGTTAGAGATGACCCAGATGACAAGCCCGACATCGGTCAAGCCGGCGCGTATTCTAGTAGCGGAAGACAGCGCTACACAGGCTCAACGCTTGCAGTACGTGCTGGCCATGCACGGTTACGATGTGCGCATTGCGCCCAACGGGCAGGCCGCGTTCGACATGCTGGACGCATACGAGCCTGATCTCATCATCAGCGACGTGCTCATGCCGAAGATGGATGGCTACGAGCTCGCACGGCTCGTAAAGGGCAGCCCGAAGTTTCGTGAGATGCCGATCATATTGGTTACGACGATGTCGGACCCGGAGGATGTCATCAAGGGATTGGAATGCGGCGCCGATAGCTTTGTCTTGAAGCCCTTCGATGAGCACTATTTGCTAGGACGCGTTCGATACGTGCTCATCAACCGCGAGTTCCGAGCCCAGCAGGACGTGGACATGGGCGTCGAAATTTACTTCAACGGCCAGAAGCACTTCATCACCGCCGATCGTCTGCAGATATTGAACCTGCTGCTGTCAACCTATGATGCCGCCATACAGCGCAACCGAGAGCTCGGCGAACGCGAGGCTGCATTGCGCTCGCTCAATGCGAAGCTCGATGCGGCGAATGCGGAGCTCAAACAGCGCGCCGCCGACCTGGAAGCCGCAAACAAGGAGCTTGAAGCATTCTCCTACTCTGTCTCTCACGACCTGCGTGCGCCGCTGCGTCACATCGATGCCTACATCGAGATGCTACAAGAGGCTACCGAGGGTAAGCTCGATGCAACGTCAAAGCGATATCTAGACGTGATCGTAAGCTCGAGTACGCGGATGGGCCGCCTGATCGACGAGCTGCTCGAGTTTTCCAAAATGGGTCGCACCGCCATGCGCGAGCAGGCAGTCGAGCTCGACTCGATCGTGCGCGAGGCGGTCGAAACCCTCCGCGCAGCGAACGCCCAGCGCGCGATCGAGTGGAAGATTGCCCGGCTACCTCGGGTCATAGGCGATGCTGGCATGCTGCGACAGGTGTTCGTCAACCTGCTGGATAACGCTACGAAGTACACTGCGAAACGCGAGAGGGCACTGATTGAAATCGGCCTTGCCACGGAGGAGGAGGGAGGCATCGTCGTCTATGTGCGAGACAACGGCGTCGGCTTCGACATGACGTACAGCCACAAACTCTTTCGCATGTTCGAGCGGCTGCATTCCTCGGACGACTTCGAAGGCACTGGCATCGGTCTTGCGAGCGTTGCTCGCATTATCGAGCGGCACGGAGGCCGAGTGTGGGCCGAGAGCCTCCCCGATCAGGGAGCCACTTTCTACATCACCCTTCAACCCGCTGTCGGGGCGAGCGGATTATGACAGGGCGTTCGGCCGCGAGGCGGCCGCGCATACTGCTCGTCGAAGACAGCGCGAGAGACGCAGAGCTTACGCTCAATGCCCTGCGAGATGCGAACATCAGCGAAGGAGTGCAGCATGTCGGTGATGGCGTGGAGGCGCTGGAATTTCTCTACCGGCGGGGACGCTACTCGGAGCGTCCATGCGGGCATCCGGATTTCGTGTTGCTCGATCTCAAGCTACCAAAAATCGGCGGTCTCGATGTGTTGAAGCAGATAAAGAGCGATGCCTCGCTACGCGCGATTCCAGTCGTCATCCTGACGTCCTCGCGCGAACAGCGGGATGTTCGGATAGCCTACGACTCCGGCGCAAATGCCTACGTGGTGAAGCCGTTGAAGCTCAAGGAGTACGTACACGCGGTGCAGATGGCTGCGGCATTCTGGGGCAGCGTCAATGAAGTCTTGTGAGCTCTTCGACAGTGATGCGATGAAGTCTTGTGAGCTCTTTAGCAGTGGGGCGATCGGATCGCAAGCTACGCTTCGTCCCCGCGCCGCTCGGCGCACACACGTTGCTCAGGGTTTCGCGTACGGATAAGTGAGGGATGGCTCGATGTTTCACGTTCTTCCGATCCTCATGCTCGAGGACGATCCGCGCGACGCCGAGCTCGTCGAGCGCCAACTGAGGAGAGCAGGGCTTCACATGCGCATTCGGCGCGTGGACACGGAGGCCGATTTCAGGCGAATCCTCCAGGAAGAGCAGCCGCGTGTGATCTTTGCAGACTACAGCATGCCGAAGTTCGACGGCTTTCGCGCCCTGGAGATCGCCGTCGCCGAAGCGCCGGACACGCCGTTCATCTTCGTGTCGGGAACGATCGGCGAGGAGCGCGCTATCGAGTCCCTCAAGCGCGGTGCCGTTGATTACGTGCTCAAGACGAACTTGGCGCGGTTGCCATCGGCGGTCGAGCGCGCGCTGCGCGAAACGTCGATGCGAGTGGCCCGCCGGCAAGCGGAGCATATGCTTCGCGAAATCGTCGAGAGCTCGCAGGACTGGATTTGGCAGTTGAGCGCAGAAGGGCGGTTCACGTTCACGAGCCCGGCAGTCCATACGCTGCTCGGCTACCGTCCGGACGAGCTTCTTGGGGTGCACTACGCGGAGCTTCTATACGACAGCGATCCTGTCATCACAGCCTCGCTGCTGCCTCCTGCGGAGGCTGAGCAGTTTTCGTTGAGCGGTGTCGTCGCGCGTTGGAAGCATCGCCATGGGCACGTCGTCTGGCTCGAGCGCAACGCGATCGTCCTGCGCGACGCGGCGGATCGAATCATCGGCTATCGGGGCAGCGATCGCGACGTCACCGAGCGCCACGAGCAGGAAGAGCGCATCAGGCGCTTGAACCGAATTCATCGGATGACGAGCGGCGTCAACTCAACGATCGTGCGCACGCATCGGCGCACCGACCTGCTCGAGCAAGCGTGCCACATTGCAGTTCGCGAAGGCGGGTATCTCTGGGCCGCCGTGACCATGGTCGAGCAAGAGAGCGCCGTTTCGCGGCTCATTTCTTGGTCCGGTGCGCAACCGGAGCGCACGGATCAAGTCGCACAACGCCTTACGGCGTCCTCTGCGAACAGCTATGGATTGGCGGCTCGGGTAATGCTGTCGGGCGCGCCGCTCATCTGCAACGATCTCGAGAACGACGCGCAGCTCGTGCACTGTCGCGATCCGCTCCTCGCACTAGGCACGCGCTCGCTTGCGGTCCTGCCGCTGACGGTCAGCGGCTCGCCGATCGGCACGCTCGTGCTGGGGTCGAACGAATGCGACGTCTTCGATGAGACCGAAGCCGGCATGTTGAAGGAGCTTGCCGTGAACATCGCATTCGCGCTTCAGTACTACGACAAGGAAGATGCCGTCCAATTCCTCTCGTTCTTCGATCCTATCACTGGACTGCGCCGGCGCACTCTCTTCTGCGAGGTTCTTGCTCGCAACCTCGAAAGTGCTTCACAAGCCGGTCGGCCGATGACGATCATCGTCTTCGACGTGCAGCGGCTGAGTCTCGTCAATGATGCGTTCGGCAGAAGCATCGGCGATCGGCTCCTCGCGCAGATCGCGGATCGGATGAAACGAACGTTCGACGAGGAATCGATCGCTCATTTCGGCGGCGGAACATTCGCCGTCGCATTCAAGGAACAGATCGATCCTTCCGAAACGGTGCGCTTACAAGACGCCATCGGAAAGGTCACCTACTCGCCCTTTCTGGTCGAGGGGCGCGAGATCCGCCCGTCGATTCGTCTCGGCGTCGCGTACTTTCCGACGGATGGCAGTGCTGCGGATGTGCTCGTGCAGAACGCGGAAGCCGCGCTTCATAAAGCCAGGCAGAACGGCGAGAAGCACCAGTTCTACGCGCTCATGGACAATGTCAGGGCGGAAGACCGGCTCGCGTTCGAGGCGCGGCTCACGAATGCGCTCGCGCGCTCGGAATACCGGCTGCTTTATCAGCCTAAGATCAGCATCAAGACGGGGCGCGTCGTGGGGGTGGAAGCGCTGCTTCGCTGGTCCGACCCGCAGGGTGGCACCGTACCGCCGCACAGGTTCATACCGCTGCTCGAGAGCACCGGCGAGATCGTCGAGGTTGGACAGTGGGTGCTCGAGCAAGCGGCCCGAGATTGCCGCAATTGGGCAAGCATGGGGTTGAACGCCATGCGCATTGCAGTCAACGTTTCCGCCGTCCAGCTCAAGCGGCGCGAGTTCGTCGAGAAGGCGATCGCCGTGGTCGCAGGTTGGAGCACGGATCAGACGGGTCTCGACCTCGAGATCACCGAAAGCATGCTCCTGCACGATCTCGAGTCCTCGGCGAGCAAGCTCAGGCGTCTGCGCGAAGCGGGCTTTCGTATCGCCATCGACGACTTCGGAACCGGTTATTCGTCGCTCGGTCACCTCGCGAAGCTTCCCGTCGATGCGCTCAAGATCGACCGCAGCTTCACACAGAGCGTATCGACGGACCCGGACGCGCTCACGATCGTCTCGACGATCATCTCGCTCGCGCATTCCTTCGATATGAGCTGCGTGGCGGAGGGTGTCGAAACCGCGGAACAGCTCAATGTGCTGCGGCTCATGAAATGCGACGACGTGCAGGGGTACCTGTTCAGTCCGCCGATCTCCGCCGACGACATTCCCTCGTTCGTACTCCGACACCATGCGGCCTCGACGGGCGAGTAGCTCGCAGAAGTGGCGGCGAGCAGAGGCGGCGTAGTCGGATCTGCTTCAGGCATTCCCTCTTCTTGCACGTGGCATCGGCGAGTACGTCGCTCTCTCTTCCAGAACGAATAGTGTAGCGCTGCTCATTCCTGATCGCACGTGATTCTTCATGCTCGTTTTTGTGATGCGTCGCCAAAAATAAAAAGCATCACATTCGATATTGTCCGCACCTGCATTTGAGAGCGAGTGCGCCTTCCGCATTCGCAGGGAAGCGCCTTCGCTTGCGAAGGCGCTTTGCGATGTGCACCTCGGCACGTCGTGTTCGGATATCTAGCAGGGCTCGCGTGAATGTTGGAAGTGCACGCACCGCGTGAGGCGGGGCGTGTTACTTCGGTTTGTCATCGAAAGGCAGAACAAGGGTAGACATGTTTGAGGTTGGCTATCGCAGCGAAAGCGGCTCGACGGATTACCCGGAGCGGGCCGCTGCGAGAGCCGCCACTCTTCTCGAGCGACCTTCGACTACCGTGTCCATGCGCGCGAATCTGCAAACTAGCGCACGTTGTCTACTCCTGTACCGGACGAATCGAGTAGTCATTGCGAGTCTGTCTGATAGGCACATGAACTGGTGACGTATCGAGGAAATATGCATATGGATGGTTTGCTGCGTTGTGTGATTTGCGCCTCGGTTGCAATGCGCAAGTAGACAACATAGTAGGAGTCATCGAAACATCCTGAGTGCTTCGTCAAGTCTGGCGGCCTGCTTACCGCCCAAGCGACGAAAATCTGACGGGCAGTTTCACCAGGCGCGTGCGGTAAGACTCATCGACCTCGTGCGCATGTCTCGGCTTTGAATGGCTGGTTTAAGCGATGAAGCAAGTTGAGTTCTTGGTTAGAGTCGACCGCCGCAGTACCGCAATCCTTGCAGGCGCCATGGTCGCCCTGTTGACATGGACGGCTGCAGGTGCGCAAACGCTTCCCGATGCTGGTTCGATGCAGAAGCAGCTCGAAGACGCGCAGCGCACGCCGTTGCCGGCTCGGTCCGAGCCGGGATTCCTTCCGCCGTCGCCGATGGAGTCGATCGGCGGCGAGACGATCACGGTCTCTTCTTTTCGCTTTGCAGGAAACGCGTTGCTCGGTGAGGGGGAGCTCTCGACAGCAGTTGCCCCTTTCGTCGGCCGCCCCCTTGATTTCGCGGGTCTTCAGAACGCCGCGCTTGCGGTGGCAAATGCCTACCGGGAGCGAGGCTGGATAGTGCGCGCGTATCTGCCGCAGCAAGAGATCGAGAACGGCGTTGTGACGATTCAGATCGTCGAGGCGACCTTCGGGGCGGTGCGCGCCGAGGGAGCCTCTACGACGCGCACGTCCGAGGCGCGCCTTCGGCGCATAGTAGAGAGCGCGCAAGCGCCGGGCGAGCCCCTCAGCGCCGCGGCGCTGGATCGAGGCTTGTTGCTGATCAACGATCTTCCCGGCGTGAGTGCCAAAGGTCGGCTCGCGGCCGGCGCAAGCCATTCGCAAACGGATCTCGTGCTCGAAGTTATGGATGGCCCGCTGATCAGCGGCAGCATCGTTGCCGACAACGCCGGCTCGCGCTTCACCGGTGCCGAACGCATCGTCGCCGCGGCCAGCCTGAACAGCCGTCTAGGCATTGGAGATCGCGCGGATCTTCTGTTGCTCCATAGCGAAGGCAACGACTACGTCAATTTCGCATACTCGCTCCCCGTCGGCGCCGGAGGCTGGCGGGCGGCGGCGAACGTATCGCATCTCAACTACGAGATCGTCACGAGCGAGTTCGCTGCCCTCGACGCACACGGAGCTTCGGACACGTTCGGTTTGGAGGCGACCTATCCGCTGCTGCGCGCGAGGATGAAGAATCTGTATTTCACGGCAAGCGCGGGCGAAAGTCAGTTCGAGAACGAATCGGGATCGCAAACGACGACGGACTACTCCGTGCGCTCGGCGACTGTAGGCGTGCACGGCAACTTGTTCGATTCTTTTTACGGCGGCGGTATCAACACCGCGAGCTTATCGCTGACGCACGGCAAAGTGGACTTGTCCGGATCGCCCAATGAGCTGGCCGATGCGGTCACGACGCGGACGAACGGCAGCTATCGGGTATGGCGATTGTCTGCATCGCGTTTGCAGGTGATCAACGAGCGCTTGTCGCTCTATGCGAATTTTGCAGCGCAGAGCGCGAGCAAAAATCTCGACTCGTCCGAAAAGATGTATCTCGGCGGCTCGCGCGGCGTGCGAGCGTATCCGGAGAATGAAGCGGGTGGATCGGAAGGAATGATCTTGAATCTCGAAGCGCGTACGCCGCTCACGCAGAGCGTGAGTCTCACCGGGTTCGTCGATTGGGGCCGAGTGCGTGCGAACAAGAACAACGACTTTGCCGGCGCTGCCGCTCGCAACACGCTCACCCTCAAGGGAGCGGGCATCTCCATCGGGTGGACCTCGAGCTTTGGCCTCACGCTCAAGGGCACGTACGCGCGCCGCATCGGCGATAACCCGAACCCGACGATCGACGGCGATGATCAGGACGGCACCCTTGAGAAGAACCGCTTCTGGTTGCAAGCCGCAATGGCTTTTTAAAGGCCGCAAGCTCGTACGTTCCGGGCGCAATCGAGCCCTCAGCAGTTTCCTGGCTTCGCACATAGATTCACTGAGATCACTTCCATGTACAGACACGCGAGCATGAACCGAACCTTTCGTCTCATCTGGAACGAGGTTTTGAGCATGTGGGTGCCGGCGGCCGAGATTGCTCGCGGCCGGCGCAAGCGCAGCCGCCGCGCGGTGCTCTTGCTCGCAATGCTGGGATTGCAAGCATTCGAGGCAAGTGCTGGCTCGCCGCCTCCATCCGAGCTGCCGAGCGGCGGCAACGTGGTTGCCGGCGCAGCCGCGATCTCGCAAGACGGACAGGCCGTGCTCAACGTCAATCAATCGACGCAGCGCGCGATCATCGATTGGGATACGTTCAACGTGGGCAGCGCGGCACAGGTGAATTTCAATCAACCCGGCCGCGACTCCGCGACGCTCAATCGCGTGCTCGACACGAATCCCAGCCAGATCCTCGGCAACATTACTGCGAACGGCCAGGTCTTCCTCACGAATCCGAATGGGGTGTATTTCGGGAAGAGCGCCGTCGTCGATGTCGGAGGGCTCGTTGCCACGACGCACGAGGTCGATGCGCACGCGTTCATGGAGGGCCAGGCGAAGCTCGATCGCAACGGCGCCTCCGGCAGCATCACGAACGAAGGCTCACTGAGCGCTGCGCTGGGCGGGTACGTTGCGTTGCTCGCCCCCGAAGTGCGCAATCAGGGCATTGTCGTCGCGAAGCTCGGTACGGTTGCCATGGCGTCCGGCGAGGCGTTTACGCTCGATTTCGATGGCCATCATCTCGCCGGCATTACCGTCGAGCCTTCGACGATCGCGGTGCTCGTCGAGAACAAGTCTGCCGTGATCGCGCCAGGCGGCACGATCATTCTGTCTGCAAAGGCCGCCGACAGCCTGCAAGGCGGTGTCGTGCGCAATTCGGGTACGCTCGAAGCGACCGGCCTTTCGATGAAGGGCGGCCGCATCGTGCTGGAAGCGAGCAGCAGCATCGAGAATAGCGGTATCGTCAACGCCAACGCCGGTGTCGACGGCAGTCCGGCCGGCAGCATCTCAATCTCGGCCCCGAAGATCATCAACAGCGGCAGCATCGTCGCAACGGCGCCGGGCATGATCGGCGTTGCACATTCGGGCGGAAGCGTCGAGCTCAGCGCTAAGGATGTCGAGCAGACGGCCGCGGCTCTGATAGACGTCTCCGCAGTGAGTGCGGGCACCGTCGACGTTCGTGCAACGGAGAACGTGGACATCGCCGGCACGATCGCCGCGGTCGGCGGCGCGGAAGCGAGCGTGTCGGAGGGGCAGGGCGGCACGATTCGCATCGAAGCTGGACAGGATGTCACGCTGACGGATGCCTTGATCGATGCGTCCGCCGCCGTAAGCGGCGGCCGCGTGGTCGTCCAAGGAGGTGCGCCTTCCGCTCCTTCCGCACCGCCGCGCGAGCTGCCTACGGTCGCTTTGCTCGGGCAAAGCGAAATTCGCACGTCGAGCAGGCGCGGCCGAGGCGGCGACGTCACGGTAACGGGCGAGCGCGTCGGCCTTTTCGGCGGCGCACACATCGATGCGAGCGGTGCGCGCGGCGGCGGCGATGTGTTCGTCGGCGGCGGCTTCCACGGGAAAGATACGTCCATCGACAATGCAAGCCAGGTCGTGATCGGCCGCGATGCGACAATCGACGCGAGCGCAACACAGCGCGGCGATGCCGGCGATGTCGCGGTCTGGGCAGATGGCTACACGACGTTCGCGGGCAACATTGCTGCCCGCGGCGGCGCCGTCGCAGGCGACGGCGGCTTCGTCGAAGTCTCGGGCAAGGAGCATCTGGATTTCCGCGGCACCGTGGATGCCAGCGCGGATCAGGGTAAAGGCGGCACGCTGCTGCTCGACCCGAAGAACATCACTGTGCAGTCGGGTGGTGGGGCGTCAGATATCGACGTCGATCAGTTCGGCGACGATCCGAGTGGCGACAGCACGATCGACCCGACCACGATTAGGGCCGTGACGAACACCGGGACCGCGATCACGCTGCAAGCCAACAACGACATCACGATCAACAGTGCGATCGTGACGAACAATGGAGGCGGCGACGGCGGTGCGATGACGTTCCAGGCGGGGCGCAGCATCACCGTCAATGCCAACATCGATTCCGATGACGGTGACGTCAGTTTCGTCGTGAACGACGCCGCGGCCATCAGCGCAAATCGCGATGCGGGCGAAGCCACTTTCCGCAACAACAGCTTGATCGATGCCGGCAAAGGCACCGTGTCGATCACGATGGGCACGGGTACGTACGGCGATTCCGGCGGCATCCATACGGGGCAAGTGACCGCGAATACACTTACGATCACGCACAACGGACCGACTGCAGGCACGGTAAGCGGTGCAATCGACCTGGGCGAGATCAACGTCAATGGCGACATGACGATCGATGCGAGCTCCGCCCGCAACGTTACGAACACCATCGGCACGGTCATCGTCCGCGGTACGACGACGATCGACGTCGGCGCGGGCGATGTTACGGTCGATCGCGAGACCACGGATTTCAACACGATCGGATTGACGGCCGGCAATGTTACGTTGCGCGATGCGAACGCGTTTCGCTTCGGTGCGACGGCGCTGTCCGGCTCGTTGAATGCGACCACGCTCGGCGGTCCGATGGGCTCTACCGGCGCGGTGCAGGTTGCGGGTACGACGACGCTTACCGCGAGCAGCGGTGGCTTCGGTTACGCGGATCCGTACATCGATCTTACGAACGCAGGCAACGACTTCGGCGGCGCGGTGACATTGAGCGTTGCGGATAATGGCGAGACGAACACTGGAGGGCATGCAAAGATTCGGGACGCGAACGCGATTACGATCGCCTCCGCGGTCACTGCGAGCTATCTCGACGTGCAAGCCGGCGCGAGCGTCACCGCGACGACGATCGATGCGGGCAGCTACATCGACATCGATGCAAGCGGTGCGGTGAGCCTCGGTGATACGGAAGCAGGTTCGAATCTATCCGTCACAGCGGGCGATGCCGTCACGGACAGCGGCACGCTAACCGTGCCGTTGCAAACGACGATTACCGCGGGTGCGGACCACGACATCATTCTCGACAGTGCCGGCAACAACTTCGGCTCCATCCGGATCGTCTCTGGGCGCGACGTCACGCTCGTCGACCAGAATTCGATCAACTTCGGTTCGAGCGGCAGCGGCGCGACCAGCCACATCTATGGCGATCTCCATGTCACCGCCGCTGGCGACATAACCCAGACGAACTACAGTGGCGGCAATGGTTGGTCGCAAATCACGGTCGATGGCGCGACGACCTTTATGGCCAATCATGCCTCGTCGCCGATCAATTTGTATCTAGGCCCCACGGATCCCTTTCACGGCAGCAATGTCGGTCAGGCCAACGTCTTCACGGGTGGGGTGACACTCACGCGGAGAGATGCGAATACCGGCTTCACGAACGTGCAGCTGCGCAACACCAGCGCCACCGCATCGGTCGTCGACGGTTTGACCAGCGTGGGCACGTTGAACAATGTGTTCCTGCGCTTCGACAACGCGCCATCGGTTGTATTGCCCGGCATGACGGCCGCCGCGCTGCGAGTCTACGCGCCCAGTGTGGCGAACACCGCAGGTGTGCCCACCAATCGCATTACCCAGACAGGCGCGATCACCATTTCGGGAGGCACGATTCTCGCGGCGGCATCCACAGGCGACATCGTGCTCGATGATGCAGGGAACGACTTCAACGAATTCGGTATTGCCAACAGCGGCGCGCGCAATGTTACGGTGCGGGACGCGAACGCGATCAATCTCTACGCGAATGGATATAACCAGACCATATCGAACGACTACAACGTCATAGCCGACGGCGACATTACCAAGTCGGGAAACAACCTGGTGGTCAATGGCACCGCGTCGCTCAATGCGGGCAGCGGCGACATCAGCCTCGTCAACGGCAACACCTATCTGAACATTCTTGCCGTACCTGCCGCCAAGAACGTCACGGTCACGGAGCGCAATTCGCTCGTGCTGAGCGACATCTCAATCTCGGGCTCGCTGTCGTTATCAGCTGTCGAGAATAACACCTCGCTCTCACAGCAGGCCGCCACATCGGTAGTGACGGGATCGCCGTCGACGAACACCACGACGTTCGGCAACTGGCAGTCCGGAATCTCGCTCAGTCAATCCGGAAATGTGCTAGGCAACCTCGCGATCACGAATTCCGGTGCCGTCAACATTCGAGAGAACGATGCCATTACCCAGGCCGCGAGCTGGACATTCAACGGCACCAGCGGCGGGACGGCGTCCGTTCGACGCGACGTGACGCTTACGACCTCGGACGATCAGGCGATCACGCTGGATCAAAACGGAAACGTTTTCGGCGACTTGACGATCACGCAGATCAACAATGGCTCGAGCGCCCCAGGTAACGTCTACATTCGCGAGACGGGCGACAGCTACTATGGAATGACTCAGTCCAACGCTTGGACGGTGCATGGAACGACGCGAATCGATACCGCCTCGTATTCGATCAAGCTCGACAATGCCGACAACATCTTCGGCCCGCTGCAGGTCACGGGCGGCAACGGGCTGACGGCTGGACAGGCGAGTGCCGTCACGATCTACGCGCGCAGCAACGGGACGGTAGACGCCATCACTGATGCGGGTGCCGGCGCTTGGACGGCGGGCACGGGTGCGGGCGCAACCGTGCGCCTGGTTGCGTATGACGGGGGAGTCGCAGGTGCGGGCGACGTTGACTTGACCAATGCGGCGAACGTGTTGGGCGATTTGTATGTCAACGCCAACAACGCGACGATCACCGAGAACGACTCGATTACCGACGGCGCGAGCACGGCTTGGTTCACCGGCGCGACCGGCTGGGTGACCCGTGGCACGACGAATCTCATCGTCGCGAACCCGAGCAACGGCCGTACGATCACGCTCGATAATCTCACAAACCAGATCGGTCCGCTCGGGGTGACCACGACCGGTGCTGCCGGCACACTCGGTTCCGTGCTGATCACCGACAACACGAACCTGACGCAAGCTTCGGCGTGGCGCGTGGGCGGCGCAGAAGTGACGCTGGACGCGCGCAGCCATCAGATCGATTTGTCGACGTACGACAACGTGCTCGGCGATATCTTCATCGAGAGCGAGAACGGCATGCCGACGTCGGTGAGCATCGCCGAAGACGATGCAATCACCCAGACCGCAGCGGCGTGGACGCTGACGGCGGTGCCTATCACTCTCGTCGCGAAGAACGGCAACGCCATTACGCTCGCGAACGCGAACAATGTACTCGGCGATTTGTCGATCACCGGTGGTGCAGTCAGCATCCGCGAGAACGACAATATCACTCAGTCCGCGGGCGCTTCTGGCGCTTGGACGACAACCGGCACAACGACACTCGACCCGACCGCGGGAGCCATCACGCTCACGAACACGGCGAACGTGCTCGGCGACATTGCGATTGCGGGAACGTCGTCGTCGGTGAGCATCACCGAGAACGATGACATCACGCAGGCATCGGCGTGGGTACGGGGCGCGAGCCCGTTCGCCTTGAATGCCGGCGCACACGACATTCTTCTGACGCAGTCCGGTAACGAGCTCGGTGAGCTCACACTTACGGCGCAGAACGCCTCGGTCACCGAGAGCCATGCGGGCGGCATCATTGACGGCGGTGCATGGACAATACCGGGTCTCACGACGCTGACAGCAGGCACGAACGTCATCGTGCTCGATGCGAACCCGGCGAGCGATTTTGGCACGGTGCGGATCGTTTCCGCATCTAACGTCGATATCGCGGATGCGAACGGCCTCATTTTCGATACCTCGACCGCGAGCGGCACGATGACCGTTACCGCGGGCGGCGAGATCACGCAAATAGGCGCGATTACGGCGCCGTCGTTGCGTCTGATCGGTACGGGCTACGCGACGCTCACGAATGTGGACAACGAAGTCGGCAACCTCGCGGCCGGTTTCTCGGGCGGTGCGCTCGATTTCGTCAACAGCGGCGATCTGACCATCGCTCCCGTCGGGGGGACCTCCGGCGTGACGATCGGTGCGAACGATGTGACGCTGCGTTCCGTTAACGGCACGATCGACGGGTTGTCGTTGATCAATGCGAGCAGTACGGCGCTCGACCTGACGACAGGAACGACGCTCGTTTTGCCGCAAATGAACATCGCCGGTCCGCAGACCTACACGGGCAGCACGGTGAGCGGTACAGGCATCACTCTGACCGGTCACCTGACGAGCACAGCGACGGGCGCCATTACATTCAATAGTCCGGTCACGCTCGGAGCGGATCTCGCGATTCAGACGACGAACTCCGCCGTCGATTTCACGAGTACCCTTGCGGGCGCTACGAATCGCCTCACGATCAATGCCGGCAATGGTCTCGTCAGCTTCGTGGGCGAGGTGAGTAATCTCGGCGCGAGCGGCGATGGCAGTGTCGCGCTCGATCTGACTTCGGGCGGTGCGACGTTCAATAGCACGTTCGGCGCGAATAACGGCATTACCGTGACCGGCCCTGTGACGTTCCTCGATTCGGTGACGCTTGCAGACGGCAACGTCGGCTCGCTGTTCACCGGCCTCGTCACGCTCGGTCGAGCCGGCGGCATGAACCTCTCGGGCTATGACACGATGAGATTCACGAATGGCGTGTTGTTGCAGCACGGACCGGCCGTCATCGATTCGAACGATTCTGCGCTCACGTTCGAAGCCGCAGGCAGCATCTCCGGGCCGTTCGGCCTGACGCTGAACTCCGGCACCGCGATGCTCACCGGCCTGGATCGGCTGGGGGCGAACCTGACGAGTCTCGACGTCACTGCTCTGAATCCGACGATTCCTTCCGGCGGTATTTCTATCGCCGGTCCGCAGACCTATACCGCGACGAACGGCAGCAGCATCTCGATCGACGGCGACGTCACGAGCACCGCTGCCGGAGCGATCACCTTCAACAGCCCCGTGTCGGTCGGTGCGAGCGCTAGTGTATCGAGCACTGACTCGGCCATCGTCTTCGCCGGCACGGTGGACGGTGCGCACGACCTCACGATCGACTCGGGCAGCGGTACGAAAACGTTCGGCGGTGCGGTCGGCGAGACCACCGCGCTCGGCGATGGCACCGGCGCGGCGCTCATTCTGCAAGGCAGCGGTGCGACGACGTTCAACGGCACGGTCGAGACACGCTCGGGCATGACGGCTGAAGGGGATGTCACGTTCAACGACGACGTGACGCTCGGGGACGGCGACACCGGGTCGACGTTCTCCAGTCTCGTGACGACAGGAGGTACCGACGGCAATAGCATCAGCGGCCACGACGGCATGACGTTCGACGGCGGCCTCGCGCTCGTCGGCGGACCGGTGAGCGTCACTTCGCATGGCAGCACGATCGCGTTCGGTGCGGCCGTCTCTGGCCCGCGCGCGCTCACTCTCAATGCGCTCGCGAGTGGCGCAGGCACGGTGACGGGCCTCCAGCACATCGGCTTCAACTCCGATCTCACCGCACTCGACATCACGGCGCACACGCTCAGCTTGCCGAGCACAGGGCTTGCAATCGCAGGACCGATGAGCTTCACGGCGGCAGGCGGCATCACGCTGAACGGCGCGGTCGGCAACAATGGGGGGCCGCCTACTGGGGCGATCGCCTTCAATGGTCCGGTCTTGCTTGCGACCGACGCGATCGTCGTGACGACGGACGATGCGGACGTGAGCTTCAACGGCACGGTAGACGGCGCACAATCACTCACCGTGAACGCGGGCAGTGGTACGACGACATTCGTCGGCGCGGTCGGCAGCAACACGGCGTTGGACAATGTCACGACCGATGCGGGCGGCACGACGAAGATCAACGGCGGCAGCATTCGCACGAGCGGCGCGCAGACGTACAACGACGCCGTGACGTTGGGTGCAGATGCGACGCTGACCGGCATCGGCGTGAGCTTCGGCAGCACGCTCGACGGCGCTCATGCACTGGCGGTCGATGATTCGGGAGCAACCGTCTTCGGCGGTGTCGTCGGCGGCAGTACCTCATTGACGAGCATCACGACGGATGCACCCGGCACGGTCGTCGTGAACACGACCGCGGTGACGACGAGCGGCTCGCAGACCTACAACGAAAACATGACACTCGGCGAGGATGTCGTGTTCACGGGCAATGGACTATCGTTCGAGGACATCGACGGCACACACACGCTGACGATGAATGCCGGTAGCGGCGCATTGCAGGTCAATGGTGCCGTCGGTGCGACGACGCCGGTGACTTCGTACACGGCGAGCGGCAATACGATTGCGGCGAACGACGTAACGACGAGCGGTACGCAGAGCTACACCGCGGCCGGCGGCGTCACACTCAATGGCGATCTGACGACGACGAACAGCGCGGTCACGATCGCGGGCCCGACGACGCTGAGCGCTGATGCGGTAATCCAGACTGGCGGTGGCAATATCACCTTCGCGGGCGCCACGAGTACGATCGACGGCGCGCACGAGCTGACGCTGGCGGCGGGCGCCGGAGACGTCGTGCTCGGCGGCGTGGTAGGCGGCGCTGCTGAGCTGGCGGGCATCGATGTCAGCGGCAACGACTTGACGCTGCCCGCCATTCATACGGTCGGCGATGCGAACCAAACGTACACCGCACTGAACGACATCACGCTGAATCAGAGCCGCACGTTGAATGCGCCGATCGCATTCAACGCCGATGCGGACGGCGATGGCGCCGGCTCGTTCATTCTCCTGAACGGCGTCTCGCTCACCGCTTCGAACAACACGCTTACTATTCAGGCCGCGGACCTCGATCTGCAGGGGAACAGCACGCTTTCGTCCGGCATCGGATTGATGACGATCGTCGCGACCAACGATCGCAACATTGCACTTGGCGGATCGGATGCTGCAGGGCAGTTGACGATCTCGGGCAGCGAGCTCTCGCGCATAAGCAGCTCCGGCGGCCTTGATCTCGACACGACCGGCACGGGTTGGATCAGAGTCAACGGCATCAGCGCTGGGCAAAGCCAGAACATCACGGGCACTTTGGGCTTGAATGCCCAAGGTACTGGTGACGTCGAATTCGTCGGCGCCGCATCGACGTTCAATGCCGTGCGTGCGAATGCCGCGGGCGGGGACATCAACGTCGGCGTGGATCTGACGACCACGAACGATGCGATCGACTTCGACACCGGCGTGCACGTATCCGGTGCGTCGACGATTGCGAGCGGCGGCGGAAATATCAACTTCGCGAGCACGCTCGATGTGGACAACGATCTCACGATCAGCACCGGCAACGGCGTGCTGACGTTTGGCGGAGCCGTCGGGAGCAACCGCACGCTCACATTGAATTTGGGCGGCGGATCGGTGAGCGGCCTCGGTCAACTGCAGAGCACATTGACCGGTTTGACCGTGAACGCCACCGCCGGGATTACGCTGCCGGCATTCGCGATCAACGGACCACAGGTCTACAACACCGGACCGATTACCGTTACCGGCGACCTTGCCGGCGTCGGCATCGCATTCAATGACGTTGTCGATGTCGTGCCTGGCACGGGCAGCGCGATCACGATCGATTCACGCACAGGGGCGCTCGTATTCGATGATCTTGCCAGCTTCAACGCGGTCGACATGACACTGACCGGAGATGAGATCGACTTCTCGCGAGCCGTGACAGGTTCCGGACATCTCGTGCTGCAGCCGTACACGGCGAGCCGCGATGTCGCGCTCGGCGGCGGTGCGCCGATCGCGGGGTTGAATCTCACGGCGGCCGAGCTCGCCTGGTTGCCCATCGGCACGCTTGCAGGCTTGACGATCGGCAGTGGGAGCGGCACCGGTACGCTCGACGTCGCGGGTGCGGTCAATGCGTCCGGCATCGCGCTCACGCTGAACGGCGGAGGCGGCATCACTCAGAGCGGCGGCTCGATCACCTCGGACACGTTGAGCCTCTATGCAGCGGGTAACGCAATCTCGCTGACGAATGGCGCGAACGCCTTCGGAGCGGTCGGCATCAGTGGGGCGCCGTCCTCCGTGCATCTGGTCAACTCGCTCGCGATCAGTCAATTGGGCGCGGATGCGTGGAATCTTGACGCGGCAAACGTCACGCTCGATGCGGGTGAGAACGACATCACGCTTACGAATGCGGGCAACACATTCGGTACGCTCGCGCTCACTGGACGCAATGCGCAAGTGATGGAAGCGGCGGCGACGGACATCGGTGCTTCGGTTCTCTCAGGCGACTTGTCGATCGATTCGGCGGGAGCACTTCACGTGAGCGGCGCGCTCGAGGTGACCGGGAATGTCTCCCTCGCGTCGACCGGAACGGTGACGCAGAGCGCACCGCTGACGATCGGCGGAAACCTAGATGTCGTCACGACGGTGAATGCAGGCGACGTCACGCTCAACAATACCGGCGCCTCGGCGACCACGATCGGCGATACGCGGGTTGGCGGCAACTATGTGTTGACCGCGACCGACGATGCCGTTTCGCAAGCGGCGGGCACGAGCTTGCAAGTGCGAGGAGATGTGACTATCGCCGGCTCGAGCATCGTGCTCGGTGGCGCCGGCAACGTGATCGGAGGTACGACGACGCTGCCGTCAACGACGACTGCCGTCGTGCGTCAGTCCGGGGTGATCACGCTCGGAAATCGCACTGAAACGGGCAACCTCACGGTCATCAGCGAACGCACGAATCGCTCGTTCACGAGCGGACTCATCGGTGGAGATGCCATCGTACTCGACAATGCCGGCAATGCCATCGGCGGGCGCATTTCCGTCAGCGCTAGCGCTCCAACGGTCAGTACCGGCGCCGATGTGCAAACCGGAATCAACCAAGCCGCAGGCACTTCGATTTCCGTTGCGGGGGTCGCGAGCTTCACGGCTGAATCCTCGAGCGCAGGGAGTCTCGGCATCGATCTGTCGAATGCAGGCAACCACTTCGGCGTGCTGCAACTGAGCGGCAACACAATCAACGTGCGAAACTCGGCAGCGGACCTGACGACGATACAAAGTGCGCTCGCGACGACGAGCTTTACGCTCGAGACGAATGGCGCTGTCGTGCAAACAGGTGCGATTACGGCGCCCACGTTCGACGTCTCTGCGCATGGTGCGGTAACGTTGACGAACGTCGCAAACGACGTCGGCACGCTGTCCATCGATTCCGGCGGAACCGGCATCAGTTACGTCGACGCGAACAGCGTTGCCATCGCCGGCATTGAAGCCGGCGGCGCGGCTGTCAGCCTCACGGCCGGCGGCACGGGCAATCTGACACAAACGGGCGCACTGTCGAATGTCGGAAGCTTAAGCGCGAACGCCGGTGGAGCAGTGACGCTTACGAATGCAGGCAACACGATCGATGTCGTCTCGGCCTCGAGCTCAGGGGCTGACTGGCAGCTCTTCGACTCCGACGGCGGCGTCACGGTATCCGGCATTGTGCGTGCGAGCACGGGCGATGTTTCGTTGCGCACCGCAGGCGACCTCACCCTCGTGAGCGGCGGGAGTCTGGAAGCCGAGGCGGGCGATGTGATTGCCTCCACTGAGGGGGCCGGCAACTTTATCAACAACTCCGGTCCGTCCGCGCTCGTCGTGGGCAGCGGCCGACGTTGGCTCGTCTACAGCAGCACGCCGGATCTGGCGTCCGGTGCGCATACGGTGAAGGGCGGCCTCACATCTTCGTTCCGCCACTACGGGGTAACCTATGGCAGCTACGCGCCTGATGCAGTGCTCGAGAGCGGCAACGGATTCATCTACAGCGCAGCGGCACCGATATTGACGGTGAGCGCGATCGTGACGGGTGCAGCCTCTCATATATATGGCGATAGCCCGACCGGCACGCTCGACGTATCGATCAGCTCAGGCTTGATCGACAGCGAGGACGATCTCAGCAACATCATCACGGGCGGCACGGCCACGTTCGACACGGGCCTGTCGAACATGATGAACGCAGGCAGCTACAGCATCCTGTACACCGGCGGCCTTACGTCCAACTACACGCTTGTCGCGGATACGACCGGTGCGTCCTACACGGTGACGCCGGCGACGCTGACTTACGTAGCGGACACGACCTCACGCGTCTACGGCTCGACGAATCCATCCCTGTCGGGGACGATCGTCGGCTTCAAGCTCGGTGAGGACGAATCCGTGCTCAACGGCTCCGCGGTCTGGACGACGACGGCGGATGCGAGCAGCAACGTCGGTCAGTATGCGATCGCGGGCAGCGGCTACGCCGCCGGCGGCAACTACGTGTTCGCACAAGCTGCGGGCAACGCAACGGCACTCGCCGTTACCCCGGCCGATTTGACGGTCACGGTGAACGACGACACCAAGATCTACGACGGACTTGGCTATAGCGGTGGGGCAGGGGTCACGTTCCGCGGCTTCGTCAATGGCGACAACGAGAGCGCTCTCGGCGGCACGCTCAGCTATGGCGGCACGTCGCAAGGCGCGCGCAACGCCGGCACCTACGTCCTCAGCGCGAGCGGCCTGACCGCAAGCAACTACGACATTACCTATGTGAACGGCGAACTGACGATCGATCGGGCGAACCTCACGATTACGGCGAATGACGTCGTCAAGACCTATGACGGCACGCTTGCCGCGGCGGGCACCGCGGCAGTCGCCGCGGGATCGCAGCTCTTCGGAAGCGACAGCCTGAGCGGCGGATCATTTGCCTTCACGAACGCCAATGCGGGGCTCGGCAATAAGACCGTGACGGTGAGCGGTGTCACCGTGAATGACGGCAATGGCGGGAACAACTACAACGTCAGCTACGAGAACAACACGACGAGCACGATCAATCCGGCGAGCATCGTCGTGAGCACGAGCGACGTGACGAAAGTCTATGATGGGACGCTCGCCGCGAACGGCTCGGCGATCATCGTCTCGGGTGCGCTGTTCAACAATGCGAGCAATGGCGGTGTGCAGGATTCGCTCAGCGGAGGCACGTTTGCGTTTACGGACAAGAACGTTGGGATAGGCAACCGCTCGGTGACGACGAGCGGCGTCACCGTGAACGACGGCAACGGCGGCGGCAATTACATCGTCTCCTATGCGGACAACACGACGAGCACGATCAATCCGGCAACGCTCACGTTCTCCGGCACGATTGCGAGCAAGGAGTACGATGGCACGACCGATGCGACGGTCGAAAGCTACGTGCTCTCCGGGTTCATCGGCACCGAGACGGTGAGTGCGAACATCGGCTCCGCGGCATTCGTCGACAAGAATGCGGGTGTCGGGAAGGCGGTCACGGTGACCGGCATTTCCTTGCGCGACGGCGCCAATGGCGGGCTTGCCTCGAACTATGTCATTGCCCCGACTGCCTCTGCGGTGGGCAATATCGAGCCGAAGCTGCTCACGTTGAACGTGGTCGTCGACGACAAGGTGTACGACGGCACGACGAACGCCACCTTGCGCAGCTACGGGCTGAGCGGCTTCGTCGGCAGCGAAACGGTCACAGGCGTTTACACCGGGAGCGCGAGCTTCAGCGACAAGAACGTCGGCAGCAACAAGTCGATCACGATTACCGGCATCGATCTCGTGAACGGAACGAATGGCGGGCTCGCGAGCAACTACGCCATACCCACCGCGGCCGACAGCAGCGCGAGCATCACGCCTGCGCCCCTGAACGTTGCAGGTGTGTTTGCGCTAGACAAAATCTACGACGGCACCACGACGGCGTATCTCAACACCGATGCCGCGACGGTCACGGGACGTTTCGGTTCCGACGACGTGCACATCGGCTCGATTGCCGGCACCTTCCTAGATAAGAACGTCGGTGCCGACAAGGAGATCCGTGCCGGTACGGTCGTGTTGGGCGGTGTCGACGCAGGCAATTACGTTCTCATTCAACCGACGAATCTCACGGCGGACATTACACCTCGCCCGCTCGTGGTTACTGCGAGCGGAATCGACAAGGTCTACGACGGGACGACGGATGCGAGCGTGAGCTTGAGCGATGACCGAATCGCGGGCGATTTGCTGACCGTCACCTCCACGAGCGCTTTCCTCGACAAGAATGCGGGAGTGAGCAAGTACGTCCGTGTGTCGAATATCGAGATCAGCGGCGAGGACGCCGACAACTACGTCGTCAACGGCAGCACGAGCACGTTCGCCGATATCGATCGCGCGCAGCTTGCCGTCGACATTGTGGGCATCGACAAGGTGTATGACGGCACGACGGATGCGTCTGTCACGCTGAGCGGCTCGCCGCTGGTTGGAGATGATGTCCAGCTGGTCTACGGTTCGGCCGCGTTTGCCGATAAGAACGTCGGTGTCGATAAGGCGATTACCGTCAGCGGGATCTCCGCGCTAGGTGCCGACGCAAGTAACTATGCGATCGCGAGCATCGGAACGACGACGGCAGACATTACGCCTGCGGCATTGACGATCGACATTGCGGGCATCGACAAGGTGTACGACGGCACGACGGATGCGTCTGTCATCCTGAGCGGCTCGCCATTGGCAGGGGATGATGTCGAGTTGGTCTTCGGTTCGGCGGCGTTTGCCGATAAGAACGCCGGTGCCGACAAAGCGATTACCGTCAGCGGGATCTCCGCGCGCGGAGCCGACGCAAGCAACTACACGATCGCTAACGTCGGGACGACGACGGCAGACATTACGCCTGCGGCGTTGACGGTCGAGATTGCCGGTATCGACAAGGTGTACGACGGCACGACAGATGCGTCTGTCGCTCTGAGCGGCTCACCATTGGCCGGAGATGATGTCGAGCTGGTCTTCGGTTCGGCGGCGTTTGCCGACAAGAACGCCGGTGCCGACAAAGCGATTACCGTCAGCGGAATCTCCGCGCGCGGAGCCGACGCAAGCAACTATACGCTCGTGAGCGTCGGGACGGCGACGGCAGACATTACACCTGCGGTGTTGACGGTAGGGGCGATTGGTCTGCCGAAGAGCGTCGACGGCAGCGCGAGTGCGCGCGTCGCGCTCACCGATGACCGGTTGACTGGTGACGATCTGTTGATCGAGGCAAGTGACGCGGTATTCGACAACGCAAGCGTCGGTACGGGCAAAGTGATCACCGTGACCGGTATCGAGATCGTCGGAGGTGCAGATCGGGCCAACTATATCTTGGCGAACACCAGTACGACGACGACTGGCGACATCACCGGTGAAGAGTCGACGACGACGGGCACGTGGCCCTTGCCGCCCACATTGCCGACGCCGATTCCCCCGACATCACCGACGTCTCCACCGCAGGTGCTCGACCCGACCTTGCCGCCTGTCATCGGTGGCGATAAGGGTGGTAGCGGCACGATCGAGATCGATGGTCCAGGCAGCGGCGGCAGTGCGGGAACGACGAGCGTCGGTAGTGGCAGCAGTACAGGTGGCGGTACGGGCAATGGTGCGGGCACTGGCGTGCTTGGCACCGGCAGTGGCACTGGAACTGGATCGAGTGGAAGTGACGGAACGAGGATTGTCGATGGCGCCAACACGGCTGGCGGCATGGATAGCGGTACTAGCACTAGCGCGCCTGGGGCTGGAGATGGATCGAGCGGCGGCAGTGTCGCGGGCTCTGATGCTGAGGGAAGCGTCATCGGCAGCAACACGACGCCCGACGGGTCGAGCGCCATGAGTGCAAGCGACGGCGGCGGCTCGAGCAGTGGCGGTGCTTCATCGACCGGCGAAGGCATGAGCGCTGATGCGACCACCAGTGGAGCAACTCCGGGCGATGCCGCCAAGAACGATGCGAACGCCGGCACGAGCTCTGCTTCCAAGTCGAGCTCGGAAGGCGACCCGACAAGCGGCTCGAGCGGCGAAAAGGCGAGCGAGGGGGTTACGATCTCGATCGTGCGTGCGCCGATCGGCACGTATCCAGGTCTCGTGTCAGTCCGAGTGCCCAGGAAGGTCGCCGCGAGCGGAAGTGGTTTCACGTTTGCTCTCCCGAAGGCGCTGGCGGAGGCCGAGGGCGCTGACGAGGTTGTGGTGACGCTCGTCGACGGCAAGCCGCTTCCTTCGTGGCTCCGCTATGTGCCCGCTACGAAGACCTTTATCGCGACGACTCCGCCGGCAGGAGCGTTGCCTATCGACGTCGCGGTTCAGATCGGAGACCAGCGCTGGATCATGACGATCAGCGAACAAGCGAGCTGAGGCGTTGCTTCGGGCTTCGTCCGCCGCACCAAGTACGCGGCACGACGGTGCGGGTCGGAAATTGTTCCGATCAAGAGGGAAAGCACGGCTGGAATGAATTCCGACCGAGAAGGAGTAGGCGCTGGCGGTAAGGAGAGCAACACCGCCAGCGCGGCTTCAAGAATCGATTGATCTTCGAGCATCCTCGCCGATAGCATGCGCGGCTATCCAAGCGCAGGTTCGGATCACCTTGCCAACGGCATCCAAGACGACCCTCTCGAAGGCCATGCTCTGCGTGCTCGCAGGCGTGCTGTATTTCTCGAGTTTTCTGTCGTTCGAGCTGTTCCCGCTAACCTGGGTCTGCTTCGTACCCGTCCTTTACGCGATCCGCGATGTGTCGCCGCGCCGTGCCTTGCTGCTCGGATGGCTCTTCGGGTTCGTCACGAACGCGGGCGGCTTCTACTGGGTCGTTCATTTGATCTCGGAGTTCGGCGGCCTCCCGCTTCCGATCGCGGTGCTCGGCTGTGCGCTGCTGTGTCTCTACCAGGGATTCTTGATGGCGCTCGTCGTGATGCTCGTGCGCATTGGCCAGGTGCGGCTCGCGCTTGCGCCTGTCTGGAGTTTGCCCGTCGCGATCGTGTCCATGGAGTTCATCTATCCGCTGCTCTTCCCGAGCTACATCGGCAATTCGCAGTACAAGTTCACCGCGTTGACGCAGATCGTCGAGATCACGGGCGTGCTCGGGCTGAGTGCGATCATCGGCCTGCTCAACGGTGCAGCGTACGAGCTGCTCGACATGAGAGCGAGCGCGCGTCGCGTCGCGCCCCTCCGTATCGCAGTACCGCTCATCGTCGCCGGTGCGAGCGTCGTCTATGGTCTCGTCCGCCTGCCGGCGGTCGATGCACTGAGCGCGAGCGCGAATACGCTGACCGTCGGCCTGGTGCAGACGAACTTGGGGTCGAACGCCAAGACGGGAAACCCGGCGGGGTTCATGCGCGAGCATATACGGATGTCGCGGGAGCTCGTGGCTCGGCGGCCAGATGTCGACCTGCTCATCTGGCCGGAATCGGTCTACGACGGCTTTATCTATAAAGGGGCGAAGCACCAGGCGATCGAGTCGCTCGCGACGGTCGGCAAGCCGATCCTGATGGGCGCGCTCACGATCGACGATCGCGACGGCGATGGCAAGGCCGAGTACTTCAACAGCCTCGTGTTGGTGTCGGCCGAAGGGATCGTGCTGGACTCGTTCGACAAGGTGGAACTGCTCGCATTCGGCGAGACGTTGCCTCTATCCAAACACATCCCGGCGATCGCCAAGCTGTTCGGCGGCACCTGGTTCACACACGGCAGCTCGTTCGAGCATCTGCGCCTCGGCGGTGCGATCTTCCTCCCTACCGTGTGCTACGAGGACATCATTCCCTCATTGCCGCGACGCATTTGGCGCAACGACGGTCCCGCGCATGTGCTCGTGAATGTCACGAACGACTCTTGGTATGGCGACACCCATGAGCCGATGATTCACCTCGTGCTCGCGAGCTTCCGCTCGATCGAAACGCGCCGCGCGCTCGTTCGTTCGACGAACACCGGCATCAGCGCTTTCATCGATCCCGCGGGCCGCATCGCGGAGCGAACCGGCCAGTGGACGAAGGAAACGCTCGTCGTGAACGTACCCGTGATCACCGACGGCACCTCGACGCTGTACATGCGCTTCGGCGATGTCATCGCATGGAGTGCGCTCGTTCTTCTCGTGCTCGGGACAGTCGCTGCCTTCCGCGCGGGCACGCCTCATAAACCTGCCTGATAACGTTTCTGCGGCGTTGTGCCGTAGATATTCAACGTCACCGAGATCCCCAAGCGAGATTGCAGCATCACGATCGATGCTGCGTGCGGCTTGGCGGTTTTGATCGATTGCCGAGCAAGACATATCGAATCGAGAATCGATGTTTCGCATAAACGGAATGTTTATCGAAGCGGTGTCGACTGGACGACGTCATTCTTACAAATAAAACAGCGCTGTCACAGATAGAAACAAGAAGAACGTACGATAGTATGCAGCTCTGCGACCGGCAGTCGCAGAGCGAGTGGAAGCGGATGCAGATGCATCCGAGGGGGCGCCCGCGTCGATCGGATTGACCTTACCAGCGATGAGTTGAGTCGCTGGGCGCTCGGAGCCTGCATTGCGCATTCAGGATGCAGGCTCCTCTCTTGCCGCTGAACGGAATCGTCAGCGGTGACTTTCACAGACGGAGGAGACAATCGATGGAAGCTTTCAAGACAAGCAGAAGAGCTTGGTGCCTCGCAGGGATCACGACGAGGATGAGGTTCATCGCGATCGCTGCATTCGCTTCCCTGCTCGCGACAGGGTTCGTAGCGGAAGCTCAAGCGCAAGATGGGTCCAGTACGATCGTGGTGCGCGCTCGCGGTACGGCGGGTGGCGAATCGATCACGCTGCGAGTAGACGGCACCGATGTAGCGACGTGGGTGCTGACGACGAGCTATCAAACCTACAGTGCCTCGACGAGCCTCACCGGCGGCATCACGGTGGCATTCACGAATGACGGCGCGAATCGCGACGTGCAGGTCGACTACATCATCGTCAACGGTGAAACCCGTCAGTCCGAGGATCAAAGCTACAACACGGGGCTTTGGGCGAACGGAAGTTGCGGTGGCGGCTCCAACAGCGAATGGATGCATTGCAACGGCGCTATCGGGTATGGCGAAGTCTCCAATTCCGCAAACGGCATCGTCGTTCGCGCGCGAGGCACGACCGGCAGTGAGTCGATCAGTTTGCGGATCGACGATGCGGACGTGGCGACCTGGACGCTGACGACGAGCTTCCAAGACTACACGGCCTCCACGAATCTCACCGGCGCGATCACGGTGGCGTTTACGAACGATGACGGCGGCAGCCGCGACGTCGAAGTGGATTACATCGTCGTCAACGGGGAGACTCGGCAGGCAGAGGATCAGAGCTACAACACGGCGTTCTACACGAACGGAAGCTGCGGCGGCGGCGGTTTCAGCCAATGGATGCACTGTAACGGCGTAATCGGGTTCGGCGACGTGAGCGGTGGCGGCGACGGCGGCCCTGGTCAGCTTCCCGCGTTCTTCGTGGGCAACATTACGACGAACGGCAATGTCCGGTCCGACTTCATCCAGTACTGGGATCAGATCACTCCCGAGAACGAAGGCAAGTGGGCCTCGGTCGAGGCGACGCGGGACGTGTACAACTGGAGCGGCTTGGACCGAGCGTACAACTACGCGATGGAGCACAACATTCCGTTCAAGCAGCACACGTTCGTGTGGGGCAATCAATCGCCGAGCTGGATCAACTCGCTGAGCGCGTCCGAGCAGGCGGCCGAGATCGAGGAGTGGATTCGCGACTACTGTGCGCGCTATCCGAACACCGCGATGATCGACGTCGTGAACGAGGCCACGCCGGGCCACGCGCCGGCTGGGTATGCGCAGAACGCGTTCGGCAGCAACTGGATCGTCCGCACGTTCCAATTGGCGCGTCAGTATTGCCCCAACGCCGTCTTGATCCTCAACGACTACAACGTGCTCAGCTGGAACACGAATGAGTTCATTCAGATGGCGACGCCGGCCGTGAATGCGGGCGTGGTCGATGCACTGGGCTTGCAGGCTCATGGCCTGGAGGACTGGTCGGTGAACGATATTCAGAGCAAGCTGAATCAGGTAGCCGCGCTAGGCCTGCCGATCTACATCTCTGAGTACGATGTCGCTCGCACCAACGACCAGCAGCAGCTGGCGATCATGCAGGCGCAGTTCCCGGTGTTCTACAACCACCCATCCGTAGCGGGCATTACCCTGTGGGGATATGTGGTCGGCTCCACGTGGGTGAACGGCAGCGGCTTGATACAGCCCAACGGGACGCCGCGTCCCGCGATGACCTGGCTGATGAACTATTTAGGGCGCTGAGCGCCTGTTTTCTTCCACGTGAACCTCGCAGAGCGAGGCTTCGGCAGGACGCCCCTCCGACGGAGGGGCGTCTTTCCTCGGCATCATCGGACGGGTCATGCGATTGGCGTTACGGTCACTCGTCCGGCCGCGTTTCGCTCGGGCCGTCAAAACGCGCGAAGAATCAAAACGCGCTCTTGCGGCGGAAAGTTCCAGCGACGGACGTCGGCGTCCGGGGAATACCTGTTCGTCGGCCCGAGGAAAATTGTTCTTCTTCTCTTCGCCGCGCCGCCGTGCCGCCGCCGGAATATCTTCTTAGTCGCGGAGCGCGACATTTGTCCCGGCACACTCTGAAGCGATTCGGTCGAGCCCAGGCATTCGCGCGGTGCGCGCCCGCCGTTCCGGACGAAAGCCTGCCTCTTGAGTTCCTGAAGACCGTCCCTAATAGCTAAGTAGCCTGTCCACCCGCCCGGCACGAGCGTGCCGCCGCCGGTTCACCGACGGGCACAAGAAATTTCCAACTTCGCAACGAATTAGCGCGCCAGACCCAGAGGAGAGACGCCCTATGAAGATTGCGCAAGTCGCACCCCTCATCGAAAGCGTTCCGCCCCGACTGTACGGCGGCACCGAGCGCGTCGTATCGTATTTGACCGAAGAGCTGGTCCGTCAAGGCCACGACGTCACCTTGTTCGCCAGCGGTGATTCGCAGACCGCGGCCAAGCTCGTCGCCTCGGTGCCGCAAGCCCTTCGACTCGACCCAGCCGTGAAAGACGTGCTGCCCTATGCGATTCTGCAATTGGAGCACCTGCGCCAACGCATCGACGAGTTCGACGTCGTGCATTTCCACGGCGACTACCTCCATTTGCCGCTCGCGCGGGCCTTGCTCGGCAAACAGGTCGTGACGACGATGCACGGGCGACTGGACTTACCGGACTATCAGCCGTTGTTCAAGGAGTTCGCCGACACGCCGCTCGTGTCCATCTCCAACGAGCAACGCAGGCCGCTGCCCAATGCATGTTGGGTCGGCACGGTGTACCACGGCCTGCCGACGAGCGTCTGCGAGTTCCAACCGCATCCGCGCGGACGCTACCTTGCGTTCCTTGGCCGCATCTCTCCGGAAAAGCGGCCCGACCGAGCGATCGAGATCGCGGCGCGTGCCGGCATGACGCTGCGCATTGCCGCAAAGGTCGATGACGCCGATCGAGACTATTTCCGCGCGGAGATCGAACCGCTCTTGTCGCAGCCGCACGTCGAGTACGTCGGCGAGATTTCCGAGGATCAGAAAGCCGAGTTTCTCGGCAACGCCGATGCTCTGCTGTTTCCGATCGATTGGCCCGAGCCCTTCGGGCTCGCAATGATCGAAGCAATGTCCTGCGGTACGCCGTGCATCGCGTGGCGCGCCGGGTCGGTGCCCGAGGTCGTAGATGAGGGGGTCAGCGGCTGGATCGTCGATTCCATCGATGCGGCGGTGGAAGCCGTGCAACGCCTGCCGCTTCTCGATCGGCACAAAGTGCGCGCTCGATTCGAGCAGCGCTTCTCGGCCGAACGCATGGCCCGCAACTATCTGCATATCTATACCGCATTGGCGACGGGCGACATCGCCAGCCTGGCAGCCTGAGGTCGTATCGAATGTCAGCACCGGTGCCGACGACGCAAGCCGAATCGACGCAGACGTACTACATCGCCGCGCAGGCTTCGCTCGCCGAGCTCAAACCGCGCACGCTCAAGCACGGTGACACATTCGCCTTGTTCGACCGCTTCGGCGATCTGTCGTCGGAGCCGGCGAGCCCCGAGGGCGTGTACCACGAGGACGTCCGCTTTCTCTCGCGCTTACGCTTTACGATCGAAGGGCATCCGCCGCTCCTGCTGAGCTCCACGGTTCAGAGCAACAACGCGATGCTCGATGTGGATCTCGTGAACCCGGATCTGCTGCGCGGCGACACGATCGAGCTGCCGAGGGACGCGATCCACGTCTCGCGTATGAAGTTCCTGTGGAACGCCGCCTGTTATGAAGTCATCGCCGTGCGGAACTTCGATGAGCGGTCACGCACGATCCGGCTCGCGTTGGACTTCGATGCCGACTTCGTCGATGTGTTCGAAGTACGCGGCTTTGCCCGCCAAAGGCGCGGCACGGTGCGCAAATCCGTACGCGCGCCGGATCATGCACGGCTCGAGTACGCCTCTCTCGATCGGATCCAGAGGTCGACGGACATCTACTTCTCGCCGCAGCCGCACGAGCTCACGACGGATCGAGCGGTGTTCGAGCTCGAGCTTGCGCCGAAGCAGCGGCGCGCGATCTTCGTGACCGTTCACTGCCGAACTCACGCGCGCGCCTTCGAAAGCCGACCGCTGGTCGCCGTTCGCCTGGCGCGCCGAGACTTGCGCAATGCCACTCGGCAGGCAGCGGCGCTCGAGGCATCGAGCAGCACGGTCAACGATACCTTGTGCCGCTCGATGGCCGACATCAGCATGCTCGTGACCGACACCGAGCACGGACCTTATCCCTATGCCGGCGTGCCATGGTTCTCGACGGCCTTCGGACGCGACGGACTGATCACCGCCTTGCAGACACTCTGGATGTATCCGTCGCTCGCGCGAGGCGTGCTGCGCTTTCTGGCGGCGACGCAGTCGCACGAAAATGATCCGACGCGCGATGCGGAACCGGGGAAGATCCTGCATGAGACGCGCCGCGGCGAGCTTGCCCGATTGGGCGAAGTTCCGTTCGAGCGCTATTACGGTTCGGTCGATGCAACCCCGCTGTTCATCGTGCTCGCCGGGCGCTATTGGCGATACACGAAGGATTTCGACACGCTCAAGCTCATTTGGCCGAACATCAAGGCGGCGCTCGCCTGGATCGATCAATACGGAGACATCGATGGCGACGGCTTCGTCGAGTACTCGCGGCGCAGCGGTAGCGGATTGGTCAACCAAGGATGGAAGGATTCCGGCGATGCGGTGTTTCACAGCGACGGCACGCTCGCCAAGCCGCCGATCGCGCTGAGCGAGGTGCAAGGCTACGTCTACGCTGCGCGGTTGCACGTGGCACGACTCGCCGAGGTGATGGGCGAACAGGCGCTCGCTGCCACTCAACGCGACCGTGCCGCCCAGCTACGCGAACGATTCGATGCGGCGTTCTGGGACGAGCGCTTGGGGATGTATGCGCTCGCGCTCGATGGCGACAAGCGCCAGTGCCAAGTTCGTAGCTCGAATGCAGGGCACACGTTGTTTACCGGCATCGCGCTTCCCGAGCGCGCAGTGCGAATGGCGCGCGTGCTCGTCGAGCGCGAGTTCTTCACCGGTTGGGGACTGCGCACGCTCAGCGCCCGCGAGCGCAGGTTCAATCCGGCCTCTTATCACAACGGTTCGATCTGGCCGCACGACAATGCGCTGATCGCGATGGGATTGTCGAGCTACGGCCACGCGTCGGAAGCCGAGCAGATCGCGAACGCCATCTTCGACGCCGCCGCGCACATGGACCTGCGCCGGTTGCCCGAGCTCTTTTGCGGCACGCCGCGACGGCGCGACAAAGGGCCGGTCCTCTATCCGGTAGCTTGCGCGCCGCAGGCTTGGGCCGCAGCGACTCCGTTCGGATTGCTGCAGGCGTGCCTGGGGCTTGAGATCGACGCTGCGGCGCGCGTCGTCCGTTTGCGGCATCCGAGATTGCCGGCCTCGCTCGAGTGGCTCCGCATCCGTCGACTTGCCGTCGGCGATGTGCAGCTGGATCTGCTCCTGCGCCGACACGATGCCGATGTGGCAGTCAATGTGCTGCGCAAAGAAGGAGACGTCGAAGTCGACGTGCAGCTTTGACTGCTACGTCGTGCAGGACAGGCGCAGCGGCGTCGAATGTCTACAAGATCTCGTAGAAGCGAATGATCGCGGCGCGTGCTTTGCGTTCGGCGATGCCGACGAAGACGGCGCGAGTGAGCCACGCATACGCGCTGTCGCTCGCCACTTCGAATTGGGCGGAAGTCCGGAAGTAATACTGCGACGAATCGACGTCTTCGCCGCGCGTCAGCTTGTCGATGACGTCCTTCGGCCCGTGGCGCATGCCTTTGTTCGTGACCATGATCGTCACGCCATCGTCCGTTAGAAGAGTGTACTTCGCGTCGACATCGAGCACGCCGTCGGGCCGCACGACCTGCCAGTCCGCGCCGCCCGGAAGAACGCGGCCGCTCAAACGAGGGCCCTTGAGAGTGCCGCCCGTGATCGGGACGACGCGACGTAGTCCCCACGCACTCTCTCCTATGATCAGCGGCGCGTCGACCGTCACCTCCGCTTCAAAGGCGAACGTGCTGCGCACGCCAGGGGCTACAGGTGCACTCCCAGTCTGTTCTGCTTCGGTGATGGATGTCATCAGCAGCGCGCTCCCGAGCACTTCTCTTCTAGATATCATGACTGCAGTTTCCTCGATCCGCAGCGCGAGTGTGCCGTGGGCACCTCGGTCATTTGCACGCGAAGCTCGCTGCTGCTTCGATGTCGCCGCCCTCGTAAGTGGCTTGTTTCGGGTACGCGCACAACGGACGGGACCGTCCTTTGAGTGGGGACTGCGGCTTGGCTTTCGCGAGCAAGGCGCCCGGTGCCTTGCCGTCTTCCACCCAGCTCACCATGGCGCCGAGCGCGTCGAACGAATCGGTCGCGGGGCCTCCGCCGCAATGCCCCATGCCGGGGACGAGGTAAAGGCGCGTGAAGTCATCTGCACGCGCCCCGTACTCGTGCTTCAATGTATTCACGTAGTCGATCGTGTCTTGCGGCGCGAAGATTCCATCGGCCAGGCCATGGATGAAGATGAGCTTGCCGCCGCGCGAGGCAAATGCGGCGACATCCGTCGAAGTCGCATTGACAATGTGTTCGCCTGATTCAGTAAAGGGCGGCTCGACCCGTCGCATGCGATCGCGCAGCTCGTCGAGATCGGTTTCCAGCATGAAGCCATAGAGATCGCTCGTCATTTGCGGCGGCGTGCTGAAGACATGCGACAGGGCGCCTGCGACGAGCGTCGTGTTGATCGCTGCCGGCGGCATCGCATCGGGCGGTCCCAATTTCCACATCGTCCACATCGGTGAGTTGATGCCCGGGTCGTAGGTCCATCGCGCATACACCGGTTGGCCGCTCGCGTCTCGCGCGCCGGCGAACAGCTTGCGAATCACGTCGACCTTGTCCGCCGCTATGCATCCTGTTGTCGTGTTCGGCGTGCACTGCACGCTTGCCGGATCGAACTTGCACTCTGCGGGATGAAGCACCATGCCATCGGACACGCCGTCCAACTCATCGCAGCTCTCGAGGATGCCATTGCCGAGCACGTTCATATCGGCGCTGGACAGTGCAGCCCCGAGCTGCGGACGCCCATCGGCTGCGCGCGGTGCGATCGACGCGAGAAGTTGTGTCTGCGCAAGGGCATCGAGCGATGCATCGGTCACGCGGTGAGCCGGCGCGATGACGACGATGCCGTCGAACAACTCCGGGAAACGCTGCGAGGCCATCATGCCTTGCCGGCCGCCATTCGAGCAGCCGACGAAATACGAGCGTGCCGGCTTCTCTCGATAAACCTGCTCGATGAGCGTACGAGCAGCGTTCGAGACGACGGGCAGATGGTTGTAGCCGTAATCGATGCGCGCTTGCGGGTCCGCGCCGAACAGGTAGGGCCCCTCGATGCCCGGTTCGTTCAGATGGCCGGCGTCGGTGGACACAACGGCGTAGCCGAGCGAGAGTGCATTCGGTGCATCGCCGACGGCCGCCGCTCCGATCGCCGCACCCAGCACGCCATCGGTTCCGCCGCCCCCTTGGAAGAGGAAGCGCTTGTTCCAGTTCTCCGGCAAGCGCAGCTCGAGGCCGATCGCATACGGCTTGTCGTCGACGCCGATGCGCTCGTTGAGCTTCGCCTGTACTTTGCAATGCTCAGGTACCGAGCTCGGCACACCCCACACCGGCACGGTTCCCGCCGGGACGAGCTCGGCGGCGACGATCCGACCGCCCGCTATCGGCTGGGTCACGAGTGCCGTGCACGCGGCTTGAAAGGAGAGGGGAGGCGTCGAGTCTCCCTCATTCGCTGTCGGCTGATGCGCGGAGCACGCGGCGAGTAATGCGCTCATCGCGGCCGAGAGCGCGGCATGTTTAGAGCTCATGCTTGTTTTGCGTATTAGAGGCGGCTTTCATTCATGATAATGCATTCGCTGCCATGAGAGCGACCGCACTCAGCGAGCCGACTTGCGGGCTCGCGGGCTCTTGTCGAGAAACAGGTCCGCCACGACGCCTCGGAGCCACCGGTTCGCGGCATCGTGGTGGAATCGCGAGTGCCAGTGCTGACGCACGAGGCGCGGCCGCGCTTTGAAGGGCGGTTTCACGAGCTTGATCGCTGCGAGGCGCGCAAGACTTGCGCCGATTGCATAAGGCACCGTGAAGATCAGATCCGAGCGCTCGAGCATGGTAGGCACCGCGAGGAAGTGTTCGATTCGCACCGAGATTCGCCGGCTGAGTCCCTGCTGCTGCAGCTCCGCTTCCAGCGGATCGTTCATATGACCCGCCGGATGCACGACAGCATGTCTGCCCTCGATGAACTGCTTACGGGTCAACTCGCCGCCGATCGTGGGGTGATCCGCGCGGACGATGCAGACGAACGTGTGAGTGAACAGCCGCTGCTGATAGAGCGCGGCGCTGATGAGCTCCGGATAGTGCCCGACCGCGAGATCGACTTCGCCGGTGCGAAGCGCGCGTTCGAGCTCCGCGACGGGGAGATTGACGGTGCGGAGCTGTAAGCCGGGAGCAAGCGCGCTCAGCCGCTCGAAGATCTGCGGCAGGAACACGAGCTCTCCGATGTCCTGCATGTTGAAGGTGACGGCGCGCTGCGCGGTGGCGGGATCGAACGTTGGCTGCTGCAGCAGGTCGGCGCGGATGCGATCGATGACGGCCTCCAAAGGCGCAGCCATCGACTCGGAAAACGGCGTCGGATGAATGCCGCGGGACGTACGCACGAACAACGGATCGCCGAAAGTCTTGCGCAGACGATTGAGCGCAAGGCTCGCTGCGGGCTGGCTCATTCCGAGCTGGCGCGCCGCGCGGCTCACGCTGCGGGTGCGCAGGAGCGCGTCGAAGACGACGAGCAGGTTCAGATCGATATCAGTGATATCCATTCTGCTTATATCTTATATTCCAGGCCCCGGTCTTTCCAAATAAGTGGTATCAAGGGCGAAATCGTTCGTTCAACAAACCAAGGGGATGGGTCCGTATGCCGACTTCTCAGGTCGTACGCCTCGAGCGTGACGCCGATCTTGCCGTCATCGTCGCTCACAATCCGCCGGTCAACACCATCACCGCAGAGGTGAGGGCGGGCTTGAGGGCAGCTCTCGATGAGCTCAAGGGTCTTTCCGGCGTCAAGGCCGTGCTGCTGATGTGTGAGGGCACGACGTTCTTTTCCGGTGCCGACATCGGCGAGTTCAAAGGGCCGCCGAAGGAAGAGGAGTATCGCGCGCTCTTCAATGCCATCGAGGCGCTCGAGGTACCCGTCATCGCGGCGATGCACGGCACGGTGTTGGGCGGCGGGCTCGAGATCGCGCTCGCCTGCCACTACCGAGTCGCCGCGGCCAAGGCGCGCTTCGGCATGCCCGAGGTCACGCTCGGCATCATCCCGGGCGCGGGCGGCACGCAGCGGATGCCGAGGCTGATCGGCGCGGAACGGGCGCTCGAGCTCATCCTTTCTGCGAGACCCGTCGATGCAAAGCAAGGTCAGCAGCTTGGGTTCATCGACGCAATCGTTGACGGCGACCTGCGCAGCGGCGCTGCACAGTACGCGCGGTCGCTGCTCGCCGAGGGCAAAGGGCCGCGCCGAACCGGCGAGATGTCGGTGGATCCGGCGACCGCGACGGCCGAGATCTTCGAGCGCATTACGCAGCAGGCGCGCAAAGCCTATCCGAACCGAAACGCCGGCCTCGTTGCGGTGGATGCCGTGCGCAAGGCCGCGCAGGCCTCGCTCGCCGAAGGTCTCGAGTATGAAACCGCGCTTGTCAACGAGTGTAAGCGGAGCCCGGAATCGCTCGGCGCCGTGCACGTGTTCTTCGCAGAGCGGGAAGCGCGCCGCGTCCCCGGTCTCGACGATGTCGAGGCTGCACCGATCAAGACCGCCGGCATCATCGGAGCGGGCACGATGGGTGGCGGCATCGCGATTTGTTTCGCAAACGCCGGCATTCCCGTGGCGTTGATCGACGTGAACACCGCGGCGCTCGATCGGGGGCTTGCGACGATCGACAGCACGTATCAAAAGATGGTCGAGCGCGGGCGACTGACCGCGGAGGAGAAGGCGCGTCGGATGAAGCTCATCGTGCCGACGCTCGATTACGAGGCGCTGCGCGACGCGGACGTCATCGTGGAGGCGGTGATCGAGAGCATGGAGCTCAAGAAGAAGGTGTTCGCGCAGCTCGATGCGGTCGCGAAGCCTGGCGCGGTGCTCGCCACGAATACCTCGACGCTCGACATCGAACAGATCGCGCAGGCGACCAAGCGTCTTGGCGACGTTATCGGCATGCATTTCTTCTCACCGGCGAATGTGATGCCGCTGCTTGAAGTCGTGCGCACCTCGCAGACCTCGCCGCGAACCATTCGCACCGTGATGGAGCTCGCCAAGCCGCTGCGCAAGACGCCGGTGTTGGCGCGCGTGTGCTATGGCTTCGTCGGCAATCGAATGATGGAAGGCTATGCGCGCGAAGCCGAGCGCATTGTGCTCGAAGGCGCGACACCGCGACAGGTGGACAGCGCGCTCGAGGAGTGGGGCATGGCGATGGGCATCTTGGCCGTGTTCGACATGGCGGGTATCGACGTCGGCGTCAACGTGCACAAGGCGAATGCCTCGCAATACCCGCCCGACCCCACGTATTACCAGGCGGATTTCGCGCTCCACGAGGCGGGTCGACTCGGTCAGAAGAATGGTAAGGGCTACTACCGATATGAGCCGGGAAATCGCACCCGATTCGATGATCCCGAAGCGATCGAAATCATTCGCAAGCGGGCGCGGCAATTGAACGTACCGGAGCGCTCGCACTCAAAGGAAGAGATTCTCGAACGGTGTCTCTATCCGCTCCTGAACGAAGGATTCCGGATTCTCGGCGAAGGCATCGCGTTGCGCGCATCCGATATCGACGTCGTCTGGACCTCCGGCTACGGATTTCCTCGCTACCGTGGAGGGCCGATGTTCTATGCCGAGACCATTGGGCTTTCGACGCTGCTCGATGGTATGAAGAAATATCGCGATCTGTTCGGTCCCATGCACTGGGAGCCGGCACCGCTCTTGGTGGAGCTGGCGGAACGTAAAATGACGATTGCGCAATGGGAGCAATCGCAGAAAGGGGCGCGCAAATGAAACTCGATGAGCTCATCGCGATCGACGTGCACACGCATGCCGAGGTGTCTTGCCGGCAGGAGCCCGATGAGGCGTGGAAGCCTTTCGAAGAAGCTTCGGCAAAGTACTTCAAGGCCGGCAAGCGTCCGACGATCGCCGAGACGATCGCCTATTACCGCGAGCGCAAGATCGGTCTCGTCATGTTCACGGTGGACTCCGAGTTCGAGATTGGCGCGCGCCGCATTCCGAACGAGGAAGTGGCGGATGCCGCACGTGAGAATGCCGATATGATGATGGCGTTCGCCAGCATCGATCCGCACAAGGGCAAGATGGGGGTGCGCGAGGCGCGTCAGTTGATCAAAGACGGCGTGATTCGCGGCTTCAAGTTCCATCCGACGCTGCAGGGTTTTTTCCCGAACGATCGAATCGCGTATCCGCTCTATGAGGTGATCGCCGAGCACAAGCTGCCCGCGATTTTCCATAGCGGGCACTCAGGGATGGGCACAGGCCTTCCGGGCGGCGGCGGATTGCGGCTCAAGTACTCCAATCCGATTCATCTGGATGATGTCGCCGCGGATTTTCCGGAGATGACCGTCATCATCGCGCATCCCTCGTGGCCGTGGCAGGACGAGGCGTTGTCCGTGTGCCTGCACAAGCCGAATGTCTATATCGATCTGTCGGGCTGGTCGCCGAAATACTTTCCGCCGCAGCTCGTGCAGTACGCGAACACGCAGCTCAAGACGAAGATGTTGTTCGGATCGGACTATCCGCTGATTACGCCGGATCGCTGGATCAAAGATTTTCGGGAGGCAGGTTTCCGACCGGAGGTTCACGATCTGATCCTGAAGCAGAACGCGATCCGCGCGCTGGGCTTGTCGGAGTCGTGACCATGGCGGCGGCCTCGACCACCTGGACACCGGATTCCTTCACCACGGAGTTCGAGCGCCGCGACGACGGAACGCTCTTGTTGCGGCCAACCGGCGAGCTTCAGCCCTATCCGCCGCGGTGGCTCGATTGGCTCGAACAATGGGCGGCCAAGGATGGCGAGCGCGTGCTCGCCGCGCGTCGAGGCGGCGATGGACAGTGGCAAACGATCAGCTACGCCGAGATGCTCGCGCGTGTGCGACGCATTGCGATGGGCTTGAGCTCGCGCGATCTCAGCGCCGATCGGCCGATACTCATTCTCTCGGGCAACAGCCTCGAGCACCTGACGTTGACGTTCGCGGCAATCTGGGCAGGCATTCCGTACTGCTCCGTCTCGCCGGCGTACTCGCAAGTCGCGGGCGATCTGAGCAAGTTGCGGTACGTGCTGAGCTTGCTCACGCCGGGTCTCATCGCTGCGTTCGATACCCAACGGTTTTCGAAAGCGCTCGCCATCGTCGATCCGGAAGTGGAGGTCGTGGGTGACTCGCCGGTCGGAGGCCGATCGATCACTTCGCTCGAATCTCTGGAGGCGGAGCCGAATGCGCAAGTCGATCGGCGCTTTGCGGCCACGGGCGCCGACACGATCATCAAATTCCTGCTCACGTCCGGTTCGACGGGTCAGCCGAAGGCGGTGATTACGACGAACCGCATGTTGTGCAGCAATGCCGTGATGCTGCGGCAGGCGATGCCGTTCCTCACCTCGGAGCCGCCCGTACTGGTCGACTGGCTCCCTTGGAATCATACGTTCGGCGGCAGTCACAATATCAGCATCGTTCTGAGCAATGGCGGCACGCTGTATATCGACGACGGCAAGCCGACGCCAGCTGCGATCGAGACTACGATCGCGAATCTGCGCGAGATCTCTCCGACGGTTTATTTCAACGTGCCGAAGGGCTTCGAGATGATCGCGCAGCGGCTGCAATCGGACACCGTACTGCGACGCAACTTCTATCGTCGTTTGTATGCATGCTTCTTTGCCGGCGCGTCGCTCGCTCAGCACACGTGGGATGCGTTGGGCGAGGCGTCGATGATCGAGCTCGGTGTGCGCACCCCGATCTTGTCCGGGCTGGGTGCGACCGAGACCGGCCCCTCCGTGACGTTCACGACGCCCGCAGCCGAACGCAGTGGCGTCATCGGATTGCCGGCCAGAGGCAATCTGGTGAAGCTCGCTCCCGTCGAGGAGAAATTGGAGATTCGTGTGAAGAGTCCGAGCGTGACGCCCGGCTATTGGCGCCAGCCCGAGCTCACCGCGCAGGTGTTCGACGAGGAGGGCTTCTATCGGCTCGGCGATGCCGTCCGTCTGATCGACGCATCGGATCCGACGAAAGGATTGAAGTTCGACGGACGTATCGGGGAGGACTTCAAGCTCGCGAACGGCACCTGGGTCAGTGTTGGGCCGCTACGCGCCGAGATCATCAGCGCGCTCGCGCCCGTCGCCCAGGACGTGGTGTTCGCGGGTCTCGATCAGGCGTTCGTAGCCGCCTTGGTGATTCCCGATGTCGCCGCCTGCGCATCGCTGGTCGGATTGAATGCGCCGACTTACGGCGATCTGGCGGGGCACGCGGAGCTGCTCGACTGGATTCGCGCACGGCTCGAGGAACACGCGCGCCGTAACCCATCCAGCACGCGCTGCGTGATGCGTGCGATGCTGCTGCCGTCCCCGCCGTCGCTCGATCACGGCGAAATCACCGACAAAGGATCGATCAACCAACGCGCAGTATTGAGCAGGCGAACAGAATGCGTTGCGGCGCTCTATGCCGTAGCGCCGCCTGCTTACGTCGCCTGTATCCAGGTGCCGTGATGACTGCGACGCACGCGGTGGAGGCGAGCGCCAGCGCGAAGTTTCGCAAGCGGGTGCTCGTGCCGATCGTCCTCCTGATCGTGCTCAGCTCGCTCGATCGCGTAAATATCAGCTTCGCCGCGCTGCAGATGAATGCCGATCTCGGGCTCGCGCCCGAAGCGTACGGGCTTGCCGTTGGGCTTTTCTTCGTCGGCTATCTGCTGTGTCAGTTCCCGAGCACCTGGATACTGACGCGTATCGGCGCGAAACGCTGGATCGCAGGCAGCGTCCTGCTTTGGGGTACCGTCGCTACCGCAATGGCGTTCGTGCAGACAGCCGAACAACTGTACGTGCTGCGCTTTCTGCTTGGCTGCGCGGAGTCCGGATTCGCGCCGGGCATCGTGTACTACTGCAGCATTTGGATGCCGGCCCGCTATCGCGCGAACACGATCGCGATCACGATGCTCGCCATTCCGATCTCGGTCATCATCGGCGGTCCGCTGTGCGGCTGGCTGATGCACGCGAGCAATCCGCTCGACTTGCCGGGATGGCGCTGGATGTTGTTCATGGAAGGGGCAGTCACGATCGCGATGGGCACGGCCGCGTACTTCCTGTTCGTCGACAAGCCGCAGCACGCGCGCTGGCTGCTGTCCGCGGAGAAGGAATGGATTGCGAACGAGCTCGAGCGCGAGACGCCGCTCAGTCCGAAGCGAGCCGATCGCAGCGCACTTGCCGCCGTGGCGACGGACGTGCGCACGTGGCTGGCCGCGATCGTCTGGTGCACGACGTTGATCGGTGCGAATGGATTGATCTTCTGGCTCCCGCAAGTCATGGAGGAGATGTCGGAGCTCAGCGATCTCGCCATAGGAGCGTTATCCGCGCTGCCGTGGATCGGCGTTGCGATCGGCATGATCGCAAACTCGTGGCACTCGGATCTCAAGCAAGAGCGCCATCGGCATCTCGGAATCGCGTTGGCGGTCGGCACGATCGCGCTCTTTCTCGCATCGATCGTTTCTCACGGCGCACTCGCATTATTGCTGTTGTTCGTGGGCGGGCTCGGCCTCGGCGGCGCGCAGGGCGTGTTCTGGTCGATTCCGACCGCTTTCCTGCAGCGCTCGGCCGCTGCAGCTGGGATTACGTTGATCAACCTGGTCGGCAATCTCGGCAGCCTGCTCGGACCGTATGTGATCGGGTTGATCCGCGCGCGAAGCGACTCGTTCTCCGAACCGGTGTGGTTCGTCGCTGCCGTCATGGCGTCCGGCGCGATCCTCATTTCCTTGCTGCATGCCAGCGAACGGAGGCTTACCCGTGGACAGTAGACGTTTGCGTTATTTCGTGCAGATCGTCGACAGCCGCAGCATTACTCGCGCGGCGGCTGCGACCGGCGTGGCGCAGCCTGCACTCAGCCAACAAGTCGCAGTGCTCGAGCAAGAGCTCAAGGTGAAGCTGCTTCATCGTTCCGTGTCCGGCGTCACGCCAACTTCGGCCGGCCGCATTTTGTATCAGCGTGCGCAGGCGATTCTGCGCCAATACGATGAGCTGCGGCAGGCGGTGCACGAGGATGTACTGCCGCTCGCGGGCTCCGTCAGCGTCGGCATGTCGCCGACCATGATCCCGAAGTTCGCATTCACGATCATCGAGAAGGTGTGCACCCAGCACCCCGAGATGCGCTTGCAGATTCGCGAGGAGGGCAGCGCCGCGCTGGACGAGCTGCTTACGAGCGGACGAATCGATATGTCGATTTCGCCTATCCGTCCCAACGACGGGGAGATCGTCGGATCCGAAATACTGAGCGAGCCGGTCGTGCTCATGTATCCGCGCGGATGGAAGATACCGGCCGATGCTTCGCTCGAGGACCTCGCCGCACTGCCGTGGATCGTGCCGGGTCGCCCGAACTCGATCCGTTCGATCGTCGACGGTGTGTTCGCGGCTGCGAGCTTGACGCCGTACGTCATCGTGGAATTGGATTCGCTCCACAACGTCATCGAGACGGTGCGCCGTGGACTCGGCGTCGCCGCCATGGTGCCGAGTACCATCCAATCCGACTTGGACAGTGGGGCCCTTCAGGCGCGTTCCTTCGGACCGGTGCCGCCGATGCGGCCGATGTTCCTCGCACGTCGTCGCTCGCCCCCGTTGTCGCCGCCGGCGCAATTCGTGTACGAAGTGCTGCTCCAGATGTCTACGGAAGCGCGGCCACACAAGGAGGAAGCGGTCGTTGCCGGCAGAAGCGCTGCCGCGCCCTGCCGCACCCGTCACGGCGGCGGCCCTGAGCTTGCCCGTGAACCGTTGGCCGCTGCTTCCCATGGCAAGCATCGGCGCTCGTTATAGCGGCAGATAGAGACGGTATTACCCCCGGACCGTCGTTGCGGCCTAAGATGGCCGCATGTCCAGTTCCGCGAACGACTACGATCCGACGCTCCCTGAAACGTTCGACAGCCCGCACGAGGTGTTCGCGAAGCTGCGCGAGCGCTGTCCGGTCGCGCACAGCAATGCGTTCGACGGCTTCTGGGCAGTCACGCGCTACGAGGACGTCCATCGGATTCTGATGGATTGGCAGAACTACACGACCTCGGTGCGCAACGTCGTACCCGGATCGTCGACGACCGGTCGGCGCCCGCCTTTGCATCTCGATCCGCCGGAGCATACGCCGTACCGCCGCGCAATCGATCGGGCGCTCGGGCCGGCGCGCGTTGCGTCCATCGAACCCGCTACCCGTCGCATCGCTCGGAATCTGATGCAGGCGTTGGTTGCGCAAGAGGAAGGAGATTTCGTCGAGTCCTTCTCCGGCCCGCTGCCGGTCTACGTGTTCGCCGAATGGATGGGGCTCACCGAAGCGCAAGCTCACGTGCTGCGCCGGACATCTCAGGCGTACGTCAAAGCTTGGGAGTCGTTCGACAAGGAGAGCGTCGCAGTCGCCGCCGAGCAGCTTGCGGCGATGGCGCGCGACGTGTTGGAAGAACGCCGTCGCGAGCCGCGCGATCCGCTGCTCGATCCGACGAGCTCGCTCCTCGAAGCGCGCGACAACGACGGCAAGCCGTTTCCGGAAGCGCTCCTCGCGGGATGTCTGCGCCAGGTGCTCGTCGTCGGGCTCGTCGCACCGCCCATTCTGCTCGGCAGCATCGCGGTTCATCTCGCGCGCGATAAACAGTTGCAGCAGCATTTGCGCAGTCACCCCGAGCTCATCCCCGATGCGATCGAGGAGTTTCTGCGGCTCTACACGCCGTATCGAGGTTTCGCGCGAAGCTCGAGATGTCCGGTCGAGCTGCATGGCCGCAGGATCGAGCCGGGCGAAGCGATCGCGCTCGTCTATGCTTCCGCGAACCGCGACGAGCGAGTGTTCGAGTCGCCGAACGAATTCAGGCTCGGCCGCGAGAACATCAAACAGCACCTTGCCTTCGGTCGGGGCCCGCACGTGTGCGCCGGCATCCCACTCGCCCGTCAGCAGCTCGGCATCGCTCTGGATGAGCTGTTGTCGCAAACGCGCGATTTCGATCTCTGCGGAGAGATCAAAATGAGCGGCATGCCGGAGCTCGGACCGATTTGCGTGCCGCTCCGTCTGAAACCGGTGTGACCGAAGTGGAAAACGAGATCGATCAGTCGAGCGGAGGCCCGATCGACGTGGTATCCGCCGTGGGAAAGTCCGCGGGCAGCGTGGTATCTACCTGCCGGCCTGCCAACCATTGAAGTCCGCGCACGAGCAAGGTCTGTACGCCGATATCGCGCACCGTAACCGGTTGGATATCGCCTTTCCAGACATGACCGAACGTCGAAGTGTAAACGCGGCCGCGGCCGTAACGTACGATCCACTCAGTGGGCCAGTTCAAACCGGTCTTCGGCTCGCGTGCGTACGACAACACTTGCACGCGTTTCGCCGGTCCTCGCGCGAAGTAGTAAACCTCGGTGTCGGCCGCGGTCCATTGCCGTGGTAGCCCACGATGGATCGGGTGATCTCCACGACGCGTGATGAGCGCATCGAAGCGCGGTCCGTGACCGGTGCTCTCGCCTTCGCCGGGCGCGAAACGTTGCAGCCCGCCGTCATCACTCACCGCGATCGCGGTCCCGAAGGTACGGTCGCGCCAGCCGAGGCCGATCATCTCGTTGTACGCCGGCCAATCTGCAAACGCGTTGTTGCCAGAATGCCAGACGTAAAGGCCGCCGCCACGCTTCACGAAGCGCTCGAGCCGTGTGCGCACCGGCTCCGGCCACGACGGACCGCCATCGATGTCGTTGCAGTTCTGGATGACTACGTCGTAATCCGCGAAGCGCGGATTCCACTGGTCCCACCCGGGGGCCGCGGCCGCCGGCGGTGCAGTCGATACATCGACGGTGAAATGACCGGCACGATCGAGAATGGCGCGAATGTAATGCGTCGTGAGGCGCCAATCGTGGTTGCTGAAGCCATCGACGATGAGAACGCGAATGGGCTTCTCCGGCGGACTGGCGCTTGTGACCGACGAGAGCATTGCGGCGAGCAGGGTACAGATCAGCGCGATGCGTGGATGCATTCTCATGATGGTGGTGCGCACCGCGGGCCGTGCCTCAAGTGTCGTTCTCGTCCTGTGCTGCGTGCGACATTCGTGCGCATATGTCTAGCTCCCGCCGATATCGCCGCCTTTGCCAAAAAGCTATTCCGAGAATGAGGATCGCGCAGATCGCACTAATCACGAACAGCGGCTGAACTGACGTCTGCGCCGTCGCAGCGAGCCCACCGACTCGCATGACCCACCAACTCGCCGCCGCATAGGCCATCAGAATCACAGCACCCCACATCGAGAAGCGCGCTTCGCGCAAACCTGACTGGAGCTGTTCGATTCTAACCTGGATGTACTGCGCCGGCGCCAATCCGCCCAGGCCCCGTGCGATCGAACCATTCCGATACGACAGAATCCACCACGCAGGGAAGAAAATCAGCGCGACAGGCAAAAAGAGCCAATGCCCGAGCTCCGATCCCGTATGCATAACGTAATGATGAGCGACGAACAAGGTGGCGAGCGCTTCGACCACACGCTTAGCGATCCAAGTCTGCCGATGACGGCGGGCTCGGTGCATGAGCGACGTCAGATGAGGCGGCGGCATCTCGCTTTGCCATAGGTCTTGCAGATGGTTATCGAGCTCCATTGAGCAACTCCTGTAGACGTTTTCGCGCGCGATGCGCTCGAACGCCGACGTTGTTTGCGTCGATCCCGAGCACGTCCGCGATCTCTTGGTAACTCAGCCCTTCGAGTTGGAGACTGACGACTTGCCTGAGGGGTACGGGCAGCGCACGCACGGCCTCGAGCAGATGCAACGCTTCCGAGTGCGAGTCGTGAGATCCGTCCTGTACCTGTATGCGGGCGCGTTCGTCGTCCAATGACAGTTCAGGTCGTCGCCGCGTTGCGCGCATAACGTGCGTCGCGCCCAAGTTGTGCGCGATGCGCAAAACATAGGCGCGCAGACGCTCAGGGTCGCGCAACTGAGGAAGGCTCTCCCATATCTCCAGGAGAATCTCTTGCAGCAGGTCTTCCTGCAGGGCGAGGTTCGCTTCATAGCCACGTACCACACGCCAAAGGTGGGGTAAGAGGGTTTCGACCTGTCGCCATAGAGCGGTACGCATGTGTTCCGAGTTAGCCGTCCCGACACTCAGTCCCCTAGGCAGCCAAGAACATTACACGCCTTAGAAAAAAATAGAGGACCTGTAATGAAGCGGCACGTTCTGCGGACTGCATTGCACGTTTCACAGCCACAGGGAGCTGACATGCAGCCTCGCTACGATCGAAGATCCGTCCTGAAGCTCGCTGCTGCCGCGGCCGCGGCGGCAGCCCTGCCCGCATTCGCCGGCGAAGAGTTTCGCATCAGAGCGCAACCGAGAGGCGGAATCCCCGTCGCGTTCCTGTTGTCTCACGGTGCCGTCGTCATTGATTTCGTTGGTCCATGGGAGGTGTTCCAGGATGTGCGCGACTTCAGCCGTGGAGATGATGTCGATGAAGTGGTCGCATTCCGGCCGTTCACGGTGGCACGTACGAAAGAACCGATCGTCACGTCTGGTGGGCTCACAATTGTTCCAAACCACACGTTTGCTACAGCTCCGCAGCCGCGCTTGATCGTAATACCTGCGCAAATCGGTGCGGGAGACGAGGGCGTCGCTTGGATCCGCGAGGCTGGCGCAGGTGCGGATCTGGTGATGTCCGTATGCGCGGGCGCGTTCCTGCTTGCGCGCACAGGGCTGCTCGATGGCAAGAGTGCCACCACTCATCACACCGCCTTTACGGCATTCGAACAGGCTTATCCCAATATCAAGCTCGAGCGCGACAAGCGGTTCGTCGATCACGGCAAGGTTGCAACGTCGGCGGGTTTGAGTGCGGGCATCGATCTCGCACTGCATGTGGTGTCTCGCTATTTCGGTGTGGAGACTGCAGTTCAAACGGCGCGCACGCTCGAATATCGAAGTGACGGCTGGCGCTCGCCTCAGCTGACGGGTCCACAAACGCGAGATCAGGTCGAGCCCGAACCGGCCGCCGAAGGAGAAGGGTATGTGTGCCCCCCATGTGGCTGCGCAGCCGACGGCCGGCTCTTCAAGAAACCAGGCAAGTGCCCAGCGTGCGGGATGGCGCTGATCAAGAACCGCTGAGCCGGATGGGAAGCGCGCCGGGCGTGGGCTCGAGCCCGCGTGACCAGGCAACGCTCATCCGTGCGTCGTTCGCCTTCTCGTCTCGGCCTCCGCCGTATGTAAGTACGTCGTGAAACCGTCGGTCGCCGGCGGCTTCGAATGAAGCAGCATGACGGCGCTCACCTGTCCACGATGACCGACGCCGTGCGTAATGACGTGAATCAGCATTTCCTCTCGCGTCATCGAGCCGGGCGCGCCGTCCGTGAAGGTGAAGTCGATTCGTTCAGCGAGCTCGTCGGGCAGAAGCGTCGATACATAGTCGACATACTCGAGATCGCTTTTGCGCATGTCCTCGCTCAGCGCCGCCAACGTCGGCATCTCGCTCAAGTTCGCCGACGTGTATGAATGGCGGCTTCGCCTCAGGTGCGCGGCGAAGATTCGATCGACGACATAGGTGTGGCTCAAGGCCTGCACAGCCAGCTTCGTGATCGGAGATTCGTTGCCGAGCTTCGACAGCGCGTTCAATAGCGCGTCGTTCGCCCAGGCCTTGAACCGGAACAAACGCAGGAGTGTGCCGTGAGTCGGAGTGAGGTCGCGTAGGTCACGTGTGACGTTGTTCATCGTTTCCATGTGAGACAGAATACGAGCGATCGTTCGCATTTTGTACTCGCATTGGGGCGCGCTCGACATGGCACGAAAACCGCTCGTAAAGCCTAGGAAATGCGCATCTCAGCGGCGTTCGCGCGCGACAGTCGATGCACTGGTCGAGGCGACTGCTCGCGTTCTTGTAAGAGAGGGATTTCACAAGGCGAGCACCAATCGCATCGCTGAAGTCGCGGGTGTGAGCGTCGGATCGCTGTACCAGTATTTCCCAAGCAAAGAAGCGCTCGTTGCCGCTGTGATCGAACGACATACCGGGGAGCTCATGCGGACCGTGCGTACGGAGCTGGCGCAGATCGTTGCCTTGCCGCTGGAGCAGGGCGTACGCGCGCTGATCGGCGTTGCGGTAAAGGCGCATCGCGTTGACCCGAGACTTCATCGGGTGCTCGCGGAACAAATTCCGCGAGTGGGGAAACTAGAGCAGGTGGAGCTGTTCAGTCTCGAGAACTTTGCATTGTTCAGAGATTATCTCGAGAGCCATCGCGCGGAGATTAGAGAGGTCGATCTCGACCTCGCGTCGTTCGTGTGTGTGACGACGGTCGAGGCGCTGACGCACAACGCGGTTCTGCACTATTCGAAAAGCTTCGCCGCCGCATCGATAGAAGCGCTCGTGGATGAGGGCACGCGCCTTGTGGTCGGATACTTGAGGCGCTGAGCGAACGAGGCGGGGGTGAAGAATAAGAAGAGTGAATCTCGCAAAGGGTGCGCCAGGCAAAGCTTGGAGAAGGGGGAGCGATATGT
>JBDZVE010000074.1:0-18707 GCA_040255535.1 Lysobacterales bacterium | reverse complement strand
CGTCCTCACTTTTTCTTAGGCGCTGAACGCTCGGCGTAGGTGCGGGCGAGCTCTTCGGCGAAGAGCACGGGTAAGCCCTGTTCATTGCGCTGATTCAGCGCCTGATAGAACTCGATGTAGAGATCCCAATATTTCATGCGATTCGCCGCACCGAGGATCGCGCCGCGCTTCAGGCCGCGATCGAATCGCTCCTGAAGCTCGCTCGGCTCGATTCGAGTCATGAGCTCGTCCGTTGCCGCTTGAATCGCCGCCATCAGGGCAACCTGATGCGTGCGCAGGTCCGCGAAGGAGCTCCTGATCGCTTCCACTGGGCCGAGATAGCGATTGCTGTGCGGATCGAGGAGCTTCATCAAGGCTTCGTCGACGCTCGCGGAGAATTTGAGCGGATTGTTGTCCGACGGTTGGATCGTCGTCTGATTGAGCCGCAGGCGGCTCTTCAGATCGGCGCGGCCTTTGAGCGCTTCCATGAGGCCGAGCACGACCTCGCGCATCATCTGACCGGCCATCGTGAGCAGCGCGTGCTGAGCGTCCGAAGGCAAGTTCGACGGATCGATGCCCGCACCTCTGCAGAAGGCTTCGACACCGCCGGCGGCGTCGAACCCCGAGACGCTGTCCGAGGGACGCTTTGCGCGCTCGGGCTCGCTTTTCTCGGTACGTGCGGTGCGGGCGAGCGCGGCCGGCGAGGTGAGCGCCGTGAGCGTCTTGCGATCGTATGGGCGGGTTTGCATCTGCCAGTCGTCCGCGGGCTTGCGGGCAGGCATAGCGTTGCGCGCTGCGGCGCCCTCGACCGGTCCGTCGAGGAGTGATGTGAACCCGCTGCGGGTGGGCTTGCGCACGGTCGTTGGCGCCGGCGGCTCGGCCTCGAGCCCGAGCGCTTTGCCGAGATCGAATGGGTCGCTCCCACGGGCACCCTTCGACGGCGGGGGCATCGGCGGTGCGGGTTGAATCGACGACTCGCTCAGCAGATCCGTGAGGTCGAGCTCTTCGCCGAGGTCCTCGACGAGACTCGCCTTTGGTGCCTTGCGCACGCGCTTCGGGACCGGCATTTGCCCGCTTTCATCGGGCGAGAAGTCGTTCCGATCGTCGATGCTGACGAGCACCTCGTAATCGCCGAGCCGTAAGCGGTCGCCGTCTTGGAGGGAGTAGGGACCCTCGACGGATGCCGGCGTGTCCGAGCCATTGATGAAGACACCGTTCGTGCTCGTGTCCTCGAGCACCCAGTCGCCGGCGCGGAACGAGATCCTGCAATGGTGGCTCGAAACGTAGCGGTCCGGGTCCGGCAGCACCCAATCGTTGTCCTGCGCCCGGCCGATTCGTCCGCCAGTGACGCCAAAAAGACGCGAGCTGCGCTTGCCTAGCGCCTTGTAATGATCGCTAATGACCCGAAGTTTGAGTGCCATGCCTAGAAGTCAGATCGGGAAACGGCGGATCAGCTAACGCCTAGCGCCTACGCTATGTAATATGCGCGCAGCGTATCAACCCAGCCACGCAGCGAAATGGCAGCCAGTCACATTTTCAAGGTCGTTTTCGTCAATCAGGGCAAGCTCTACGAGATCTACGCCCGGAAGGTCCATCACGGCTCGCTGTTCGGCTTCCTCGAGGTCGAGGAGCTCGTGTTCGGGGAGCGCTCGGCGGTCGTCGTGGATCCGACGGAAGAGAAGATCCGGGCCGAGTTCGAAGGCGTGAAACGCACGTATCTGCCGATCCATTCGGTCATGCGCGTCGATGAAGTTCGCAAGCAAGGCGTGAGCAAGATCAGCAACTTCGAAGGCTCGAACGTCGCGCAGTTTCCCGTGATGTTTTCGCCGGGTGACGGCAAGAAATAGCGCTCCCGAGCGACGCGAGCACGCTGCCGGGCGACGCATGCCCCAGAGGCACCGAATGGCTTGAATCCTGTATCATTCGCGCCCGTTCCTCCTTCTTGCGGCCGCGGCTTCATCGCCCGGCGATTCGACCCGCTCTGATGCTCACACTGCCCGGCGCGCCCGCACTCTCCGAATTTCGAACCGCCCGACTTCTTGCGTCGATTCGCTCCCGCCATCCCGGCGTGGCAGCGCTCCGCTCGCACTTCGTTCATTTTGTCGAGACGCGCCGCGAGCTGCGCGCGGACGAGCGTCGCGTCCTCGATGCGCTCTTGACCTACGGCCCGAAGCTGAGCGAGCAGGCTATCGATCCGCAAGCGAAGACCGCTCGGATCGTCGTCGTTCCGCGCCCCGGCACGATCTCGCCTTGGTCGAGCAAAGCGACCGACATCGCACGTGTCTGCGGCTTGGATGGCATCGAGCGTATCGAGCGCGGCATCGCCTACGAGTTGCACGCGGTCTCCGAATTGAGCGATGAGGCGCTTCGAGAGATCGCGCCGGCGCTCTACGATCGCATGACGGAGTCGGCGATCTTCTCGATGGAAGATGCCGCGCGATTGTTTACGCACGATTCGCCGCGAGCGCTCCGCACGATCCCGCTGCTCGCGCGCGGGCGCGCTGCGCTGGAAGAGGCGAACGAGAGCTTGGGCCTTGCGCTCTCCGTCGACGAGATCGATTACCTTGTCGAGAACTTCAGGCGTCTCGAGCGCGATCCGACCGACGTCGAGCTGATGATGTTCGCGCAAGCGAACTCCGAGCACTGCAGACACAAGATCTTCAACGCCGATTGGATCATCGACGGCGAGCGCCAGCCGAAGTCGCTGTTCGCCATGATCAAGAACACGTACGCGAAAAGTCCGAGCGGGGTGCTCTCTGCTTATCGGGACAACGCGGCCGTGATCGAAGGTGCGCACGGGCGGCGCTGGTTCGCGGACGTGCGCACGCAGCGCTACACGTTCCACGACGAGCCGATCGATATTCTGATGAAGGTCGAGACGCACAATCATCCGACCGCGATCTCGCCGTTCCCGGGCGCCGCCACCGGATCCGGCGGCGAGATCCGCGATGAAGGTGCGACGGGCCGCGGTGCGAAGCCGAAAGCGGGGCTCGCGGGCTTCTCTGTCTCGAACTTGCGGATTCCGGATTTCACGCAGCCTTGGGAACAGGATTTCGGCCGCCCTGCGCGTATCGCCTCCGCGCTCGACATCATGATCGAAGGTCCGCTCGGGGCCGCGGCGTTCAACAACGAGTTCGGCCGGCCGAACATCTTGGGGTACTTCCGCACCTTTGAAACGAATGTCGAGTCGGACGCGCGCATCGGTCTTCGCGGCTATCACAAGCCCATCATGATTGCAGGCGGCGTCGGCAACATTCGGCGCCCGCACGTCGAGAAATCGGAAATCCCACCTGGCGCGAAGCTGATTGTGTTGGGCGGTCCCGCGATGTTGATCGGGCTCGGCGGCGGCGCGGCATCGTCCGTCGGCAGCGGCGCGAGCGCGGAGGATCTCGACTTCGCGTCCGTGCAACGCGGCAACCCCGAGATGCAGCGGCGCGCGCAGGAAGTCATCGATCAGTGCTGGGGATTGGGCGACGAAAATCCGATTCTGCTCATTCACGACGTCGGTGCGGGCGGTTTATCCAATGCCCTTCCTGAGGCGATTGCGCACAGTGACCGAGGCGGTCGGATCGAGCTGCGAGAAGTGCCCTCGGCCGAGGCGGGCATGTCGCCGCTCGAGATCTGGTGCAACGAAGCGCAGGAACGCTACGTGCTCGTGATCGCGCCCGAGCACCTGGCGCAGTTCGCGGCGCTCTGCGCGCGCGAGCGATGTCCCTACGCGGTCGTCGGCGAGACGACGGACGACGGCTGGTTGAAGGTCAGCGACCGGCTCTTCGAGGCGAACCCTGTCGATCTTCCTCTCGAGGTCATCTTGGGTAAGCCGCCGAAGATGACGCGGGACGTAAAGCAGTTGCCTGCGCTCGGCGATACTTTCGATGCAAGTGCGATCGATATTCGCGAGGCGGCATATCGGCTCCTGAGGTTGCCTGCGATTGCCGACAAGACCTTCTTGATCTCGATCGGCGATCGCACCGTCGGCGGCATGATCAGCCGCGATCCGATGGTCGGACCCTGGCAGGTTCCGGTCAGCGACGTCGCGGTGACGATCAGCGACTACACTTCGACGAGCGGAGAGGCGATGGCGATGGGTGAGCGCACGCCGCTCGCGCTCCTGAACGCACCCGCGTCGGGGCGCATGGCCGTCGCAGAAGCGATCACGAACATCGCGGCGGCGGACATACGAGCGCTGGCGGACGTGAGGTTGTCCGCGAACTGGATGGCTGCGTGCGGCGCGCCCGGCGAGGATGCGGATCTCTACGCAACCGTGAAAGCGGTCGGCGAAGCATTCTGTCCCGCGTTGGGCATCGCGATTCCGGTCGGCAAAGATTCGTTGTCGATGAAGACCTCGTGGCGCGAGGGTCATCGCGAGCGGACGATGCTCGCGCCCCTCTCGCTCATCGTGTCTGCCTTCGCACCTGTGGGCGATGTGCGCCGCACGCTGACGCCGCAGCTACGGACGGACCTCGGTCCGACGAGCCTGCTCCTCATCGATCTCGGCGGTAAACGCGATCGCCTCGGCGGGTCGTGTCTCGCGCAGGTGTACGGAAAGCTCGGGCATGAGGCGCCGGATTGCGATGATCCGCAGCGCCTCGCCGGCTTCTTTGCGGCGATCGCGGAGCTGCGCGAGCGATCGCTCCTGATCGCGTATCACGATCGATCGGACGGCGGCGTTTTCGCGACGCTCGTGGAGATGGCCTTTGCGGGCAAGTGCGGGCTCGACGTCGATTTGGGCGATGTGCGCGACGGCGCGGCAGCGCTCTTCGCGGAAGAGCTCGGCGCGGTCGTGCAAATTCGTGAAGCCGTCGTGCCGGAAGTCGTCGCGGTATTCGAGCGCAATGGGCTTTCGACCCACGTGCGTGCGATCGGCAGCGCGACCGAAGCGGATCGAATTCGCATCCGCGCGAACGGGCAAGCGATTCTCGATGAGTCGCGGACGAATCTCAGGGCGGCGTGGTCCGAAACGACGTATCGCCTCGTCGAGCGACGCGATGATCCGCAATGCGCGAAAGAGCAGTACGAGACCGCCTGCGATCCAGACGACCCCGGTCTTGGCGCGTCGCTGACTTTCGATGTGAGCGCAGATATCGCGGCGCCATACATTGCGAAGGGCGCGCGACCGAAGGTCGCGATCCTGCGCGAGCAGGGCGTGAACAGCCACATCGAGATGGCAGCCGCCTTGTACCGCGCCGGCTTCGAGCCCTACGACGTGCACATGACGGACCTCGTAGGCGGACGCGCGCGTCTCGCCGACTATAGCGGTCTCGTCGCCTGCGGCGGATTCTCCTATGGCGACGTGCTCGGCGCAGGCGAGGGCTGGGCCAAGTCGATCTTGTTCCATGCGCAGCTTCGAGAAGAGTTCACGCGCTTCTTCAGTCGCGCGGATACGTTTTCGCTCGGCATCTGCAACGGCTGCCAAATGATGTCGGCGCTGCGCGAGCTCATTCCCGGCGCGGAGCGTTGGCCGCGTTTCGTTCGCAATCGCTCCGAGCAGTTCGAAGCGCGCCTCAGCATGGTCGAAGTCGTGAAATCGCCGTCGCTTTTCTTCGCCGGCATGGAAGGCTCGCGCATGCCGATTGCGGTCGCGCACGGTGAAGGGCGCGCCGAATTCGCAACGCCCGAAGGCTTGAACACGCTGCTCGCCGCGAACTTGATGTCCCTGCGCTTTATCGACAACTACGGACGCGCGACGGAACGCTATCCCGCAAATCCGAGCGGCACGCCCGCAGGTCTCACGGGCATCACCTCGAGCGACGGTCGCGCCACACTGCTGATGCCGCATCCGGAGCGCGTCTACCGCACTGTGCAGAACTCCTGGCATCCGGACGAGTGGGGCGAGGACAGCCCGTGGATGAGGATGTTTAGGAATGCGCGGGTGTGGGTAGGTTAGGCGCTAGCGCGCCTTGTGTAGTGTGTGAAGTGTAAGGTGTAGGGTCAGAACGCGCATGCTGCTGGCTCGTCAGCGCCAGCTGCCGCTGGCCGCTTCTGCGGCGGGATTCATCGGGCGGGCGATCAGGCCTGATTGGGTGATCGAGATTTCGAAGCGTGCGCCGTCGGCCATCGGCATGTACGTCGCGCTGCCGTAGACCGCATCGACGAACGGCAGCCAGCGCGGGTAGCGCGTCGAAAGCATCCAGAGATCGAGCCCGGGGTTCTCGCTCAGCGGATACACGGTCCGCGGTGCGTTGCGCTCCTGCTCGATGTCTCGATAGCGACCGCCGATGCGCTCGAGGCGGTACTGAGCATCGAAGCCGAGCAGATTCGCCCAGCCGCTCCACTTGAGCACCCTCGCATCGAGCTGCCATTCATCGCCCGAGAGCATGAACAACTGCATTTTGCCGCTCGGCACTTGCGCAAGCGTTGCACGGAACTGCTGCGGTCCACGCGCTTCGAACACGATCTCCGCAACGGGTTTTTCGCGCGTGAGCCGGGCGTACGTATGCAGGTTCAACGAAATGACGAACAGCACCGCAGAGAGCGCGAGCAATAGCAATCCCATGAGGGCGCTGCCGCCTGCAGCGAGAAAGCGCGCGCGAAACAAGCGCTGACACGCGAGGATGAGCAGCAGCAGCCCGAAGAGCGCGATGAGAATGGTGATGGCGTTAGACATTTGGCGCTTCGTCAGGCTGCGGGCCGTGCGCCCGAGGCTGTAGGCTGTAGGCTGTAGGCTGTAGGCTGTAGGTCGGACTTGAAGCCGTTGCAGCGTCTTGCGCGTTCGCGTTGGGTCATGCTGTTGCTACCTTCGCTGCATCCACATGCAGTCGGATCGTTCTTCTCTGGCTACAGCCTACAGCCTACAGCCTAAAGAAACTGTGCCATCTCCCCACCTTCTATCAGCCGCGCGAGCGTCGCGATATCGCGATCGAGGCGATGGTCGTACGGTCGATATTCGACATGTTTTCGTACGAACGCATGGACCCGCTGCAACGGCTCCGTCGTTTCGAGCGGCTGCAGCTTGTCTATCGCGTGTGCTGCCGCCAAGAGCTCGATTGCGAGCACGTGCGCCGTATTGTCGCAGATTCGCTGCAATTTGAATCCTGCCCAGGGCGCCATGCTGACGTGGTCCTCTTGTCCCGCGGACGTCGTGACATTATCGATCGAAGCGGGGTGCGCAAGGGTGCGGTTCTCGGACGTGAGCGCCGCGGCCGTGACGTGCGCGATCATGAAGCCGGACTCGAGTCCCGGCTCGGTCGTAAGGAACATGCTGAGCGCCGGATTGACGCGCCGGTCGAGCAGGTCGGTGCGCCGCTCGGACATGCTGGCGAGCTCCGCAACCGCAATCGCCAGATAGTCGCTCAGGAACGCGATCGGCTGCGCGTGAAAGTTACCGCCCGAGACGATCGCCTCATCGAAGATCAGCGGGTTGTCGGTCACGCCGTTGATCGCCGCGCTCAAGATGTCGCGCGCATGCGCGAGCGCGGCTTCGACGGCGCCGTAGACCTGCGGCATGCAGCGCACCGCGTAGGGATCTTGAACACGGTCGCAGCTCTCGTGTGCACGGTGGATCGCGCTTTCCGTGAGGAGCAGACGAAAGCGTCGCGCGACCTCGATCTGGTGCGGGGAGCGGCTCGCCTCGTGAATGCGCGCATCGAACGGCGCGTAGCTGCCGGCTAAACCGTCGATCGTGAGCGCACCGGTGACGATTGCGGCAGCGAGCAGCGTCTCGGCGCGGATCAACCCATCGAGCGCAAGCGCCAAGCTCAATTGCGTGCCGTTGACGAGCGCGAGCCCTTCTTTTGCCTCGAGCGCGATCGGCGCGAACCCCGCCGCCTCGCATACGGCTCGGCCTTCGACTCGCTTCTCGCCGACGAGCGCCTCGCCTTCGCCAATCAGGCAGAGCGATATGTGTGCGAGCGGCGCCAGATCGCCGGATGCGCCGACGGAGCCGCGCGAGGGAACGATCGGCAATACGTTGCGCTCGAGCAGCGCCAACAGCGCCTCGACGATCTCGGGTCGCGCGCCGGAGAAGCCAGCGGCAAGTGCGTTCGCTTTCAACAAGAGGATGAGCCGCACGATACCGGGCGCCAGCGGTTCGCCGACGCCGCACGCATGGCTGCGCACGAGATTGAGCTGCAGCTCGCGCACTTGGTCGGCCGAGATGCGCTTGTTCGCGAATGCGCCGAACCCGGTCGTAATGCCGTAGCTCACTCGATCGCCGCGCACCGCGTCGCGCACGGTCTCGACGCTCCGAAGCATCGCCGCGCGCGCGTGCGGGGCGAGCGCGATTGCGAGCGGCTGCAACAAGAAAGCACGCACATCGTCGAGCGAGAGCGATTGACCGTCGAGTTGCAGGGCGGCGCTCATGCGCTACGACCGCCGCGGTTGACAGTTGACAGTTGACAGCCAGAAGAGAGCTTATCAGCGCGACGATGAATGCTTGGAGGGCACATCGGTTCTTGCCGTCAACTGTCAACCGTCAACTGATCTTACGCCTCGAGCTTCTTGTACCGGATGCGATGGGGCGTAGCGGCATCATCGCCTTTGCGCCGGCGGAAATCCTCTACGTACTCAGCGTAGTTGCCCTCGAACCAGACGACTTCGCTGTTGCCCTCGAAGGCGAGGATATGTGTCGCGATGCGGTCGAGGAACCAGCGATCGTGCGAGATCACGACGGCACAGCCCGGAAAGCTCAAGAGCGCCTCCTCGAGCGCGCGCAGCGTCTCGACATCGAGATCGTTCGTCGGCTCGTCGAGCAGGATGACGTTTCCGCCCGCCTTCAGGACTTTCGCGAGATGCACGCGATTGCGCTCGCCGCCCGACAACTCGCCGATCAGCTGCTGCTGTTGCGAGCCGCGGAAGTTGAAGCGGCCGACATAGCCGCGCGACGCGGTCTCGTAGTTGCCGACGCGGATCATGTCGAGCCCGCCGGAGATTTCCTGCCACACTGTCTTCGAATCGTCGAGCGACTGACGCGACTGGTCGACATAGGCAAGCTGCACCGACGGCCCGATACGGATTTCGCCCGCATCCGGTTGTTCTTGTCCTGTGATGATGCGGAACAGCGTCGTCTTACCCGCGCCGTTCGGGCCGATCACGCCCACGATCCCGCCGGCCGGTAGATTGAAGCTCAGATTGTCGAATAAAAGCCGCTCGCCGAAGCCCTTCTTCAAGGCGTTCGCTTCGATCACGAGGTCGCCGAGGCGAGGGCCGGGCGGAATGTAGATCTCGTTCGTCTCGTTGCGCTTTTGGAACTCCTGCGATGCGAGCTCTTCGTAGCGCTGCAGGCGCGCCTTGCTCTTCGCTTGCCGCGCCTTCGGATTCGCGCGCACCCATTCGAGCTCGCGCTCCAACGTCTTGCGCAAGGCTTCCTGCTGCTTCTCTTCTTGCGCGAGCCGCCGCTCCTTCTGTTCGAGCCACGAAGAGTAGTTGCCTTCCCAAGGAATGCCGTGGCCGCGATCGAGCTCGAGAATCCATCCCGCGACGTTGTCGAGGAAGTAGCGATCGTGCGTCACGGCGATGACCGTGCCCGGATAGCTTTCGAGGAAGCGCTCGAGCCACGCGACCGACTCGGCATCGAGATGGTTCGTCGGCTCATCGAGCAGCAACATGTCTGGTTGCGAGAGCAGCAATCGGCACAGCGCGACGCGTCTGCGCTCGCCGCCGGAGATCTTCGTTACATCCGCGTCCCATGGCGGAAGGCGCAAAGCATCCGCCGCGACCTCGAGCTTGCGCTCGAGCTCCCAGCCGTTCTTCGCGTCGATCGCATCCTGCAGCTTCGCCTGCTCTTCGAGCAGTTTGTTCATCTCGTCTTCGCCCAAGTTCGGATCGGCGAACTTGTCGCTCACCGCGTTGAAGCGATCGATCAGCGACTGAACCTCGGCAACGCCCTCGATCACGTTGCCGCGCACGTCCTTGCTCGGATCGAGCTGCGGCTCCTGCGAGAGCAGGCCGATCTTGATGCCGGGTTGCGGGCGGGCCTCGCCTTCGAACTCCTTGTCGACGCCGGCCATGATCCGAAGGAGTGTAGATTTGCCCGACCCGTTGAGGCCGAGCACGCCGATCTTCGCGCCGGGGAAGAAGGAGAGGGAGATGTCTCGCAAGATCACCCGCTTCGGCGGAACGACCTTCGAGACGCGATTCATGGTGTAAATGAACTGGGCCATTCGAGCACTCGAGCAAAAATAAAGGGGCGAATGATACCGAACCCCTGCAAACATTCCTCGTCGAGGAGATTTCTCGCTGAGCCCACTGTTTGGGGGCACTCTTCGCTTTGGGCAAGGGGTTGGAACCATGGCTGCGCACGGGCGCGGCGAGGAATGTCCCCATCCGCGTCGCGTCCATGTATTCTGCGAATCATGTGGCTCCCCTCCATCACGAGCGCCGCTACGGAGTATTCGCTCCATGCTTGACGATGGCGAATCCCAGCGTTCTTCGGTTCTCCTCGTGTCCGGCGACGAGATCGCTCGCTATGGATTCGGCGACGGGCACCCCTTCGGCCCGGATCGCCACGAAGCGTTCATGCGCGAGCTGCATCGGTCGGGGCTCGACGGTCGAGTGCAGCGCGCGAGCCCGCGCGAGGCGACGCGCGAGGAGCTAGAGGCTTTCCACACGGCGGAGTACGTCGAATTCGTTCGCGAACGTTCCGCGGCGGGGCAGGGTTACTTGGACGGCGGCGACACGCCGGCGAAGCGCGGCATCTTCGAGGCCGCGCTCTCCGTCGTCGGTGCGACGCTCGTCGGCGTCGATGCGCTCATGTCGAATCGGGCGAAGCGCGCATTCATTCCGATTGCAGGGCTCCATCACGCAGCGCGCGATCGCGCCGCGGGCTTCTGCGTGTTCAACGATTGCGGTGTCGCAATCGAGATCCTGCGGCGCAAGTACGCTGTGCGCACGATCGCCTACGTCGATATCGACGCGCATCATGGCGATGGCGTCTTCTATTCGTTCGAGTCGGACCCAGCCCTCGTCTGCGTCGATTTCCACGAGGATGGCCGCTATCTCTACCCGGGCACGGGTGCCGCCGACGAGACCGGCACGGACGCTGCGCGCGGTACGAAGCTCAACGTGCCGCTTCCACCTGGTGCCGACGACGCCGCTTTCTTCGAGGCTTGGGACCGTGCGGAGGGATTTCTGCGCGAGCGGCGCCCCGAATTCATCCTGTTTCAGTGCGGCGCGGACAGCCTGCAAGGAGATCCGATCACCCATCTCGGCCTCACCGAAGAGGCGCATGCGCATGCCGCGCGCCGCCTCTGCTCGCTCGCCGACGAGCTCGGCCACGGGCGCGTCCTCGCAATGGGCGGCGGCGGCTACAACCGCCGCAATCTCGCGCGCGCTTGGACGCGCGTGGTTCAGAGCTTTCTGGAAGCTCTGGACAGTGAGCAGGGGGCAGGGGGTAGGGGATAGCAAGAAGGGCGCATCGCCGTGCGCGCTGCGCGAGCCGCAAGAGCGGCTCGCCTTCTGACTATCCCCTACCCGCGATCCCCTATCCCCTATGCGGGACCCCCTTTCCTGTAGAATCGGCGCTCCCCTTTCCGGAGTGCCCATGTTTCCTGCCAATTTGACCATTGCCGATTTCGATCCCGAGTTGAAGGCCGCCATCGACGCGGAGCGTCGTCGTCAAGAAGATCACATCGAGTTGATCGCCTCGGAGAATTACGCGAGTCCGCGCGTCCTCGAAGCGCAAGGCAGCGTTCTCACGAACAAGTACGCCGAGGGCTACCCGGGTAAGCGCTACTACGGCGGCTGCGAGCACGTCGATGTCGCCGAGCAGCTCGCGATCGAGCGGGCGAAGAAGCTGTTCGGCGCGGCCTACGCGAACGTGCAGCCGCATTCCGGCTCGCAAGCGAACGCTGCCGCGTATCTCGCGCTCGTCAATCCGGGCGACACGATTCTCGGCATGAGCCTCGACCACGGCGGGCATCTGACGCACGGCGCGAAGGTCAACTTCTCCGGCAAGCTCTTCAAAGCGTTTCAATATGGGCTCGACTCCGCGACGGGCGAAATCGACTACGTGCAGGTCGAGCGGCTCGCCCACGAGCACAAGCCGAAGCTCGTGATCGCAGGCTTCTCGGCGTACTCGCGCGTCGTCGATTGGAAGCGTTTCCGCGAGATTTCAGATTCGGTCGGCGCATTGTTCTTGGTCGATATGGCACATGTGGCCGGTCTTGTCGCCGCGGGCCTCTATCCGAATCCGGTTCCCTACGCCGACGTCGTCACGACGACGACCCACAAGACGCTCCGCGGTCCGCGCGGCGGATTGATCCTCGCGCGCGCCAACGAGGCGATCGAGAAGAAGCTGAACTCGCTCGTGTTCCCCGGCACGCAAGGCGGTCCCTTGATGCACGTGATCGCGGCGAAGGCCGTCGCGCTGCTCGAGGCGCTGCAGCCGGACTTCAGCGCCTATCAAAGGCAGGTGCTCGCGAATGCGCGCGCGATGGCGAAGCAGCTCATGAGCCGCGGCTATAAGATCGTTTCGGGCGGTACCGACAATCACTTGTTCCTCGTCGATCTCATCGGCCGCGACATCACGGGGAAAGAGGCGGATGCGGCGCTCGGCCGCGCGCACATCACCGTGAATAAGAACGCGGTTCCGAACGATCCTCGTCCTCCCTTCGTCACGAGCGGTCTTCGCATCGGCACGCCGGCCGCGACGACTCGCGGCTTCCGCGAAGCGGAGGTGACGGAGCTCGCGAATTGGATCGCCGACGTCCTCGACGAGAACGGCAGCGAAGCCGCAATCGCGGCGGTGAGAGGGAAGGTGGAGGAGATTTGCCGCAAGTTCCCCGTCTACGGGGAGAAGTGAACGGCGGACGGCGGACGGCGGACGGTGAAAAATTCGGTGAGGACTGCCCCTCTTAACGCTCACCGTCCGCCGTCCGCCGTCCGCCAATCACCATCGTATGCATTGCCCGTTCTGTAATCACGAAGAAACGAAGGTCATCGACTCGCGGCTGGCGGGAGAGGGACAGCAGATCCGCCGGCGCCGCGAATGTCTGAAGTGCGGCGAGCGTTTTACGACGTTCGAGACGGCCGAGCTCGTCATGCCCCGCATCATCAAGAGCGACGAAAGCCGCCAGCCGTTCGATGAGCAGAAGCTTCGCAGCAGCATGCTCAAGGCGCTCGAAAAGCGTCCCGTGCCGAGCGAGGCGTTGGACGGGGCCGTCGCCCACATCTGCCACAAGCTCCGCGCGCTCGGCGAACGCGAAGTTCCCTCGAGACTCGTCGGGGAGCTCGCGATGGAAGAGCTGCACAGTCTCGATGAAGTTGCGTACGTCCGCTTCGCCTCCGTCTATCGCGCCTTTCAGGATGTCGATGCGTTTCGCGAGGAAATCGAACGCATGCGCCATCGCCGCAACCGCGAAGCAGCCGAAGCGCAGCTCGCGCTGTGGGCGGCGAACGAAGCGGAGAAGAAGAAGTGAAAGTTGACGGTTGTCGGTTGACGGTTGACAGCCGGAACGATCGCCAGATGCACGCGCTCTGCTCGGGGCCGTCAACTGTCAACTGTCAACTGTCAACCGAGCCCGCATCGTATGACTAGCGCCGAGCTCGATCGCCATCACATGCGCAAAGCGATCGAGCTCGCTTGGCTCGGTCGCTATACGACGCATCCCAATCCGCGCGTCGGGTGCGTGATCGCGCACGGCGAGCGGATCGTGGGCGAGGGTTGGCATCGCAAGGCCGGCGGCGCGCACGCCGAAGTGCTCGCGCTCGAGCAGGCGGGCGAAGACGCGCGCGGTGCATGCGCGTACGTGACGCTCGAGCCACATTCCTTCCACGGCAAGACGCCGCCTTGCACGGAAGCGCTCATCCGTGCCGGCATCGCGCGCGTCGTGTGCGGCATGTTGGATCCGAATCCCAAAGTGCATGGCGCGGGAATTCGCCAACTACAAGCAGCCGGCATCGACACGGAAGTCGGAGTGCTTGCCGAGGAGACGCGCGCGCTCAATCTCGGCTTCGAAAAACGCATGCAAACGGGCCTGCCGCGGGTCATCGTGAAGATGGGCGCGAGCCTCGACGGTCGCATCGCGCTTGCGAGCGGGGAGAGCCGCTGGATCACGAGCGATGCGGCGCGCAGAGACGTGCATCGTTTGCGCGCTTCGGTCAGCGCAGTGATGACCGGAATCGGCACCGTCATTGCCGACGACCCACAGCTCAACGTTCGGGATTCGACGATCGACTTGGAAGGCCGTTCGATCCTTCGGGTCGTGGTCGACAGCCGACTGCGCATCGAGCCGACGGCGAAAATCCTTCAAGGCGCTGCGCCGGTCGTTGTCGCGACCTCTGAGCCTGCAGGCGCATCGGGCAGTCGGTTGCGCGATACGTCCGCCGAAATCGTGGTCCTGCCGCCCGACGGTGCCGGCGGCGTCGATCTTCGGTCCTTGCTTCGAGAGCTCGGCCGCCGTGAGTGCAACGACGTGCTCGTAGAAGCAGGGCCGCGCCTTGCGGGCCGAGTGCTCGCATCGGACTTATGCGATGAGTTGATCGTGTATTTTGCGCCCAAAGTCTTAGGGCCGGATGCCCGCGCGATGTTTGAGCTTCCTTCGCTTCAAAGGCTGCAAGACAGTCTACAATTCCGCCTGCAGGGGGCCGAGCCGATCGGGCCCGATCTCAAGGTAAGTTTCATTCGCCGCGAGTAGCGGCATGCTGCTCGATCATGTTCACCGGAATCGTTCAAGCTGTGGGTATGGTCCGCGGCGTCTCACCGAAAGGCGGCGACGCGGAGTTGATGCTCGATGCGGGTACGCTTGGCCTCGACGGCGTATCGGTGGGCGACAGCATCAGCGTGAATGGATGCTGCCTCACGGCCACGAGCATCCAAGGCGCTCGTTTCAGTGCAGACGTCTCGCGCGAGACGTTGACCGTCACGACGCTCGGTGAGCTTCGAGAGGGTGCGCGCGTCAACCTCGAGAAAGCACTCTGTGCAGGACAACCGCTCGGCGGCCACTATGTCACGGGTCATGTCGACGGCATCGCCGTCGTGGCGGCGATGCAGGACGACGGCCGCTCACACAGGGTGAGCTTCGAAGTGCCGCCTGAGCTCGCGCGCTACATTGCGCGGAAGGGTTCCGTCGCGATCGACGGCGTGAGCCTCACGGTGAACGAAGTCGATGGCGTTCGCTTCGGGGTCAATTTGATTCCGCACACGTTGACGGCGACGACGTTCGGCGCGCTTCGTTTAGGGACGCGCGTCAACGTCGAGGTCGACATCATCGCTCGCTACCTCGAGCGCCTCCTTTCACAGACGACGACCGAGGAGGTCTCGACATGAGCTCGGTTCGAGACACACGCTCCATGACGACTACGCGGCTCAATTCGATCGACGAGATCCTCGCGGATATCGCGGCGGGCCGAATGGTCGTCATCATGGACGATGAGGATCGCGAGAACGAGGGCGATCTCGTCATGGCCGCGGAGTTCGCGCGCGCGGAAGACATCAATTTCATGGCGCGCTACGCGCGCGGGCTCATTTGTCTGACCTTGACGCGGGAGCGCTGTCAGCAATTGCGCTTGCCGCTCATGGTGAACGAGACGAACGCGGATTACGGGACGAACTTCACCGTATCGATCGAAGCGGCGGAAGGCGTCACGACCGGGATCTCGGCGCATGACCGCGCACAGACGATCCGCGCCGCCGTGCGGCGAAATGCGCGCCCTGAGGATTTGCGGCAGCCCGGTCATATCTTTCCGGTGATGGCGCAGCCTGGCGGTGTCCTCACGCGCGCGGGTCATACCGAGGCGGGTTGCGATCTCGCGCGGCTTGCGGGCATGGAGCCCGCCGCGGTCATCGTCGAGATCTTGAACGAAGATGGAACGATGGCGCGTCGTCCGGACCTCGAGAAGTTCGCGCGCGAGCACCAGCTCAAGATCGGAACGATCGCGGACCTCATCCGCTATCGACTCGAGAAGGACCGCTTGATCGAGCGTATTGCCGAGCGACCCGTCAACACGGAGTTCGGGCCGTTTCGCATGTTCTGCTTCGAAGATCATGTGAATCGCACGGTTCACTTGGCGCTCGTGCGGGGCGAGCTGAGCCCGGACGCCGTGCCGCTCGTGCGAGTGCATTTGCCGGACACGCTCCGCGACCTATTGGCGATTCGGGATGACGGACTCGGACTACCGCTGCGCGCAGCGATGGAGCGCATCGCGCAGGAAGCCTCGGGCGTCATTATCGTGCTGCGTCCCGGAGAATCCCCGCGCGAATTGATGGACGCGGTGCAATCGATGAACCGTTCGGACCAGGCTGCGCCGGCCACCGCGAGCGGCACGCACGTGCTTCGAACCTACGGCATCGGTGCACAGATCCTCAAAGACCTCGGCCTGACGCGCATGCGCGTCCTGTCCGCCCCGAAGCAACTCCAAGGCCTGTCCGGGTTCGATCTGGAGATCGTGGGGTACGTGCATAGCTAACGCCCGCGCCGGCTACAGTCCACAGTCCACAGTCCACAGGCGACAGGCGGCAGGCGACAGCAAGAATGCATCAGCCGCTTGTTGTCGCGGGCGATATACTGGCGCAATTGTGGCCGCTCATCTCTGGCTGTAGCCTGTAGACCGTAGTCTGTAACCCAGCAAAGCATGGACATCAAAACCACCGAAGGCGACTTGCAGTGTCGCGAGCTCCGCTTCGCGATTCTCGCGTCGCGGTTCAACGAATTCGTCGTCGAGCACCTCGTGCGTGGAGCGGTCGATGCGCTGCGCCGTCACGGCGCGAGCGATAAGCAAATCGAGCTCGTGCGCGCGCCCGGGGCGTTCGATCTGCCGATCGTCGCGCGGAAGCTTGCGCAAACGCGCCGCTACGACGCGATCATCGCGCTCGGCGCGGTCATCAAGGGCGCGACCGCGCATTTCGATTATGTCGCGGGAGAATGTGCCGGCGGACTCGCGCGCGTCGCGAACGACACCGGCGTGCCGGTTGCGTTCGGTGTTCTGACGACCGACACCATCGAGCAGGCGATCGAGCGCGCCGGCACGAAGGCAGGCAACAAGGGAGCCGATGCTGCGGTCACCGCAATCGAGCTTGCGAACCTGTTGCGGCGGATCGAAGGATGAAGGGTGAGAAGAAAGGGTTGACAGTTGACGGTTGACAGTTGACAGCAAGACTTCCGACTTCCCACCTTCCGATTTCCACTCTCTCGATGGCGCCACCGAACCACAAGCCGGCACGCGGAACACGCGCGCGGTCCATCGCCCGCAAGCTTGCGATGCAGGCGCTCTACCAGTGGCAGCTTACTGATCAGAGCGCCGGAGACATCAAAGCTCAGTTTTTCGAGAGCGAGGATTCCGCCGGGGCCGATCGCGAGCACTTCGAGGAGCTCGTGGATGCATGCATTGGGCAAAATGCGTCCATCGTCGCTGCGCTCTCGCCCCACCTCGACCGACCGCTCGATCAACTCGATCCGGTGGAGTCCGCGATTCTGCTCGTCGGCATGTATGAGCTGCAGCAGCGCCTCGACATTCCGTATCGCGTCGTCATCAACGAGGCCGTCGACCTGTGCAAGCGCTTTGGCGCGACGGACGCGCACAAGTACGTGAACGCCGTCCTCGATCGCGCCGCACGCGAAATCCGAGCGGCGGAGCGCTAAAGGGCTTCCGCCGACTGGGGACAGGAGTCTGGGGGCTGCAGCCAGAGCGCGGCCGCCGCTGCCCCCTCCCTAACCCTCCCCCGCACGGCAGGGGAGGGAACGTTGTTTGTCGAGACTCGACTATCCTTCTTGCCATCGCCCATAGGCCATAGCCCATAGCCCATAGCCCAGAAATGAGCCTCGGCGAATTCGACATCATCGCGAAATACTTCGCGAGCCGCGGGGCACGCAGCGACGTGCCGCTCGGGGTCGGCGATGATGCCGCGGTGTTGAACGTGCGCGCCGATCGGAAGCTCGTGCTCGCGATGGACACGATCGTCGAAGGCGTGCACTTTCTCGAGAACGCCGCATCGGAGGACATCGGATATCGAGCGCTCGCGGTCAACTTGAGCGACTTGGCGGCGATGGGCGCGGAGCCGTCGTGGATGTCTTTGTCGCTCTCATTGTCCGATGCGGACGAGCGTTGGTTGGACGGCTTCGCGAAAGGGCTGTTCGAGCTCGCCGATGCGCAGGGCGTCGCGCTCATCGGGGGCGATACCGTTCGCGGCCCGCTCGTGATCACGGTGCAAGTGGGCGGTTGGGTCGAGTCGGATCGATTCTTGACGCGCTCCGGCGCTCGTCCGGGTGACGGCGTCTTTATCTCCGGCGTGCCGGGCGAAGCGGCGGCGGGTCTTTCCTTGCTGCGCGCCGGCTCGCAGCAGGAAGGTGCTGCGGCCCGGCTTCGGCGACGTTTCTTGCGTCCAAAACCGCGTCTCGATCTCGGTCGCGCACTACGCACCGTTGCAAGCGCCGCGATGGATGTCTCCGATGGATTGCTGACCGATCTCGAGAAGCTTTGCAGCGCGAGCGGGTGCGGTGCGCGGCTCGAGCTCGACGCGCTGCCTCGGTCCGATGCGATGCGCGCGCTCTTCGATGAAAACGAATGTCTGCGGTACGCGCTTGCGGGCGGGGACGACTACGAGCTGCTGTTCTCGGTCGCGCCGGCGAATGTCGAGGCGGTTCGTGCACGATCGATCGCAGGCACGCCTGTCACACGCATCGGTGTCATGACGGCGGAGTCCGGTGTACGCTGCGTTCTCGGAGGAAACGAATATTCTCCGGCGCACACCGGCTATGATCATTTCGCGGGACCTTGACTGCTGCCGAAGATAAGGAAGATCTCTCGCGGAGAACGCGGAGATCGCGGAGGCCGGACAAAGAAAAAGGGTGGCA
>JBDZVE010000073.1:0-18982 GCA_040255535.1 Lysobacterales bacterium | reverse complement strand
CGGGCTTGAGCTGCTCGAGAATCTCGTCCAACTCTTTGAGGACGATCGGTTTGCTGAGATACCCCTCCATTCCTGCGGCAAGGCAGCGCTCGCGGTCTCCTTTGAGTGCGTGCGCCGTCAGCGCGACGATCGGTACGCGCGGGGCGCCTCTCTTGATCCGCTCGACGATGAGCGCCGTGGCTTCGAAACCGTCCATCTCCGGCATCTGCATGTCCATGAAGATCGCATCGAATGGCTCGCGGTCGAATGCCTCCACTGCCGCGCGTCCGTCGGAGACGATCGTCACGGAATGCCCCCGCCGCTGCAGCAGACGCTCAATCAAACGTTGATTCACCGCATTGTCCTCCGCCACGAGAATGCGAAGACCGCCGCCCGGCACATTCATTCGTGCGCGCTCCGCTTCTCGCAATCGAAGCGGGCTACGGACCGACGGGCTCTGCATGAGCGCGCGCTCCAAGACCTGCCTCAGCTCATCTCGTCGAACGGGCTTCGTGAGGTGCGCAGCGACACCCAAGCTGCGGCAGCGCGCCAGATCGTCCCGGTGCGCGGTGGACGTCAGCATCACGACGACCGGCGCTTGCAAATCCGGCCGGGTTCGAAGCCGCTCGATCAAGACGAACCCATCCTCCTTGGGCATCACGAGATCGGTGAGCAAGAGGTCATAGTCTCGCCCGTGCAGAGATGCGTGTTCGATGCGAGCCCAGGCGGCCTCGGTACTCTCGGCGCACTCCGCTTGCATGCCCCAACGACGCAGCATTTCTTCGAGAATGCGGCGATTCGTCAAGTTGTCATCGACGACGAGCACTCGGCGCCCGACGAGCAGCGCGCTTTCGGTCGTATTTGCGGGTACGTCCGCGCTCGCGTGGCCGAGCTGCACCGTGAAGTGGAATCGGCTGCCCTTGCCGAGCTCGCTCTCGACCCACATCCTGCCCTTCATCATCTCGACGAGCCGATTCGAGATCGTGAGGCCAAGCCCCGTGCCTCCGTACTTGCGAGTCGTCGACCCGTCAGCCTGCGAAAATGGATCGAAGATGAGCTGCAGCTTGTCCGGCGCGATTCCGATCCCCGTATCCGCCAAGGTGAACTGCACGATGCAGCCGTCTGAGTTGCGCTCCAGCACCTTCACGGAAAGGCTCACTTCGCCCTGATCGGTGAACTTGATCGCGTTGGATGCGAGATTGAGGATCACCTGCCGGATGCGCATGCCGTCCCCGTGTGCGATTTCCGGAACATCGGGCGCCACATCGCACAGCAGCTCGAGATGTTTCTCGTGCGCGCGCACTGCAATCGTCTTGAGCGCGGCTTCGATCGCTTCACGCAACGAGAAATCGACCAGATCGAGATCCAGCTTGCCCGCCTCGATCTTGGAGAAGTCGAGAATGTCGTTGATGACCGTCAGGAGCGAGTCGCCCGAGAGCTTGATCGTCTGCAAGTACTCGCGCTGCTCGGAATCGAGATCCGAGTCGAGGCACAGCTCGCTCATGCCGATGATGCCATTGAGCGGCGTGCGGATCTCGTGGCTCATGTTCGCGAGGAATTCGCTCTTCGCGGCATTCGCGGCTTCAGCCGTTGCCCGCGCATGCTCGAGCTCTTGTTCCGCGACCTTGCGCGCCGTGATGTCGTTCGCGACGGTGAGGACCTGATCTGCCGCACCGTCGTCCTCGACGATCGGACGCTTCGTCGTCTGAAGCCATCGCACATTTCCGTTGGCGTCCCGGTACGACTCCTCCGGGATGACCTTCTCCTGCTTCGAATCCATCACCTCGAGATCGTCGCGAAGGCGCTCGGCACCAAGCAACGGGTTGAACCCGAGCTCGAGATCGGTGCGCCCGATCATCTCGTCTTCGCTGCGCGAGTGCACTTCCGTCGTCGCCTTGTTGACGAGCGTATAGCGGCCCTTGCGATCTCTCGCGAAAATCAAGCTCGGCGTCGTATCGATGATCTGGCGCAGGAACTTGCCTTGCTTCGCCAATGCGACCGTTTGACGGTGCACGCGACGCTGCAGCACGATGACCCACATCATCGCGAGACAAACCGACAGTGCCAGCAAGCCGAGCGCCGGAAGCGCACGCTCGAGCGTCCACCAGGACGCCTCGTCGATGACTTCGATGTCTTCGGGGGAGCGCAACAGTAGATTGAACGAGATCGGCACGCGCATGACGTCGCCGTCGAGAGGCCGCCCGCGCTCGATCAGGCATACGCCCGTGAGTGCGACGATGCTGCCTTCGCGTAGCTCGCCGCCGAGGCTGCGCCGCGCGAGCTCGGCGGTATACGTGCGATGGCCCGCGCGCAGCAGGAGCACGTTCTGCTCCGCGTTCGATACCTGACTCAACAACTTGCCTTCGATGCGAACGAGCTTGTTGCTCACGCTTCCTTTCATCACTTCGTCCGCAGTCACACGCTGCGGCGCGACGGCGCTGCGCTCTCCGGTTCGCTTCACGACGGCATCGCTCAGCATCGGGCCTCGATCGCTCGGCCTTGGGTAGCCGACCGCTTCGATCACATCTCCGAGCTGCGCATCGCCGAGAAGGCCTTGCACGCGCGTACCGCCGGTCTCGTCTTGGATCATGAGCGCGTCCGCTTGTCGAAGCGTGACGGCGCCGTGCACTCGGACCAGATTCGAGTCCTTCACGTCCGCGGAAAATCGCAGCAACTGGTTGATCGGCCTCACTGACAACGCGAATGGGTCCGCAGGACCCGGTTGCATGATCTCGATGTACTCAGGCGAGTACACGAACATCCTGAGGCCCGCGAGCTGTCCGGACTCGGTAAACGTCGTTGCCAGTACGCCGCGCACGCGTACTCTCGCGTTCTCGAATTTCTGCAACGTTTCGGTGGACGCATTCTCGAGGACTGCAATTCGCACGCTGCCCGCAGCGGTCGAGACTCGGAAGCCGAACTCGCCATGGTCGTCGCCCACCTGTCGAGCGGTCCCTTCGAGCTCGACCCACTGAGAATCCTGCGCACCCACGAGCGCGAGCTCGGGTTCGACCGCGTGAGGCTCAGGAAGTCCGGCCTGTTCCAGCAAGCGCACGTGAGGATGCGTAATGATGGGAGCGAAGCCGCCCGGAGCAGTGACCCCTTCGAGCTCGAGCCGCTGTCCGAGGCGCAAACCTCGAAGGGACTGTTTCGATGCATCGATGAAGATCCCGGTTCGCGCGTGTTCCAGGAAGTAGAAGCTTTGGTGCGCGTCGATCATCGTCACGACGCCTTCAACTCGGACGGGGATCGCGCGCAGCGCTTCATCCGATTTCAATGCGCGAACCTGCGCGACGCTCGTCAAGTAGCGCTCTGGCGCGAAGCGATCGATTTGCGAGACTTCGTGCTTCGCGATCGGGCGCACCGTCGAGCTGCGCAACCACACCGTGAACCGCGATCTCGCCGGCCAGCCGCTCACCTCGACCCATTCGCCTTCCGCAGCGCTCGTAACAGCGGCAGGTTCAACGGGGACTACGAAACCGTCTCGCTCGATGAGCAGCATGTTGTCGACTGCACCGGGGACGATGCGGCCCTGCACTACGACGCGATGACCGTCGGCAAGCCACTTCGAGTCCGCGATCAGCGCGTGCAAGTTGGGCACAACTTCGGATTTTGCCGGCGGCGGCTCATCGATGATGACGTCCTCGGAACCGACGGAAAGCAACTGTGCGACAGTGCCGCCGGGAAGGTCGTACCTGAGCGTGAGCACGCCACGCAATCGGACGCGAGCGTCGATGAGATGCGTTAACGTCGTCGCAGCAGCCTCGGGTAGCACAGCTTCGATCTGCCGTGCGCCCGCGAGCTTGACGTGAATCGATCCGGAATCTCTCCTCACATCTCGAACCACACCGCTGATCTCGATGCGCACTTGCGCGAGATCCTGACCGAAGATCTCGTCGGAAGTGACCGGCTGCACCGGCAACGTCGTCATGCCGAGACGCGTGAGCGTGAGCTTGCCGAAACCTGTAAACCCCCACCTGAAGTCCTCCGAGGTCGTTCCCTCGATCTCGACGATCTCGCCAGGCGCAGGCAGATCAGGAGCCTGTCCGGTCCATCGTGTCCAGAAGTAGATTCGAGCGGCCCCCGTTTCGTCCTGGATGTAGATGGAGTCGCTTTGCGGATCTCGATACGTGACGGTTCCGCGTACCTTGATGTGGCTGTCCTTCGGATACTCAGCAAGCTCTTTGACGCGCAGTGCTGCACCGGTCGCCGTCGATCCGTCTGCGGAGGTATCGCTGCGCGGCCATAGCGTGAGAGCGCCGAGGCCGATCAGCGCAAGGACCATGAGCAGGGTGAGAACCCGCCATGCGCTCGCGAAAGCGCGGGTGGAATGCACTCGCGACTGCGGCAAGAACTTCTCCCGAACGATGACTCGGGTTTTAGAGGAAACAACGAGCGCAAGTGCACGCGTTGCGGCGCGTGAGCCCGAGACTCACCTCCTGCTTCGTTATCGGCTCGCGGCCTGAAGACCTGAGCAAGCGCGGGCTGCCAGCCTCCACTTCTGCGATTCGATCCTCAGAAAATGAAAAGCCCTTCCCTGCACGCGGCCCGATGCGCCGCGTTGCCGCGCCGCAACACGCCCAATTGCGTCAAGGCGGTGCGGCTCGACACCGAGGCGAGCGCCTTCGGATGCTGCGATTCGCGATTTCACAGATTGCAAAACGCCGTTCAGTTCGTGATTCGCGACACGCCAGAAAAGCGACGCATGGCGCATCCTTCGGCGCATACGGAATACGGGCAGGACCTTAGCTCATGGCCTTCTCTCCTGAATCCTTAGCGCCGATCGACCGGACGCAGCCGCTGCCGCTCGCGCCGGAGTTGGCGGACGGGACCTCCGCCGGACAAGACTCGAACTCAGCCGACGACGCCGCCGAAAATCAGACGCTCTACGTTTCGTTCGATGCCAGCGGCGGCGATTTGGACGGCCTTCCGGAAGCGGTGCAGGCGTTGCTCGAGAAGGATAGTCAGTCGACCGGCACACGCTCGGAACCGAGCGCCGCGCCCGCGGGCGCCGAACCGGCCGAGCTCGTGCAGACCCAAGCGCTAGAGCTCGCCGCGCAGCGCGCGGAGATCGCGCGCCAACAGCGCGAGCTCGACGAAGCTCAACGTGCCCTGCGTCTTCGCGACGGCTGGCTCAACGATCTGCGCAAGGACCTGAAGGCGGCGCAGGACGAGAAGCGCACGCTCGTGTCACAGCTTGCCGATGCAAAGCAGACGCTGGAGAACTTGTCGAGCCGCATCGAGAAGCAAGCGGCGCAGATCGCAACGCTGGAAGCGCAAGCAGCCGAGCGCATGACGATGACGGCCCTCGCGCCGGAGGCGCCGCACACGCGCCCTGTGTCCTCCTCCGAACCTCTGAACATCGACAATCCGGCAACGCTGCTGCCGCTCGATGACAGCAGCGCGGCGATCGTGCTCGATCGCAAAGTGATGACCGTTGGACGCACGCGCGAGAGCGACATCTGCGTGCCCTCGGCGCTCGTCAGCCGCGATCACGCGCGCATGCTCGTCAGCGAGTCGAGCGTCGTGCTGTTCGACGTCGGCAGCATCAACGGCTGCTTCGTCAACGAGCAGCTCGTGAAGCGACACACGCTTCGCGACGGAGATGTCGTCCGGTTTGCGGACCGGCGCTATCGCTTCTGCGGTTGAGGCACCTCACCGAGGCTGTAGACCGTAGGCTGTAGGCAGTAGCCAGAGACGCGCGATCGCGCATCTCCACTTTCCCGCTGCCGCGCTTTCCCGTACCTTTTCGCGTTCCATCTTCCGGAACGCGCGAATGTCCCTGGTTTTTTTGTTTGCGATCATCGGTCTTCTCGTCGGCGGCGCACGCGGCGTATTGATCGGCGCCATCGCCGGCGTCGTCCTGTCCTACGTGCAGCGAAACGCGCTCGTTAAGCGGCTCACGACCGTACAAGGCCAGTTTCTGGAATCCACGTTCGCCGTCATGGGCGCGCTCTGCAAGGCGGACGGTGTCGTGACGCGCGATGAGATCGCGACCGCGGAGGCGATGTTTACGCGTCTGCAACTCTCGGGCGAGCAGCGCGAGAGAGCTAAGGCCGCGTTCAATCGCGGCAAGTCTCCCGACTTCGATCTCGACGCGGAGGTCAGAACGTTCGCGAGCGTCTGTCATGGCCAGCGAGTGTTGATGGTCATGTTCCTGCAGATCCAGATATCCGCGGTCGCAGGCGACGGCAACGTGCATCCGGCCGAGCATCAGATGCTCATGCGCATCGCTCGTCTGCTCGGTTTGAGCGCCGCCGATGTCGCGCAATTGGAGGCGCTGCTTCGCGCCGGAGGCCGCGGCCCCTCGCCCGGCCGCGCGCCGCCGACGTCCGCGCTCGAGGATGCCTATGCCGCATTGGGGCTCGCGCCTTCCGCCACGAACGCGCAGATCAAACAGTCGTATCGTCGGCTGATCAGTCAAAATCATCCGGACAAGCTCGCCGGCAAGGGCTTGCCCGAGAGCATGCGCCAGATGGCCGAAGAGCGAACGCGCGAGATCAACACGGCGTATGAAATGATTAAGGAGGCTAGGGGCTTCACGTGAAGCCCCTAGCAGTTGACGGTTGACAGTTGACGGTTGACAGCCAGAAGACGTGCAGCGAATGTAACCGGCATTTCCTCCATTTAGACGGAGAACCCGCCTACGAGGAAGGAACGAAGTTCCTGTCAGAAGCAGGCACCTTTCTTGCCTTCCAACCGTCGAGTCTCTACTCATGTTGACAATTCGAGTTGGCGATCCGATAGAGATACCTCTTTTCTGGCCGTCAACTGTCAACTGTCAACCGTCAACTGAACAATCATGACTCTGACCGAACTGCGCTACATCGCCGCGCTCGCCCAAGAACAGCACTTCGGGCGTGCGGCCGAGCGTTGCCATGTGAGTCAGCCGACGCTGAGCATCGCCGTGAAGAAGCTCGAGGAAGAGCTTGGTGTCGTGCTGTTCGAGCGCTCGAAGCAGCGCGTATTGCCGACGCCTGTCGGCGAGCGAATCGTGGCGATGGCGAATCGAGTGCTCGAGCAAACCGCCACGATCAAGGACATTGCAGAGGCGGACAAGGACCAGCTCCAAGGAACGCTCGCGCTCGGGACCTTGCCCACGATCGGTCCGTACCTGCTTCCCCAATTCATCCCGATGCTCCGGCAGAGAGCGCGCCAACTCACGCTATATATAGAAGAGGCCGAGCAGCCGTCGCTCGCGCTCAAGCTTCGCAACGGCGATCTCGACGCCATTGTCATCGCGGCCCCGTATGCCGAATCCGAAATCGTGGCTCAACCGCTGTTCGAAGAACCTTTCGTGCTGTTGCTTCCCGCGCATCATCGGATCGCGCAGAAAGCGGTCGTTGCAGCTTCGGATCTCGATCCAGCCGAGGTGCTATTGCTCGGCGAGGGGCACCAGTTTCGGGAAGAAGTCCTGCAGGCTTTCCCGCACCTCGTACCCCGGGAAACACTCGGCGAAACGGCAACGCACGCGCTGCGGGGCAGCACGCTCGAGACGCTGCGCCACATGGTGGCCTCGGGCCTGGGCGTCACGATCCTGCCGCAAATGGCTGCGGAAGCCCCGCTCTACGCCCCTGGCCTGCTCGTCACGCGGCCATTCGCCGATCCCACCCCAAAACGCACGCTTTTGCTCGCCTGGCGGGTCAGTTTCCCGCGACATAAGGCGATCGATTTGCTGCGAACCGCCATTCAAGCGAGCAGTTCCGCCTATTGGCGCTACAATACCCGTCTCCAGGACCGAGACGGCCAAGGGACGCTGGTGGAAAATAAGGACTGGTAACAAGGACTGGTTGACAGTTGACGGTTGACAGTTGACAGCTGGTAGGCGGACGCACCGACTCCTGGCCTGGAGAGAAACTGAGGCTTCGACCAAAGATGCGTCGACGGTTAGCCGCTGATCCTTCTCTGGCGGTCAACTGTCAACCGTCAACTGTCAACCGGTTTCAACTATCGACCGATTTTCAACCGCGCTAGCGAATATGGTTCCGCTTACAAAAATCGTGATCGTCGGTGGCGGCACGGCCGGGTGGCTGGCTGGCGCGATGCTGCGTCATCACTTGAAGCGGGACGTCTGCGAAATCGTGCTCGTCGAATCCGAGGATGTTGGCACCGTCGGCATCGGCGAATCCACTGTGCCGCCCTTTGTCGGATCGCTCCGCCGACTCGGGATCGACGAATCGGAGTTCATGAGAGAAACCGAGGCGACCTACAAGCTAGGCATTCGTTTTCTCGGCTGGCACCGTAAGGACGACACGTATTTCCATCCGTTCGGGGTCATCGGTCGGCCGATCGGCGCGCACGATTTCTATCAGTGCTGGCTCAAAGCACGCGTGCTCGGCGATCGCTCTTCGCTGCAAGAGTTCTCTCCTTGCAGCGTCATGGCCGAGAACGGTCGCTTCTTCCTGCCGACACAAGCTCGCAACACACCGATCGGCGGCGCTAACTATGCATTGCACGTGGATGCCGCGAACGTCGCGCGCTACCTCCGCAAGTTTGCAGAGGCGCGGGGGCTCGAGCGCATCGAGGGAAGGGTCACGAAAGTCGCACGCGGCGCAAACGGATTCATCAAGCGCTTGACGCTCAAGGATGGCCGCAAGATCGACGGTGACTTCTTCATCGACTGCACCGGCTTCAAGGCGCTCCTGATCGAGAAGGAGCTCGGGGTCGGATTCAACGATTGGTCGCAGTACTTGGCGTGCGATCGTGCGATCGCAATCAAGACCGAGCACAGCGGACCGATTGCGCCTTATACGGAGGCGACGGCACAGCAAGCCGGCTGGACTTGGCGTATTCCGCTGCAGCAGCGCCTGGGACATGGCTATGTCTATTCGAGCCGCTTCTGCAGCGACGCGGAAGCGAGATCGACGCTCATGCGCACGATCGATAGCCCGGTGATCGACGAGCCGAAGATCATCCCGTTCGTCACAGGACATCGCCGGGAGCTGTGGCAAGGCAATTGCCTATCGCTCGGCCTTGCCGCCGGTTTCGTCGAGCCGCTCGAAGCCACGGCGATCCACCTCATCACGCGCGGCATCGAATTCTTCCTACGCTACTTCCCCGACCGCGATTGCGATCCGGCGCTGATCCGCGAGTACAACCGCCGCATGGTCGCGGACTTCGAAGAAGTAAGAGATTTCGTCGTCCTACACTACTGCGGGACGCAGCGAGACGATTCGGCATTCTGGCGCTGGTGCCGCGACGTCGCGCTGCCCGACTCGCTCAAGGAACGCATCGAGCTCTTCAAACGCCACGGGGCACTCCGCGAAGGCGTCGACGAGCTCTTCCGCAGCTCGAGCTGGCAGTCCGTTTTCGAAGGAATGGGCATCAAGCCGACGGCATATTGCCCGCGAGTCGACAACCTCGAGTACGCGCAAATCCAGGCCACATTGGAAACGGCGCGCGAGGCGATTCGAGGCATGGTCGCCCACCTGCCGACCCACGAAGAATACCTCCGCTCCCAAGTGGGCATCCGCGCCGCGTCGTAGGAACGCACCGCAGCGAAGGAAAATATTTCTTGCGGCGATCGCGGCGAGAGATATTCCCGGCTCCTCAATGCCTTTCGCTCTATCCGAAGGGCCGATAGCCACAATCAATCGTCGCTCCCTTGCGGGCACTTGGGGCGCTCTCCTATAAAGTAGATGCAATACCGGCCGGGGTGCCTCCCGTCGGATATTGGTGGACCCTGATCCCCCAGATTTCAGAGGGCTCCACTCACCCGCGAGCAACCCTTGGATAAAGGAGCGAGCTCGCGGGTTTTTTATTTAGCTCGGTAGGCTCTAAGATTTAGAGTAACCGACTGTTTCCGGCAACCGTATCGACGCACTCGAGTAGATCATGAAGTTGTGCGCCAGTGGCACGATTCGCTCGCCCATCGTTGCTGCGGGCGAGCATCGTCGAGCTCGAGATCTTCGCGGCCTCAAGGCTGTGCTCGTCGCCGGCTCCCTTGCGCTGTGCAGCACGCCTTCGGGTGCAGACGAGCCTCCCAAGGCGAGTTGGCTGCACGAGATCATCGTCACCTCGACCCCGATGAGCTCGCCGCTCACCGTCGAGATGGATGCAAAGGCGCCGAGGCAGCCGTTGCCTGCGCACGATGGCGCCGACTATCTGCGATCCGTCGCCGGGTTTGCCGTCATACGCAAGGGCGGCACGGACAGCGATGCGGTATTTCGAGGCATGGCGGCATCGCGCATCAATATCCGCGCGGACGGACAGCCAACGCTAGGCGGCTGCGACATGCGTATGGATCCGCCCACTGCCTACATCTTTCCGGAGACGTACGATCGCATTCTCATCGTCAAGGGTCCGCAATCGGTGCGGTATGGGCCGGGCACGTCGGCGGCGACGGTACTGTTCGAGCGCGATTCGCCACGATTCGAGACGTTCGACTATCGCGCACACACGAGTGTCATGACAGCGAGCGCGGGTCGCACCGATCTCGTCGCCGATCTCACGGCGGGTAGCGAGCGACTTTACGGCCAACTGTCCGCTTCACGCGCGGAGGCAGACGATTACGAAGACGGTGACGGCAACGAGATCCACTCGAAGTACCTGCGCTGGAACGCAAGCGCGCTGCTCGGATGGACACCGAACGAGCGCAGCCGGTTCGAGCTTTCAGGCGGCCGCAGTGAAGGTGAAGCTGCATATGCGGACCGCATGATGGACGGCGCGAGCTTCGAGCGCGACAGCTTGAGCCTGCGATATGTCCATGAGAACGAACGATCCTTCGTGCGCAAGCTCGAGATGAACGCCTACTACGGCGATATCGATCACGTAATGGACAACTACAGCCTGCGTCCTTTCATGCCGTCCATGATGATGCCGAATCGGGCAGCCATTAATTCCGATCGACGCACGCTCGGCGGCCGGATTGCAGTCGACATCGGCCCGCAATCTTCAAGGAACGTCACTTTAGGTATGGACGCGCAGAAAGATGTGCATACGAGGCGCTCGTCCATGAACGAGATGATGACGTCGTATTCGGATCTGCCGCGCAGCGAAGATGCACGCGTTCGGCATGTCGGCGTATTCGCAGAAGCGAGCTGGCCCATCTCCGAGCGGGAGCGGCTCGTCGCCGGCCTGCGTGCCGATCGGTGGCACGCGCGAGATTCGCGAATGACGCTTTCGATCGATGAAGGAATGAACGGAGACATGGAGGAGAACATGGAAGGCGGCATGGAGACGATGTCGGCACCGAATCCGACTGCCGGCCATGAGCGTGACGACACACTTCAGAGCGGCTTTTTCCGGCTGGAACGCGACCTCGAATCGGTTCCCGCCACGTTCTATGCCGGAGTCGGATATGTCGAACGTTTTCCCGACTACTGGGAATCGATATCGAGCACGGAAGGCCCGTCGAGTCTGAGTGCATTCGAGACGCGGCCGGAGCAGACGACTCAACTCGACCTGGGCGCGCTGTTCAGCACGCCCCGCCTCAACGCGTCCGTTGCCGCCTACTTGAACCGCATCGATGACTACATTCTCATCGAGTCCGACTATGAGAAAGGAATGCGCCGAGCAACCGTGTCGCGTAACGTCGATGCTGCGACGGCAGGCGCGGAAGTAGATTTGGCATTTCGCTTGTCGGCGCGCTGGAAACTGAACGGTGCCGCAGCATACGTTCGAGGGCGCAACAAGTCCGATTCCGTACCTCTCGCGCAATTGCCTCCCCTGGAAGTGCGCACGGGTATTTCATACGAAGCTCCATCTTGGTCCACGAGTGTACTCGCGCGTTGGGCCGACGATCAGCGACGCTATGCGCTTCATCAAGGGAATATCGTCGGCCAGGACCTCGGACCAACCGAGAGCTTCACGACGGTCGCTGTGAATGCGACGTGGCGACCGGCAACGAATATCCTCGTCTCGGGCGGCGTAGACAATCTCTTCGATCGCACGTATGCCGAGCATCTGAGCCGAAGCGCGGCCATCCCCGGAAGCTTCGAGCAGATCGGGCGCGTGAATGAGCCTGGTCGCACGCTGTGGATGAGAATCAGCGCGGATTTCGAATAGAGCGCCAGCGTCTTCGCAACGCTGCTACCCCTCTGCCCTTCTCCTCGCCCGCTCACCCGCTCTGCTAAGCGGTCGCGGGCTCGCCTTTGCGCACCGCCGCGGCGCTCGGCGCCGGCTTTGGCGCGCGCACGGCCGCGGCCATCAGCCACGCAGCACCGTTGAACAGCGTCGCGACGAACATCATCGTCCATTCGTAACGATTCGTCGGATCGGCGAGCACACGCGGCACGTGCAGCAGCAGGACGAAGCACGCAAGCATGAAGCACAGCAGCGCGGTCGACAGGCGCAGCAAGATGCCGCTCAACAAGCTCAGGCCCGCGGCGATGTGACCGGCGCCGGTGAGATAGGTGAGAAACAAGCGCCCGGGCATCCACGTGGGAATCATCTGCGCTGCAAACTCGCCCCAGACAAAGTGTGAGGCACCGCAGCCGATGAGGCCGATTCCAAAACCGATGCGACCGATGAGTATGAGCGTGTCTCCACTCGGGACCTTGGTCCGAGGGATCGTCGCAGACTCGAGCTGCCTCATGCCGATCAATGCGAGGCACGCGCCGATCGGCAGCAGAAACTCGCATGATCCCAGCCAATTCTCGCCGGTAATCAGGCGCGGAAAGTGCAAGACGATGAGCCAGGCCGCGAACAAGGCCGTCATCGCGATCAGCCCGCGGCGCGCCGTGCGCGGCGCCATGAACAGCACGCTAGCAGCCACCATCACGGCGCCGACGATACGCGCAGCGATGTCACGAAATGGCAAGCCTTCGGGCACCGGTTGCCACGTATAGGCAAAATCGCCCGTGACGATCGAGATGATGCCGAGCGTCGCGGTCATGAGCGCTAAGAGAATGCAGCCGATAGTCGAGGCGCGTTCGTGTGTCAGCATGGTTCTACCTCAATTCGCTTTACGGATGCGTTGAGTTGACGGCCTGAAAGACTTGGGAAGGCACTCGAGCATGTGGAATATCCCGCAGAGCTCCGTTCGATGGCAATCCGAGCAAACGGAGCTCGGCCCTCCATGGCCGAGACCCCCCGCAGGATCAGAGATCAGAACTTGTAGCGCGCGCCCAGCGCGTAACGCGCCCCTTGATCCTCGAGAAACCAGAGCTGTTTCTCGGAGCGGCCGTGCCAGCGCACGTCTTCCTCCGTCAGATTCAATCCTTCGAACGACACGGACAGGTGATCGTTCAAGTCATAGCCGACGCTCAAATCGACTTGATCGTACTCCTCGACGTAGATCGGATTGCGGGAGCTCCCCACGTTGACCTGCGACAGAAACTCATCGCGCCAGTTGTAGGCGAGGCGAACGGTGAAGCCGAAGTTCTCGTACATGAGCACGACGTTGGCCGAGTCGCTCAAGCCCAAGAGCGCAAACTGGTTCTCGTTGGGATCCGCCAAGTTGTCGAAGCCGACATCGCCGCGCACGACGGTGTAGTTCGCCAGCACGCCGAAACCCGTATCTCCGAAGAAATACTGACCCGCGAACTCCCAGCCATGGATGTTTGCCTCCTTGTTGTTCACCGGCCGTGTGACGCCGAATACGTACGGATCGTCACCTGGTCCCGACACGATGTCGAACTTGGTGGCCCATGCTACGTGCTGAGCGCCCGAGCCATTGTAGGCCGCCGCGCCGCCGGCCCAGAAGACGCCATCGCCGTCGGTAAAGCCTTCCGGGTGCTCCATCATCGCCATCATCGTCCACAAGGCGGAGTCGTTGATCGCTTGACCGCCGTCGCTCAGCGCTTGATAGGCTGCGCGAGCGCGCTCGCCGGATGTCTGATCGAGGATGCCGAAGATTTCCTGGTCGACGACTTCATTGCCGATGAAGTTCTTTACGCGCTTATCCCAGAAACCCGCCGACACATAGCCGTTATCCGAGAAGTACCACTCCAAGGAGATGTCGAGGTTGTCCGATTCCAGCGGCACCAAGGCCGGATTGTTCGCATTGCCGCCGCCTTTCGCACCGAGCAGAGTCGAACCGTTGGGCGTGTTCGGCCCGCACCCGCGGCGAGTTGGCCATAGCCGGCGCGCGCGATCGTCGTGCTGGTCGAGAAGCGAGCTTTCAACTCCTCGGTCAGCCCGATGTCGAAGTCCAAGCTCGGCAGCACATTGTCGTAGTCCGCCGTCTCTCGAATGTTCTTGATGTTCTCCGGCAGAAGCGGCGGTCGGATGATCTGGAAGTCATTATCGTCCTGCCACAGCAAGCCCGTCGGTACGAGCACCTCCGCCGTCGACTCCACCTCCGTGCGCTCGTAGCGTGCGCCGAACAGCAAGTTCGTCGGCATGCCGCCGAGCTCGCCCTGCAGTGCGAATTGTAGATAGACCGCGTTGGTGTCTTCCTCGATCGTCTGGTTGACCGCGAAGCCCGGGTTGTAGCGCAACTGTCCGTCGGGCGCGGACTCCTCGGTCCAGTTGCCGTAGCCGCGCGAGAGCGCCCATTGCGCAAGCTCGTTCGCATTGCCTTTCCAGCCGTTGATCGGTGCGCCCGGCGCATCGAAATCGTCGAAGGCATTGACGAGACTGAAGGGCTGCAGCAGCGCCACCATGTCGGGCACGTTGCCCGTGTCGCTCACGCCCCAATCGCCGAGCGTCATATTCGAGCTCGACGAGCGCTGATGCGTCTCGAGCGCGCGCGTCTCGACTCCGAACTGGAAGCGGCCTTGATCGAACTCGAGCGTCCCGTCCAATCGTGCCTGAGTAAGATCGGTCGCCTGATCCTGATAGTTGATGCGCAAGATCTGCGAGCCGATGTTCGCTTCATCGAAGGTGAAGTTCGAATCTCCGTTCACGCCCGCAAGCGCGGAGAACTGATCCGGATACAACGTGCGGCCGGCGATCGGCAAGCCCTCGTTGAAGAAGAACTCCTGAGTCCAGAAATTCGTCTGATTGCGGCAGGCAGGGTCATCCCCGTTCGGATTCGGCCCGTAGTACTCCAAGCATTCCGAGCGCACGTTGCCCGCGAGGCTGAACGTCGTCTCGCCGCCGCCCGTCAACGGATCGTTCGGCATGCTCTTGGCCGTCGAATCGTGCACGTCGAAGGCCAAATTGAAGCTGTCCGTCACCTGCCAGTCGGCGTTGAATCCGACGGAGTCGAGCTCGTTCTTCTGCTCGCGATGCTGCTGCTCGTAGCCGTAGTCCTTGCTCGCGCCCGTGTACTCGCGCAGCACGAGCGGCGTCTTCACTTCCTCGTCGTCGAACTCGAGATAATAGAAGCCGTTGCGCTGGAGCCAGATCGTCTGGTCGCCGCGATCCTCGAGGAGCTCGTTCAACGCGTAGGTGTAGTCGGCCGTGAGCGTCAACGCATCCGAGGGTGCGAACTGAATCGTGAACTGCGCATTCGTTCGCTCGCGCTCTCGGTCCGAGAAGTGATAGCGAATGTCGTTCGGAATGCCGTATAGCTGTCCGACGGCCGGCGCGTTCTTCACTTCCGCATCCAGAAAGTCGTCGCTGTTGTCGTAGGGCGTGTCGTTTCGATTGACGTAGAGCGGCGCGAGAGTTTGGTTCACGCTCATGTCTGCGTCCCACGCTTGAATGCGCCAGTCGTTCACGGTCGAGCCCGATGAGCCGCTGTCTCGCTTCTGATAGCTCGCGGTCAGCCCCACCCCCCACGTCCTGTCATCGTTCGTGTAGCTGAAGATGCCCGACACTTCGGGCGTGAGATCATCGCCCACCCGATTCGTCGTGTCGGTCACCGCCTTGGCGCCGACATTGAGCACCAGCCCATCGTTGTCGAACGGACGCGCCGTTCGAATGTTGATGCTCGCGCCGATTCCGCCGGTCGCCACGTCCGCTCGGCCGGTCTTATAGACCTCGAGTGCGCTCACGCTTTCGGCAGCGAGGTTCGCGAAATTGAACGAGCGGGTGTTGCCGCCGATGCCGCCCGCGATGAGCGCTCCGTTCGCGAACGCATCCGCGGTCGGCATTTGCCGGCCGTTGAGCGTGACCATGTTGAACTCGGCGCCGAAGCCGCGCGCGGTCACGAGCGCGCCTTCTCCGTTGCGTCGATCGATCGACACACCGGTGATCCGTTGCAGAGCCTCGCTCAAGTTGGCATCGGGAAACTTGCCGATGTCCTCGGCACTGATGGCATCGACGACGCCGATGGCATCGCGCTTGATGTCCATCGACGCCTTCAAGCTGCCGCGCAGGCCCGTGACGACGATCTCCTCCAGTTCCTCGAGCGTCTGTTCGTGAGCGAACGCGGGATTGATCAGCACGACGCCACCCACGATCGTGAACAGGGCCCTCTTCATCTCACGGGCCGCTCTTGTCTGTTGCACCTGCAACGCACTTCGCACGCTCTTTGCTTTCATACCGGTATCCCTCTTGTGAATCCGCAGCTGGCAGTGTGGTTATGGCGCCACTGTGCACTTCGAAGTGTTCTCAAGAAATAACCACTTTTTGCAGATTTCATATAGCCACTTACAATGGGCTCATGAAGAAGGCCTCCGCCGCACTCGTGCCGATCATCACGATCGACCGCAGCTCGAACCGCTCGCTGCATCGGCAGATTTACGATTCCTTTCGCCATGCGATCCTGAGCGGGGAGTTGGCGAGCGGGCAGCAAGTGCCCTCGACGCGGCTCTTGTCGAAGGAGCTCGGCATTTCGCGCATCCCGCTTGTCGGTGCCTACGAAGAACTGTTGTCTGAAGGCTACTTCGAGGCGCGCAAAGGCTCGGGCACGTATGTGTCGCGCTCGCTGCCCGAGAAGCTGACGATGTGCGAGCCGAGCGATGCTCGCGCGGATGCGTCGCGCTCGAGCGCTCGACCGCTCTCGCTTCGAAGCAGTGCTTTCCCGGCGATGGATCGCCCGCCTTGGGTCATCGGCAAGGGCGCATTCAGCATCGGCCAGCCTGCGTTCGACCTCTTTCCCGTGCAGATCTGGTCCCGGTTGGTGACGCGCTATGCACGGAGCCTCCGCACCACTTCGCTCCACTACGGATATCCGGGCGGGCGGCAGGATTTGCGCGAAGCGCTGGCCGGCTACTTGCGCAGCTCGCGCGCCGTGCACTGCGAGCCCGAGCAGATCATGATCGTGAGCGGGTCGCAGCAGGCACTCGCAATCGCAGCGCTCGCGCTGCTCGATCGCGGCGATCGAGTTTGGCTGGAAGAACCGGGCTACTGGCTCGCACGCCGCGTGTTTTCGCTCATGGGCGCAAAGCTCGTTCCAGTTCCAGTGGATGAGGAAGGCCTGAACGTCGCGGCCGGAATCAAGCTGTTTCGCAAGGCGCGCCTCGCGTTCGTCACGCCCTCGCACCAGTTTCCGCTCGGCTCGACGATGACCTTGTCGCGGCGCTTGCAGCTCCTCGACTGGGCACAGAGCTCGGGCGCCTGGATCATCGAAGACGACTACGACGCGGAGTACCGATACGAGAGCCGCCCGATCGCTTCGCTGCAGGGCCTCGATGCGGACAAGCGCGTCATCTACGTCGGTACGTGCAGCAAAGTGCTCTTCCCCGCGCTGCGTCTCGGTTACATGGTCGTGCCTCCGGATCTGATCGAGCGCTTCCTCGCGGTGCGACAAACGATCGATGTCGCTCCATCGGATTTACATCAAGCGGTCCTCGCGGAGTTCATCGAGGAAGGCCATTTCGCACGACACATCCGGCGGATGCGAACTTTGTACGGCGAGCGGCGCGCCATACTCGAGGAAAGCATTCGCAAGCACTTCGGCTCGCAGCTCGAAATCCATGGAGCGCAGTCCGGAATGCACTTTTCGGTCACGCTGCCGCAGGGCTATTCAGACCGAGACCTCAGCCACAAAGCCGCGGCCCGCGACCTGTGGCTGTGGCCGATGTCGCCGACGTATTTGGGTCCTTCGCCGCGCCACGGCTGGATGCTGGGCTTCGGCGGCGTCGCTGAAAAAGACATACCGCGCAGTGTCCGGCTGATGTATGAGGTCGTGAATGGCGCGGCGTAGCCGCTGATCGATGTGCCCCGCGTCGGTTACTTAACAATGTACGCACATACGAACTATTCGCGCCGGTGTAGACTCGGGCTTCTCGCTGCATGACGTGGTGACGTAACGTGACTGGCAAATCTGCAAGGCTGCGCTCGCGCTCGACCGACGTCCGCTCCGCCGCAAGCATTTCAATCGATGCTCGCCCGCGTCTGCGCAAGCGAAACATCGCGATGGCGGCAAGCCTGTTCCTCGCGAGCTGCCAAGGAACGATGACGACGGACCTCGCGACGGAAGCGCCGGCGGACCCGACGCTGCAACAAGTCGTCGCGCCGTTCACTGGCGTGGAGTTCCGCAGAACCGACGGCGGCACCGAGCTCTTCTCCTTCGATGACGCCGAACGCGTGGATCTACTCTCCTTCGTCAACGGCGCGCCCGTTCGCCTGTTGAGCGATGAGGATCTTCCGAAGGGCACCTATGACGGCGTGCGCCTCGTGTTCGATGACGAGGCCGCGAATAGCGCGTACGTCATCGATGGGCTGGGCGCACAACGCGAGCTCACGGTCGCGAGCAGCGACTACGCGCAAATGGATTTCACGGTCGAAGAGGGCGAGAATACGAGCGATGAGATCACGCTCACGCTCGACCTTCGTATGTCGCTCAGCGTGGACGACAGCAACCGATATTCGCTGCAGCCGAAGCTCCGATCGATCCGCACGGAGGAAGCCGGCGAGCTCGAAGGGCTCGTGGATGCAGGATGCTTGTCCGACGCGACGACGATACGTACGCGAGCAGCGGTTTATCTGTTCGAAGGCGAGAACGTCACGCCGGACGACATCGACGGGCAAGGCGTCGAGCCCTACGCGACCGCAGCCGTCGTGCTCGACGGAAATGGCTTCAATTATCTATTGCGCTTCATCGCACCCGGCACGTACACCGTCGCGTTCGCATGCGACGCCTCGGAAGACGATCCATTGACGGACGAGGACATCGACTTCCGCGCTACGGCGACTGTCGAGATCGACGAGGGCGAGACGACACAGCAGGATATTGACGGTTGACGGTTGACGGTTGACGGTTGACGGTTGACGGTTGACGGTTGAC
>JBDZVE010000198.1:0-3463 GCA_040255535.1 Lysobacterales bacterium | reverse complement strand
CTCTCTAGCGGAAGCCTGCCTTCCTGACCGTAGAGATTGATCTCCTTAATCACCCACGGCTGCCACCCTTCCTTCTTCGTGATCGTGATGCGCAGATGCTTCGCTGCAACCGGGGCAGCGAAGTTGAGGCGCGCGTGGGGTTCGCCGATCACGTTATCGACGGCCATCGTCCAGGTTGCGCCGTCGTCGGATACTTCAACGCTATAGACTGGTGCCCAACCAAACTCCTTACCGTCTTTGGACATCTCACCGCGAGAATCGATGTCGAGACCGAGGATCGTGCTGCGGGCTGGCAGCTCGATGGTGAGCCACTCCACGGGGAAGGGCCTGGTGCCCTGCGTGATATAGCCCGTGACTGGATCGCCATCGAGCATCGCTTCGAGCGGGGAGCCCTCGCGCGCCGGAATGTTTGCGGCGAGTTTCCATTCGGCGCGACTTCCGAATCGCTCGCGCGACACGCCGAGCGCCGGGATCTGAGCGGTGAGTTCCTCGAGCGTCCAAAAGGCAGTGCGACCGTCATCGGCGGCGCGCCGAGCGGCGACGGCCTCGGGCTCTACGGCTGGCGCGCGGTTGCCGAAGCTGTTGCGGATGTAAGTGAGCACGTTCGCCAACTCGGCGTCGGAATAGGAATTCATCGGCACCATGGGTGCGCCGTAGTCGATGCCATCCACATCGCCCTGCAAGCCGTGAAGCAGGATCGCAATCGCCGCGCGTTCATCGCCGAGCACCCGCGGCGAGCCGGCGAGCGACGGCGCAATGGTGCGAGCGTCCGCACCGGGCGTAGGCGCGCCGCGACCATCGGTGCCGTGACAGGCGAAACACACCGAAGCGTAAAGCGTGCTTCCTGCGCGATAGGACTTGAGACCGCTGGCGCCGAGCAAGCGGAAGAGTTGCGGGTCCTCGTTGTTTGCTTCGTCCCAGAGTTGCTCGTTGATCGTGTAGACGCCAGCAGAGGAACTCGCTTCGGCGGTGGCGCGGATCACTTTCTCGGCGTCGGGCAATCCCGCGCGACGCACTGAAAGCATGGCTTGGATCACAACGCGCGGATCGGCATCTTTCAAAGCGCTCAGCACGGCGACGACCAGCGGAGCGTCGGCCGCAGAATCAGCGTCGAGGCGCAACTCCGCCAGGCGCAGGCCCGCGATCCGCACCTGCGGCTCGGCGGCCGCCAACGCGCGCAGAATGAGTTTGTCATCGAGCGCGCCGAGACCGTCGAGCGTCCACAGTGCGTGCAGGCGCGGGCGCGGGTCGGGCGCGTCGGTGCTCGCGAGTTGTGAGAGAGCGGGCACGACACGAAGATCACGGCGCAAGACGAGGAGTTTCTGTGCAGTGTCGCGCCACCAGCCATTCGGATGGGACAGGTGCCGCACCCAGTCGGCAGGCGTTTCGTCGAGCATGCGCGGTTGCGGGCCGGGCTCGAAGTCCTCATGACGCACGCGATAGATGCGGCCGCGGCCAACCTCGTATTGCAGCTTGTGGGCCTTGATCTGTTCGCGCAGGTAAGTTCCTTCGCGCGTCCAGTTCGCCTGCTGAATGATGCCGCGATACATGTCGACGATATAGAGCGTGCCGTCGGGCGCCGTGGTCATGTTGACGGGACGGAACAGCGGATCGGTCGCGCGAATGAATTCGCTGTGTTGATCTTCGTAGGCATTCGCGAGACGGGTGACGCCATCCTCGACCGAGATCAGTGTGCGGCGGACGAGACGGCCGACGGGCTCGGCGAAGAAAAGATTGCCGGCCAACTCGGCAGGGAGGCGATCACCGCGGAAGATGTCCTGGCCACACGTTGCGGTGAAATGGTTGAGCGTATTGTCCGGGCGCACCTGGCCGGGGCCACCCTGCGTATCGGGAATGTTGCTGATCGGCCAAACGACTTTGTATTGCCCGATGTGTTCGTCGGGCGCGGAGAACTGACCGTAGATGATGTGCTGCTGGAAGTGCACTGGGCCGGTTTCGTTGCCGGCGTTGACGAACCAGACCTTGCCCCAGTCATCCTGCGTGAGTCCCCACTGGCCGCCGTTGACTGGGATCTCTTCCTTGATTGCCTGTCCGTCTGGGCCGAAGCGCAATCGATAGTCGTAGTAAGTGGAGTAGATACCGTTGTCCATGGCCCAAACGAGGCCGCTGGGCTGGTGCTCCATATTGCCCCCGCGTGGACCGCCTGCGTACCACAGGGTCTTCTCGTCGGCGACGCCGTCACCATCGCTGTCGCGATAGATGTAGAGGTCATCCGTATTCGTCTCGCCGATGATGATGCGGTCATCGAGCGGAAGCATGATGCGAGGGAGCAGCAGTTTGTCCGCGAACACCGTGTGACGATCGAAGACACCGTCGCCGTCCGTATCTTCATGGCGCGAGACGCGGCTTACCGGCTCCTGCTCGCCGGTGGCGTCGAGGTCCAGCATGTACGTGCGCATCTCGGCGACGTACATCCGGCCGTTGCCGTCGAAGGCGATCATCACGGGCTCCGCGATGTGAGGCTCGGTCAGCACCGGCTCGAGTCGGTAGCCGCTCGGCAACTCCATCGTGGCAATGGAGGCTTCGGGCGAGAGCGCCATGGAGGGGGGTGCCGAAGCGGCAATGACGGTTTCGGCCGGAACGTGGGACATTTCCGTGGGCGTCGAACACGACGCCAACATCAACCCCGGCACGAAGACTGAAAGGAGACGGATGGAGCTCTTGTTGAATTGATTCATGAACAAAGGAGATAGAAGCCGCAACGACGGCGCAAAGGTTTGAAACGGGACACGAGCGACGGGCGCTTCGAGGCAGCTTTGGTGCTCTTCGGTGTTGAGTCCAACATACCGCCGGCGCTCTCTTCTGGCAAATCAGACGGCCGCACGATCTCATCGGCTCGTCGCCGACCCCTGTCGATAGAGAGCTGCCGCTAGAAGGCTGCCGCTAGTAAGGCGCCTTCGCGCCGAGAAAGCTGCCGCTAGACAGAGCCGATGCTTACCGCGTCGGTAGGGAGCTACCGCTAGAAAGCTGCCGCTGGTAAGGCGCATTCGCGCCAAGAGGGCTAGCGCTAGACAGAGCGGCGATCCAGCTTGCCAAGCGTTGTCCGGTCGCTGATGTGTCGTCCCATGGCCGCCCCCGTCGATAGAGAGCTACCGCTAGAGAGCTGCCGCTAGTAAAGGCACTTCGCGCCGAGAAAGCTTCCGCTGGAAAAGCTGCCGCTAGAAAGCTTCCGCTAGTAAGGCGCATGCGCGCCGAGAAGGCTAGCGCTAGACAGCGTCCAACGTCACGCCGCGCTCCAGTCTGGTGCCGTGTCAACTCTTCGTCGCCCTTGCGGACGCGAGGGCCCATATGAGCGAGCCATGAGTCGTGCGCGATTGGATTCTCGTTTCCGCACACGGCTGTCCGCGATAAACCAGGAATGCTTATCTCGTCGTCCCGACGAAGGTCCACTAGTGTCCGGGGAAAATCCGATATCTCGAGGCCGGGGTTCCGACGGCAGCGG
>JBDZVE010000072.1:16553-19095 GCA_040255535.1 Lysobacterales bacterium | reverse complement strand
AGCGGAGAGATTGCGTTGATCGGACCGTCCGCGACGCGATAGGCCGCGAGTACCGCCTCGGGTTCGACGTTGAGGCGCATGAGCAAGGGAACGAAGACCGGCGCGAAGATCGCCCACTTCGGGATCGCGCCCGTCATGATGAGATCGAGCAGCAGGATTGCGAGAATGAACCCGAGCAGCAGCGTAAGTCCTCCCAAGCCCGCGGTATCGAGCGCATCGCCGAGATTGACGGCAGCCAACGTCGCCATGTTGCTGTAGGTGAAGAAAGCCAAGAACTGACTGATGACGAATAGCAGGAAGATGAGCCCGGCGAGGCCGCGCACTGCCTTCTCCATGGCGGAGACGACATCGACACTCTTGCGAATCGTGCCCGCGCCGTAGCCGTACAGCCATCCAGCCGCTAAGAATAGGATCGTGATGAACACGATGAGCCCATTCATGAAGGGAGAATCGCCGATGAGCGCACCGGTCTCCGGATTGCGCAGCGGTGCACCGGGCGGCAGGGACAAGAGAGCGAACACGACGACTGCACCCAGCAAGGCGTAGCCAGCGAATTTCAATCCGCGCGACTCCTCCGGAGTCATGCCGCCGCTCACGGGTTCCGGCTGCTCTCCCGTGTAGGCGCCAAGGCGCGGCTCGACGACTCTGTCCGTGATGAATGCGACAGCGAACGTCAGCAGGACGACCGATGCGACGGAGAACCAAAAGTTCGCCGTGAGATCGATCGACAGCGAAGGATTCATTAGATGAATGGCGTCGTTCGTGATTCCGGTCAGAATGCCGTCCAGCGGTTTGATCAGAATGTTGACGCTGAAGACTGCGGCGACGCCCGCGAACGATGCGGCAAGGCCGGCGAGGGGATGCCTTCCGAGCGTCAGGAACGCGGCCGCGGCAAGCGGTATGAGAACGAGATAGCCCGCGTCCGCCGCGATACTGGACAGGATGCCGATGAAGACCAGGATATAGGTCATCGCCGCGCGCGGGGCGACGTTCACGAGCTTGTGGATCAAGGCTCTGATGAGGCCCGCCTCTTCGGCAACGCCGACGCCGAGCATGGCGACGATGATGACCCCGACGGCGTTGAAGCTCATGAAGTTGTCGACGACGCCCGTGTACATGAAGCGAAACCCGTCCGCCGTGAGCAGGCTCTGTGCCCGCGTCGTCACTTGCTCGACGGCGTGCGTCTCCGGGTTGATCGCCTGATACGTGACGCTCGCGCCCAGCAGATAGAACAAGTGCGAGAGCACGATCACGAGACCGATCAGCATCACGAAGATGATGACCGGATGAGGCACCTTGTTGCCGACGCGCTCGATCGTATCGAGCGCGCGTTCCATGCGGGTTTTGCCGGCTTGCTTTCGAGACGGCTGCGCAGGTGCTTCGTCGAAGTCGGCGGAATCGATTGTCGAGCGCTTGGCCATGGCTGCCTGCCAGGATTCACCGTGATGGGTCGCAGCTTCGACAGCCGGACCCGAACGTCGAGGCGGCCGCGATGCAGCGATGCGTGCCGGCGTGCACTACCGCGTTACGCGCGCCGTTTCGCAGGTGACGATCGGCAACTCATCGACCCACGAAGGGTCGAGAGGCGCTTACATCTACAACGTCGCTACGCTGCCTCGAGCGCTTCGCGCAGTGTGGCTTCATCGTCCTTGTTGAGCGAGGTTCGGAATACCTTGCCCTTGCCTGCGAACTCCTTCAGTCCTGCGAGTACTTTGTCGGCGGTCGCACGACGGAAGAGCACGAACAATGCCGACGAACCGGGCTTAAAGTTCGATGCGATGTCCTTCATCATCTGATCGTCGAGACCGATATCCGTGAACTTCGCGGATATCGCACCGGCCGTCGCGCCGATCGCTGCGCCGAGCAGGGGATTGAGGAAGATCAATCCGATGAGCATGCCCCAGAAGCCGCCGCCGATCGCCCCTGCGGAAGTGAGACTGGTCGCCTGATCGAGCTTGATCTTGCCCTTCTCGTTGCGCGTGACGACGACCGAGTCCTCCAGATCGATCAGAAACTCCTTCTGCATCTTGAAAAGAGCGGTGCGCATCTCGAACGCTGTCGTGGGATCGTCGAATACTACTGCCACTAGCGTACTCATCTTTCATCTCCTCGTCGTCCACGTTGCCGCGCAAGCGCGAGAGCCGCGCCACGATCGATTCGAGGATGTACATGGGGGCGCTTCGAGTCCATTGGGCCTTGGCCCAACGGCAGTTGGTCTTGCGATCCGTCATCCTCTCACTCACGTGGTCACGCGAACGCATCTACATTCGATCGACACGGAAGAGGCACCGCTCGTTTCGACCGGTGCACTACCTTCGGCGAGCGTCGTGCAAGAGCTCGTGAACGAAGCATGGCGCCGTTATAGAGGAATGGAGGAAGGCGAGGTCGCGACTTACATACCCGAGCTCGCGCGCGTGCGCTCGGATGCGTTCGGCTTGTGTGTCGCGGCCGTCGACGGCGCGGCTTTCGCAGCAGGCGAGACACGCGAAGCGTTCACGATTCAGAGCGTCGCGAAGCCGTTCGTGTTCGCACTCGTGTGCGA
>JBDZVE010000072.1:12376-16453 GCA_040255535.1 Lysobacterales bacterium | reverse complement strand
AAGCGTTCACGATTCAGAGCGTCGCGAAGCCGTTCGTGTTCGCACTCGTGTGCGAAGCGCTGGGCGAGGAGGAGGTGCGCGAGATGATCGGGGTCAACAGCACCGGACTCGCCTTCGACTCGGTCGTCGCGATCGAGCTGAATCCACAGCGCACGGCGAATCCGATGGTGAATGCCGGTGCGCTCGCGGCGACTAGCATCGCGCCGGGTGCGACGGCCGAAGACAAATGGCAGTTCATTCGCGATGGGCTGTCGCGCTTTGCCGGCCGCACGCTCACGCTCAATGAGCGGGTCTACCGCTCCGAATCGTTCGTCAACCAAAGAAACCGCGGGATCGCGCGTCTGCTCGAGAGCTATGGCCGATTGTGCTTCGACGCGGAGAGCACGACGGACATTTATACGAGACAGTGTGCGCTCGAGGTGAACGTCGAAGATCTCGCGACGATGGCCGCGACGCTCGCCGATGGCGGCGTCAATCCGCTCACGGGCGAGCGAATCATTCGAGCGAGCGTCTGCAAGCGCGTGCTCGCGGTGCTGGCGACGGCGGGCATGTACGAGCGCTCCGGAGATTGGTTGTACGAGACCGGTTTGCCCGGAAAGAGCGGGGTGAGCGGCGGGATCGTGACGATTGCGCCGGGAAAAGCCGGTATGGGTGCATTCGCACCCAGGCTCGATGCCGCCGGCAACAGCATCAAGGGCCAGCTTGCCGCTCGATTTCTTTCCGACCGGCTGGGGCTCAACCTGTTTGCCTCGAAGCCGGCACGCTGACTCCCACAGAGCGCGGACGAATAATGAATGCCAGGACGACGGGTCTCGAAGACGGAATGGCCGATGCTTCGTGGACGCCCATGGTCGTCATCGTGCTCGCGCAAATCATGATGATCTTCAACATCTCCACGCTGCAGGTCTCGATCGATGGTCTGGCATCGAGCTTCAATGCATCAGCGACCAGCGTGGGAACGGCGATCGTCACCTATGCGCTCGTCGTCGCTGCACTCATTCTATTGGGCGCGCGCGTCGCGCAGATGTTCGGCGCCCTGCGCGTGTTCCGTGGGACGGTCCTACTGTTCGGCGTCGCCATGGCGGTGATGGCACTGAGTCCAGGCGTGATGACGATGATCGCGGCCCAAGTGATCGCCGGACTTGCAGCCGCTGCGCTCGTTCCGACCCTCGTCGTACTCGTGGCCGCGAATTACAGGGGGCGCCAACAGGAAAAGGCCCTCGGTTGGCTGGGCGGGGCGCCGGCCATGGGGATCGTCTTGGCGTTCCTGATCGCAGGCTCGCTCGCGACATGGGTTGGCTGGCGGGGCATGTTCGCAGCCCTCGCCGCGCTCGCGGCCCTGATCTACAGATTGAGCTCGAAGCTCAACCCGGTTGCAAGCCGCGCGAGTGTCGACATCGACAAGGTCGGCGTCGCTTTGGCGGCGCTCGCCATTCTGCTCATCAGCCTGGGCAGCGAGAACCTCAGCAATTGGGGCGTGCTGCTCGCGACACCGAGCGCGCCGTTCACCCTGATGGACATGTCGCCCGCGCCGGTCATGATCTTGATCGGCATTTTCCTACTGCAGGGTTTCTTTACCTGGTCGCATCGACGCAGCGCCGCCGGTGATTCGACGCTCGTGGCATTGGAGGTCGTCGATACGCCGAAAGAGCGCGCAGCGCTGTTTTCGATCTTCGTGGTCAGTGCGCTGGCTTCGGCGATCACGTTCCTCATTCCGCTCTACATCCAAGTCGTCCAAGGGGGGACGAGCTTCGCGACCGCCGTTGCGGTGATTCCGTTCTCGCTCGCGAGCTTTGCCGCGGCGGTGCTCATCGTTCGCCTCTATGGGCGCGTGAGCCCGAATCGCATCGCTCGCAGCTCATTTCTGCTCGTGGCGGTCGGTTTAGCGATGCTCGGCGCGACGATCCGAAACGATTGGAGCAACGGGATGGTGATGCTCAGTATGGCGATCGCGGGACTTGGAGAAGGCGCGCTCGCGACGCTGCTCTTCAATGTACTGGTGACGGCCTCGCCGCCCAAGCTCGCCGGCGACGTCGGTTCGATACGAGGGGCGACGAACAATCTCGCGACGGCCGTGGGGACCGCGCTTGCGAGCGCGCTCGTCATCAGCCTGCTCGGTGCACGCGTCCACGCGAATCTCGTCCACAACGAAGCGATTCCTTATGAGCTGAAGGCGCAGGTGAACCTCGACGACATGTCGTTCATCAGCAACGACCTGCTGCGGCAGCGCTTGGCGCGGACGAGCGCAACGCCGAAACAGGTGGCAGAAGCCGTGCAGATCAATACGGAAGCGAGGTTGCTCGCGCTCAAGCTCGCCTTCTTCACTTTCGCCGGTTTCGCGCTGCTCGCGTACTTTCCGGCCGGCGCGTTGCCGGGCTATATCGGTAGCGAGGAAGTAGCGCGCGCAACCCGAGAAGAGAGCCCTTTGAACTCTGCGGCTCCCACCGCGCGGTGATGTGCGAGCTCGGCGCCCATGGTCGCGCGCGCAGCAACGCGGCTTTCTTGGAGCCCGTTGATCGTCATCTCGATCACGCAGATTCTCTTGGCATTCAATCTCACGGCCCTGAAAGTCTCGATCGACGCGATCGTCTCGACTTACCAAACGAGCCCGAGCGCGGTCAAGAACGCGATCGTCGTCTATTCGCTCGTAGTTGCTTCCTGCGTGTTGATCGGAGCGAAGGTGGCCACGGTCTTCGGGGCTCGGCGCGTCTTTCGCATCACGATCGCGCTGTTCGGGGGCGCAATGCTCGCCATGGTGGTGGGTACCGATGCGCGCGTGATGATGATCGCGCAAGCTGCGGCTGGCACAGCGGCTGCGGTTCTGGGGCCGACCGCGATCGTGCTCGCCGCGCGCCACTATGCCGACGTGCGGAGCAAGGTCGCGGCATGGCTCACGGGTGTGCGAAGCGCGAGCCTCATCTGTGGTTTTCTCATTGCCGGCGCGCTAGCGACCTGGAGCGATTGGCGGTTGACCTACGTGTTGCTGTTGATCCTCGCTGTGGTCGCATTCAAGCTCAGCGATGAGCTTCTGGAGAGCAGCGCTCGAGTCGAGCCAGGATCGCTCGCCATAGACAAAGTGGGCTTCATGCTGACCGTTGCGGCGCTGTGGCTGATCGGCATCGGTTGCGAGAATCTGCTCGATTGGGGCGTGCTGTTCGCGAAACCGCAGGCGCCGTTCAGCGTTGTGATGCTCTCCCCCGCGTTCGTAGCGATCGCATTCGGCATCCTGCTCGTCAAAGCATTCCTCGTCTGGTCGCGCAAACAACGCATGGCGGGGCACTCCCCGCTCGTCTCGCCCGAGACGTTCGGCGGGCCGTCCGAACGCGCAGCGCTTTTTTCCATTTTCACGATCGCCGCGGTCGGATCGGCCGTAACGTTCTTGATTCCGCTCTACATCGAAGTCGTGCAGGGACGAAACAGCGTGTACACGGCGCTCGCGCTCGCGCCCTATACGATTGCCGCCTTTGCCGGCGCTTTACTCTGCAGCCGCATGCGTGGGCGGATCCGAACGCGCCGCACCGCTCGCGTCTCGTTTCTCGGCCTGGCGATCGGACTCGCGCTGCTTGCGGCCGTGATCCGCAATGATTGGAGCGACTTGGGCGTCGTCACGAGTCTTGCCATCGTGGGCGCCGCCGAGGGCGCGCTCATGACGCTGCTGTTCAAGATGCTCGCGTCGATGGTACGAGGCGACACCGCCGCAGAGGTCGATCCGCTTTGCAGTGCGACGACTCATCTCGCCATCGGCGTCGGCACGGCGCTTGCGGGGGCGCTCGCGGTCGGGCTTTTGAGCGCGAGTGTGCACAGCGGGCTCAGATCGGATCCGGAGTTCGCTGAAGCGCTGCGCGCTCACGTCAATCTCGACAGCGTGACGTTCGTGAGCAATGACCGCTTGCGCGAAGTGCTGGAGCGCACGGATGCCAGCGCGGCGCACATCGACGAAGCCTTGCGCATCAACACACAGGCGCGTTTGCGCGCGCTCAAGCAATCGTTCCTGGCGCTGTCGATGCTCGCATTGGTAGCCTTGGTCCCGTATGTGCGCGCGCGCGGCGGCAAGCCGCGCGAGCGATCGCACGACAA
>JBDZVE010000072.1:6477-12276 GCA_040255535.1 Lysobacterales bacterium | reverse complement strand
TGGTCCCGTATGTGCGCGCGCGCGGCGGCAAGCCGCGCGAGCGATCGCACGACAAAGAGAGCGGCTCGTCTGCGCACGAGGAGCCGTTCTCGGGTCCACCGATGACACCATGATCGCGCGGGAAGTGCGTTCGGTGGAGCTTCCTATGAACACCGCGGATGCTGCCCATGTTCGGGGAAAACGCTCTTGCCTGGCGTTGCTGCGCACTGCATGGAGAGAGTACGAGCACGACTATGCTCATTACTTCGCCGGAGCCATCGTCTACTACGCGCTGGTCTCGCTCCTGCCGTTGATACTGCTGCTGCTCGCCGTGCTCGGCTTGTCGCTGCGGCTCACCGATGTCGCCGCGGACGCGGAGCGCCAGGTGTTGGAAGCCGTGGAGACGCATTTCGGGGCGGAGCTGCGAACGACGCTGCAGGATCTGCTGCAACGGCTCGAGCACGGATCGATCGTCGCGACGTTCGTCAGTTTCGTGGGCCTTTCGTACGCCGCCTCGAAGCTCTTTCGACATTTGCGGCTCACGTTTCGCGCCGTTTGGAAGCGCGCGCCGCTGCTCACCTCCGGATTTCGCAGTGCCCTGCGCGCGACGTTGTTGGAGCGCGCAATCGCTTTTGCGATGGTGCTTGCTGGAGGCGCATTTCTGGTATTGGCGTTCGTGCTGCTCGCACTGCTGCACTGGCTGGCTGGATTCTTGAGCCACATCCCCCTGTTCAATAACGCGATCGGCTATTTCGCTGCGATCGTGACGCCGATCGCGATCACATTCGTCACGTTTGCGCTGCTCTTCAAGGCGTTGCCCCCCGTTCACCTGCGCTGGCGAGACGTCTGGCTTGCGACCGTGCTATGTGCGGTCGCTTGGCTCGTCGGCGCAGAAGTCCTAGCGCTCTACGTGAAATACTTCGGCGGGCGCTTCAGCGCTTACGGCGTCATCGGCGGCGTGCTCATACTCATGCTTTGGATGCATGCGATGAGCAAGGTGCTGTTCTTCGGCGCGGAGATCTGCAAGGTTGGTGTAAGTGTTCGGCGCGCCTGATGCGAGCGACGGCCGATCACGGAATCAGCACCGCGGCGCCGGTCAACTTGCCCGTGCGTAAGCGCTCCAGCGCGACGTTGGCATCGGACAGCGGGAACGGCTGTATTTCAACCTCCAACGGAATCTTTCCGGCGATCTCGAGGAACTCGATACCGTCGCGTCTCGTGAGGTTCGCAACGGAGCGAATCGAGCGTTCGCCCCAGAGCAGGCTATAGGGCATCGCAGGCACGTCGCTCATGTGAATGCCGCCGCAGATGAGCGCTCCGCCTTTGCGCAGCGCTTTGAGTGCGGCCGGTACGAGCGCCCCGACGGGTGCGAAGATGATTGCTGCATCGAGAGGATCGGGCGGCGGTCGATCGCTGTCGCCGACCCACCTGGCCCCGAGCGACGATGCGAAACGCTGCGCAGCGAGGTCACCGGGTCGCGTAAACGCGTAGATATCCTGCCCGTGCGATCGCGCAACTTGCGCGACGATGTGCGCGGCCGCGCCGAAGCCATAGATGCCGAGGCGGTGCGCATTCTTCGCGAATCGCCAGGATCGGTACCCGATCAGCCCCGCGCAAAGTAGCGGCGCCGCATGCAGGTCGTCGAATCGGTCGGGCAATTCGAAGCAGTAGCGGGCATCCGCCACGACATGCTTGGCATAACCGCCATCGAGCTGATAACCCGTGAAGCGCGCGTGATCGCACAGGTTTTCCTCGTCGCGAAGGCAAAACTCGCATTGGCCGCACGTATATCCGAGCCACGGCACGCCGAGCCGAGTGCCCGGCGACAGCGATACGCAAGGTCCGCATGCGACCACTTCCCCGACGATCTCGTGTCCCGGAACGATCGGCAGCGGCACGTTCGGCAACTCGCCGTCGGTCACGTGGAGATCAGTCCGGCAAACGCCGCAGGCGCGCACCGCGAGCAAGACTTGCCCGGGGCCGGGCTCTTGCACAGCGCGCCGTTCCCAGACGAGCGGCTGACCGATCCGGTGAAGCCGCATGCACGTGGAGACCAACGTACTCACGCGATCGAGTGTACTTGTCTATGCGCGCGGCTCATCGGGACATGCACGAATTGCTCCGCGTCGCATGTTGTCATCGATCTACCTGGGCTCAAGCGAGTAAGCCGCTTTTGGCGCGAGCGTGACGCACGCCTGGGCAGCGCGCCAGCAATGCGCCGAGATGCTCGATCAGCTGCTCCGCATCGAGCGGCTTGTGGAAGACTCTGCAGCGCTCGATCGTGGCATGCTGAGGCGCGATGCGCAGCGTGTCGCCCGTGAGGATCACGCCCGGAATGGTTGCGCCGGCCCGAGCTCGAATCGCGAGGATGAGCTCGGCGCCGTTCAGGGATGCATCGAGGTGGTAATCGGTGATGATCACATCGGGCATCGGCATCGTGCGAAGGCGTTCGAATGCTTCTTCCGGCGAGCTTGCTGTTTCGACCACATGGCCCGATACGCTCAAGAACAATGCCGTGGCGGTTCGAACGCTCGCGTCGTCATCGACGAGCAGAATGCGTCCGACAGCGGATTCGGACGATTCGGCAGGGGAGGGCGCGGTATCGTTCTTGCGAGGCGCTTCACTGAGCGGTATCTCGAGCGCGAACGTCGTTCCCACGCCGACCTCCGAGAGAAGCTCCATCGGTAGACCGAGCGCGCGAGCCGAGTGCCGCACGATCGACAAGCCGAGACCGAATCCCTCGCGCCGCTCGCTGCGCTTTCCGGCGAGCTGTTGAAATTCCTCGAAAATGAGCTCGCGCTTATCGGCAGGAATGCCAGGACCGGTATCCGCGATTTCGACGCGCACAGCCTGCGCATTCTCGCGTACGCGTACGCGCACTTCCCCACGCTCGGTGTAGCGGATCGCGTTCGCAATCAAGTTCTGAATGATTTCTCGCAACAGAGTCGAATCGCTGCGTACGATCGCCTGCGTCTCTTCGACGATGAGATCGATCTGCTTCGAGCGCGCGAGCGGTGCAAACTCGGTTCGTAGCTCGCGAAGCATCGAGCCCAAGGCGATGTCGCCGATCTCGGGCTGAACTGCACCGGATTGCAGTCGGTTGAGATTGAGCAGCGCATGCACGAGCCGAGACATGGAGTCGAGCGAGCTGCGCTGGGCATCCACGATGCGCGTCGCAAGCGGCGGCAGGGTTTGTTCTCGTAGACTGGCGTTGAGCAGCGTGAGCGACTGCAGCGGCTGTCTGAGGTCATGGCTCGCGGCCGATAGGAACCGCGAGCGCATTGCGTTCGCCTCGACGAGCTCCGCCGTGCGCTCGCGCACGCGCTCTTCGAGAAGCGCATGGCTGCGCTGCAACTCGCTTTCGGCGAGCTTGCGCTGCTCGATCTCGGCGCGGAGCTGCTCGTTCGCTTGGGACAAATGGGCGGTGCTCTCGCGCACGCGCGCCTCCAAAGAGGCATTGGTGCGGTCGAGCTGCTCGGCTGCGTATGCGCGCGCGGCGATCTCGCGCCGGACAAGCCCGTAGATGACGATGATCATCGCGACCATCAGGACCGACAGCAGCGCGCTGAACCAGAAGTTGCGCTGAAGCGTGCGCTCCTGGTTCTTCGTCCGTACCGCGGAGACGCGCTCCTCTTCGGCTGACATTCTTTCGAGCAGAACGCGGATTTTGGACATCGTGACGTGCCCGCGGTTCGTTCGCACGAACTCCATCGCTGCGCCCAATCCTCGCTCGCGATCGAGCTCGAGCGCGTGGGCCATCTGCCGCTGACGCTGATCGAGCAGCGCCGTCAATGCTGCCGCGCTCTCCCGTTGCGCCTCGTTGTCGGCCATGCGCGCCTTCAGCCTGTCGATTTGCTCGGGAAGCCGGTGCCGCATCCGTTCATAGGGCTCCAGGTACTGGGCATCTCCTGTCAGTAGATAACCGCGTTGGCCGGTCTCCATCGCGAGAATCGTCGTACTGAGCGCATCGAGCTGCAGGCGCAGCTCCTGTGTCGCCCGCGCCTGATCCGACGTGAGACGCACCTGATTGACGGTGTGATGCGCGACCAAGAGCACGATCGCCAGAAGGATCGCGCCGAGCGCCAGCGCGCCGATCAGTTTGCGATCGAAGACGTGGGTGTCGACGCGCCGGTGAGAGTGCATGTAGAACTCCCCATCTAGGTACGTGAATGTCTACATTTGGCACCTTCCGCCCGAGCGCTACCTTGATGTAGATCAATAGCGACGCCGAAGCGGCCGAAATGTCCTCGACGAATCAGTCAGGTTCCCATCATCCGCGTTTGCAACGCACCATGGCGTTCTCGCCAAGGCCGCAGCCGACGCCAACACGGCGTCGTCCTTGCATTCAGCTCGCCGGTTTTCCGCCAAATTGGAATGCATCCGAAATGCAGGCATCTTCGCCCAGCCCACGCGCCAGGAATGCCGGCACGGCAGTTTCGACCATGCCGATCGATCCGCAGACGTAGACCTCGTAGCCGGTAAGGTCGGGGAAATCGGCTAGCATGGCTTCGTGCACGAGGCCGAAGCGCACGTTCCATCGGCACGATGTCTCTTCCGAGAGCACGAACGTCGCGGAAAAGTTTGGGTGCTCGCGTTGCCACTCGAGCGCGAGGTCCGCCATGTATAGATCGGCGCATCGGCGCACACCCCAGTAAAGATGCATCGTTCGCTCGACCCCTCGGTGGAAGGCATCCTCGACGATGCTCTTTACGGGCGCGAAGCCGGTCGCGCCCGCGACGAACAGGATCGGCTTATCAGTGTCATTGAGAGTGAAGCGCCCGAAGGGACCTTCGAGCTCGAGCTCATCGCCGACCTTCAAATCCGTGAAGACGTACGTCGTAAAGCGTCCGCCCGGTATTTTGCGGATGTGGAGCTCAATACGCTCGTTGTCGTGCGGCGCATTCGCGAAGGAGAACGCGCGCCGCTGCCCGTCCTCGAGCACGACATTGACGTACTGCCCGGCCCTGAACTCGATGCGCTCGCGATTGGCGAGGGAAAGCCAGAGCCGGATGACATCCTCGCTCAGCCGCTCGATGGTATCGATCCGTGCCACGAAAGTGCGCACTACGCTCGAGATCGCGCTCCCGAGCGAGCTCACTTCGATCTCGAGGTCGCTGCGCGCGCTCGCGCAACAAAGGAGCGCCTTGCCTTCCTCTCGCATGCGTCGCGTGAGCACGGACGGTTGATACGGCCCATGATCGATATCGCCCCGCAAGATCGAACAGATGCAGACGCCGCAGCCGCCATTGCGGCATTCGAACGGCAGCGCGAGGCCGGCCTTCAAGCCCGCATCGAGCAGCGTCTCATCGGCGCGAGCGGCGAGCTCGTGCGCCCCCGGATGAATCTTGAGCTGGAATACTTGCCGTTCCGCGCTCTTGCGCCGTGGCGAGATCCACGGGAGCACCGCGAGCGACATCGTCACGAGCCCCGCGAATGCCCACACCGCACCCGGAGACCAGCGATACAGCAGCGCATATCCGGATAGATAAAACCAGTCGAGCTGCAACGAGGCGGGTTCTGTGCCGAGATCGGCCGCACCGCCTTGGCTCGTCACCGGCGCGATGATCGCCAACGCGAGCAGCGTAACGCTGACGCTTGCGGCGATCGCACGCGGCGGCTGCATCTTCGCCTTGGGCACCCGCTGCACGTGAACCCACATGAGGAGCAGCAGCATGAGCGGCACGCCGATGTGGATGAATACGAGCAGAGAGAAAAATCGGTCGTTGACGCTCGAGGAATAGAGGACGTTGCGTGCGAGCGTGCCGCCGAAGCCGGGCAGCCAGCTCAACCACTCGAACGTGCCGGTCGCGACGAACTGCG
>JBDZVE010000072.1:0-6377 GCA_040255535.1 Lysobacterales bacterium | reverse complement strand
CCGCTCGCCGCGACGAGCCAGAACAGGAAGAAGGCGATCGAGCCGAGATGATAGAGCGGATTCATGCGCTCGCCGAACGTGCGATTGAACAGCGCGTCCGCACGCATGAAACAATGCCTGAGCGGCGTTTGCAGGCGTTCGATCATGTCGATGCCTTCCCGGTACGCATCGCACGAATGAGGACCGCGAGGAACGCGAGACCGCCCACGATCGAGATGAGACCGCCGAGTCCCATGAGCCCCATCCCAGCAATCTCCTCGATGCTGCGCAGGACTTGCTCGCTGCCTGCGACCTTGCGCTGCACACCGTAGCCGCCGGACCACACGAGCCCGATGATATGCATCATCTGGCCTCCGCCGTAGAGCATAGGCTGCAGCGATGCGAGCCGACCGACCGGCGCGCGATAGCCAAGGCGCGGCAAGAGGTAGTACACGACGCCCATCAAAGCGAGCGTCACACCGACGATGCTGCCGTGATAGTGGGCGGGGATCTTGACGTTATTGCCGCTGATAAAGATGCCGATCACGCCACCGGCGGCGAACAGCACGATCGATGCGATGAGCGCAGATCGCAACGGCGAATGCTCCGAACGCTGTGCTTTGCCGGTTGCGAGCGCGATCACGACGGCAAGGCTCACGGGAAGGATCGATAGCCCGCCGCCGACACGCATCGCCCATGTGTGCAGATGGCGATGCTCCACCGACGCAATGTCGTGCGCGAGATAGGCGTACGGCGTCACGAATACGCTCGCGAGCGCAAGCGCGAACAGCATCAACGTAATGCGGGGGCTGAGCGGAATGCGTCCGCCGGAAGCGCTTGCGAGCCAAAGCCAGGACACCAGCATCAGTAACGTCCAGGTGAACTGCAGCGCGTGGCCGCCGCCCCAGAACAGCACTTCGTAGTACGCCTTGCCTTCGAGTCCTGCCGGCATGACCGCGAGCGACCAGCCGAAGGCGAGCAGCGCGACTGCCGTTGCGACGACGCTCGCATTCAACCCGAACCGCAATGCGCCGGCCTCATCGAAGCGGACGCCGATCTTCGGTGCGGCGAGCAGCGTTCTCAGCACGAGCGCGGTTACGCCGGCGCCGAACACGAGCAGCCCGGCAAGAAAAACAGGGCTGTCGAGTACGGGGATGTAGTTCGCCATGATTGCCTGGCTCGCGCCGGCGAACGGTGCGAGCGACATGAGCACGGTGCCGATGCCGCACAAGGCGAGTGCGCACCAGGCCCACTTGAGCCCGCGTTCCGAGGCATTCAAGCTCCAGAGCACTCCCGCGAGCGCGACGAACCACACGAGCACCGACAGATCGACGTGCACGACGAGGGCAACGCGAAAGAGGTCCGCGACCGGGAGCCACTCGTTGAGCATCGGGGTGCGCGATACGACGAGCAGAAGGGCGAACAAGCCGGAGCCCATCAGCGAGGCGAGGCCCATCCATAGCCAGCTTCGTGCGAGGCGCCGCCGCGCGCCCTGCGGGACTGTGAGCACGTAGTCTGAAGGCCTTGCGGCGGTAGATCCGAGCAAAGGCGCCGTAAACGTGGTTTCGGTCGTGCTGTTCATTGCAATAGGATTCCACCGCGTTCGGCGTCGAAGTCGATTACGAGAATCTGAGCGGGGCTCAATGCGACGGTTTCGATCCGCTCGTAGTCGAAGCCGTGCTCGCGCGGGCTGTCGGTGAAGCGCACCGCGATCTCGTGCGTGCCGGCCCCGATCTCGAGGCGTTCGTAGATGGATGCGGCGCCGTCGCGCGACAGCCCTGTGGGTTCCGCGGTCTTGCGCAAGACACGCGCACCGTCGATCTCGACCTCGACCGTCAGAGGCGCTCGCTCGCGCGGGCAATCGGTCGGCATGCGCATCGTGGGAGGAAGCTTCGCAAGCTCTTCCGGCGAAAGTGGGCGGCACTCGTGCAAGCGCTGGCCGTGATGAACGAGACTCAGCTTGATGAGCGCACGATCCGGCGCAAGATGGGAGTACGTCGGCCACTGCGAGAACACGCCGATCGATGCGGCGAAGGCGCCATAGGCAAGAACTCGTGCCGCCCATGCACTTGCGCTGAACGTCATCGCACGTCCTTTCACGGCTCAGGCTCGTGACGGGCTCGATCCCGCTGCTCGTCGGTGGTTGCGCCATTCCGTCAGGGCAAACCAGAACATCGCGATCAGGAAGGTCACTCCGCCCGCAATCACGAGCGGCAGTGTGTAGTCGGCGCGATAGCGGCCCGACTTGGGGTCGTAGACGGAGCAGAGGATGCGCACGCGATCGAGCAGACTGGTCCAAGGCGCGGCAGCATCCAGCGGGGAGCCCAGGATCAAGCGCCTGAGCGGCTCGCCGAGCGCCGCGGCGGCGTACTGATCGCCGTAGATATGACGCCGAATCCGTCCATCCGCGTCGAGCATCGTGACTTGCAGCGTGTGATCGAACCCAGCGGGTGTCGCGACGTAGCTGAAGCCGAACTCACGCGCCAATGTCGCGACGTCTTGCGCTCGCGGGCTCAAGAAGAACCAGTTCTTCTCATCGATGCGTTGTTGAAGTGCAAATGCTTTGAGCGCGTCCGGCGAATCGGCCGGCTGATTGAAGCCGATGCTGACGATGTTGAAGCGATCGGGGCCGAACTGATCGCGCATCGACTTCACGGCTCGGTGCAGCGCGAGCGTGCTCGTCGGACACACGTGGAAGCAGCCGGTGTAGACAAAGCTGACGAGCAACGGCTTGCCGCGGTAGCTCGACAGCCGCACGGTCCGTCCTTCGCTGTCGAGGAACGTGTAATCGCCAGGTATGTGGCCGACGACGGACTGGCTGACATCCAATGCGGCGCGTTGGTCGAGTGTTTCGGCACCGGCGGCCGCCGACGACGCGATGGCCGAGAGACTCGATAGAATCGACGTAAAGAGAAGGAGCTTCACCTTTCCTCACCGAAACAGCAGCACATCGACGCTCGCGAAGACCAACAGAATGCTCAAGTGAGCGATCGATGCATGAAACGCGCGCATCGCGTTCGCGCGGTTCGCCTCGCGTGCGAGCCGCCACGCTTTCTGAATGAAGTGCAGGCTGGCCGCGAGCGCGCCGACGAAGTAGAGCGGGCCGAGTCCAAAGAACGCGGGAAGAACCGACACGGCGCCGAGCAGCACCGTGCTGCCGAAAACGATCCGCGCGGCGCGCTTCGCTCCTACGACGACCGGCAGCATGGGCACGTGTGCCGCTGCGTAGTCCGCCTCGTAGGCAATCGCAAGGCTCCAAAAGTGCGGCGGCGTCCAGAGAAACAGCACGAGCGCGAACAGCCATGGGAGGATGCCCGGCGTTGGATCGGCGGCGGCGGCACCGGCCAGCACGGCAAAGCTGCCGGCGAGTCCGCCGATGACGATGTTCCAGGCCGTGCGCCGTTTGAGCCACACCGTGTAGACGACTGCGTAGAAGAAGGCGCCGAGAAACACGTAGATTGCGGCGGCGGCAGTGAGCACGTAAGCGGCAAGCGTCACCGCGACGAGGAGCAGAGCGCCGATCGGAATGAGCCAAACCGGCGTGCGTCGAAGCGTGCCGGTCGCGAATGCGCGGGACCGCGTCCGCGCCATGACACGATCGCTCTGGTACTCGAAGTACTGGTTGAACGCGCCGGCACTCCCGGATGCGATCAACACGCTTGCCGCGAGTGCCAGCACTTGAACCGCGGTGAGCGTCGCGCCCGGCGTAACGATCAGCCCCAGGACAGCCGTGAGCATGATCAGCACGCCGATGCGCAGCTTGAGAAGGCCGAGCACGAGGCGCAGGCGCTGAACGGCGCTGCGCGCGTTGGGCAAGTCTATGATTTGCGGCTCTGTGCTCATTGCAGCCTCCCGGCCGATGCGGCGGACGCGAGGCGAACGCAACGCGCACGTCGATCGGCTCAGTGGTTTACAGCCATCCGTCGGGCCATTCGCTTCGCGCCGCTCAGCTCAGACCCCACAACGTCGATAGATATTTCCAGTTGATGAAGTAGTAGAGAACGAAGGCGACGAGGAACACCATTGCGAGCGTGAACGTGCCCGGCGCCGCGAAGCCGAGCGATCCGTAGCTCTGTACGACGGCCGCGGGTGTGGTGGGCGGGATCGGCGTGACGCGGCTGCTCTTCGCGCCGACATCGAGCCGCTTGCCCCACAACAACGAGCCGACGGTGATATAGATGTAGAGCGCGCCGCCGCAAATGGCGGCAACGCCGCCGAGCCCAACGAGGCCCATCAGGAGATACGCTGCGCCCGGCCACTCGTACGCCATGGCCGCACCGCTGAAGGCCATATCCCAGTGACGCCGCGAGACGCCGAGCGTGCCCGCGCCCATCATGACGAGGCAGAAGAAGTACATCGAGAAGCCGAACAGGTACGGCTGCCACTTCGCGAGGTTCGGCGCGATCATCTCGCGCTTGAACAGCACGGGAATCAGGTAGTACGTGAGCGCCATGAACGTGAGCGTCGTGCCGATCACGACCGTCGCGTGAAAGTGTCCGGGCACGTAGATCGTGTTGTGAATGATCATGTTGAGCTGCTCGGTACCCATCATCACGCCGGAGATGCCGCCCAAGAACCCGAAGCCGACGATCGAGATGAACACGCCGGAAAACACAGGATTGCCCCAAGGCGCTTTGCGCAGCCACTCGAACAGTCCTCGCGTGTAGCCCTTCTGTCGCTGTGCGACTTCCATGGCACCCGGAATCGTGAGGCCGTGAATCATCGACGCGAGCACGGCGAAGTACATGAAGTAGCTCGTGTTGACCACTTTCCATTCCGTGCTCATGCCGGGATCCGAGAGCAAGTGATGCGCGCTCGCGAGCTGCAGAAAGAAGATGTAGAGCAGGAATGCGCCGCGGCTGACGCGCTCCGACATCGGCCGCGCGCCGAATGCGATCGCCGCGACGAGATACCACACCGAGATATGCGCGGCGACATTGACCTGCTGCGAAGAATGCCCGAACGCCCACCAGATCGTGCGATAGATGAGCGGATCGACGCTTTCGATCAAGCCGATGGACTTGAGATAGGTCGGGATCAGGATGATCGCTCCCGAGGTGATCGTGAATACCGCGATGATGCAGGCCGTTATGGCGCCAAAGGTGACGAGCGGCACCGATCCTTCGTAAGTCTTGTCGCGTTTCGCCACGACCAGCGTGCCGAGAAAGACGAAGCACCCGATCAGCGCTCCGACAGCGAACAGGATCAGACCGAGATAGAACGAAGGCGCCGCCATCATCGGAACGTATGAGGTCATCATGACGCTCGAGGCGCCGCGATAGACGGCAACATTGTTCGTGATCGCGCCGATCACCATGAGCGCAAATGCGAGCCAGGCGATTCGCGGGGTTGCGATCCGGGAGCGCAGCAGCGTCGATCCGCAGAAGTAGAGCAGAGCGATCTCGAAGAAGATGATCCAGAAGACCAGCATGTCGATGCCATGCGCGGTCAACACCTGATAGAAGCGGTGTGCCTCCAGCCAATGCACTGCCGGCCAGCGCGTGAGCACGATGCCGACCGCGAGGATGCCGCCGAGCAGAAGGAACACGACCGCAGTGACGGCATTGGCGATCATCAGCCTTTCCGCATGCTTCTCGAACTGCAGTCCGGAGCGCGGACAGATACGGTATGTCGTAGCGTGAGCCATCGTGGTCTACCTCTAGCGAACGTAGATGCGGCCGACCATGGTGTGATGGCCGAACCCGCAGTATTCATTGCATACGACCGAGAACGTCCCGCTCTGATTCGGCGTCACCGTGACGACATGCTCGTATCCGGGCACGATTTGAATGTTGATGTTGCTCGGTTGGAGCGAGAAGCCGTGGTTGTAATCCATGGACGTCAAGTGCAGCCGATAGCTCTTGTCCTTCTCGAGCTCGAGGATCGGCCAGAAGCTCCACAGGCGCGCGATCAGATACACGTCGCTGCCCGGCGGCGGTGCCACGACCGGGATCGCCATGTCCGTTTCGGTGCGCACCGTGTACTCATCGGCCATCGCTTGCGCGCTGGCCATGAACTTCTCCGGCGTCGTCTTGTAGGTTTCGGTCGAAAGGTTCTGGCGGCCGTACGCGTGCCAGTACACCATCATGAAGAACATGATCATGCACCAGAGGAATGCGATCGCGATCCACGTGCCTTCGACGCGGTCGAGCGGATGCTTCCACCAAAGCCGTTCTGCCGGCGGCAGTATTGCGCTCATGAACTAATAACCTCTCGGGACGTGCGGCATATGAGTGTCGGGTAGCCAATCGGGCGAGTCGCGTCGGCCGCTACTTCGCAAGGGGGATCGTCAAGATGTCGATGACGCCCCAGAGCGTGTACACGACCATCGGCACCAACACGCCGATGAACAGAAGCAAGAATGGGTTGTCCAGAAGTTGCTGCACCAACGGCACCTT
>JBDZVE010000197.1:0-3497 GCA_040255535.1 Lysobacterales bacterium | reverse complement strand
CCTTATTTTTTTAGTACTTTGGAAGGCGTTTTGGCTAGTAGTCTTTGCTCTTCCTATGTACATGAGCGATGGCATGGATGAATATGCGGCGGGAGTAGCGTTTGCTTGCATGATGGGGGTTGTATTGACTCCTTTAGTGATTCCCTGGCGCTACGTCGTAGATCACTACATTGTTGCAAAAGGCGCCGCCTGGCGTTGAGTAAGCTTCGCGTCCCGCCAGACAGCACAAAGAGGACGGATCTATCTGCTCCGTCAGCTTGCATTTCGCCGTGGGCCTCGGCCGCGTCGAGGAAGCGGAGAAATAAATCTGTTCCCGGAGGCTTTGGTAAACGTTAGACAGCGTCATGCTCCGTGTCCGATCTGCCCCATTGCCACCCGGCGCTCTTCTTGCGTTTTACTCGAGTTCCGGCGCCTACACCGACTGTTACTCGGTGCGCCTCGATCGCCCAGCCTCGCTCGGCGACTTTATGGCAGCCTTCTACACAACCGGCATCTTCAAACTCGAGCGCTGGCTGCTTGCCTCGATCCTGCGGTTCCCCTCATCCGATGAAGAGGCGCAGTCGCTTGCCCGAGGTGAGGTAATGCGCTTCTCTGCCTGGCAGGTGGAGGCTCGGCAGGCAGATCAAGCCGTTCTGGCCGCTGGCCGCACTCGGTCATGGCTCATGGTGGCACCTTCAGGTCAGTGCACGACGCTATTCTTCGGCTCGGCTATCGTTCCGCGACGGCGTGGCGGCTTGGGCTGGCAGTTCACGTTACTGCTGGGCTTCCACAAGCTGTATTCGCGCATCCTGCTGCTGGCAGCAGCCAGGCGCCTCTCCCGTCAGTTCTCGTAAAAATCCACCGAGCCCACTTCGGCGACCTGCGGATTATTGAAGGCCATCAAGGCCTGATGCGCCGGATGAACCTGGTATTCGCGCAGTTCTTCGAGCGAATTGAAACGCATCGCGAGCAGCACGTCCCAACTGCGCGCAGTGTGTAGCACGTCGCGGCCGGCCTCGAGATCGCGCAGCGTGGGAATACTCTCGGGCAAGGCGCGCGTCCTCCGGAGGAACTCGTCGATATGCGCATCGCTCGTGCCCTGCCGGTACTTGATGAACACGAAATGTCTCAGCATGCCACTTCGCTCGGGACAGGTCGGCGTACTTGCGCGCCGGCGGGGATGAGCGACGGAGCGGTATTGAGCTTCTCCGCCGCGAAGCCTGCAGCCACCTTGTAGCGGTGCATGAATTCGTCGCGCTCGGCCTTCGGGATGACGTCGTCGATATTGTCGAACACGCCGCCGCAACGCTCGTCGAGCAGATTGAGGAGGCCGAAAGGACCCGCGCCGCGATTGCGCAGGATCAATGGCGATATCTCCGGGCACAGCTCCTCGTCGTAAGCCGCGAGTGCCGCGGCATTGACACCATGCTCGAGCATCGCGGCGCCGAGCACGCGTGCGTCAACGATCGCCTGGCTCGCGCCGTTGGATCCGGTCGGATACATCACGTGCGCGGCGTCGCCGAGCAGCACGACATTGCCATCGCGCCAGGTGTCCACGGGTTCACGATCGACCATCGGATACTCGAACACTTCGCGCGCGCCGCGAATCATGGCGGGAACGTCGAGCCAGTCGTAATTCCACTGCGTGAAGTGATGGATGAAATCCTCGTGCTTCACCCGCTTGTTCCAGTCGCCTTCGGGCCAGCCGTCTTTATTGTCGACGGTGATTTCCGCGATCCAGTTGATATCGGCGAGTCCAGTGTTCGGATCCGGTGCCGAAATCGGGTAGAACACCATGCGGTGACGATGCGTGCCCAGCCCCACGAACGAGGCGCCGGTACGAATCGGTTTACCACGGCTGACGCCGCGCCACATGATCGCGCCGCCCCACTGAATCGGCGGCTGCGCGGGATGCATTTGCTGGCGCACAGCCGAATGTAGGCCGTCGGCGGCGACAAGTAAGCTTCCTGCCACTTCCGAGCGAGCCCCCGCGCGATTCTGCAACAAGGCCGTGACGCCTCTGCCATCAGCATGATTGCGATAACCGGTGACTCTCACGCCAGTGCTGATCGCTTGAGGTCCGAGCCGTTCCAGCACCGTGCGATACAGCAGCATCTGGAGTTTGCCCCGATGCACGGAGTACTGCGGCCAGTTGTAGCCGGCACGCAAGCCGCGCGGCTCGGTGTAGACATCGTGGCCGTTGAGTCCGACCAGTGCCCATTCCAGAGTCTCGATACCGATTGTCGCGAGCGAGTCCTGGCCAAGGCCCAACTCGTAGAGCTCGCGCACGGCATTGGGTTGCAGGTTGATGCCGACTCCCAGCGCTTTGATCTCGGCGACACTTTCAAATATGTGGCACGGCACGCCGATCTGGTGCAGCGTGAGTGCAGTGCTGAGGCCGCCGATCCCGGCGCCCGCGATTAGAACTGGACGGTTGCTCATTGAGCCCCACGACGGGTGCCGCCGTTCCTGCCGCTCTGCTTGTTGTTATTCGTGGTTACGTGCGTGGCCACACCATCGAACGCGACGTCGTCGCTGTCGACGGTGCTGCCCCAGGCGGGTTCGGGGATGCAAGTCATGAAGCTGGTCCAGTGTCGAGAAACGTGCGAATAGTACTTCAAAGCAGCGATTCTGCGATAAGACTCTGCGTAGATTGGGACACGCACCGAATGCTGGATGAACGCTCAGATAACTTGGGTTCTTAGGTACTACGCATACTGGGACACGCGCCGAGCTCTCGCTGAAAAGCTAGGTACTTACGTGCTCGGGGTCGCCAGTTAGGGTTGGATCTGCTGGCTGATTCCACTCCAGCGAACGCGGGCGCGCAGGGACCCTGGTTGGACATCCACCTGTGGCGAGGGGACAGGGGTCAGGGGTCACGGGCAGCACCTGATGCCGCTCTCGGAATCGCTGCGCATGGACTCGCTCGAGCATATGGAAGAGTTCCTGTATATGTCGCGCGGCCCGGAGTTCGGCCGCGCCGCAGCGGGCTTGCTCGAGAATTTTCTACGTGCGTATTCGTCGAACCTTAAGAAGCTGGCTGAGCCCGACTATCGGGCAGCGATCGTTCAGGACGTCGCGCAGTCAGGCATCTATGTCGCACCCTCGCTCATCATCTACAAGTACATTCAGGTCTATCTAGCGGACGATCTTTTCGAAGCGCTGCATGAGGATCCGCGCGTCTCGTACTTACCCGAAGCCGGCGGAACGAGTACTTGACCTCGGAGACGAACGAATACCGAAGAGATGTTGCTGTTGTACTCGGAAAGCATCTTGGTCCCGGTGTCCCGGTAGACAAACATTTCGCTCAGAACCTCGAACTGCTGAGCACGCTCCTTCTCGAGCTGCACAAGGCGGGTGTTCCGCTCCTTCTATCCACCGACTCGTTCGGGGCCGCGGTCCCCGGCTACTCCGCTCATCAAGAGCTCGAGCTGCTCGTAGCAGCGGGGCTCACGCCCTACGAAGCATTGCGTACGGGAACCGTCAATGTGGCGGCATTCCTCGGTGAGGCGGAAACG
>JBDZVE010000071.1:0-19217 GCA_040255535.1 Lysobacterales bacterium | reverse complement strand
CGATTCACAGCTTCAGCGCCTCTTGCGCGGGATTTTCCCCGGACAGCAGTGTGCGGAAGCGAGGATCCAACTTAGGCGCAGAAAGAGAAGAAAATTCTCGCCAAGCACGCAAAGCTCGCCAAGGTAAGACTAAAAAGATTATCTCGCAGAGACGAGAACGATCCAGAGCATTCTTCTAGTTTCTTACCTTGGCGAGCCTGGCGTGCTTTGCGAGAGATCTTCTTACTCGCAGGCGCCGGACGACACATCAGCCCGTGACTTTCTTGATGATGTAGCCGCCCGATTTCTGGTCCGGCTCGAGCGCGAGCAGCTTGCGTTCTTGCGCTTCTTCCAACAGATCGCTGAACGTGCGAAAGCCATAGTAGCTTTCGTTGAAGCCCGGGTTGCGGCGTTTCAGTGTCTGCTTGACCATCGATCCCCAGATCTTGTCGTCCTGGTCGCGCTCCTCCGCCAAAGCGTCGATCGTATCGAGCACGAGATCGAACACCTCTTGCTTCCGCTCTTCTTCGGTTTTCTCCGCCTTGTCTGCCTTTGCGGGCTCCTTGGCGGCGCTCGGATGCTTCGTGTGCCGGCGCCGCGTGCGCTGCTTCTTCTTCTCGCTCTCGCGCACGAGATCATCGTAGTAGATGAACTCGTCGCAGTTCGCGATCAGAAGGTCCGACGTCGAGCTCTTCACCCCCACGCCGATGACCGTCTTGTTGTTCTCTCGTAGTTTGCTTACGAGCGGCGAGAAATCGGAGTCTCCGCTGATGATCACGAACGTGTCCACGTGCGATTTCGTGTAGCACAGATCGAGAGCGTCCACGACGAGGCGGATGTCCGCCGAGTTCTTTCCCGACATGCGTACGTGCGGAATCTCGATGAGCTCGAACGACGCCTCGTGCATCGGCGCCTTGAACTCCTTGTAGCGCTCCCAGTCGCAGTACGCCTTCTTCACGACGATGCTGCCTTTGAGCAGCAAACGCTCGAGCACGCGGTCGATATCGAACTTTGCGTATTTCGCATCGCGCACGCCGAGCGCGATGTTCTCGAAATCGCAGAAGAGAGCCATGCTTATGATCGTGTGTGCCATGTGAGGTGACTAGCGGACGGCGGACGGCGGACGGTGAGCGGTAAGGATAGCGCGCGCTCGATCGCGCTGCAGGGTGCACGATACGCCAGTTGCTTTGTTTATACGATCTCGGAATCGGTTTTCACCGTCCGCCGTCCACCGTCCGCCGATCACCGGCTTCACAGCCAGCGTTTTCGTTTGAACAGCGCGAACGTGACGGCCATGGAGCCGATCATGAGCGCGATCGAGAATACGAAATCGCTGTAGCGGCCGGGCAGATGCGGGAGCAGGTCGAAGTTCATGCCGTAGATGCTCGCGATCAGCGTCGGGGGCAGGAACAAGACGGCCGCGACCGAGAAGATCTTGATGATGTTGTTCTGCTCGACGTTGATGAGGCCGAGCGTCGCCTCGAGCAGGAACGAAACCTTGGAGCCCAGAAAGCTCGCGTGATCCGACAATGACACGACGTCGCGGCTGATCGAGCGGAACCGGTCGCGCTGCTCGCCCCGCATTTCGACGTTGCCGGACTGCTGCGCGAACATGAGGAGCCTGCCCAAGCTGACCAGGCTCTCGCGCGCTTTGGAGTTGAGCTCGCCGTTGAATCCGATGCGTTCGATGAGGGATCTCAGATCGCGGCTCGTCGGCGTGCCGTTGCCGTGCCGCGCGAAGATGTTCCCGGAGACATTGTCGAGATCGCCGCCGACGCGCTCGAGAATGTCCGCGATGCGTGCGGTCAGCGCTTCGATGATGCCCGCGAGGACAGCGAGTGCATTCTGGCACGAGGCGGGATGTTTCTGCGCGTAGGCCGCGAACTGTTGAAACGGCTTTGTGTGAAGATAGCGATTCGTAACGAGCCGGCCGTCCGCGAGGATGAATGTCATCGCGGTGCTGACGGGGCGATCGGTGTCGAGCTGCGCTGCGATCGTGGCCGTCATATAGAGGGCACCGTTGTCCTCGTACAAGCGGTTCGAGGCCTCGATCTCCTTCATCTCTTCCCGCGTGGGAATGTCGACGTTGAGCGTCTGCTCGACGAGCTTTTCCTCTTCCGGTGTCGGCTCCAAAAGATCGATCCAGAGCGAATCGCTCGGGATTTCCACGGGCTCGGCCAGCTCCGCGCGCACGAGGCCATGAGGTCGCGGCACGAAGACATTCAGCATCGTCGTGTCAGCTTGTGCGGGCTTGGTGCCGCATTACCCGCCGTGCTCGTGCGCTGCCAGCTCGTTCACGAGCGCAAACATATCCGCCTCGCCACCCGCGCTCGAAACATCGGTGGAATACTTGCCGTTGACGATGATCATCGGCACCGAATTGACTCGATAGCGCCGATTGAGAAAATCCGCGCGCTGCAGCTTCGACTCGACGGCGAACGAGGAGAAGGTTTTTCGAAACTCTTCCGCGCTCACGCCATGCTGCTGGAAGAACTCGGCGATCTTGTCCACGGTGTTGAGGTGATTACCGTTTACGTGAATCTCTCGAAAGATGAGCGAGTGCAGCTCATCGAGCTTGCCGAGCACTTCAGCCGTGTAGAAGAGGCGCGCATGAATTCGCAGCGTGTCGTTCCACATCGCAGGAATGCGTATGAACTCCACGTACGCCGGTGCTTTCTTGCGCCACGCCTCGACCGCGGGGTCGAGCGCGAAGCAATGGCCGCAGCCGTACCAAAACACTTCCGCGACTTCGACCTTGCCGGGAGCGGCGCTGGTCGGTTGCGCCGGAACGATCTTCTGGTAGTGCGTGCCTTCCCGGAACCGCGCCGAAGTTGGAGGGCGAGAGGGCGGTACGCCAAGGCGCATCGAAGGGTGCGTCGAGGGCGCTCCGCTTTGCGGTGCCGGCTCATCCTCCGTTTCGCTGATCGTCTCGCTCGGGGTCTCTGCCGCGGTCTCTTGCGTCGCGCTCGTTTCGTTCGCAGCGCCTTGTTCGGTCGCGATGGGCGGCGTTTCGACGTTCTCGGTCGGCATGTCTTGCGCGGGCGCTTGGGCATCTTCCTTAGCGCCGCATGCGACGAGCGCGGTGAGCATCAGGGCCGATAGCAGAGAGGCAGCAAACTTCTTCATGGGCGCGTTCTCGCTCGCTCGAAGTCAGGGTGGGATAGACCCTTGCCAGGTCCCGCCGCAAGGGCGGGATTCTGGAAAGCCGATGGCCGGCAATCAATTCGCGGATGGTATCAGCGCAATCCCTGCACGTAGGCGGCGACCGCGTCGATCTGTTCATCCGACATCGTGTGTGCGACGTCGCGCATCATGCCGTTCGGGTCCGTCTGGCGCGTTCCCGCGCGGAAGGCGCGCAATTGAGCTGCGATGTAGGTCGCGTGTTGACCCTGGATCGCGGGGAAAGCCGCGGCCGGATTACCGAGTCCGCGCGGACCGTGACAGCCGGAGCACGCAGCGAGGTTCGTGTCGAGGTCACCACCCCGGTAGAGACGGCGTCCAAGCTCCACTTGCGCGGGATCGGCTTCGAGTCCCGTGCGCGTCTGTGTGGAGAAGTACGCCGCGAGATCGGCCATGTCTTCCTCCGACAGCATCGCCGCGATCGGAGACATCAACGGATTTTGACGCTCACCTGCTTTGAACGCCTTGAGCTGCTTCAGGATGTACTCGGCGTGTTGTCCGGCGATCGTCGGCCATTCCGGGTTTGAGCTGTTGCCGTCCGCGCCGTGACAGGCCACGCACGTCGTCGATTTCGCTTGGCCTTCTTCCGCGGAACCCGTTGTCTCGGGTGCCGCGGCGTTCGCCCCTGCAGAGCACAGCAGCGTAATCAAGACGATCGACTGAAGCTTCATCGGTGTCACACTCCAAGGTAATTCCGCGGGCCGCGCCTTCTCGCAGCACAAAAGGCGCCGAATTGTACACTAGGGCCCGCTTTTTCGACGGTTGCAGCCCCCAATGGCCCAGTTTCCGCAAGCACAGTTCCTCACGAGCGCCTGGCAGCCCCATCAGTTCCCCGCTGATATCGGCGTGGAGGTGGCGTTCGCCGGCCGCTCGAACGCCGGGAAGTCGAGCGCGCTCAACGCGATCACCGGTCGCAAGGATCTTGCACGCACGAGCAAGACACCTGGGCGCACGCAGCTCATCAACTTCTTCGGCTTGGACGGGGACCGGCGGCTTGCCGACCTGCCCGGCTACGGATACGCGAAAGTGCCGGAAGAGATGAAGCGGCACTGGCGGGAGCTTCTGACGCGCTACGTCGAAGCGCGCGGATCGCTCGCGGGGCTCGTCGTCGTCATGGACGCGCGTCGACCAATGACGGACTTCGACGTCCAGATGTTGGAATGGGCGCACTCGAACGGGCTGCCCGTGCACGTGCTCTTGACGAAGGCGGACAAGCTGAAACGCGGTGAAGCCATGACGACGTACCGACGGGTGGCCGCGGCCCTACCGGAGACCGACACGGCCCAGTTGTTCTCCGCGGTGACGAAGGCCGGCGTCGATGAGGCACGGGGACGCGTGCTCGAGATGCTTCGGTCGCAGCTGCGGTCGCGGTCAGGCTAGCCCTTCAAAAAAGAACCCCGATGGCCGCGTGGGCCACCGGGGCAGTATTACCCGGCATGGGGATGGACCGGGTTACCGTCCACTCAGGGAGGTCAGCGGACGGGAGCGTCCTGGCCGACGCTCGATAGTTCAGACGCCTCACGCTTCCGAAAGTTCCGCGGCTCCATGGGGCGAGGAATGTGAAGAAATTTTCATGATTTCAGTCGCTTATGGGCGACGTCGGGCGTGGCAGGTGGTCGTGTGCGAACCACGGCGACAGGCGCCTGATCCGCGCTTTCGTGGCTAATGTACAACGGAAAAGTTGCGTCGGACGCAACTGGTGCGACCCGACTTCTTGGGTAATCAGAGTGCCGGTAGCGCCATGCACAACGCCACAAAGAGAATCTCGCGCGTGGCTCAAGGAAGGCGCCCGCTGAACGAGCGCCTTCCGTCGCGCTTAGAGGAAGGTGAAGGTAAAGCCTACCGAAAGCATGTTGAGGTCATCGACGTCGTCCACGTCGAACACTTCGTACTCGGCTCGCAAGCTCAGGCTCCAAACGCGAAATTGGGCGCCGACGCCGTACGCAAAGTCCGTTCCGTCATCGCTGCGCCTGAAACCCTCGACGCCGACGGTGCTGTCCCAACTTACGAGCCCACCCTTGGCGAACAGGTCCACCGGACCGACGGCGAGAAAGCCGACGGCGAACGCAGAGATGCCGTCCGCATCGATTTCGACGCCGTCGTCTTTCGGCTCACCGAAATTCACGTAGTTCGCTTCGACCGCCAACCAATCGAGCGGGCGAATACCTGCGATGACCTTGAATCCCGTGTCATCGCCGTCGATATCGACGACCCCTTCTTGGATCTCGACATTGGCTTGTCCAACACTGCCGCCGACGTAGATACCGTTGTCTGCTGCCATCGCGGTCGACCCACATCCCAGCAGCAATAAGCTCAGCCAAACCGACTTTTGCATATCGTCTCCCTGTCTAAACTTCCAAGAACCGTTGCAAGAATGCACGCGCAAGCTGAAGGTTGCATGAACCGCACGCGGCGGAGGCTGCAGCCTACAGGCGATAGGCCGCAGCACGCATTTCGTCGCTCGGAGACGACGAATGATGGTCGGAAGTCTCGCGTTGCTCTGGCTGTAGCCTGAAGCCTGTTGTCTGAAGCCGCGCAGCGAAGCGCCCTAGTGTGCGCCTTCCCAGTTCTCCCCCACGCCTGCATCCACTTTGAGCGGAGTGCGGAGCGTAGCCGCACTGCTCATGATCTCGCGCACGCGTGGGACGAGCGTGTCCGCGTGCTCGCGCTTTACTTCAAAGACGAGCTCGTCGTGCACCTGCATGATCAAATGTGCTTCGATGCTCGAGTCCATCAGCCAACGATCGACCTCGATCATCGCGCGCTTGATGATGTCCGCAGCCGTTCCCTGCATCGGTGCATTGATTGCGGCACGCTCGGCACCCTGGCGCAGATTGTTGTTCCTCGAATGAATCTCGTTCAGATACAAGCGGCGCCCGAATACCGTTTCGACGAAGCCGCGATCGCGCGCTTGTTGGCGCGTCTCCTCCATGTAGCGCCGCACGCCGGGATAGCGTTGGAAATATAAATCGACGTAGTGCTGCGCCTCGCTGCGAGAGATGCCGAGGCGGCTTGCGAGGCCGAACGCGGACATGCCGTAGATGAGGCCGAAGTTGATCGCCTTCGCGGAGCGGCGCTGATCGGCGGTCACTTGGTCGAGCGGTGTGCCGAACACTTCGGCCGCAGTCGCCTGGTGAATGTCGCGATCTTCGCTGAACGCATTGAGCAGACCGGCATCGCCCGACAAGTGCGCCATGATGCGAAGCTCAATTTGCGAGTAATCGGCCGCCACGATCACCCAGCCGGCTGGTGCGACGAATGCTTGCCTGATGCGACGCCCCTCGGCAGTGCGGATGGGAATGTTTTGTAGATTCGGGTCGGCGGATGAGAGACGGCCCGTGGCCGCAATCGCTTGTTGATAGGTCGTATGGACACGCCCGGTGCGGGCGTTGATCTGCAGCGGCAGCTTATCCGTGTACGTCGATTTGAGCTTCGAGCAAGCTCGATACTCCATGATCGTGCGCGGCAGCTCGTACGATTCCGCGAGCTCCTCGAGCACGTCTTCCGCGGTCGAAGGTTGCCCCGTGGGCGTCTTTCGCAGGACCGGCAAACCGAGCTTGCCGAACAAGACTTCCTGCAGTTGTTTGGGCGACTCGAGCGAGAACGGCCGGCCGGCGGCTTCGTGTGCCGCAGCTTCCAGCTCTCGCATCCGGGTCGCCAGCTCGCTGCTCTGCTGACGCAGCACTTCGCCATCGATGAGCACGCCGCGCTGCTCCATCCGCATGAGCACCGGTGCGAGAGGCTGTTCGATGTCGCTGTACACGCTCGCAAGCTTCCCTGCCGCTTCGATCTGCGGCCACAGTACCCGGTGCAGTTGCAGCGAGACGTCCGCTTCTTCCGCCGCGCATCGAGTCGCGATGTCGAGGGCGACTTGGCTGAATCCGATCTGTTTCGCGCCGCGACCGACGATCTCCGCATAGTTCGTCGTCTCCCGCCCGAGATACTTTCGCGCGAGCGCGTCGATCTCATGGCGGGTCGCCGTGCTGTTCCACACGTAGGATTCGAGCATCGCATCGAAGCGCATTCCCTTGAGCTCGATCCCGGCGCGCTTAAGGACGTGTGCGGCGAACTTGAGGTGATGACCGATCTTCGCCGGCTGCTCGCTCTCAAGCAGTGGACGGAGCGCTGCGAGCGCTTCTGACGAGGACAGCTGCGTCGGCACGCCCGCGTAGTCGTGCGCGAGCGGCAGATAGGCCGCGATTCCGGGTTCGATGGAAAAAGACAAGCCGATGAGATCGGCCTGCATGTAGTCGCTCGAGCTTGCTTTTACATGGAGCGCGACGGCCTCCGCCCGCTCAAGACGCTCGATCAAGCTCGTGAGCGAGTCGAGTGTCGTTATCGTTTCGTAGTCGATGGGCGGAGCCGGTGCTGTGGCGGGTGCCATCGACGGGGCGTTCGCTTCGGCCGGCGCCGAGCCTTCGCCGAGCTGGCGCAAGTGAGAGCGCAGCTCCAACCGCGTGTACAACTCGCGCAGGCGTTCACGGTCGGGCTCGCGTTGCAGGAGCGTGTCATAGCTCTGCTCGAGCGCGACATTGCAATCGAGCGTCGCGAGCTTGCGCGACAGCTCGAGATCCTTGAGGCTCGAGCGCAAGCTTTCGCCGACCTTACCTGCGATCTTGTCCGCGTTCGCCACGAGGTTGTCGAGCGTGCCGTATTCGTTGAGCCATTTCGCCGCCGTCTTCGGGCCGACCTTCGCAACGCCGGGAATGTTGTCCGACGTATCGCCGACGAGCGCGAGATAGTCGACGATCTGCTCCGGCCAGACGTCGAATTTATTCTTGACTCCATCGCGATCGAGGCGCGATCCCGTCATCGTGTTGACGAGCGTGATGCGCTCGCCGACGAGCTGCGCCATGTCCTTGTCGCCTGTCGAGATCAATACGTCCACGTCATCCGCGGCGGCTCGCGTCGCGAGCGTCCCGATCACATCGTCCGCCTCGACGCCTTCGATGCGAAGCAACGGCAATCCCATCGCATCGACGCAGTCGAGGAGCGGCTGAAGCTGCGCGCGGAGGTCATCGGGCATCGGCGAGCGCTGCGCCTTGTACGATTCGAAGAGCGCATCGCGGAACGTGCGGCCCGGCGCATCGAACACGACCGCGATGAGCTGAGGCGATTCTTCCTTGCACAGCTTCTGCAGCATGTTGAGCACGCCGAGCACGGCGCCGGTCGGCTCGCCGCGCGAGTTCGACAGCGGAGGCAGCGCGTGAAATGCGCGATACAAATAAGAAGAGCCGTCGACGAGGACGAGCTTGCGACGCGCGCTCATCGATCGCCTGGACCTGACTGCGGCGTTTCTGTCGCACCAGACGGATCGGGCGGCGTCGCCGGCGCCTCAGTATCGCTCGCGGGGGCCTCATGCGTGCCGCGCCGATCCTGCCGCTCCTCTTTCTCGCTTTCGGCGGATTCCGAGTCGCTCTGTGCCTGGGCAGCAACCTTTTCGGGCGCGCGATCAGGCAAATAGAGCGCGCCGGTTTGTCCGCAGCCGGATGTCATGAGCGCAAGCAGCGCGATCCATCGAAGGGAGTGCCGTGTGATGTGCATGCCGGCAGTATAGCCTCATCACTTTTCCAGCACCGCCATCGTTATCCTCGAGACGCACACGAGTTTGTCCTGCTCGTTGACGATGCGGATGTCCCAGACTTGACTACGTTTGCCGAGATGCAGCGGGCGGGCTGTTCCGATCACGAAGCCATCCGCCACGGCGCGCACGTGGTTGGCGTTGATCTCCTGACCGACCGCTCGATACTTCGTCCGGTCGATGACGAGAATCGCAGCGACGCTGCCGAGCGTTTCGGCGAGCGCAACGGACGCACCGCCGTGGAGAATTCCGTCGGGTTGCCTGGTGCGCTCATCGACTGGCATGCGGCCTCTGAAGTAATCGGGGCCGAGCTCGATGAACTCGATGCCGAGCGCGCTCGCGAGCGTCGGACAGCGAAAGCGAATCTCCTCGAGCGTGTAGGGGCGAAACCAGATCATGGCCACCTCGTCACTTCTTCTTCAAGCGTTCTCCCACCCGCTTGTACGCCTCTCGGAACGGGATTCCTTCCTTCACGACGAGCTCGTTCGCCTGCGCGGCTGCATGAATCGAGGGATCGAGCTCGATGCGATCCTTTCGAAATCGGACCCCATCGAGCGCGGCGGGCAGGATGGCGAGCGTCTCCAAGCACAAATCGATCGTGCGAAAGAGCGGTGCCTTGATGAGCTGCAGGTCGCGCTGATACCCCGACGGCAGCTTGGCCGTGATGGCCATGATTTCGAACAGGCAGCTTTGCGCGCTCGCGGTGCGTCCGCGAATCAGCTCGAAAACATCGGGATTGCGCTTCTGCGGCATGATCGACGAGCCGGTCGTAAAGGCATCCGGCAGCTCGACGAACGAGAATTCCTGGGTGTAGAACAGTAGCAAGTCGGAGGCGAGTCGCCCGACGTCCTGCATCGCGAGCGCGATTTCGAACGCGAGCTGCGCCTCGGCTTTGCCGCGAGAGAGCTGCACGGCCGTGACCGGTGCGTGCACGCTCGTAAAGCCGAGTCGGCTGCGCGTGTCCTCGCGATCGATCGGAAGATTGGGCGAGCCGTAGCCCGCCGCGGACCCGAGCGGACTCTTGCCCACTCGACGTTGTACCTGCTGTAACGCTTCGGCATCATCGCGCAACTCGGCGGCAAACCCGCCGGCCCACAAAGCGACCGAGCTCGGCATTGCCTGTTGCATGTGCGTGTAGCCGGGCAGCACGATGTCGCCTTCACGTTGAACGAGCGCATCGAGTGCGGCGGCAACGTCGAGGACGCGCGCGCCGAGCGTGTCGATCGCATCGCGCAGGTAGAGACGCAATGCCGTCAGCACCTGATCGTTGCGCGAACGCCCGAGGTGCACTCGTTTGCCGGCCTCGCCGATTCGCGCGGTCAGCAGCGTTTCGAGCGCCGTTTGCCCATCCTCGTCCTGCAGCGACACGCGCCACTCTCCGCGCGCGTGCGCCGCGGCGATCTCGGTCAACCCTTCGCGAATTGCGCTCAGATCCTCGCTCGATAGCAAGCCGCGGGCATTCAACATTTCGGCATGCGCGATCGACGCCTTGACGTCATAGGCGACGAGGCGATTGTCGAGCGCGTGATCTTCACCGGCGGTGTAGTGCAACACTCGCTCGTCGAGAGGGGCGCCTTTGTCCCACAACCTGCTCACGGAGCGTCTCCGTGAGCCGAGCCTACAGGCGACAGACTACAGGCGACAGCAAGAGAGATTAGGAGCGGCGTTACTGGCGCGTCGAGGCGTGCAGCCCGAAACCCATGGGCCTGCTTTCTCTGGCTGTAGTCTGCAGCCTGTAGCCTGAAGTCCATCGTCATCCTCCGGCTTGCTGTTCAGCTTTGCTCAACACGTTGATGTTCTCGACGACGAGTGTGCCGGTGCCTTCGTTCGTGAAGACCTCGGCGAGGATGCTGTCGGCGGATTTGTATGAGATCACATGCACGCGCCGTACGCCGCCCCGTATCGCGTTCTCGATCGCTTTCGCCTTCGGGAGCATGCCGTCTTTGAGGCTGCCTTGCGCCTTGAGCTTGTGCAGTCCGGCGAGATCGGTGTAGGAGATGATCGAGCGCGGGTCTTCCGCCGATTCGAGAATGCCTGGCGCACCGGTGCATAGCATGAGCTTCTCCGCTTTCAGCGCCGCGCCGATGCCGGCCGCGACGGTGTCCGCGTTGATGTTGAGGAGTGTGCCTTTGTCGTCCGCGGAGACGGGGCTCACGACGGGCATCAGACCGTCGTCGAGGAGCTGCTGTAACACTTTCGCATCGATGAGATCGATGTCGCCCACGAATCCGTAGTCGATGACCTCGCCTTCGACCTGCACCGGTGGGCGCTTGTGCGCGCGAACGAGTCCCGCATCGACGCCGCTCACCCCGACCGCGGCGATCTCGAGCTCGCGGCAGATTCCCAGAATCTGTGTGTTGACGAGCCCGTTCAGCACCATGTTCGTCACTTCCATTGACTTCTCGTCCGTGACGCGCCGCCCCGCGACGACGCGCGGTGTGATGCCGAGGGATTCTTGGATCTGCGTGAGCTGCGGTCCGCCGCCGTGCACGAGCACGACGCGAATGCCGACCTGATGCAGAATCGCGACTTGTTCCATGAGCGCGCGCGTCGACGCCGCATCGCCGAACACGCCTCCGCTCGCCTTGATGACGAACACCTTGCCCTTGTACATGCGAATGTACGGTGCAGCGCTGCGCAACGCGCGAACGGCAACGGAAGGATCGGAACGGAGCATTTGAGAAGCTACCTCGTTGGAGAAAGTTCGGCTTCAGACTACAGGCGACAGGTATGCAAGGTCGTTCTTGCTGTGGCCTGAAGCCTGTGGACCGTGGTCTAGCCTCGCAAGAGGCGGTAAAGCACCGCCATCTGCACCACCATTCGATTGAACGCTTCGCGCACGACGACGCTGCGCGGACCGTCGAGCACTTCGTCGGCGACGGCAACATTGCGCCGTACCGGTAAGCAATGCATGAAGCGACAGTCGCGGTCCGCATTCTTGAACCAACTGTCCTTTACGCACCAATCGCTCAAGTATTCGCGCAAGCGCGCATCGGCTTCCTGGTCGCCATAGTGCTGCGGCGAGCCCCACTCTTTGGCGTACAGCACGTGCGCGCCTTCGAGCGCGTCGTTGCGATCCGTCGTTTCGCGAACCGAGCCGCCCGATGCGCGCGCCGCTTGGTGCGCCTTTTCCATGATCGGTTCGGGCAATGCAAAGCCTTCGGGTCGCAGCACGACGACTTCCATGCCGCGCATCGCGGCCATGTGCACGGTCGAGGCGGGCACCGCGAGCGGCAGCGCGCGCGGATGATTTGCCCAACTGAGCACGAACTTGCCGCGCTCCGGAACGCGCAGCTCGTCCATCGTGTGCCAGTCGGCGAGCGCCTGGCAGGGATGACTCACCGCCGATTCCATGTTCACGAGCGGTTTGTCGCACAGATCCGCCATCATGCGAAAGCCGGTCTCTGCCAGATCCGCCGCGAGATTGCGGCCTTCGGCGAACATGCGAATGCCCATTGCGTCGCAATAGGATGCAAGCACCGGCACGGCCTCGCGCACGTGTTCCGCCGCGGCGCCGTTCATTATGGCTCCGGAACGGGTCTCCATCTGCCACGTGCCTTGACCCGGTGTGATGACGACGGCCGTTCCGCCGAGCCTCATCATCGCGCTTTGAAACGACGCGAGCGTGCGCAGCGAGGGATTCAAGAACAAGAGCCCGAGCACCTTGCCGGCGAGCGCCTGCGGTTGCGGATGTTGCTGCAAGCGCGCGGCCAAGCCCAGCAAGTCCTTGACTTGCTCGCGGGGGAATTCGGAGAGATCGAGGAAGCGGTTCATAGGTATTTTTTCACTTCGCGATTCGTTGGAGCGCATCGCGCAACAGGTCCACGTGCTCGCTCTCGAGCACGAACGGCGCGAGGATGCGAAGAACGTTTGGATCGGCGCTCGTGCCGGTCAGGATGCCCAGGCGAAGCAGCTCTGCCTGAATCTCTTTCGCAGGTCGGCTCGTGCGCAAGCCGAGCAGCAGCCCGGCGCCTTGCGTGTCGACGACGGGCCCGACGACGCACTTCTGGCGGATTTCAGCCGATCGCTGTCGTACGTTGTCGAGGAGTTTTTCGGATTCGATGATATCCAGCACTGCCTCGACGACCGCGCAGGCCATTGGACCGCCGCCGAAGGTCGTGCCGAGCGAATCGAGCTTGAGATAGGGTGCGACGTGCTCGGCAACGAGCATCGCGGAGACGGGGAATCCCGCTCCGAGCGCCTTGGCCGTCGTGATGATATCGGGCGTCACGCCATACATGTTCGCGGCGAACGGATGCCCGGTTCGGCCGACGCCGCACTGCACTTCATCGAAGATCAGAATCGAGCCATTTTCGCTGCAGCGAAAGCGCAGCGCCTCGAGAAATGCCTTCGGCATGTCGACCGCGCCGGCGACGCCTTGAACCGGCTCGACGATGACGGCCGCCGTGTGATCGTCTATGAGCGTCCCGACACGATCGATGTCGGTCGGCTTGATGAACGTGACGTCGAACGGCTTGGCCGGAAAGCCGTACCACTTCTTCTCCGCACCCCAGGTCACCGCGCCCGCCCCGGCCGTGCGTCCGTGAAAGCTTCCTTCCACGGCGATGACTTTCGTGCCGCCCGTCATCTTGCAGGCGAGCTTGAGCGCATTTTCGTTCGCTTCCGCGCCGGAGTTCACGAAGAAAACGGTATCGAGACCGAGGCCGCAGAATTCCGCGAGCTTCGTGGCCGCGCGCCGCCGCACATCGAGTGGGACGGCATTGCTCTGGAAGCACAGCGAATGTGCTTGCGACGAAAGCGCCTCCACCCAGCGCGGATGGCCGTAGCCGAGCGCCGCGACGGCATGCCCACCGTAGAGATCGAGCACGCGCCGTCCGCCAGGCGTGTGCAGGTACACGCCCTTCGCATCGACGACTTCCAGCGGAAATTGTGCGAACACGGGCGCGAGATGATCGGGCAGCGCTCGATTGATTGAAGTAACGTTATCGGGTTTGTCGTTCATATCTTCTTCGTATTCTTCGGTTGACAGTTGACGGTTGACAGTTGACGGCCAGAGACAACTGAGTGGCTCTTGCCGTCAACTGTCAACCGGCCCCTGTGAACCATCTTCATGTCCATCCCTGCGCCGGCGCACTGAGGCCGGCCGTTTCGGGGAAACCGTAGGCTCGATTGAGCCACTGGAGCGCGCCGCCCGCCGCGCCCTTCACGAGATTGTCGACGACGCACATCGTGGCGATCGTCGTGCCGCCCGCGGCGCCGCTCACGAACGAGTAGTTGCTGCCGGCGATATCCTTCACGTGCGGCAGCGTGCTGCTCACGCGCACGAAGGGCTTGCCCTTGTAGAACGCAGCGAGTTGCTCGAGCAGCTCTGGCGTTTTGATCGCACGGCGGGCGTGCGCCTGAACGGTCACGTGAATGCCGCGCGCGAAAGGACCCGAGTGAGGCACGAAGTTGAATTCGGCCTCGACGCTCGTCACCGCGGTCGCGAGCGCCGCGATCTCCGGCGTATGCCGATGCGACAGGGGATTGTAGGCGTAGAAATCGCTGTGTCGCTGCGGGTGATGCGTGCCCGGGCTCGGCGTGCGGCCCGAACCCGTGCTGCCGGTAATCCCGGTCACGTAGAGACGCGGCTCGATCAAATCGAGCTTGAGGAGCGGCACGCTCGCAAGCAGTACGGCCGTCGCAAAACAGCCCGGATGAGCGACGTGCGGCGTTCGGAGCACGTCGAGGTGCTCGGGCACGGCGCACGTGAACTGCGCGATGCGAGCGGGTGCGCCATGCGCATGCTTGTACACGGACTCGTACGCGCTCTGTGTCGTGTAGCGATAGTCGGCGGAAATATCGAACGCGCGCAGACGCGTGCCGGCCTTTTCCGCCGCGGTCAGCAGATCGTCGATCAACTTGGCCGCGACGCCGTGCGGCGCTGCCGAGACGAGTGCCGCATCGGGCAGCTCGCCGACGAGCTTCGTGACGGATTCGAGGCTCGAAAACGTGAGCTCAGGGTAGATGGGTGCGAGATGGGGAAAAGCCTTCGCGATGAGCTCCCCTGGATGACCATCGGACAACACGGCTTTGAGCTCGAGATGCGGGTGTCCGGCGATGAGGCGCAACAGCTCGCCGGCGACATAGCCCGTGCCGCCGAGAACGATGGTTGGAAGTTTGGAGTGTGCTGTCGTCATGCTCGTCATTCCGCTGTCTTCGCCGGGGTGGCTTTGCTGCCGAGGCCGAGCGATTCGATCACTCGATCGGCAAGCGCGGCGCCGTCGGTGATCGCGTTGAACGCAGGCACGCCGAACTGATCGCGAATGATGTTCACGCCGACGGCATTGTCTGTCGCAGGACCCGTCACGACGGCAGGCTCGATGCCGAAGCGCTCACGCAAGAGCTTCACGCCGCCCCAAGCTGCGACGGGATCGTTCGCCGAGAGCACGACGGAGGTGAGTGCGGTGCGGATATCGGGCGCCGATAGGATCGCTTCGACGCCGTACGCACCGAGGATGCCGTCGCCGAGCTCGAAGATGATCACATCCGGTTCGCCTTGCGACATTTCGCTCAAGAGCGCACGCGTGATGGCGGGGCCGTTCTTCGCGGTTGTCGTCACGACCCCGAGATCCGTGAAAATCATGCTGCGGCGAGCGCCGGCATCTTCCATCGCGAGAATGTCGCGGCGCAGAGAGACACCCGTCGCTTTGAAGGCATGAACGTTGAGCCCGCGATGGCGCATGCGTGCCACGATCTGGCATGCCGCTGCCGTCTTACCCGCCTCCATGCACGTGCCTGCAAGCGCCACGACGGGTACTCCGCGCGTGTTGAGCGATGCGTCGAGGTTGAGTCGCTGATACCCGACCCGTGCGGGCACGCCGATGCGCTCGCCCAGATAAGGGAACTGCAACACGACCCCGATTACGCGCGCATCGAACGGGCGCCCCTTCTCCGGGTTCGCGGATTCGACGACGCCGAGCACGCCGCCGATGTTGAGCACCTGGATGATGTCCCCTTCCTTCACCGCCGTCGGCAAATGGCCCGAGTATCCGAACAGCGCCTGACGGTGACCGAGCGCACCGACGATGATGTCGCCTTTCGACACTTTCGCCATGCGTCCGCTCGTGAGCTCGAGCGTGTTGTAGTTGGCCTTGTTGTTCAAGATCTCGGCAACGAGCACCACGCCTTCTTCGCATGGAATATCGGTGGTGGCGACGCGCAGCTCACGGCTCAGGTTCAATGCCTGTGTGATGGAGGCGATCTTGTCGACGACGACTGTTTTCATGTCAGTGAGAAGGCGCTGCAGTAGTGGAGTGATGCACGCACGAGCGTGAGGCCTATTTGCCCTTGCCCGCGCGCGCCCAGAACATGCCGGGCAAACCGACCATCTTCGAGAACCCGAGCGCATCGGCGGCGGTCCATTCGCCGGCCGCCTCGCCGTACACGCCTTTGGAGGCAGCCATGATCGAATAGGGCGAGGTCACCCCTTCGACGAAGGCGTTGCCCGGACGATAGAGCACCTTCACCTCACCCGTGACCCGTGCCTGCGACGCGACGAACAGCGCTTCGATGTCGCGGCACACCGGATCTAAGTGCTGACCTTCATGTACTAGATCGCCGTACGGGCCTGCGAGCATCTCCTTGATGCGTTGCTGCCGGCCGGTCATGACGAGCTTCTCGAGCTCGCGATGCGCACTGATCAGCACTTCAGCGGCCGGCGCCTCGAACGCAACGCGACCTTTCGTACCGATGATCGTGTCGCCCAAATGAATGCCGCGGCCGACACCGAACTTGGCTCCGATCGTCTCGAGCTGCTCGATGAGGCTCACGGGATCGAGTTGCGTCCCGTCGAGGCTGACGGGCACGCCGCGCTCGAAGCCGATCGTGTGCGATTCCGCCGCGCACGGGTTCGTGAACGCGCTCTTCGACAGCACCCATGCGTGCTCAGGAATGCTTGCTTCGGACGTCAGCGTTTCCTTGCCGCCGATCGTGATGCCCCAGAGACCTCGGTTCACGGAATAGGCCGCGCCATAGGGCGGAATCGGCAGCTTGCGCTCTTCCAGATACCGAAGCTGCTCGGGTCGCTTGAAGGCTTGGTCGCGCACGGGCGCGAGAATCGTGAGCTCCGGCGCGAGGGTGCGCAAAGCGACTTCGAAGCGAACTTGATCGTTGCCCGCCGCGGTGCAGCCGTGCGCGACCACTTTCGTGCCGAGCTTGCGTGCATATTCCGCGATTGTCTGTGCCTGCATCACGCGCTCTGCGCCAACGCAGAGCGGATACATCTGGCCGCGCTTGACGTTGCCGATGATGAGGTACTTGATGACCTGCTCGAAGTAGTCCTTGCGGGCGTCGATCTGAATGTGATCCTTCGCGCCGAGCGCACGCGCGCGTTCGGCAAGGACCTTCGTCGCCTCCGCATCGATCCCGCCGGTATCGACGGTGACCGTGATGACCTGACGCCCATAGTTGGCGCTGAGCCAAGGCACGAGGAAAGACGTGTCGAGCCCGCCCGAGAACGCGAGAAGAATGGGGTCGTTGCCTGCAGGAAGAGTATCGGTCATGAGAAGGGAAGAGCCGTTAGAGGTTGGAAAAAGGGAATGGCGAGGGTTTCGGAGCGGGACGATCGGGGCGCCGCTTCCGACGACCCGACTCCTCTATCCCCTGCCCCCTTCCGGGAAAATCTCGCGTAGGCGGCCGATCAGCTTGCGCTGAGCGCGGGCATCCTCTGTCGCGAGGAAAATCGTGTCATCGCCCGATATCGTGCCCACGATCTCGGGCCAATTCGATTTGTCGATCGCGACCGCGACGCTCTGCGCCGTGCCCGTCGTCGTCTTGATGACCGTGAGCGACGGCCCTGCGGGTCGGATCCCGACGACGAACGTTGCAATCGCCTCGAAATGGTTGATTGCGAGCGGGGCGTCGGGAACGATGTAGTGATCGCCCGCTTTCGCGACCCCGAGCTCGCGAAGATCGCGGCTCACGCTCGACTGCGTCGCATCGAATCCATGCTTGCGCAGCACTTTCACGAGCTCGTCCTGATTGCGCACGGTCGATTCGCGCAAGATGCGCAGAATCGCGGCACGCCTCGAGACGGACTGGTGAATTTCGGCAGACATGTAACAGGCTACGGGCTACAGGCGACAGGCTACGGCCAGAGGGGAATGCATAAAAACGCGCGTATGGTGCATAAATATGCAGAGGACGTCAAGCGCCAGGCGCTCAGGCAGATCAGCCCGGAGCCCCCGGGAAGCCTGAGGCCTGAGGCCTGAAGCCAGGCCCAAGGGGCCAAGCCCCGGCCTAAAGCTGCAGCTCTTCCGAAATTCGGCGCGCCCGCCATACGCCTTCGAGCGCGTAAATCGCGAGGGCGATCCAGATGAGAGAGAAGCCGACCACGCGAGGGCCTGCGAAAGGCTCGCGGAAGAGCGCGACTGCGATCAGCAGTTGAATCGTCGGAGCGATGTATTGCAGCAGCCCGACGGTGGAGTAGGAAATGCGACGCGCACCGAACGCGAACAGCACGAGCGGGATGGCGGTAAACGGTCCAGCGAGCACGAGCAGCACGTCCGTGGCGAAACCCACGTGCCCGAGTGAGCCCGCTCCGGCGAGCTCGCACCAGATCAGATAGCCGGCGCCGAATGGCAACAGCAGCAGGGTCTCGCTCGCAAAGCCGGCAAGCGCATCGACGCGGACGACCTTGCGCACGAGCCCATACAGACCGAACGAGAACGCGAGAGTCAGCGCGATCCACGGCGGCTTCCCGGCGCTCCACGTGAGGTAAGCCACGCCCGCGGCGGCAATCGCGACGGCCGTCCACTGCACGGGATTCAACCGTTCGCGCAGCACGAGCACGCCGAGCACGACGTTCAACAATGGATTGATGAAATAGCCCAGGCTCGTTTCGACCGCGCGCTCCGTCACGATGCCGTAGATGTATGTGGTCCAATTGATCGTGATGAGCGCAGCGCTCGCGATCAAACGCAGGCGCACTTCGGGGTTCTTGAGCGCAGCGCGAATACCGGCGAGCTCGTGCCGGAGCGCGAGCCAAGCGAGCGCAAACACACAACCCCACGCGAGGCGATGTGCCGTGACTTGCAGCACGGGCACGTGATCGAGCGCCTTCAAGTAGACCGGCAACAGCCCCCAAATGAAAAACGCCCCCGCCGCGGAGGACAGTCCGCGCAGGTCAGTCGGCGACGAGGAGGGAGGAGGAGAGGAGGTCACAAGGGGGCTACAGCTTACAGAAGGGGATAGTGATTAGGGGATAGGGGATCGTCAGAGCGCATCGAGTGCGCCTCTTCACCTCAGGTCGCTGACGAAGCGGCGGGTGAGGGGGCATGAAGAAGGGGATAGTGATTAGGGGGTAGGGGATCGTCAGAGCGCACCGAGTGCGCCTCTTCACCTCTCCCCTTGCGGGGGCCGCTCGCGCGCATCCATGCGCTCCGCGGCATGAAGAAGGGGATAGTGACTAGGGGGTAGGGGATCGTCAGAGCGCACCGAGTGCGCCTCTTCACCTCTCCCCTTGCGGGAGAGGTCG
>JBDZVE010000196.1:0-3530 GCA_040255535.1 Lysobacterales bacterium | reverse complement strand
CTGTTCCGTGCGCCACCGGTTGTCGAGCGCTGGAGCAACGGGAAGGCCACGCAGGCAGAACGCCAGCTTGCCGAACTCATCATCGACAAGTGGCGCAAGCGCTTGTGCGATTTGAGCTGGTTCATGAAGTGCCTCAATGAGCATCTCGCACGTCGGGCCAATTTAGAAGACAAGTGCGACGGCCGCTTCTGGCAGGGCAGATTCCGCTCGCAAGCCCTGCTTGATGAGGCGGGCCTGCTCACCGCGATGGCTTACGTTGACCTCAATCCGGTGAGAGCCGGTATTGCGGATACGCCAGAGGAGTCGACATTCACGTCGATCTACGAGCGGATTCGTCGGATCAAGGGAGGGGCGGCGGACGGAGAGGGGGAGCCTACCTCATCGGTCGCATTGCAACCGTTCTCGGACGAAAGGAGCGGGGCATTATGCATTCCGTACTCGTGCAAGGACTATCTGCAGCTCGTCGATTGGACCGGTCGCGCAATCCGAAACGACAAGCGAGGTCACATTGACGCTGCTCTTCCGCCGATCATGGCGCGCCTCAACATCGATCCGAGTGCATGGGAAGCGGCGATGCAGCCGCGAGGCAACGTGTTCGGCCGCGCGATGGGGCGACTGAATCACTTACAGCTGCACGCGAAGGCACTCGGACAGTCTTGGATACGAGGACTGCGCAAAGCGGAAACTTTATATGGATGATCGCTGGAGGCTTGCGATGTCGTTGAGCGCTGGAACCCATCGCTCGGCGAGTGGACCTTTATGACTCGATGCTAGCCCTTTCGTCGTGACTGTGGCTGAGACACGATGATGTCGACGCTTTGCAGCGCGGCGTTGAAAATTATCTGCGCCTCCCCCCGCTCAAGCTGACGCATCACGTCCGCGACCTTCTGCTCGAGAGAAATCTCGCGCTCCCCGTACTCCGTTCCTTCTCGGAGCACGAATGACTCCAGTACTCCCCTCAACGCGTCCGGGGAGAGCTCGTGGTAAGGGACAACGATAGCTTCCTCTGTCTGGGGATCTTCCATCTCAACAGTATGTCGGAGATCTCGACGGGCTGCAGGAGCATCCATCGTCCAGAGGGTGAACGTGGACACGGTACCGATTCTCATCGAGCTGAACGGCAGAATCGATGCGTGTCCTCGACCCAGCGGTGCAGACGCGAACGAAGTAGAGCTCAATCGGTGCGTGTCCCCAGTTCACGCAATCCACGAGTCTGAATCGGTGCGTGTCCCCAATTCACACTGCTGACTTGCCAGTCTGAATCGGTGCGTGTCCCCACTTCACGCGCAGCGGATCGCTCCCGGTCTACCAGTTCTCCCCAAACGGACGCACCTCGACCTCGAAGCTCCATGCACGGCGATTCTGGTGCGCGAGAAACCACGCGGTTTCCGCCAAGCCGGCCGGATCCACGAAGAAGTCGTCGTTCTTGTCGGGCATCGACTGCCGTGTTCGCGGAAGGTCGACTACGCCGTCCACGATCAGCAGTCCCACATGGATGCCGATCGGCCAAAGCGTACGAGCCATCGATTCTGCCAGACTGCGTTGCGCAGCCTTAGCCGGCGCAAACGCCGCGGTGCGCTTATTGCCTCGGAGCGATGCGGTGGCCCCGGTGAAGAGAATGGTGCCGGAACCTCGCGCCTTCATGCCCGGAATGACGGCTTGTGAGCAGAGCAGCGATCCATACGCGTTGATGCGCCAGGACGCCTCGAAGTCAGCAGGCGTGATTTCCTCGATAGATTTGAAGACACCGCTGCCGGCATTGAACAGCAAAACGTCCACGGTGCCGAGCTCTGCCGCAATCGTACTGAAGACTGAACTCACGGAGGCAGGATCGCTCACGTCGCAGGCATAGGCCTTGGTGCCCTCGAGCTGCCGCGCGAGATCCTCGATCTTCGAGGCATTGCGCGCGAGCAGCGCGACGCTGTATCCGCCTTCCGCAAACCGCCTGGCCAGCGCCGCTCCGTTACCCGGTCCCACACCTGCTACGACAGCTACACGTTTTCGCTCATTCATGGCATCTCCCTCTTCGTGCTCAATGTCCAATCGGCATCATAGTTCCTGAGACCAGCGGTGTAGACGTGGCCAATGCCCGGACGTGAACGAAGTTAGAGCTCAATCGGTGCGTGTCCCGGGATCTCCGCCGGGATCTCCGGTGAACTGAAAGCAGCAGCGCGCCAAGGCGCCTGAACAGGAGCGCGTGCTCCGTTCGTCGCGCTCAACCGCAGGTCGTCCGCTCCCGCTGCAGCTCGTCGCACACATCTCGCTCTCCCATGCGAGCCAACGGATAGTGCGTCCGAATCACCGTCGGCGCGGCGCGCTCGGCGATCCGGCTCGGTTAGGGATTGGTGCTTGCAACTGTGCAGCGCCTAGAAAACAGCTGAAGCCGTTGGAGCCCAACGCGGCTCAGCAGTAGCGCCAAGAGGCACAGCGACGACCTTTTCGTTGCGGCTGCGCCTCCAAAACCGCCGTTAGTCACGTTCGAGCGGTAACGTACAAGAAAAAGGGAAATCATCAATGCATGCTTTCACAGGCTCGCCAAACGTTTACGCCAGAATTGCCGGCCTTTCGTATCTCTTGATTATTGGCTTCGGTCTTACTGGGCAGCTGTTTATCAGGGACACGTTGATCGTCTATGACCATGCAGCCTTGACGGTCAGCAATATTCTTCATGCCGAAACACTTTGGCGGCTCGGTATTACCGGTGATGTGCTTATGCATGCGCTGGACATTCCCGTCATGTCATTCTTTATCTCCTGCTGAAGCAGGTTCATAAACCATTGGCTCTAGTCTCAGTCGCTTTCAATTTGGTGCAAACGGCTGTGCTTGTCGCCAACAAACTGGTGCTGCTGGTACCGCTGATACTGATGAATAATGCCGAGTATGTCGCGGCCTTTAACATGGACCAAGTTCATGCACAGGTGATGCTGCTGGCGGATTTGCATAACTACGGCTTTGGACTTGGTTTGATTTTCTTTGGTTGTACCTGCATCGGCTATGGGTTGCTTGTTTTTAAGTCGAACTATTTCCCAAGGTTTGTTGGGGTACTCATGATGATGGCGGGTGCAAGTTACTTGACCAATAGTCTGACCATGCTGATTGCTCCATCTTTGTCCGGAGTGGTATTTCCCATCTTGCTGCTCTCTTTTATCGGCGAGCTTACCTTTGCTCTATGGCTGATTCTCAAGGGCGTTAATCTTGATAAATGGCATCAAGCAGTTCGTAGAGAGGGGTAAGGGCGGTAGCCATCCAGGCGACCCGCGAGGACGCTCGCGCCTGATGGGCGGCGTTAGGCAAGAATGCAGCACACTCATAGAACGGAGAGGTTATGAAGGACGTAGGCATCGTTCGCTTATATCTACTAAGAACAATGTAGCAGGCGGTCTGTTCGTCTCAATTTGGCCCGAAATCTATGCGAGTTCCGGTGAAAGTGCAGATTCGCACACAGTTGTGAACTCGTTTCTCGCGGCGCTGACGCTGCTCGCCTTGTTGGGTCTTCGTTACCCTCTGAAAATGTTGCCTCTCCTTATTTT
>JBDZVE010000195.1:0-3535 GCA_040255535.1 Lysobacterales bacterium | reverse complement strand
TGTGCGGAAGCGAGGAACCAAGCGCGCACGACTCGTGCGCTTGCTTCAGATAAGCCCTCGCGTCCGTAAGGGTGGGGGAAGAGTTGTGCGCAACCGAATTTGGGCGGCGCTCGTATGGCACAATTCCGCCGCCGTCACAGAACAACAAGCCCCATGCAAGATCACACTCTGGCCTCTCCGGGCAACTCGCCCCGCCGCGTCTTATTCGCAAGCTTGATCGGGACGACGATCGAGTATTTCGACTTCTATATCTACGCCACGGCGGCCGTGCTCGTGTTCCCGGCGCTATTCTTCCCCTCGAGCGATCCGACCTCCGCAACGTTGCAGTCGTTTGCCACCTTCGCGCTCGCGTTCTTCGCGCGGCCGGTCGGGTCGGCGCTGTTCGGACATTTCGGCGATCGCATCGGACGCAAGGCGACGCTCGTTGCGGCGTTGCTCACGATGGGGCTTTCGACCGTGCTCATCGGGTTGTTGCCGACGTATGCATCCATCGGCGTCATGGCGCCGGTGCTGCTTGCGATCTGCCGTCTCGGTCAAGGGCTCGGACTTGGCGGGGAGTGGGGCGGCGCGGTGCTGCTCGCGACCGAAAACGCGCCGCCGGGCAAGCGCGCGTGGTACGGCATGTTTCCGCAGCTCGGCGCGCCGATCGGGTTCATCTGCTCGACCGGCATCTTCGTGCTGCTCAGCGAATGGTTGACCGATGCGGAGTTTCTCGCGTGGGGGTGGCGCATTCCGTTCCTTGCGAGCACGGCGCTCGTCTTCGTCGGTTTATATGTGCGCTTGCGTCTCGAGGAGACGCCGGCATTCCTGCGCGCGCTCGAGAACAACGAGCGAGTTGCCGTGCCGATGCTTACCGTGATCGCGAAACATCCAAGTACGCTGCTGCTCGCGACATTCGCCGCGACGGCGACATTCGTCATCTTCTATCTGATGACGGTGTTCACGTTGAGCTGGGGCGTCTCCGATCTCGGCTTTGCGCGCGAGGAGTTCCTGATCGTGCAGCTCGTCGGCGTGCTCTTTTTCGGATTCACGATTCCGGTTTCCGCGGTCATCGCGGATCGACACGGACGACTTCCCGTGCTCATCGGCTCCTCCCTGGCAATCGCACTCTTCGGGCTCGCGTTCGAGCCGCTGTTCGGCTCCGGCTCGCTATGGGGTGCGCTTGCGTTCTTGTCTTTGGGTCTCGGCTTGATGGGCCTCACGTACGGGCCGCTCGGCACGGCGTTGTCAGAGCTCTTTCCGACGGCGATTCGCTACACCGGCTCATCGGTAGCGTTCAATCTCGCCGGCATTCTGGGTGCGTCGCTCGCGCCGTACATCGCAACGTGGCTTGCGGGGACGTACGGCCTCGCGTTCGTCGGTTACTACTTATCGGCGGCCGCCCTCATTTCGCTTGCTGCGTTCGTCATGATCGGACGTCGACGCAGTGAAGAACCGGAGAATAATCTCGCAAAGGCGCAAGGACCGCAAAGGTCGGAAGGGGCAACAATAGGTAGTTGAGCAACTGATTGGCTCGCATTCGATTTCTATTCTACGTCTCTTCTTACCTTGGCGAGCTCGGCGTGCTTTGCGAGAGTGCTCTTTGTCGCTATTCGCGACGCCGAGTCAGGCGAGCGGCGTTGAGGACAGCGGCAAGCAATGCGAGCCAGAGCGCGCCGAATGCGCCGCCGCCGTGCTCATCGGAGCTCGCGTGGCCGCCGCCGCCCGGCACAGGCGGGTTGGGGCGTACGTCGCGCTTCTGATCCTCGAGCGGAAGCTGCGCGAGCTCCGGACGCTCGCTTCCGGCGGTCGCAACGAGCAGGCCGGTCGCAGAATCGTAGAGATCGATCTGCACGTCGTAGTACGAAGTCGGATAACCGCTCAGCCAATCCGCCGTGAGGCTGTAGACGTCCGCGGCGCCGCTCGAGTCGACGAGGAAGTCCTCCGAGATGTGCTCTTCGATCCAGCCGCCGCCCGCCGCCCGCACCCAAAGTCTTGCGTAGACCAGAGATCCGTCGAATTCGGCGTCCGGATCGAACTCGATGCGGAAGCGGGAGTAGTGGCCGTCGCCATCGTCATCGATGAGCAGCGTCGTCTCGATGTCTCCGATTGCATAGCCCGGCAGCTCGATCGGTACATCGAGGCCGACTTCCTCTAGCGGCAGGTAACCGAGATCCTCGTCGTTCTCGGGCCCGATCGTCGCGACGATGCCGCTGCGGCCGGCCTCATACAGATCGATGAGCACGTCGTACTCCGCGGTCGCAAAGCCCTCGTCGAGTGTCGTCGTCACGTAGTAGTCGTCCGAGCTTGAATGGCCCTCGAGCCAGAAGTCGTCGGTCGTGTGATAGAGCAGCCAATCTTGTTCGCCGAATCGTCGCAGATAGAGTTTCGCGTAGACGAGCACATCGCCGATATCCGAATCCGCATCGAAGCGCACTCTGAATTCGCTGAAGTAGGTATCGAAGTCACGGTCCGTCAGAAGGCGCGTAGAGGTGCTGTGAAAATAGAGGTACTGTGCTTTCTCGGAGGCGCGAGGAGCTCTCGATCGCACTTCCCGCTGAGCGCTCGTCTTCATCGCTCTTGTGGTGTGCTTCTTGGGTGCGGCAGCTTGCGAGAGCGCCGGCGTTTGCGTGTCCGAGCGCGCATAGTTGGCGACTCTGCCGGCTTCCACCGACTTCGGCTCGAGCTCCGCGACGGGGCCCTCGGAATCCGCGACGGCCATCGAGTCGATGAACATAGACAAAACGACCGCACTCGCTGCCAGCACCGACTTCATCGCACTGCTCCCGGTTCACGTCTGGATCGATTCAAGCGCGTGGGTGCTTAATGCATGCTGAACTCGCGTGACAAACCCAATCCTGCGACGGACCGCACAGGTTTCGCCGGCGCATGCCTATTGCAGAGCCGAAAATTCGCTTAGGCTTGCGGTTATCGATGTCGTTGATCGGGAGAGATCGTGACTGCTCAGGACAATCCATACGCCCCGCCGACCGCCGAGGTCGCGGACATCACGGGCGCTGATCCAGAAGCTGAGGCGATTCGGCGCGAGCACATCAAGCATGAAGCCTCCATCAAATCGGTCGGCATCCTCTATTACTTGGGTGGAGCGTTCGCGGTCGCCATGGCGCTGCTGTTCATATTCGGCATCGAGGATGTGCCGATGGGTCTTGGCTTGGGTGCTATTTACGCAGTCCTCGGCGTGTTCAGCATCGCGGTGGGTCACCAACTCCGCGCGCTCAAGCCTTGGGCACGCATTGCAGGCATCGTCATGGCGATCCTCGGCCTGTTCGGCTTTCCGATCGGGACGTTGATCAACGGCTACATTCTCTATCTGCTCCTATCGCAAAAGGGCCGGCGCATTTTTCAGCCGGATTACCCCGCGATCGTTGCCGCGACACCGGAGGTCAAATATCGGACGTCGATCGTCGTCTGGATCATACTGGGCATCCTGCTGCTCGCGATTATCGCGGCGATTGCAGTGCCAATGGTGATGATTGGCCGTTGACGGCCAGAAAAGGATTGGGCGCTGAGTCGGCCCGCGCCCGACTCGCGGTGT
>JBDZVE010000070.1:12471-19620 GCA_040255535.1 Lysobacterales bacterium | reverse complement strand
ATGGTCGCTGTTGCGAGACGACGAAATGTTCGTACGGTAGGTGCAAGCTCTTCTGCTTGTCACGGATGAGTGTGCTGCGCATCCTGCGCACAAGTTCTCAGCGCTGCGTTCAGCCTATGCAAGCAAAGAAAAGCCCGGCCTCAGCATCCTCGCATCATCGAGACAAAATCGTCGGCGACATTTGGTTCGAGACCAAGTGGGGGATGGCGATGTTCGTACTCGCCGCGTTCCTGGCAGGTTCCGGGCTGCTCTGGTATCTGGCGCTTTACATGGCTTGGCTCTAGCGCAAGCGAACGATGGAACCGATGCGGGCGTGGGCCGTTGCGTTTGACGCGCAGCGGCTTCTTTCCATTCCCGGAGATTTCCATCATGACGCTAGCCTTTTTCGAGGATCGCGGCACGCCCCTCGATCGACAACGATTTACTTGGCGCGAGCTCGCAGGCAAGCCCATCAGCAAGCTCGATGACGATGCGTTTACGCGCGTGCGCGTCATCCTGATGAACGGCATCGAATCCGAGCAGATGCGCTTTCTGCATGCGGCCGCCCGTTTCAACGGGGAGCTGCGGCTGCCGTTCGCGCAGGTGCGCCGCATCGAGCAGCATCAACAAACGATGGTGAACTGGCTGTTGAGCGCCGATCACTCGCCTCTCGAAACGACGATCGGGTACGAGCAAGTCGCGATCGAAGTCACCGCGGCGCTCGCGCAGCAGGAGCCGGACCCGTATCTCGCGCAGAATTACCGCTTCGGTCTGCTCGAGGATTTCGATCACATGTATCGCTATACGGCGCTGCTCGATCGCCTCGAAGGCAAGGATTCCAACAACATCCTGCAGAGCTATACGGACGTGCTTCCCGGCCGGCCGACGGTCGTCGAGCATCGATCACCCGAGAACGACCTACGAAGGCCCTACGATCGGCGCAGCGCCGCGCCGATCTCGAAGCTGAACGCGATGACCTTGGTCGCAGCCGAGCATCAGACGCATGACTACTACATGCATGTGGGTCCGCTGTTTGCAGACCCGGTCGCGCGGCAGCTATACGCCGAGATCGCTTCCATCGAGGAGCAGCACGTCACGCAGTACGAGTCCCTGCTCGATCCGACGCAGACCTTGCTCGAGCATTGGCTGCTGCATGAAGCGAATGAGGTCTACAACTACTATAGCTGCGTGGAGGCGGAGTCGAACCCGCGCATCAAAGCGATCTGGGAGCGCATGCTGAGCTACGAGCTCGGGCACCTCCACATGGTCGGTGAGTTGTTCAAACAGCACGAACGGCGCGATCCGAAAGAGATTGTAGGCGAGCGCCTGCCGAAGCCGATCGCTTTCGAAAGTCAGCGCGAGTTCGTGCGCGAAACGCTTGCTCAAGAAGTTGACCTGCGGCCGAGCGGTCCGGACTTCGTGTCGCTCGAAGAGGAGCCGCAAAGCTCGATCGACTACCGCAATCAGTTGAATTCGGAAGGCTCGCCGAGCGAGATCGTCGCCGCCGGCTACGTATGGCGCCCGGGCACCGAGATCATGCGTAAGGCCGCGAGCTTCTAATCACTTCTCTTCCGGAGCAAAGATCATGCAAGAGTCAATCGATTCGACGCGAATGGGCGCAAACCGAACCGGCATGCAGACTTCGCCGATCCATGCCAAGGAGATGCTGGAGAACACCGAGCTCGACGTTCGCGAATCCGGCGCAGGACTCGACGGCGAGGCAATCGCCGAGATGCGCGCCGATTACATTCGAGACGCGGATCCCCTGGGCTCTATTCCTCCTCCGGCGACTGCGAAAGGCGCCGTGAAAAGCGGCGCCAAGATGATGACCGGCAATAGGCCGCAAGCGTTCATCGACAAGCTTTCCGAGCGGCTCGCCTACGAGCGCGGTGGAACGCGGCTTTACGAGGCGGCGATCGCGAAATTCCTCGAGCACGCCGCTGAGCTGCCGGGCGTCACCGTTTCCGATTTCACCGAGATCCGCGACCAAGAAGCGGCGCACGCGCTCTTGATCAAAGAATGCATCGAGCAGCTCGGCGCGGATCCGACTGCCCAGACGCCGAGCGCGGCGCTCGTCGGTGTCGAGACGATGGGCTTCGTCAACGCCATCACGGACCCTCGCACGAATCTCGCGCAAACGTTGCATGCGCTTCTCGCAGCAGAGCTGATCGATGAGGCGGGCTGGGAGACGCTGATCGCAGTGGCCGAGAACATGGGGCAGAACGACATGGTCGCGCGCTTTCGCGAGGCAGAGCAGCACGAGCAGGAGCATATTTTCAAGGTGCGCGGCTGGTACGACTCGCTCACCATCGAAACCGGGCAGCTCGTTTGAATATTTGAATCGAGCACCCGGATTCCATTCCCACGGATGGGATGGAATCCGGGGTGCCGTCACGCGTGTTCCGGAAAGCGCGTGTCGTCACGTATAGGGGAATGACATACACTGGCTCCAGTAGCGACGTTCTCTAGCGTGACGGAGCCTTTGGATGCAACTAGATCATATCCTCGCTGCTGTCGTCGAGCCGCACGAGCGGCTGCAACCGGTCGTCGATCGCGCAAAAAGACTCGCACGGGCTTCGACTGCCGACCTCGTGCTATTTCATGCGGTGTTCGATTCAGCCTTGAGCGGGCGTCCCTTCTTCGACACGACTCGGCTCGCCCGTTCCAGGGGCGCGCTCGTTGCGCGTCGGACTCGGGAGCTCGAGCGGCACGCGCAGCCTCTCCGTCAAGACGGGCTGAAAGTCGAGACCCACGTCGTATGGGAGGAACCTGCATACGAGTCGATCATCCGCGCCGCCATCCGAGAGAATGCGGACCTCGTCATCGCGGGGCCGCATGGGCGCGAGCGAACGAACGCGCCCTTCTCGTTCCGCCAGACGGATTGGCAGCTCTTAAGATTTTGTCCCCGACCCTTATGGATGGTGCGCACCGCCAAGGAGCGGACCGGCGCCATCGTGGTCGCGCTCGATCCGACGCATGCCAACGACAAGCCCGCTTCGCTCGATGCGGCCCTTTTGGATGCGGCATCGATGCTTGCGCAACGATTGGGCGTCGAGCTCCACGCCGTTCATAGCGTGCCCGATGCGGCCTACCCGCTCGGAAGCAGCAGGAAGACGCAGGCCGCGATCCGTGACAGGGTGCGCAAGAAGCTGCAGCGCGAGGTCAAGCGGCACGACGTAGCCGCCGGCAACGTGCATGTCGTGAGAGGCATGCCGGAACGCACGATTGCCGAGCTCGCCGAAGAGCTCGACGCTCGGCTCATCGTGATGGGCGCGATCAGCCGACGCGGCTTGAAGCGCTACGTGATCGGCGATACGGCCGAGCGCCTCATCGATTCCGCGCCTTGCGACGTGCTCATCATCAAGCCGGAGAAGTTCAAGCTCGTTCTCGGTCGAAGCCGGCGCGAGCGCATCATTCTGCCGTAGGCAATCATCATCGCCAGAAGGACGAAGCACATGCAAACGCGTATGCCGGCTATCTTCTTCGGGCATGGGAACCCTCTGAACGCGCTCGCCGACAACGCGTGGACGCAAGCTTGGCGCGCGCTCGGCTCATCGATCCCGAAACCGAAGGCCATCTTGTCCGTATCGGCGCATTGGTACACACCCGGGACCAAAGTCACTGCGGCGACGCAACCTCGGACGATTCATGACTTCGGCGGCTTTCCGCGCGAGCTCTACGCGATCCAGTATCCGGCGCCAGGTTCACCTGAGCTCGCCGCGCGCGTGCGCGAGCTGCTCTCGCCGATCACGGTCAGCATGGACCAGGAATGGGGCCTCGATCACGGCACGTGGTCGGTCCTGATGCATGTCTATCCGGAGGCGGACATACCGATCGTGCAGCTCAGCATCGATGACACTCGGCCTGCAAGCTGGCACTACGAGATGGCGAAGAAACTTGCGCTCGCTGAGGGACGAGCACGTTCTGATTATCGGCAGCGGCAATCTCGTGCACAATCTACATACGTATGCCTGGGGTCGCCGCGAGGTCAAGCCGTATGACTGGGCGATTCGCTTCGAATCGCTCGCACGGCAAACGCTGCTCGCCGGCGATTTCACTCCGCTCATCGAATACGAGCAGCTCGGCCGCGATGCGATGCTGTCCGCGCCTACGCCCGATCACTATCTGCCGCTCTTATATGTGCTCGCGCAGCGGCGGGCGGCGGAATCCGTGAGCTTCCCCGTCGAAGGATTCGATGGCGGCTCGATTTCGATGTTGGCGGCTAGGGTTGGGTGAGAGCGGTGTAATTACACACTACACGTGCACAGCAATCTCACGCATCCTGCAAAGTATCTTCCACGTACAATTTCTCGATCAGTACGACAATGACCGCACTGAGCGGGGTCGCGACAGCGACGCCGACAGGCCCGACGAGCACGCCCAGCAATACTTGGGCGCCGATCGTGAGCGCGGGCGGTAGATGCACGCTGCGCTGTTCGATGAGCGGCGTGAGGATGTAGCCTTCCAGGAGCTGAATTGCGAAGTACAGGAGAAGAACATACACAACCTGCGTCGTTCCATCGCTGAGCGCAACGAGCACACCGGGTGCTGCGGCCAGAATCGGTCCTGCAAAGGGCACGAAATCGAGCGCTCCGGCAAGCAGCCCGAGGCCCGCGGCGAATGGCACGCCGAGCAGCCACAACCCGAGCGTCGTCGCAATTCCCACGATCGTCATGCCGACGGCGCGGCCGAACAGCCACCAGCGCAGCGTATGGCCGATGGCATCCAGAATCTCCCGCGCGCGCGCCCTTCGAGGCGGCGCGACGAGTCGAATCATGCCGCGGCGATACCAGCTCGGATTGATTGCGATGTACACACCGAGAAAGAGCACGACGGCGAAGTTCACGAGCCCGCCAAGCGTCGTTGCGAAGGCATGCGACACGCCGGCGGCATCCGCGCCCTCGCCTCGCGCCTTTTCCACGAGTGCGAGAAGCTGGCGCCCCCACACCTCTCCTCGGAGCTGCTCGTTCAAATCGTGCCAGACCCGCGTGAGGCTCGTGCCGAGCTCGTCGAATTGCTGCGCGATCTCGGTCGCGAGCAGCCATGCAGCGCCGACCACGAGCACGAACAACAAGCCGAGCACGATCGCAAGGGCGGCTCTTCTGGAGAGCTGCGAGTATTCGCGAATGAGATCGGCTGTACCGCGCAAGAGGATCGCAAGCAGTATGCCGCCGAAGAAGATGAGCAACACATCCGCCGCGAGCGCAACGATCGCGATCAAAAGCAACGCAAGGAGCACGAGGCCGATGACGGTTCTAACCCGCTCGGCAAAATCGTCATGCGAGCCGAGCATCGCCGCTTCCCTCAAACGAGCGGGCGAGCGCCCTTTGCCCGCATGCTCGTTTCGTGCTTTCGCGATGACGATGTCGGCAGGCCGCTTCGCCGCCGCGGTTGGCTATCTTGAATGCGCTGCATGGGATCGAGAAACCCACTTCCAACTCCCGGATGTTACAGGGTGCGCGCCTGCGGCGGCACGATTGGAACAGTCGAGCTGATGCAAGCGTCAAGCCAAAATGACGTACATGCTCCGTGCATTTCGGTCGCGACGGTGATTCATCCCTACATCGCAAGGTCGATCGGTTGGCGCGCGGGCGTCCTGCTCTGTCTCAGTTTCGCATTCGGTCTTTGCTATGGCGCGAGCGTCGAAATCGACATCGACGGTCTCGAGGACGAGTTACGGGATGCCGCGCTTGCGAGCCTCGATCTTCGACGCTTCGCCGAGCGCGAGATCACGCCGACGCAAGTGCGCCGGCTGTTCGATCGCGGAGACGAGCAGATCAAAGAGGCGCTGCAGCCCTATGGCTACTACGATGCAACGGTCGAAGGCGAGCTGACGGAGAAGGAGCCGGACGCATTCTTTGCCAACTTCCGCGTCGAGCTTGGCGACCCGGTCCTCGTACGCAGCTCCGATGTCCGCATCGTCGGCGATGCGACCGAGTTGCCCGAAGTGCGCGGCGCGCTCGAGGCATTCGAGCCCAGGATCGGCGAGCCGCTCGATCATGCGGCATACGAGAACAGCAAGACGGCGATCGATACTCAGCTCAACGCGCTCGGCTACTTCGATACCGAGCTCGTCGAGCACCGCGTCGAGGTCGTGCGCTCCGCGCATGCCGCGGACATTCGGCTGCAATGGAACAGCAACGAGCGCTACCGTTTCGGTGATGTCGCGTTCTCCGAGGCTCAGTTTCCCGAAAGCTTCTTGCAGCGCTACGTGCCTTGGAAGGAAGGAGACTTCTATTCCGCGGCAGAGCTTCTAACGCTGCAGCAGCGACTCGTCGACGCAGACTACTTCTCGAGCGTGTCGATACAGCCCGATCTCGAAAAGCTCGAGAACGAGCGTGTACCGATCGAGGCGCTCCTCATCCCGGCGAAGCGAACGGTCTACACCGCGGGTGTCTACGTCAGCACGGACACCGGTCCGGGCGTGCGGCTCGGCTTCGATCGTCGCTGGGTGAACAAGCGCGGTCACAAGCTCGGCGGCCAGATCGAGTACTCTCAGCGCTTGCAGCAAGTCGGTGCAAGCTACCGCATTCCCGTGCCGGACGAGCGGCGCATGTACACGTTCTCCGGCGGCTATCGGGATGAAGAAACCGATACGAGCCGCTCTCGCATGGCGCGCCTGTCGGGTACGCAGGTGACCGAGCAATGGAACGACTTCACGCGCACGCTCGGCTTGCACTACCTGAACGGCGACTTCGAGATCGCGCATCAGCAGCAATCCTCGAACCTGCTGTTCGCGGAGGGGCTCCTGACGCGCAAGCGCGCCGACGATCTCCTCTTTCCGACCCGAGGCCTTTCGCTGCTCTATGGCGTGAGGCTCGCCGCGGAGCAGCTCTTGTCGGATACCTCGTTCGCACAGATTCGTGCGGAGGCGAAATGGGTTCGTCCCGCGGGCAAACGCGGCAGACTGATCTTGCGTGCCGCTGCCGGTGCGATGGTCGTCGACAATTTCGATGCGCTGCCGCCGGAGCTGCGCTTCTTTGCGGGCGGCGACCGTTCGGTGCGCGGCTTCGACTATCAGGCGATCGGCGAGACGAACGCAGAGGGCGGCGTCATCGGCGGCAAATATCTGACCGTCGTCAGCACCGAGTACGAGCACTACTTCGTCGATAATTGGGGTGCCGCCGTTTTTGTCGACGCGGGAGATGCCTACTCCTCCGAGCTCCACGC
>JBDZVE010000070.1:4741-12371 GCA_040255535.1 Lysobacterales bacterium | reverse complement strand
GCAAAGCGTCATGGACGGGAAGCTTCAGATCGGAGCGAGCGAGGGCTCGATCGCGGGTCCCCTTTCGCTTTCGGCGGTGCGCTACACCGACCCGATCAGCGGCTTGGACGTCAGCGTGAATAAGGTGGTGGTCGATCCGGCGCTGCTCGAGCTTCTAGGCATGCGCATTCACGTTCGCAATGCGCAGATTCAGGGGCTCGACATCGCGCTCGGCGCACCGAGCGAACCGACGCCGTCGTCCGAGTCGAACGAACCGTTCACGCTGGAAGCGCCGATCGATGTGGTCATAGATCGTTTCGCATTGCGCGATGCGGTCGTGCACCGGGCCGACGCCGAGATCGTGCGAATCGACTCTGCGGCATTCGCCGGAAGCTGGATCGGTACGGACGTGAAAGTCGAGCAGCTCGACGTGACGTCGCCGGACGGAGAAATCCATTTCGCAGGCGCGGTGCGCGAAGCCGACGCCTATATTGGCGATGGCTCGGGCCGCTTTCAGTGGCAGGTCGGCGAATCGACTTATGCGGGCACGCTCGAAGCGAACGGGACAGCGGATGACGCGACGATAGACGTCTCGCTCACGACGCCAATGCGCGCGAATCTGAACGTCAGGCTCGAGCAGCGGGACACGTTGCCCTGGAAGTTCGCGATCGACGTGCCCTCCTTCGATCCGCGCGAAGCGCTGCTGCGCGATTCTTCATGGGAAAGTCTTGCGGCGGACCTGCGCGGCGAAGGTACGCTCGAGCGCGGCGTTGCAAGCGGCGAAATCGTGCTGAACGGCGAGCCCTTGCGCTTCGAGCGCATCGCCTTCGAGCGTGCCAAAGACACTCTGGATTTCGCTTTGCAGATGCTCGCCGGCGGCGGAACGTTCGATCTCGATGGCACGGTCGAGCTCGGGGCGCAGCCGATCGCCGCGAAGGCGGACGCGCAATGGGGCGACATTGTCGTCCCGGAGCAATGGGTCGGGCAGGCACTGCAAACCGAAGGAACGCTCGCCTTCGAAGGCAGCGCCGAAGCGTATCGCGCCAATGGACGATTCGAGCTTGGCCCACCGGACCGTGTCGCCGATATCGAGCTCGACGTCGAAGGCTCCTCATCCGAAGTGAGGATCGAGGAGTTCGACATCGTTCAGCGAGATGGCCGCCTTGCGGCCTCGGGCACGGTCGAGCTCGAGCCGCGCCTCGCGTGGTCGCTCACGGCGACAGCGAATCGTTTCGATCCCGGCGATTTCGCAACGCAATGGCCGGGCGACCTCAATTTCGATCTGCGGGTCTCGGGGGCAATCGAAGAAGAGGGCCCGCGCGCGGAAGTGCTGCTGCGAGATCTCAAAGGAAGGCTGCGCGGTCGTGCGATATCGGGGCGCGCCGACGTGAAGCTGGCTTCGAACAAGGATCTCTCGGGCGAAGCGGACCTGCGTTCCGGTGCAAGTCGCCTTCGTCTTCATGCGAAGTACGGCACCGGAACCGACGCGATCGCACGGATCGACGTGCCGTCGCTCGACGATTGGATCCCGAATGCCGGCGGCACGCTGCACGGCACGTTCTCTGCGCTCGGCCTCTGGCCCAATCTCACGATCGATGGTCAGGCGCGCGGTACCGACCTGCGCTTCGGCGATTTGCATGCGGCGTCGCTCCAGCTCAACTTGGATGTCTCGAATCCGACCGAGCCTGACGGCTTTATCGAGCTGCGCGTGCGGGATGCGACTGCGGCAGGCATGGAAATCGAAAGACTGCGGGTCAATGCGTCCGGCGGTGCGGACGCGCATTCGCTTGCGGTTACGCTGGAAGGTGCGCCGTTCGGCGGCGAGCTTGCACTCGAAGGCGCGCTCGCGGAATCGGGATGGACCGGTAGCGTCGAAGAGCTCGTGTTGGACGTCAAGGATGCCGCACGGCTCACGCTGCAACAGCCAGTGCAGATCGAATACTCGAGCGAGAGCACGCGCGTGTCCGAGGCGTGTTTCGCGGACGGCGACATTCGCCTGTGCATGGACGGCAACGTGCGTGCCGACGGGTCGCTGGATGCGCGCTACTCGCTCGTGGAAGTGCCTCTCTCTCTTGCCAATGCGCTCGCCTCCGCAGATTCCACGCTTGCCTTTACGGGGACGCTGCGCGGCGAAGGCAACGTGCACCGAGAGGCCTCCGGCTTGTTGCGCGGTGCTGCCCGCGTGGAGTCGTCGCGCGTCGAGATCGCACGCGAGATCGCGGATTCCGAGCCGAAAGAAGTGCTGCTCAGTATCGCGGACCTGAGCATCACAGGTTCGCTGGAAGGCGATCGCGCGCAAGCGAACGTGGGCGCTCGCCTCAATGACACGGGATCGCTACAAGGCCGAGTCGATCTCAACGGCCTTTCTCAACCGATCACGCAGCTCGACGGATCGATTGCGGCGACGCTGCCGAGCATCGCTGTCGTCGAGCTGTTCGCGCCGCAGCTCGCGAATGTCGCCGGTGCGGTCGATCTCCGCGCGAGCGTGGGCGGCACGCTCGATGAGCCGCAGGTCGACGGTGCGCTGCGCCTCACGGATCTCGCGAGCGATATTCCAGAGCTCGGGCTGCAGCTTCGAAACGGACGTCTCGTCGCGACCGCCCGGCCCGATCGCGCGTTCGATGTTGAAGGCCAGATCGAATCGGGCGGGGGCCATCTTGCGTTCGCAGGTATCGCGCGGCTCGATGGACCTTCCGTGCTCTCGATCGACGGCAAACGATTCCTTGCCGCCGATATGCCTGGTGCACGCGTGATCATCGAACCGGCCGTTACGGTCGAGCATGCTTCCGATCGAGTAACCGTCAAGGGAGAAGTCACGATTCCCGAGGCGGCCGTGAACATGCAGGAGCTTCCGGGCGGCGGCGTGAGCGGAGCGAGAGCGTCCCCGGATGTCGTCATCGTCGATGCGAAAACGCAGGCCGAAGCGCAAGCCGAGCAGCTTCCGGTTTACGCGAACGTACGCGTGACGTTGGGTGAGGATGTCGAGCTTGCCGGCTTTGGGCTGCTCGCGAACGTGACCGGTCAACTCGACGTGCGCGAACGGCCGGGAGAGCCAACGACCGGATCAGGCGAGATCCGCGTCGGCGGCACGTACAAGGCTTACGGTCAAGATCTCACGATCCAGCAGGGAAGCTTGTTGTTCGCGAACACGCCGCTCGACAACCCGAATCTGCGCATCGTCGCGACTCGCCAGGTCGGCGAGGTCACCGCCGGCTTGCGCGTCACCGGCAATGCCAAGAGTCCCGTGCTGACGGTGTTCTCGGAACCTGAAATGGGCCAAGCGGACGCGCTCTCTTATCTGGTCGCGGGCAAACCGCTGGACGCAATCGGACAAAGCGAGGGCGAAGGCGATGCCGTGCAGGCGGCGGCGAGATCCCTTGGGACCGCGGCCGGAGGACTCATCGCGAAGAATCTCGGCAAACGTTTCGGCATCGATGAAATCGGAATCAAGGACGACGAGATGATCGGCGGTTCCGCGTTCACCGTCGGGCAGTATCTCTCGCCTCGCCTATTCCTGAGCTATGGCGTCGGGCTGTTCGAGCCGGGAGAAGTCGTCACTTTGCGCTACAAGCTGACGCAGGGGCTCGCCGTACAAGTTCAAAGCGGTACCGAGGAGTCGCGCGCAGGTATTCAATTTCGGATCGAGCGGTAGCGCGAAGCGCTGTCGGTCGGAGCCGAGATGGCTCCTGCAACACGGGCTTCCCTACAAGGACGTAGGAAGTGCGGGGCTGGTCGGGCCTACAGCGGAATGAGTGCGTTTTCGAGCGGGAGAGGCACGATCTTGCCCGGCGTTACGATCGTGCCGAGATACAACATCGCGACGATGTGATCTTCCGGCAGCAAGCCGAGAGCGGTCTTTACTTCTGGATCGTAGGCCGCCGCACCCGTCTTCCACATGACGCCATAGCCGAGCGCGTGCGCGGCGAGAAACATGTTCTGCACGCCGGCCGCGACCGATGCAATCTGCTCGACCTCCGGAATCTTGCCTTTGGAGATGCGTGCCGCAGCGATCACGATCGTCGGCGCGCGCATCGGCTTCGCTCGTTCTGCATCGAGCTGAGCCTGTGTCGCTTGCGGCGCTTTGCGCAGGAACAGGTCCGCCATCGCATCCGCAAGTCTGAGCCGGGCCTCGCCTTCGAGCACGACGAAACGCCATGGCTTCAAACGTCCGTGATCGGGCGCACGAATGCCTGCGCGGAGAATCTGGTCGAGATGCTCGCGGGTCGGGCCGGGAGCGGAGAGTTTCAGTGCCGAAGCGCGCGATTGAATGCCTTCGAGTAGCTCCATCAAATCGTCCTCACTTGCATCGCGAGGTGCAGCCGATCGCCGCGCGGTGTCGACATGGAGATATCGACCCCGTTGTCGACCGGCCACGTGCGTGCGAGCGCTTGCGAAGGCAGATAGACGGGCAACTTGAACTGCGTGTCGATTTGCATTCTGCCGTTCGGCAGATGCGGCGCGGCGGCGCCGAGACAACGGCCGAGCGACCACATGCCGTGGGCGACCGCTTGCTTGAACCCGAACATGCTCGCAGTTTTTGCCGTGAGATGAATGGGATTGAAGTCGCCCGATACGCGCGCGTAGCGCCAACCGGTGTTCTCGGCGATGTCGAGCGTCTCCATCGAGACACCGGCGCTCGGATGCGTCGAGCGCTCGATCGACGGCCGCTTGGAGCCCTCCTTCGACGTGGACGAAGTGCCGCGCGCGAACATCGTGCTCACTTCTTCCCAGACGACTCGGTCCTGCTGCTCATAGCGCGTCGTGAAATCGTATTCCTGGCCGAAATCGGTGATGCGCATCGTATCGAAGAGCACCGTGAGCCGAAGCGGCGCGGCAACGTCGATGGTCTCGAGCACGCGAATCGTGTTGCGTAGATGAATGAGCCCGAGCACCTTGACGGGAAAGTTCTCGACGATGAACAGCTGCATGTGGAGCGGCATCGCGACGACATGCAGATAGGCCGGCGGCAGATGCTCGAGCGGTGTCGCGCAGATCTCGCCGTAGCGGCGCAGGTGCGCGTTCGAGAGGCGTACCTTCTCGACCACGAGCTCCACCGGTCGGATAGTCGTGCCCGCCGGCGCGGTGTACGGCTTCTTCCCGAACACCACCCTGGCGTACGCCGGCACCATCGAAGGCATTCCGGCAAAACGAACCTTCGTCGCTGCTGACATTACGGCTGCACACCGGCCCGCGAGCGCGTGCGGCGCGCGAGAGAGCGAAGGTCAGCGGAAGTGCGCGTAATCGGAGATTTCATCGAATATGGACCCATCCAGGGAGATTCAAGGAACGATCTGGTCGATGATGATATTCAAAGTGCCGCTGTCTTTGCCAAACTCGAACTCGGCCGCACCGAAAAAGTCTCCGCTTTGAGCCTGCGGGGTTCCGGACCGAGACAGTCGCGCAACGACTTCGACCCGCGGTACGGCGGCGATCGTGCGCGTCGGCAGCATGGCGTCCGCCTCGGTCAGGCGAACGGTCAGCGGTGCCGCGCTGGAGTCGTATCGCTGAACCGCGAGCGGCGCGCCGCCCGCGGGATCGCGTGCAAGTATGAAGAGCGGTACGGCGCCATCGAGTTGCTTCTGAATCTCGGGGGCGATCGCCACCGACACTTCGATCGTTCGAGCCGCCGAACCTCCCTCGCGGGAACTCGGCTGCGATGGCGCGGAGGGCGTTTCGCCGAGTTGCTCGTTCAGATCATCGATCTGACGCTGCAAGATCGATTGCAGCTCGGCCGGCGGATTCTGCGCGAGCAAGAGCTGCAGGCGGTCTCGCCCCGTGCGCAAGTCGCCTGCCTGCAAAGCGGCGACAGCACCGTACCACAGCGCCTTCGGATGGTTCGGTGCGCGTGCAAGCGCGGCTTCGAAGAGCTGCCCTGCTCTGCCGGCGAGCGTGCTCTGGTCATTCAAGTACAGCGCTTCCCCGAGGCCGGTGACTGCTTCGAGATTCTCGCCCTTGGTGAGCTTATAGACTCGCTCATAAGCGTCGATGGCCTGCGCATAGCGCCCGATCGCCGTGTAAGACCGGCCGAGCAGCAGCCATCCGTCGACGTCGCCGGGATTCTGAGCGAGACGGGCTTCGAGCTTTCGAAGCGCCTCATCCATCTGGTTCGCCTGTGCCTTCGCGCGTTCGACCGCATCCCAGTTCCAGTTGCTGAGCGCCGCATAGAGGCCGATTGCGAGCGCGGGCAGCACGAGAGCGACGATGACGGTCGAAGTGCGCCGCTCCCGCTTGTCCGTTCCTTCGGACGATTTCGTGCGCCAGAGCGGAACGAGGATCCACAACAAGGCCGCCGCAGTCATTGCGGCACACACAAGGATGAACGCAGTCACGAGACACCCAATCCGGGATCGACGGGATCGTCTTCCGGCAAGCGCGATTTGCGCATGATCACGATGACGGCTGCGATCGCGCCGCCGAGCACGAACAGCACGGGCGCGCCCCACAACAGCAAAGTCCGCGCGCTGAGCGGCGGCTTGTACAGGACGTAGTCGCTGTACCGATCCGTCATGTATTGCTTGATCTCAGCGTCCGTCTTGCCGGACGCGATGAGCTCGCGCAACTGACGGCGCAGGTCCGCTGCGAGCGACGAATTCGAATCGGCGATCGTCTCGCTGCGGCAGACCAAGCACCTGAGCTCGCTCGCGAGCCGTTCGTAGCGCGCCTGGAGCGTGGGATCCTCGAACGCAGGCCCCGTATCGATTGCTACAGCGTACTGCAGCGTCAGCATGAGCATCAGCACGCCGATCAGCGCCCTCATTCGCTCGCGCTCCCCGACTTTGCGATCTTGGGCATGAAGTCGCGCTCCCAGATCTCAAGATCGATCGGTCCCGTATGCTTGTGGATGATCGTGCCGCGCTCGTCGATCAAGAACGTCTCCGGCGCGCCGTACACGCCGAGATCGATCGCCGTCTCCCAAAGCTGATCGAACACGCTGATGTCGTATGGATTGCCGAGCTCGTTCAGCGAATTCAATCCGAGCCGCATTTCTCCCAGGACATCTTCCAATGGCAGCGGCTTGCCTTCCGTGTCGACGAGCGCGCCTTGCGGAACGGTCAGGCCGAGGATCGGCACATCCTTGCGGCGCGCGATTTTCATGAGCGCCGGATGCTCGACTCGACAGGCGACGCACCAAGGACCCCAGACGTTGATGACGTACTTGCGTCCCGCGAAATCTTTGCTCGAGACGAGCTGGGTCGGATCGTCGAGGCGAGGCAGCTCGAACTGCGGCGCCGGCTTGCCGATGAGCGGCGACGGCAGCGTTTCTTTGTCGCGGCCGAGCCCCGCGAAGAAAAAGGCGATGAGAACGCCGAAGATGCCGACTGGAATGAGGTAGCGCCACATACGTGCTTCAGGCCGCCTTCGCGTCGTGCGCGACGGGGCTCCTCGCGTCGGCGGCCACCCGCTGTCGATAGCGGCGATCGCATGTCGCAATCAAACCGCCGAGCGCCACGACGAACGCACCCCACCAGACGAATCGCACCATCGGCTTGTATTGCAGGCGCAGGCTCCACGCGCCACCGCCGAGCGACTCGCCCATGGCGACGAACAAGTCGCGATTCCACGCGCCGTCGATGCCGGCTTCCGTCATCGGATTCTGCTGTACGCGATAGATGCGCTTCTGCGGATGCAGCACCGTCACCTCTTTACCGTT
>JBDZVE010000070.1:0-4641 GCA_040255535.1 Lysobacterales bacterium | reverse complement strand
ACGAGCGCGAGCAGGAACAGTGCGGCGAGCAGTTGCTTCGTGCGGCCGAATGATGCGCGCTTCCAGGACGCGTGCATGCCGGGCGCAAGCAGGAATGCGAGCGGCAGCATCGGAATCAAGAACGCGACGGTGTAGTACGGCGGCCCCACGGAAATCTTCGCGAGCCCGAACGAGTCGAGAAAGATCGGATAGAGCGTGCCGATCAAGATCAGGCCGGTCGCGGCGACCAACAGCACGTTGTTGAACAGCAGGAAGCTCTCGCGCGAGATCGGCGCGAAGCCCGCTTGCGAGCGGAAGAGCGGCGCGCGCCACGCATAAAGACCGAGGGCGATTCCCACGCACAGACCCAAGAAGATGAGGATGAACAAGCCGCGGCTCGGGTCGCTCGCGAAGGCGTGCACGGATTCGATGATCCCCGAGCGCACGAGGAATGTGCCGAGCAGCGAGAGCGAGAATCCGGTGATCGACAACAGCAGCGTCCAGCTCTTGAACAGTCCGCGCTTCTCCGTCACCGCGAGCGAATGAATGAGCGCAGTGGCGATCAGCCAGGGCATGAACGAAGCGTTTTCGACCGGATCCCAGAACCACCAGCCGCCCCAGCCGAGCTCGTAGTACGCCCACCAGCTCCCGAGCGCAATGCCGATCGTGAGGAACATCCACGCGACGTTCGTCCACGGTCGAACCCATCGCGCCCACATCGAATCGAGCTTGCCTTCCAGCATCGCCGCGACGGCAAAGGCGAATGGGACCGACATGCCGACGTAACCCGTGTAGAGCATGGGTGGGTGGATCGCCAGCGCTGGATCCTGCAGCAGCGGATTCAGGTCCCGACCGTCGGGCGCGGCGGGCCACAGACGCTCGAACGGATTCGAGGTCGTCAGGATGAATAGCGCGAATCCTGCGCTGATGACGCCGAGCACGCCGATGACACGGCTCGTCATCGCTTGCGGCATGTTGCGGCTGAATGCGGCGACCGACAGCGTCCACGTCGCCTGCGCCAAAAGCCACAAGAGGAGCGAGCCCTCGTGCGCCCCCCACACGGCAGCGAAGCGGTAGAACGTCGGTAGTGCGGAATTCGAGTTCTGTGCGACGTACAGAACCGAAAAATCGTTGACGTAGAACGCGTACGACAGGCACGCGAACGCGACGGCCGCGAACACGAAATGCCCGGCGACCGCGCCGGTCGTGACGCGCATCCAATGCGGCTTGCGGGCGGCGGCTCCCGCAAGCCCGAAGAACGCCTGCGGCAATGCCAAGCAGAACGCCAGAATGAGCGCGAAATGTCCCAGCTCAGTGATCATGCTCTAACCAAAGTCGAGCGCAGCGCTATTCCGCAGCCGGCTCGATCGTGGAGGTCGCTATGGGCCTCGTGATGCGCTTGTCTCCTTGCTTGCGCAGGGTGTCTGCGACGTCGGGCGGCATGTAGTTCTCGTCGTGCTTTGCGAGAACTTCCTCAGCGACGAAGAGCCCGCCGTCTCCGAGCTTGCCCCGCGCGATGATGCCCTGCCCTTCGCGGAACAAATCCGGCAGCACGCCGGTGTAGCTCACGGTGACATTGCTCTCGTAGTCGGTCAGCACGAACTGAGCTTCGAGGCTGCCAGGCGCTCGCTTGAAGCTGCCCTCGATGACCATGCCTCCGACGCGAAAGACGCGATCGGTCGGCGCCTCGCCCGCGGCAACCTGGGTGGGCGTGTAGTAATAAAGAAGGTTGTCCTGGAATGCGGTCAGTGCGAGCGCCACGGCACCGCCGACCCCGAGCAGGATCAACGCGACGAGCACCATCCGTCGGCGCCGCGGTGTCATGGGCCCGTGCTAGCGCCGATGTCCGCACGACGCCTCGCCTTGACGAGCTGCTCGAGCCACTGCCGGCGCGCAGCCCACACGTTATATATGAGCACGGCGCAGGTCAGCCCAAAGCAGGACCAAACGTACGCAGCGTAACCATCCATGTAAAGAAAGTCTTGCAACCCTATGTTCCTACAGTGATTTCAGAAAGCCAACTAGCGTTGCGCTCGCGTCTCAGGATCTCGCCGCGGAGCCTGTCGCACATTACGGCGGCGAAGTAGAGCACAAATCCCAGCATCATGACCAAAAGCGGCCAGAGCATCGACGGGTCGATCGAAGGTGCATCGAGCTTCGAGATGCTCGGCCCCTGGTGAAGGCTGTTCCACCACACGACCGAGTACTTCACGATCGGTACGTTCACCGCGCCGACGATCGCAAGGATCGCGCTGGCCCGATCGGCCCGCTGGGTTTCATCGAACGACGCCCGCAGTGCCATGTACCCTAGATATAGGAACAGCAAGATGAGTTCCGAAGTCAGGCGCGGATCCCACTCCCACCACGTACCCCACATCGGTTTGCCGTAGATCGAGCCCGTCGCAAGCGTGAGAGCCGTGAACCAGGCGCCCACCGGCGCACATGCCGCGGCGAATGCGTGCGCCAACTTCATGCGCCAGATGAGGCCGATCGCGGCCGCGACCGCCATCGCGACATAGACCATGAGCGACATCGATGCGCTTGGCACGTGGACGTACAAGATTCGAAACGCATCCTTCTGCTGGTAGTCCGGAGGCGCGAGTACGAGACCGCCGTACGTGCCGACGACTAATAGGAGGATCGCGGGCCAGAACAGCCAGGGGCGCAAGCGCCCGGCCGTTCGATACGCATAGGGCGGTGAGCTCAGCTTGTGAAACCAAAGCCACATGGGTGAGGAAGCGGTTAGCGGTCAGGGTTAGCGGTTAGTCAGAATAAGAGGCGTCCTAGTTTAATCGTCACGTCGTGGGTACCGTCTTAGCGAGCGCGGAGCGCGATTCCGACTAACCGCTAACCCCTAACCGCTTCTAGTGCTAATTCTCCACGCTGATGCGCATCGCCGCGGCCATTGCGATCGGGCCGAGGCTCGCAAACAGCAACAGCATTGCACCGAGCAAGTTTAGCGGACCGGCGACACTCTCGCCCTGCAACGCGAGATCCACGGCGCGCGCACCGAAAATCAGCACGGGCATCTCGAGCGGCAATACGAGAAGCGCGAGCAATACACTCCCCCGGCGCACTGCCACGGTGAGCGCGGCGCCGATCGCGCCCAGGATGCTGAGGCTCGCCGTGCCCAAGGCGAGCGAGATCGCAAGGACCGGCCATACCGACGACGGCAAGCCCAAGGCCGTTCCCACGAACGGCGAGATGGCGACGAGCGGCACGCCCGACAACAGCCAGTGCGTGAATGTCTTTGCGAGCAGCATGATGGACAACGGCTGACCCGATAAGGTCCATTGCTCCATCGTGCCGTCCTCCACGTCGGGGCGGAACAGCGACTCCAGTGCCAAGAGCGAGGCCAGCATCGCCGCGACCCAGACGACTCCCGGCGCGATCTTCCGAAGCTCGTCGAGTGCCGGACTGATTGCGAGCGGAAACAGCGTCGTCACGATCGCGAAGAAAATGAGCGGCTGGACGACCTGATCCCAGCGCCGCAGCGCAAGCTTGAGATCGCGCGCGATCACGAGGCGCGTAAGAGCGAGCAGCCCCGGTGCGCTCATGCGCGCAGCTCCAACGTGCGGACATTCGGGTCCCCTTGCAGCAGCAGTCGATGGGCTGCCGTAAGTACCGCGCCGCCGCGTCTCAGGTGCATGCCGAGGCAGTCTTCGAAAAGAGCTATGCCCGCCGCGTCGAGATTCGTGATCGGCTCGTCGAGGATCCAGAGTTTCGTGTCCGAAAGCAGCACACGGGCGATTGCGAGCCGCCGCTTCTGCCCTGCGGACATCGCGCGCGCGGGTAGATCCGCGCAGTGAGCGATCTGGACGCGCTCGAGCATTGCGGCGATCTCGTCCGCGCCGACATCCCGGCGCAGACTGACTCCGTACCGCAAGTTCTCGATGGCCGTAAGCTCGTTCTTCAGCGCGTTCGTGTGCGCCAGATAAGAAAGCGCTTGCTGATAGTCATCTCTGCACTCGCGAATACTTCGCCCGGCCCATTTCACCTCGCCGGACTCCATCGGCAGCAACCCCGCGACACATCGAAGCAGGCTCGTCTTCCCGACCCCGTTCGGCCCCACGACTTGCAGCAACTCTCCTTCCTTGAGAGCCAGGTCGACACCTCGAAGCAGATGCCTCTCGCCGCGCCAAAGATGCACTGCGCTCGCCTCGAGCAGAGGCGCGGCCGAAGCGGTAGACGGTTCCAACATCGGTAAAGCGGTCGCAGTGTCGTGTGTTGTTCGCGTGGCACTGGCGTTTAGCGCGGCGCAGTGTAGCACTCTGGAAGAAGCCGTTCGCGGGCTGGGCTCGAAACGACGCCGCGCTGCTACAATGCAGCCGCCTCCCTCGCCCGGGTGGCGAAATTGGTAGACGCAAGGGACTTAAAATATTTGAGCACCCGACTCGGAAACGATCGGCGTGAATAGGGTCAAATTCGGGGAAACAGCACCGCATTCTCGATGCGCCTGCAATCCCGAGCTAAGCCTTCGTCTGGCGACGAACGAAGGAAAGTGTAGAGACTTGACGGCCCTCGCCTAAATTTCGCGCGACGAGACACGGCGAAGAGAAAGTCCAGACCACAAATGGGCAATGCCCAGCAGCGAAAGCTGTAGTGGTACGAAAATCCCTCGGAGGCAACTCCGTACCGGTTCGAGTCCGGTCCCGGGCACCA
>JBDZVE010000194.1:0-3600 GCA_040255535.1 Lysobacterales bacterium | reverse complement strand
ATTAAGACGTCCGCTGTCCAGCGATTCACAGCTTCAGCGCCTCTTGCGCGGGATGTTCCCCGGACAGCAGTGTGCGGAAGCGAGGATCTAAGTCCGCACGCTCGTGCGCTTGCTCTCGGATGGGCCCTCGCATCCCGCAAGGGAGACGAAAAGGGGGGCCAAATGCGCACGACCCTCCTCGGCGACGAAAACTGACACGTGGACTGCTGATACGTGCGGCGCTAACTTAGCGCGATGAAGATACTTGCAGTTTCCGGCAGCATCCGTCAGCGATCGACCAACACAGCCTTGTTGAGGGCGATGCGAGCCGTCGCTCCGCGCGAGATCGAGATCGAGGTCTTCGACGGTATCGGCGATCTCCCGATATTCTCGCCGGATCTAGAAGGGCCGAACCTGCCTGACAGCGTTCGAGGCTTCTTGAAACTCATTTCTGACAGCGACGGTCTTCTCATCTGCAGCCCGGAGTACGTTCGAGCAATTCCAGGGGGTTTGAAGAACGCGCTCGATTGGCTCGTGTCTGGGAATCAGATCGTCGGCAAACCCATCGTGCTCGCCCATGCCTCGCATCGCGGAAGCGACATGCTGACGGCTCTCCGAAGGGTGCTTTCGACCATCAGCTCCAATTTCAACGAGAAGCTGTTCTACCAACTTCCGCTGATGAAGGAGACGCCGGAATCAATCGACCAAATTCTTCACATCCCGGCCAATCGACAAGTCGCTGAACAATTTCTCCGCGACTTCTCTTCCTTCTGTCGAGCTCAAAGAACCGACAATCCGGACGCGATTGCCATTTGATTTGGTCGGCCGAGCGGCAGAGCCGAGCTCGAGCGCGATTCACGGCTGTTCATCGCGCGCGAGGCGCAGAACAACGGATGCCCGCTACTGCCTGAAATAAGCGCTGGGAGGTCGCCCTAACGAGCGATGAAACATCGCCGAGAACGCGCTAGGGCTGTCATAGCCGCACTCCAGCGCGACCTCCACGATGCTTCGCCCCTCCGCCACCAGCGCAAGTGCGTGGAGTATTCGCGCTTGTTGGCGCCATCGGCCGAAGCTCATGCCGGTTTCTCGTTGGAATGTGCGCATGAACGTGGCGCGGCTCATGTGGAGAGAACCAGCAGCCTCCTGGATCGACAGTTCCATCGCCGGGTCGTCGCGAAGGCGTTCGCATAGCCTGGCGAGCCCCTGATGCTTGGGCGTGGGCAAGCTCAATGCCGGGATCGGCTGAAACGAAAGCTCGAGCAGGATCAGGTTCACGACGGCATCGACCGCCTCTTGCGTACCGTTTTGCTCGGCGAGCACCGTGAGCTTCAAGATCAGCTCTCGAAGCAAAGGCGTGACCTCGACCACCATGCATTTATCGGGGAGATTCCGAAGCTCCGACGTATCGATCAGCAGCGATCGAAACTGTACGCGCGAGCGACTAGCGGTTTCGTGTTCGACATGCGGAGGTAGCCAGACCGCACGACTTGGAGGAACGACCCAAGTCCCGTCGTCGGTGGTCACAGACACGACGCCGCGGACGGCGTAGAGCAGTTGAGCCTGTCTGTGATCGTGTCTCCCGCTCGCGAACCGATCTCCGTCGTGCGTGACGACTGCAAACTGATTCGTGACATTGATGCCCGCTATCATCGAGCGATCCTTTTGCGATGAATGTTGATCTTTACGCGCGAGAGAATCATAGCGTCGCTTGACAAAGGTGTGCCACCCTGGCCGCCAGCACATCCCTCAGATGCGACGACCGCCCGGCGTCTGATCCTTTCGCGACGGAAAATGACGCTTCTTCGGCGGATCGTCACTTCCGCCGTTGCTAGGCTCTGCTCGTATCGGGCGTAAAACCTCGGTCCGACAACATGCTCGTGATTGCCGACTTCCGGCAGCGGGCCACTCTGAAGTCCCATCTTGCACTTACTGTCGATTGTTCTGTGTGGAGAGCAATTGGTCTGTAGACCAACTCCGCAGACGCGTTCCTATGGAAAAAGCCATGCTGAAAGATCCTGGCATCAAGTATCGTCCGTTCATTTCTCCAATTGACCTGCCTGATCGGAAGTGGCCGTCGAGGCGAATCGACAAAGCACCCCGATGGCTGTCGACGGACCTGAGAGATGGAAACCAGGCGCTGTCCAACCCGATGGACGTCGAGCGCAAGCTGCGCTTCTTCGAGACACTGGTCGGCGCCGGATTCAAGGAGATCGAAGTCGCCTTTCCTTCGGCATCGCAGACAGAGTTCGACTTCGTGCGGGTATTGATCGAGGAAAACCGCATACCCGATGACGTCACGATTCAGGTCCTGACGCAATCTCGCGCGGACTTGATCGCCCGCACGTTCGAATCCTTGGAAGGAGCGAAGAGGGCGATCGTGCACCTTTACAATGCAACGGCACCTCTGTTCCGTCGCGTCGTTTTCGGGATGGAGAAATCGGAAGTCATCGATCTGGCTGTCACGGGCGCGACAGCCATGTTGGAGCAAAGTCTAAAGCGGCCGAATACCGAATGGCTGTTCGAGTATTCTCCGGAGACATTTTGCTTCACGGAGCCGGAGTTCGCGCTGGAGATCTGCGAAAGAGTGCTGGACGTCTTGAAGCCGACCCCGGACCGCCCTGTCATCCTCAATTTACCCGCGACGGTCGAAGTCGCGACGCCCAATGTCTATGCCGATCAAATCGAATGGTTCATCCGCCGCGTCTCGCGTCGAAACGCTGTCGTGATGAGCGTTCACCCGCACAATGATCGCGGCACGGCGGTCGCGGCGGCCGAACAGGCGCTCCTCGCTGGCGCGGAGCGTGTCGAGGGTTGTCTCTTCGGCAATGGAGAGCGAACAGGCAATGTCGACCTCGTGACACTAGCGTTGAATCTCTACACGCAAGGGATCGATCCCGGTCTTCGTTTCCCCAAGATACGTGAAGTCGTGGAGACCGTGGAGTACTGCAACGGGCTACCCGTTCATCCACGTCACCCCTACGCGGGAGAGCTCGTCCACACAGCATTCTCGGGCTCTCATCAAGACGCGATCAAGAAAGGATTTGCGGCCCGCGAGGGCGGCAAAGATGAAGTCTGGGAGGTTCCTTACCTGCCGATCGATCCGGCCGACATCGGAGAGAGCTATGAGGCCGTCATTCGGGTCAACAGCCAGTCTGGGAAAGGCGGGGTGGCCTGGGTGATGGAGAAGGAGCGAGGACTGAAGCTCCCGCGTGCGCTGCAAATCGATTTCAGCAAGCGCGTACAGCGTCTTGCCGAGCGCAAGAGCACGGAGTTGTCGGCTGACGATATCTGGCACGAGTTCCTGCGCGCGTACCATGTCGGCGATGCGGATACCTTCGAGCTCATCGACTACGAAACGGCTGGCAACCGTAGCGCAGGTGCCGAGCGCATCTTTAGCGGACAAATTCGGCATCGCCAGAAAGCTGTCCATGTCTCAGGACGAGGTAGCGGCCTCGTCTCGGCCGTGTTGTCGGCACTCAATGAGTCATTCGGTTCAGTCTTGGAGGTGATCGACTACAATGAGCATGCATTGAGTCGCGGAACTGACGCGCAAGCTGTGGCGTACTTGCATTGCAGGCGACCGGACGGTGCGGAAATCTTCGGCGTCGGCATCGACGACGA
>JBDZVE010000193.1:0-3627 GCA_040255535.1 Lysobacterales bacterium | reverse complement strand
TCGCCCGCGATTCTGCGCTCCAACGCGCATTCTGTGCCATTTTCCCAGGACAACAATGCGCTTCCGCAAGGATGACGGCGCTTTGCCAGGGCCACCTCGCTTCCGCGAATTGCTCCGAGCTGTCAGTACCATCGCCGTTATGGAAAGCCGGATCCGGGCGTTCGCGCGCCGGAGATGAATAGTCTGTGACAGGAGAGACTCTCGCGGCGGCGCGGCGAAAAAGATCTCAGTGCTTCGCGCCCGCAAAGATGATGGACTCAGTCGTAGGCGCTCCGCCAATTCTTCGTCGCCCTTGCGGACGCGAGGGCCCATCTGTTCTTCACCGTCGCAGACCACCACCCGTCACTCACCGAGGAACGCCGCTTTTCGAAAATACCCTCGAGAGCCAAGTCACAGTTTGGAGCTTCGCTCGCAATCCTTCGCTCGCCTTGTGATCCGCTGAGGCGCTAAGGCATTGCAGCGCCGCTAGCATCATGGTCAGCGCTTCACGCTCTCCGATGACGGAGCGCAATCGATGAGTCTCCCCGCGATACCGGCCAGACATGCTCCATGTTCGAAAACTCAAAGGCTGGACCCTGCTCGAGCTGCTCGCTGCGCTGACCGTCTCCGGCATTCTCGCAAGCCTCGCGTACAGCTCGTACTCCAGCGTGATCGAACGCACAAAGATCAACCAGGCCATGGTCGACATCGCGATGATCCACTCGGCGGTCGAGAAGCAGCGGCTCAACAACAATAACAAGCTGCCGATCACCCTCGCGGAGATCGGCATGGACCTGAAGGATCCTTGGGGTAACCCCTATCAGTACCTGAATTTCGAGACGTTGCCCGGCAAATCTAAGGGCAAGGTCCGCAAGGACCACAACCTCGTGCCGCTCAACTCCGAATACGACCTCTATAGCAAGGGACCCGATGGCAAGAGCGTTTCGCCGTTGACCGCAAAAGCGAGCCGCGACGACATCATCATGGCGAACGACGGCACCTTCATCGGCCCGGCATCCGAATATTGATCATGCGCTGGTTGCCCAACTCCCCCATCATGAAAGGGCGGCTTGCGAGGCGTACGTTTGCGCTGCTCATCGTGGCCGCCTCGCTACCGATCCTGGTCGCCACCTGGCTGATCGTCGGTCACACCGATGCGTACGTCGATGAGAAGGCACATCAAACGCTGACGCTCGAGGCCAAGAAATACGGACTCGGATTGTTTCAGCGACTCGATCTCGCCGCGACCGCGCTCGGCGCCGTGAGCGACGAGGACTTGCGCGCGCAATCCTCGGAGCGGGGCGTCGCACTGCTGCCCACCCTGGCGCCCTACTTTCGCTCGGTCCGCTTGCTCACGTCCGAAGCCGACGCGCCTGAACGCACGGCGTCTCGCACGATTGTGTTGAGCGATGACCTCGAGCTCGGCGCGACCGTCATCCGGGTTCTGCGCGATGAGAATGGCACCAATGCCGTTGCACTCATCGCTGCGACGACTTCCGGAAGTTGGCGAGTCGGGCTGCTGAGGCACGACTATCTCTGGCAGCCCGCCTCGGTGGCCGGTGAGCTTTTCGTGCGCGTCAGCGACGGCGATGGCAAGGTTCTCTTCGCATCGCTCCCGGAATCGGACCAACGCGACTTCAAAGACACTCTCGACGCTGGCGATCGTGCGCATTGGGAGCTGTTCCTCCAGCAGCGCTTCGCGGGCGGCAAATGGCGCATCGATTTCATTCAGCCGATCTCCGATATCAAGCTCGAATTTCAGCGCTATAAGCGCACGCTCATCTTTACGCTCGTTCCGCTCATCTGCGTGCTGATCCTGTTCTCGTCGATCTCGATCCGCCGCACGCATCGTCCGCTCGAAGCGCTCACCGAGGCGACCAATCGAATCGCCGCCGGGGATTACCAGAGCCGAGTGACGCCGGCCGGCGATGAGGAGCTGCGCAGTCTCGCGCTGGCGTTCAACGGCATGACCGAACAAATCGGCCGTCAGTTCGAAACCCTCGCAGTGCTCTCGCAGCTCGACCGGCACATTCTCAAATCCGCCGATCTCGAAGAGATCGTGCAGACCGTGCTGAAACATGCTCGCGGGATGTTGCCCTGCGACCAGATCGCCGTCTTCCTCTTCGACGAGGATTGCCCGGATATCGCGCGGCTGCACGTCGCTCGTTACGCCGATGAAGCGATCACGTACAAGGCACGCGTCGAGGTCCCGGAGATGCTGCGCACGCTGCTTGACTCGGCCGAATCGCTCGTCAGGCTTCAGGCGGGCGACAGTGGATTCAGGCCGATGCAGGACCTCGTTTCGGACTGGCAGGCGGATCGCTGCTTCGGACTGCTGCCGATCCGGACCGACAAGGGTGTCCAAGGCGCGCTCGCGATTGCGTGTGCGGCCGCGCACACGCCCAATCAGGCGTCGCTCGACATCGCGCTCGGCCTGGCCGAGCGGATGGCTGTCGCGATCAGCAATGCCGATCGGCAACATGCACTCGTACGCCAAGCGCACTACGATGCGCTGACCGGACTGCCGAATCGCGTGCTGTTCAAGGATCGTCTCGCGCAGCGTATTGCCCACTGCCAGCGCTCGCGCAAGCAATTCGCACTGCTCTTCATCGATCTCGACCGCTTCAAGAACATCAACGATTCGTTCGGCCACACGTCCGGCGACGAGTTGCTCAAGGGTGTCGCAGCGCGATTCAAGGAAGAGCTGCCGGCCATGGACACGATCGCACGCCTCGGCGGCGATGAATTCACGATCATCACCGCCGATGTCGAATCGGCCGCCGATGCTGCCAATGCGGCCCAAGCGACCCTTTCCGCGCTCGTGCGGCCGGTGCTGCTCGGCGACATCGAACACTTCGTGTCCGCCTCGATCGGCATCGCGGTGTATCCCCAGGACGGCGTGACAATCGATGTCCTGCTGCGCAACGCGGACATTGCAATGTATCGCGCGAAATCGGCCGGCACGGGGCGCTTCGCGTACTACGAAGAAGCGATGAATCGCGAAGCGATGGAGCGCGTCGAGCTCGAGAGCGAGCTCCGTCAAGCGCTCGCGCGCGATGAGCTGTCCGTCGTTTATCAGCCCCGTATCGATCTGCGCACCGGCGCGATCATGGGCGTCGAGGCCTTGAGCAGGTGGCGCCATCCGCGCTTCGGCATGGTGCCGCCGGACCGGTTCATTCGCGTCGCGGAAGACTCGGGCCTCATCATCGCAATCGGCGATCGCGTCCTACGCGAAATCTGCGGCCAGTACCATTACTGGAGGCGTGCCGGCATCGAGATGCGACGACTCGCGTACAACGTCTCCGTACGTCAGCTCCAGGCGCCGGGCTTCACGAAGACGGTGCGCGACATCCTCGAACGCACGCATATTCCACGCGGCGTGCTCGAAATCGAAATCACCGAGTCGGTCTTGGCGACGGATATCGACTATCTTACGGCGGTGCTCAAGGACTTGAGCGCGATGGGCGTGCACGTCGCGATCGACGATTTCGGCACTGGCTACTCGTCGCTGAGTTATCTCCGCATGTTGCCGATCGATGCGCTCAAGATCGACCGCTCGTTCCTGCCGCCTCCGGGGCAACATGGCGCCGCGGCATTGTGCGAGGCGATCATCGCCATGAGCCGCGCATTGAACGTCACGCCGATCGC
>JBDZVE010000069.1:14278-20007 GCA_040255535.1 Lysobacterales bacterium | reverse complement strand
CCCGTTCGCGCAGCGGGTACGAAATCAAGATACAAGGTCGGAATTTATTCCGACCCTCTTCTGCTCGCGGAATGTCGGAATAAATTCCGACCTACAAAAGGTGTGCGCCCATCTCTGGCTGTAGCCTGTGGTCTGCAGCCTGTAGCCTGCTCAGGCGAACACCGCCTGAGCATCAAACACCGGCCCATCCACGCACACTCGCTTCATCGCCGTGCCCTGCGGCGTCGTGACGCGCACGGCGCAGCCGGCGCAGCCGCCGACCGCACAGGCCATGAACTCTTCCAAAGAGACTTGGCATGGGACGCCGAAGCGACGGGCGACTGCGGCGGTCGCCTTCAGCATCGGGGTCGGGCCGCACGCGAATATCTCGACGCCCGCGAGCTCTGTAATGTCGAGCGTGCCGAGCCACGCGGCCGCAAGATCGGTGACATAGCCTTCGTAGCAACCCGGGTAGCCCGCGAAGGAGGCGAGGCGGCTCGGCACGCCCCACTCATCGAGGAGCGGCATGCAAGCGATTGCACCATCGGGCATTCCGGGAACGATGATCGTCGAGGGGCGCGCGCGGAACGGGAAGGGGATCTCAGAGCCCATGAGAACGAGCGGTTGCCAGCTCGCATCCGTACGTTCGCGCAGGCGTTCGGCGAGGAAAATCATCGGTGGGATGCCGACACCGCCGCCAATGAGCAGCGTGCGCGGCCGCATCGGATGCGGGTTGAAGCACGTGCCGATCGGCCCCAGACAACTGATCCGCTCGCCGACGCGCCGCTTCGACAGTAATGCGAGTCCCTGGCCGACGATCTTGTAGAGAACGTCGATCGTTTCTCGCTCGGGATTCGCACGCATGATCGACAAGGGCCTTCGCATCGGCAGCAACGGATCGCACGTGAGATGCACGAAAGAGCCCGGCTCCGCGTGTCGCGCACACTTCGGCGCTTTGAGCCGCAACACGAACTGATTCCCGTCGAATTGATCGTGAGCGAGGACTTCGGCGTCTTCGAGGAAGATGGTGGCGCGATGAGTCATGTGAGGCTGTAGGCTGTGGGCCGTAGGCTGTAGGTCAGAACAAGAACGGCACCTGCGCGGCGCATCGCGCTGCTTGCTGGCAGTGTCGTGAACGTGGGCGTCAACATCTCAGGTGGGACTTCCGGCTACCGCCTAGAGCCTACAGCCTTCTTCTCGCCTGCACATTCCTCACGATCGTCGCAAGGACCGCCATGCGGACGGCGACGCCGTTCGCGACTTGGCGCTGAATGACCGATTGCGGGCCGTCGGCGACTTCGCTCGAGATTTCGACGTCGCGGTTCATCGGGCCCGGATGCATGACGATCGCATCGGGGTGGGCTTTGCGCAGCCGGGCAGCGGTGATGCCGAATTCGCGGTGGTAGGTCGCCTCGTCGGTGAAGAGCGCGCGGCTCATGCGCTCGCGTTGGATGCGCAGCGTCATGACGACATCGACGCCCTCGATTGCCTCGTCCAGACTCGTGTAGCGAGCGGCATTCGGAAATTCGTGCGTCTTCGGCATGAGGCTTTCGGGCGCAGCGATGCGCATCTCTGCGACGCCGAGTGCCGTGAATACTTGCCACGCAGAGCGCGCGACGCGCGAGTGGGCGATGTCGCCGGCAATCAGGATTCGAAGCTTGCTCAGGTCGCCCTTCGATTGACGCACCGTGAGCGCATCGAGCAGTCCCTGCGTCGGATGCGACAGATGGGCCTCGCCCGCGTTCAAGATGCAAACGTGCGGCGCGACGTGCTGTGCGACGTACGCGGGCAACCCGGGCTCCGCATCGCGCATCACGAGGATGTCCGCATGCATCGCCTGTAACGTGTAAATCGTGTCGAGAACGGTCTCGCCCTTGACGCGCGAAGAGGTTTGCATATCGAGGTTCACGACGGCGGCGCCGAGTCGTTGCGCTGCGATCTCGAACGACACGCGCGTGCGCGTGCTCGGCTCGAAAAACAGATTTGCGACCGTGTGCCCGGCCAGGCTTTGATCCCGCGCCGGTAGCTCGCCGATCGGGCGTACATAGAACTGGGCGAGATCGAGGAGCGAGGTGATCTCTTCGGGAGTCAGCCCGTCCAAGGTGATGAGATGTCGCAGCCGGCCTTCCGCGTCGCGCTGCACCGTGGCGCCGATGTCGTTCATGTCGGCACGCTGGAATCGTTCAAGCTCAGATCTCCTCAAACTCGTCGTGCGGCGCCTGGATCGTCGAACCAGCGTTCGAGCACGATACGCGCGGCGACCCTATCGATGTCTTCACGTGTGGCGCGCCGACGTTTCAGGCCTTGCGCGCGTGCGCCGCGCAATGCATCGGTTGCCTCCCGCGAGCTCAGGCGTTCATCGACGAGCAGGACGGGGAGGGCAGAGCGGCTCTTGAGCTCGTTCGCGAACCGGCGGCTCGCTTTCGTCAAGAGGGTCGGCGTACCGTCCATATTATAGGGGACGCCGACGACGAGCTGGGCCGGTCGATAATCGGCGACGAGTCGATCGATCGCCTCCCAGGGAATGCCGGGCGCGCACGGAAGCGTCGTGAGCGCACGCGCGGTGCGGGTCAGCGTGTCGCCGGATGCGACCCCGATCCGGCGCGTGCCGTAATCGAATGCGAGGATGATTTGCGGTGCGCTCGGGGATGCACCGGCGCTTCCCATCAAGCGTGTCCCGCGTGAGGGCTGATCGTCGCGAGGTCGATGCCGAGCAAGCGTCCGGCAGCGCGCCAGCGCTGCTCGAAGGGCAGGTCGAACAGGATGCTCTCGTCCGCCGGTGCCGTGAGCCACGCGTTCTGAGCGATCTCGCTCTCCAACTGACCCGCGGACCAACCTGCGTAGCCGAGCGCGACGATCGCGGTACCGGGTCCGGTTCCTTGCGCCATGGCGCTCAGAATGTCCGGTGAGGTCGTCACCTGAATGCGCGAGGAGATTTGCTTCGTGTGCTCCCAGGTTCCGCCGACATGGTGGACGACGAAGCCGCGATCGGTTTGCACCGGCCCGCCTTGAAGGACGTGCTGACGTCCGTCGACGCCCTGCGCCGTCGGCATCTTGAGCTGCTCGAACACATCGACGAGCCGCATCTGCAGCGGCCGATTGATGATGATTCCGAGCGCGCCCTCGTCATTGTGTTCCCAGATGAACGTGACGGTCTGGGCGAAGTTCGTATCCGCCAGCGCCGGCATCGCGATCAGGAACTGATTCGTCAAATATTCCGAGCTCGCCATGGGCCCCAAGTATCCTGTCCGATAGGGATCGGCTCAAGGGAAAACCTTGCTAAATGTCGGGGGGATCACATTAGCGCCCGCGCGCCTCCGCGTGCTGCGCGCAGGCTGCAGGTTTCAGGCGACAGGCTACAGCCAGAGTGGCGATGCGCCTCTTTGTAAGTCGGAATTCATTCCGACACCTTCTTTCTGGCCGAGCGTGGCTACCGAGCGACGGGCTACAGGTTTCAGCCTGAGAGATCTCGCACTCCGCTCTGCGAACACTCTGGCTGTAGCCTGCAGCCTGTGGTCTGTGGCCAGCGCGCGAACGCAGGCTACAGGTCGGAAGCTCGCACTCCGCTCTGCGAACACTCTGGCTGTAGCCTGTAGTCTGTTGCCTGTAGCCAGCGCGCGAAGCGCGCTAGGGCGCGTCGCCCTCGAGAAACTGCCACTCGTACGCGAACCGCAATTCCTCGTACTGCTTGCGGAGCTCGGAGGGGAACGGGTCGAACGGGGAGGCGAGTCTCAGGATCGAGAGCGCCGCTTGGTCGATCTCCCGGCGGCCGCTCGAGCGCCGCACGATCGTGTCGCCGAGACTGCCGTCGGCGTGAATCGAAACTTCGAGCACGGGATTGCCCGTTTCGCCTCGGTGACGAATCGCCTTCGGGAAATTGAGGGTGCCGAGGCGCTCGACCTTGCGCCGCCATGCATCGAGATAGGGCGCGAGCTTCGACTGACGCGTGTTCGGGACGATCTCGACCGTGCCGTCGGCTTTGCGGCCGCGAATCCTGAGTGTGTCGTCCGTCGCGTGCGTTGCGATCGGCTGCGGGGTCGTCTGCGCGAGCGCAATCGGGGCTTGCGCGTCCTCTGCCGGGCGATCCTCGCCGCTTCGGTACTCGACTTCGCTCACATCGCTGCGGCTGCTGATGATCTCCTTCGAACGCTGACCTTCCACGGCCTCGCGGTACTCGGTGCTGTTCGCATCCGGAAGGCCGGCTTGCTGGGCGGCAAGCAATGAGGAAGCAGGATTCGCTGGGCGCACGCGCTCGTCGGTCGTGCCGCTGCCTTGCTGGTTGCGCTGCGCCAGGTACTGAGCGCTGAGATTGTCCGCGGCCCGCGTGTCCGCACCGGTCACCAAGAGAACCTCGAGCGTGGGCAGCGGCCGATCATCGTCTCGAGGAATGGCGAACGTGATACCGAGAATGACGATGCCGTGAAACAGTGCCGCGAGAAACAGCGTCGTCGTGAACCGATCGTTCACCGGCGCCACCCCCTCGTTGCCTTCGAGCGGCACGTCAGTTGGTTCGGTCGCGGACATAGGTGAAGGGAATAGCGGGTAGGGGGTAGGGGGTAGTCAGAACCCGGAATTTAGATGGCGCGATTGTGAAACCTAGTTCGATATCGAGCGATGCGGCCGCAGATGATTTTGGTTGCCCACGCAGTTTGCCTTCTGACTATCCCCTATCGCCAACCGTTAGCCGCTTCTGAATAGCGTCCATGAGCAAGCCTGCGATCTCGGTGCCGAACTGCTTGTCGAGCTCGCGTACGCCGGTGGGGCTTGTCACGTTGATCTCGGTGACATAGCCACCGATCACGTCCAGGCCGACGAACAGCATGCCGCGCTCGCGCAGCGTCGGCCCGATTTGGGAGACGAGCCAGCGGTCGCGATCGGTCAGCGCGCGTCCCTCGCCGCGCGCGCCGGCCGCGAGGTTGCCGCGATGATCCGATTCGGTCGGGATGCGCGTGAGCGCATAGGGGGCAGGCTCGCCGTCGATGACGAGGACGCGCGAGTCGCCCGTCGCGACGATATCCGGGATGTACTTCTGCACGATCGCATAGCGCGAGCCGTATTCCGTGAGCGTTTCGAACACGACGTTGGCATTCTTATCGCCCCGATCGACGACGAAGATCGAACGCCCGCCCATGCCGTACAGCGGCTTGCAGACGATCCGCAGGTGCTCGCGCAAGAAGGCGTGCATGTCGCTCATGCTGCGCGTGATGAGCGTCGGCGCGCAGCACTGGGGAAACCAGGCAGTGAATACCTTTTCGTTCATGTCGCGAAGCCCTTGCGGGCGGTTCACGACGAGCGCGCCTTGTTCCTCCGCACGCTCGAGAATATATGTCGTGTAGATGTATTCCATGTCGAACGGCGGATCCTTGCGCATGAGGATCACGTCGACGTCCCCGAGCTTCTCGACACGCGCCTCGCCGAGCTCGAACCAGCTCGTAAGATCGTCCCTGACTTTGAGGTCCCGCAGCCTCGCATACGCGACGCCGTCCCTGAGCCACAGGTCGTCTTGCTCGGCGTATAGCAGCGCCCAGCCGCGCCGCTGCGCGGCGAGCATCATCGCGAGGGTCGTATCCTTCGCCGGCTTGATCGCCGAGATCGGATCCATGATGACTGCAATGCGAATGGGGCTGTTCATGGCGCTGAGAGTTGCTGGCAGGGTGGATGTGTAAGTGGCGGTTGGGCGCCGGTTGACAGTTGACGGTTGGGCGCCGGTTGACAGTTGACGGTTGACAGTTGACGGTCAGAAGGGGCGA
>JBDZVE010000069.1:2461-14178 GCA_040255535.1 Lysobacterales bacterium | reverse complement strand
CGGTTGGGCGCCGGTTGACAGTTGACGGTTGACAGTTGACGGTCAGAAGGGGCGACTGCGTCGCAGCGAGCCGGTCGGCGAGGTTCGATCATCCGTTACCAGTGGGAGCGCGAACCGCGGTTTCGATTCTGGCTGTGAGCGGTCAACTGTTCAACGGCGCGGAGCGCCTCCGGCCGTCAACCGTCAACCGTCAACCCGCGGAGCGCTGTCAACAGCGCGGAGCGCCCCAAGTGACGTACTTCACGCCCGCGAAAGTCGCGTGTGACGGGCTTCATAGTATAGGCGTGCGGCCAATGGCGGCCCTATAACCAATATGTTAAAAGTTTCGACTATCGCGCAAGTCCTTAGAAGCACGGCGGGTTTCGCGAGCATCGACTTGCGGCTTGCTCGCCGATTTCGCGCAGCGAATGCTTCTCGAGACGGGCTGTGATCGCAACTGGCACGGTGCAGGAGCACCGGCGATCGCAAGCCGCTGCGCGACGAATGTTCGCGATTCATGAAGAGGCAACGCCGCCGCGCGCCCTGTGAGGAAAGCCGATGGAGAATTTAGCGACGAACACGACCGCCCGGCTGGCGGGGTTGAAGGTTCTGGTCATCGACGACAGTAAGACGATCCGCCGCACCGCGGAGACGCTGTTGTCGAAGGAAGGCTGCGAGGTCTACACGGCCGTCGACGGGTTCGATGCGCTGTCCAAGATCGCCGACCATCAACCCGACATCGTGTTCGTCGACATCATGATGCCGCGGCTCGACGGCTATCAGACCTGCTCGCTCATCAAGCACAACAAGGTTTTCCGCTCGATTCCCGTGATCATGCTGTCGAGCAAGGACGGCCTCTTCGACCGCGCGCGCGGTCGCATCGTCGGCTCGGAGCATTACCTGACGAAGCCGTTCACGAAAGACGAACTATTGAACGCGATCGAGACCCATGTGGGTGCGCTCGCTAGGTAACACACTCATGCCCGGACACGCCGCAGCGAGCCGCTCGGAGCAAGGTATGGCCCTGATTCTCATCGTTGATGACTCGCCCACCGAAGTGCACGTAATGCAGAAGGCGCTCGAGCGCCACGGCTACCAGACAGCCTCTGCAGGCGATGGCGCCGAGGCGATTCGCAAGGCGAAGGAGATGAAGCCGGATCTCATCTTCATGGACGTCGTGATGCCCGGCGTGAACGGCTTTCAGGCGACGCGCAAGCTCGCGTCCGATCCGGACACGAAGTCGATCCCGGTGATCATGGTCACCTCGAAGGATCAGGAGACGGACCGCATTTGGGGGATGCGCCAGGGCGCGATCGACTACCTGGTGAAGCCCGTGTCGATGGACAAGCTGATCGAAAAGGCCCAGGCCGCGCTCGCCGGTTGACAGCATGAGCGCACAGCAGGGTCTCAAGTCGCTCCGCGACCGGCCGTTTGAGTTGCTGCGGGAGCTGGAGCGGCTCGCGCGTGTCGCGCTCACCGGTCAGGGCAGGGGCGCCGCAGCCGAACGCGAGTGGGTCGGCGTCGCGTTTCGATTGAGCTCGGAGAACTTTCTCGTTGCACGCGAGGAGACGCGCGAGGTGCTCGGCTTTCCCTCGGTCGTCACGCGTGTGCCGGGGGCGAAAGGGTGGATTCGCGGGATCGCGAACGTGCGGGGTCAGTTGTTGCCGGTCGTCGACCTACGCGCCTTCTTGGGGGGCGGCGTCACGAGCACGGGGCGCAGCACCCGCGTGCTCGTCGCGAACCATCGCGAAGTGCCGGCGGGCTTGCTCGTGGATGAGGTGCTCGGATTCAGGCGCTTCAACGATGCGGAATTCTCGGCGGTCACGCCGCCGACGGTCGCACGCTGCGATCGCTATCTCGCCGGCGCGTTCCGGCGCGGCTCGGAAAGCTGGCCGGTGTTCAGCTTGCGCTCGTTGCTCGAGAGCGATGAGTTCTTGCAGGCAGCGGCCTCTTGAGGCGAGGAACAGATTCGTGATCGAAAATAACCTGAAGATCCGCGGACGGCGCGTCGCGAGGCGCTTGCCCGCCGATCGAGTGGAATCTCGCTATGGCCGAGACTAAGACCTACGGCGTCCGGTTCTTGCCGGTGCTCATGATCGTCGCGCTTGCGTGCGTCGCCGCGGCGGCGGGGCTGTTGCTGTACGTCGAACAAACGGCGGGCTCGCCCGAGACCGATCCGCGCGAGATGAACGAGCTGCTCGCCTTGTCGCAGAAGATGCCGCTGCAAGCCGCGGCTGCCCTGAGCGGTACGGCGGGCTCGTTCGATGCGCTCGCGCAATCGCGCGCGCGGTTCGCGACGCTCGCGCAATCGCTAGGTCCCGATGTGCAGTCCTTCGAGGGATCCACGAAGCTGCTCCGAGACAGCCAGGCCGTGCTTGGCGGGCGCGATCCGGTCGAAGCCGTACACAAGGCCGCCGGCGAAGTGCGCGCGATGGTGCCGCAGTTGCTGCAGAGTCTCGGCAATCTCGCGAGCGCGCTCGGCTCGCCCACGGTCGACGGCATGGCTCGCCACCTCGAGCGCTTCGAGCTCACGGGTCTTCGTATGCAGCAGGATGTGGAAGCGCTCGCGGCTGGCGTCGGTGACCCCGCGCGCATCGCGCGGCGCCTCGCAGACGGCAACGACTATATGGGACAGGTGATCGGCGGCTTCGCCGGCCAGGACGCGGGACTCGGTCTGCCGCGAGTGACGGGCGGCGAGGCGGAAGCGCAATTCAAGCTCACGAACGCAATGTATGCGCAGCTCAGCGACCGTGTACGCACTGCGATCAGCTCTGCGGATCGCATCGCCGCGACCCGCCAGGCGAATGTCGCGCTCGCGGCAAGCGCCGATCAGGTGTACTCGAAGTTCGTCGGCCGCGTCGGCGTCGCGACGAGCGGGCCGGGCGGGATCCTGAACAACAAGCACCTGCCGCTGGGGCTGCTCGTAGCCGCGCTGCTCTCGCTGCTCTTGCTCACGCTGTTGCACGCGAAGAGCGGCAACATTCGCAAGGCGATCGAGCAGCAAGCGAACAAGAACGAGCGCAATCAAGAGGCCATTTTGCGCCTGCTCGATGAGCTCTCGAGCTTGGCCGACGGCGACCTCACCGTGCAGGCGACGGTGACCGAGGACATCACCGGCGCGATCGCGGACTCGATCAACTACGCGATCGAAGCCTTGCGCGAGCTCGTGACGACGATCAGCAACTCGGCCATCACGCTCGATGCCGCCGCGAAGCAGACGCAGGCATCCGCGGGGCATCTCGCGAAGGCCTCCGTCGCGCAGTCGAAGCAGATCGTGCTCGCGTCGGAATCGGTTGCCGCGATGGCAGCATCGACCGAGGAAGTCTCCGGCAATGCCGAGCGATCGTCGGACGTCGCGCGCCATTCGGTGGACGTCGCGCACAAGGGCGGCGAAGCCGTGCGTCGCACGATCGACGGCATGAACGCGATTCGCGAAACCATTCAGGAAACCTCGAAGCGCATCAAGCGCCTCGGCGAGAGCTCGCAGGAGATCGGCAACATCGTCGAGCTCATCAACGACATCGCCGAGCAGACGAACATCCTCGCGCTCAATGCCTCGATCCAAGCGTCGATGGCGGGCGAGTCCGGCCGCGGCTTTGCCGTCGTCGCAGACGAAGTACAGCGCTTGGCCGAACGCGCCGCCAATGCGACGAAGCAGATCGAAGTGCTCGTGCGTACGATTCAGGCGGACACGAACGAGGCGGTCGTCTCGATGGAACGCAGCACGACGGACGTCGTCGGCGGCGCGCTGCTCGCCGAGAACGCGGGCGCCGCGCTCGAGGAGATCGAGCAAGTGTCGAATCAGATCGCAAGTCTCGTGCAGAACATCTCGGCGAGCTCGCGGCAGCAGGCGTCGGCGGCCCAGAACATCGCGCGCAACATGCAAGTGCTTCGAGAGATCAGCGCCCAGACCGCCGAGAACTCGGCGGCGACATCGAACTCGGTCGGCAAGCTGGCCGAGCTTTCCGCTCAGCTTCGTAAGTCCGTCGCAGGGTTCCGGCTCCCCGATGCCGCATCCGGCGGCACCGCGTTGCTCACGGATCCCACGAAGAAACCGGCTCCGGTGGCCGCGCCCGTCGAGCGCGCGGCGCCGAAGAAAGTCAGCGGGCTTGCCAGCTGATGATGTTGCTCAACGCTGATCGCGCACGCGGCTGGAGGCTGAATGCCGGAGGCTGGAGCCAGAAGGCTTATTGCTTCTTCTCTTTTCTGACCCCAGCCCCCAGCCCCGAGCCTCCAGCCATCTTCGATCTGCCCACAGCCCTGTTCAGGAAGCCTATCTAGCTCATGGCCGAGGTCTCATCCCAAACCCTGCACATTGTCGCGCGCGAGCTTGCGAGCGAGCTGAACGATGCTCGCGCGGCGCTCGAAACGTTCGGCGAGCAGCAAGAGAACCTCGCCCTGCTGCGCAAGTGCAATGAGCACCTGCACTCCGTGCACGGCGCGCTGCGCGTCGCCGAGGTCTACGGTGCCGCGCTCCTCGCCGAGGAGATGGGGCAAGTCGCGCGTTACCTGATCGACAACTTCGCCGAGAAGCGTCATCTCGCCGAAGGTCTCGATGCGCTCATGCGCTCGATGGTGCAGTTGCCGACGTACTTGGAGCGCGTGTTGAGCGGCGGACGCGACATGGCGCTCGTGTTGTTGCCGCTCCTCAACGATTTGCGCGCGGTGCGCGGGCACGCGCTGCTTTCCGAAGGCACGCTGCTGCTGCTCAACTTGAGCTCGGATCAGCAAGCACGTCCGGTCCAAGCGGCGAGCGGCGAAGCGGTCATGACGGTCGCGCAATGGGCGCGCAAGCTCCGCACGCGCTTTCAGCTCGGCCTGCTCGGATGGATCAAGGGCGAGCGAATCGAGCAGAACCTCGAAATTCTCTCGCGTGCGGCGGAGAAGCTCGAGCAAGTCGCGACGACTCAACCGGTATTCCAGCTCTGGTGGGTCGTCGGCGCGGTGCTCGAGGCGATGCGCGACGGCGGCCTCGAAGGCAGCGCTTCGATCAAGCGCCTGCTCGGTCAGGCCGATCGCGAGCTCAGGCGCTTGTACGAACAGGGCGAGGCCCGCTACGCCGACTCGCCGCCGCTCGAGCTGCTGAATAATCTGCTGTACTACGTCGCACGCGCGCGCAGCTCGGGGCCGCGCGTCGCTGCCGTGCGCGCGTCGTTCCGTTTGAGCGAGCTCTTGCCGGTCGACGATCAAGTCGAGCAGGCACGCGAGAGCCTCTCGGCACCGTCCGTCAAGCTGATGAAGACGGTGGCGGCGGCGATCAAGGAGGACTTGGGTCGCGTAAAAGATGCGCTCGACATCTTCGTGCGCCAAGGCGGGACGCAGGTCGATGAGCTCGCGCCGCAGCTCGAGCTCCTGAAGAAGATCGGCGATACGCTCGGCGTGCTTGGCCTGGGCGAGCTGCGCGATAAGGTGCAATCCGAAACGACGGACCTGCAGAACATCGTCGCGCAGCGCGCCGGCGCCAGTGAAGGGACGCTGCTTCGAATCGCCGCGACGCTCATCAAAGTCGAAGACAGCCTCGATGAGCAGCTCGTCGGCATGATCGTGCCGACGCCGGGCGAAACCGGAGCGGCACCCGCGAAGGCGGCCGGCCCCGAGGACATCGAGTTCCGGCAAGTCGCCGAAGCCGTGCTGCGCGAGTGCATCGTCAACATGGCGCGCATCAAGGAGGCGATTGCCCTCTCGGTCGAGAAGCCGCGCGAAACCCAGGCGCTCGATCAAATACCGCAGCTCGTGCGCGGCATTACGGCCGGGCTCTTGATGCTCGGCAAGACGCGCGCGGTCGAGATCATGGAAGGCATCGATCGCTCGCTCAAACAGTTCGTCCGCAGCGACGGCCTGACCTTGCCGCAGGAGGCAGTCGATCGACTCGCCGATGCGATCGTCGCCGTCGAGTACTACATGGAGACGCTGCAGGCCGGGCGCGCCGACCCCTGGTACATGCTCGACAACGCGGAAACCTGCCTGCGCTTCCTCGCGGATGCGCAGCCGGTGCCGCGCGGTGCGGAGCACGCCGATGCGGGCGATCACGTGCGCACGCTCGTGATCGAGCCGCTTTCGCAGACGGTCGCCGCCCCGACGGAGCACGAGCGTACCGCTGTCCTCGAGCCCGGTGCCGCTCCGAAGAGCCTGTCGAAGCCGGCGCAGCGGCAAGCGGCCAAGCCGACGGCGCCCGCGACGCCGCCCGCTGTCGCGAAGCCGATCGATCGCGAAATCGACCCAGAGCTTCTCGAGCTCTTCATCGAAGAGGCAAAGGACGAGATTGCGAAGCTCAACCAACTCTTCCCGCTTTGGGACGAGAATCCCCAGGATCAGGATTCGCTCGTCAGCGTGCGGCGGTCGTTCCATACGCTGAAAGGCAGCGGCCGCATGGTCGGCGCGCAGCTCATCGGCGAGTTTGCCTGGTCGATCGAGAATCTCCTCAATCGCGTCATCAACAAGACGCTGGACCGCACACCCGACATGATGGGCATGCTGCGCGACGCGGTCGCCGCCGTGCCCGAGCTCGTCGAACAGCTCGAAACCGGGCGCGCGCCGCGCGTCGACGTTGCGCGCATCATTGCGCTGGCGAATGAGATTGCGGGCGTGCGTCCTGCCGCGCCGAGCCAAGGCACATCCGGGGTCACTGCAAGCGGTGCGGCCGCGCGCGCGCCGAGCACTGCAGCGAAGGCACCTGAGCCGAGCGCTTCGGCAGCGCCGATGTCGGCAGCAGCACCGGCGAAAGCGGCGGAAAAAAAAACAGTCGAGCCGCCGATGGATCCCGCGCTGCACGAAATTTACAGCAAAGAAACCGCCGGCCATCTCGCGATCATTCGTGAGTACATCGCGGCGTGCGAGGCGGTGCCGGCGCCGTACCTCGTCACCGAAGATCTGCATCGCTCCTGCCACACACTGAGCGGAACGGCGAAAACGGCGGGTGTGCACCAGGGCATCAAGATCACCGAGCCCCTGAATCGCTACATTCGCAAGCTCTACGACAACTCGATCGGGTTACCGGCGGAGGGTCTCGATGCGCTCAAGGAGACGGCCGTCGCGATTCAGCAGGTCGTCGATCACATCAACGAGGACACCGGCTTTTTCGCGGATCATGAGCGCATCATCGCGCGCCTGAACGAGCTCGAGCACGCGATCGACGTCGAGATTTCCCGCCTGGCCGAGACGATCGATGCGACGACGGAAAGCCCGGCGCTCGCGGAATCTTCCGCGCTGAGTTCGAGTCCGCCAACGCCGCACGAAGCGAGCTCGCGGGATCAAGTCGCACCGCCCGCGCCCGCGAGCGAAGAGATGCTGTCGGTGACGGACGTGTTCTCGGCCGATGCCTTCTCCGCGGATACGGAGTCCGGCGAAGACGTGATCGAGCTCGAGCCGACCGATGCCGGCTCGCTCGAGATGCTCAACTGGAGCTTCGAGAACTTCCCAGCGGACAAAGCCGACGATGCGCCGACCGCCGGTCCGACCGACGAGACGTTGAAAACGGTGTCGATCGAGCCGCCCACGGAAGATGTGGACGAGCTGCAGAACCTCGAGCTCACGAGCAACACCCTCTCGCGGCTGAATGTGACCGCACAGCACGAGATCGTCGTCGAAACTTCCTCGTGGGCCGCAGAGTTCGAGCCGCCGGTGTTGCCGATCGATTCGATCGAGAGCGAGCCTGCTTCCGACGAAGGGCAAACCGTCAAGACACCCGCGCTACCGGTCGATGACGACGCGGCCGATGCGGTGATCGAGCTCGACGCGATCGATCTGTCAGACCCCTCGGAAACGGTGCCGACGCTCAATGACGGCGAGGCGCCGACCGATACCGTCCGTCAGCCCAAGCTTTCGGCGCCCGCAGACGACTCGGAACAGGCCGAGCATGTCGCCTTCGAGTCCGCGACGATCGCGGTTCCAGAGCTCGACGTCCCCGTTCCGCTCGAATCCGAACCGGAGCTCGATCAAGTCGTCGAGCACGTGCTCGAGCCCGAGCGGTCGGAGTTGCCGACGCTCGATGCCGTCGTCGAAGACGAGAGCGAGCAGGAAGTCGACGGGTATGTTGTCGACGAAGCGACGGAAGAAGTCATCGACGACGAAGCCGCATCCGCTTCGGAGATCTTGGTGGATGAGTCGGCCTCCGAGACGGGGGCGCTCGATTCGGACGCGTTGGTCGCGCTGGATACGCCCGCGGAGCCCGAGTCTGTCGCCGACGAATCGAGTGCGCTTGCGGAGCCGCAAGAAGAGATCGAAGCACGAGCTCCCGTGAGTGCGCCGGAACCACCGCCGCCCGCATCGGTTGCTTCGTCAGCGCCCGCGTCGACACCGCCGCCCACCGTGGAAGAAGAAGAGATCATCGACGAGGACTTCGATCCCGAGGTCGCGGCGATCTTCACCGAGGAGGCGACGGAGCTTTTGGAAACCGCCGATCGCGCGTTGTCCGACTGGATTCGCGATCGAAGCAACAGCGCGCTCGCGTTCGAGCTCAAGCGCGCGCTGCACACGCTAAAGGGCGGCGCTCGCATGGCCGGTATTCGTGCGATGGGCGATTTGAGCCACGAGCTCGAGACGTTCATGCAACTTGTCGAAGACGGTCAGGTACCCGCATCGCAGCCCATATTCGACGCGCTTCAAGCGAGCTTGGACGAGCTGCACCGGATGCGCGAGACCGTGAGCCAAGGCGGTCGCTGCCGCAGCACGCACGGCTTGATCAATCGAATTCGTGCGCTCGCAGGGCAACCGGTCGAAGAAGCGCCGCCTGCGCCCGCGCCGGCCTCGGTTGCAGCACCAGCGCAGCCCGTCGAACCCGAGACACACGCGACCGAGGCGTCCGAAAGCGCGGCTGAGATCGTCGAGATGGAGCTCGCGGACGAACCCGACGTCGGCTCGCAAACGGATGTCGTGCCGATGCTCACGGACTCGCTGCCCGTCGATGAAGCGGCGCACGGCGAATCGGGGAATGCGGAGTTCGATGTCGAGTTTGGCGCGGACGAGCTTGGCGCCGCGGCGCCGCGCGAGGCGGTTCGCGTCGAAGACTCTGCTGCTGCCGAGCAATCTGCGACGGGCCGCGAGCCCGCGCTCGATGTCGCGGCGTTGCCGCCTGAGCTCCCGCCGGATCAAACCGAAGAGAACGCAGCGCCGGAGCTCGCCGCACCCGCGCTCCCGCCGGGCCGCGAGCCGCAGGTCCAAGAGCGTCAAGAGTTCGCGCGCGTCGATGCAGAGCTGCTCGATACGCTGCTCAACAATGCGGGCGAAGTCAGTATTTTCCGTTCGCGCTTGGAGCAGCAGGTCAGCTCGATCGAGTTCAACCTGGCGGAGCTCGGCCGGACGGTTACGCGCTTGAAGGAGCAGTTGCGCAAGCTCGAGCTCGAGACCGAAGCGCAGATCCTGCACCGTCACAAGGAAGAGCATCCGGATCGCGCCGACTTCGATCCGCTCGAGCTCGACCGGTACTCGACCATTCAACAACTGACGCGCGCCTTTGCCGAATCCGTGAGCGACGTCGGCAGCATCGAAGGGCTGCTCGAGAACCTGACGCGCGAAGCGCAGAACCTGCTGTTGCAGCAGTCACGCGTCGTGACGGAGCTGCAGAACGGGCTCATGCGCACGCGCATGGTGCCGTTCCAGCGTCACGTGCAGCGCCTGACGCGCCTCGTGCGCCAAGTGGCGAGCGATACGAACAAGCGGGCCGAGCTCGTCGTCGTGGGCGCTTCGGGCGAGCTCGATCGCCAGGTGCTCGATCGTATGTTGCCGCCGTTCGAGCACATGCTGCGCAACTCGGTCGTGCACGGCATCGAAAGCCCCGAAGAGCGTGTCGCGCGCGGCAAGCCGGAGATGGGCACGATCAAGGTTGGCTTGCATCGCGAAGGCTCCGAGATGGTCATCGTGCTCGAGGACGACGGGCGCGGCATCGACGTGAAAGCCGTGCGCGAGCGCGCGCGAGCGCGCGGCCTGCTCGCACCCGGCCGCGTGTTGAGCGATGAAGAAGCGCTGCAGCTCATTCTCGAGCCCGGTTTCAGCACGGCGAGCTCGGTCACGCAGCATGCGGGCCGCGGCGTCGGCATGGATGTCGTCGTCACCGAAATCAAGAAGCTCGGCGGCGCGCTCACGACGGAGACGCAGTTCGGACACGGAACGAAGTTCACGATCCGCTTGCCGTTCACCCTCGCGATTACGCAGGCACTGATCGTGCGCACGGGCGAGGAGCTGTACGCATTGCCGCTTCCGAGCGTCGAGGGTGTCGCACGGGTGCCGCGTTCCGAGGTCGAGAAGCATCTCGCCGAAGAGACGCCGACGTTCACGTACGGCGGTCAGGTGTATCGCTTCCAGCACTTGGGCGCGTTCGTAGGCGGCGGTCCTTCCGCTCTGCCGGAGAACGATGTCGCAGTGCCGCTGCTCTTGATCCGCGCCGGCGAGCATTCGACCGCGCTCGTGACGGATGAGCTCGTCGGCAGCCGCGAGATGGTCGTGAAATCAGTGGGGCCCCAGATCGCGACGATTCGCGGCATCGCGGGCGCAACGATTCTCGGCGACGGTCGCATCGTCATCATCTTGGACATGGCGACGCTCGTGCGCTCCGAGTGGCGCAAGGTTGGCCTCGAGACGCAAGCCCCAAGAGAAGACCGGCGCACGTTCGCGCTCGTCGTCGACGACTCGATTACGGTCCGCCGCGTCACGCAGCGACTGCTCGAGCGCAACGGCATGCGCGTGATGACTGCGAAGGATGGCGTCGACGCGCTGTCGATCCTGCAGGAGCATTTGCCCGACATCATCCTGCTCGACATCGAAATGCCGCGCATGGATGGCTACGAGCTCGCTGCGCATGTTCGCGCCGACGCTCGTCTCGCAGATATCCCGATCGTGATGATTACCTCGCGCGTCGGCGAAAAGCATCGCGCCCGCGCGATCGAAATCGGCGTCAACGACTACCTCGGCAAGCCGTACCAGGAAAACCAACTCCTCGATGCGATCGAGCCGCTGGTGGAAGCGAGAAAGAGGAGAGTGTCTTGAGGAAGGCGACAGGCTGCAGACTACAGTCGTCAGCAAGAGAAGAGGAGAGAGTCTTGAGGAAGGCGACAGGCTGCAGACTACAGTCGTCAGCAAGAGACGAGGAGAGAGTCTTGAGGAAGGCGACAGGCTGCAGACTACAGTCGTCAGCAAGAGAAACTCTTGCCACCTCGCGCAGCGACGCTGTCCGTGCCCGTCCCTCTCGCCTGAAGCCTGTGGCCTGAAACCTGTAAGCCTGAAGTATGTCCGACATCCCCGCCCACGAGCTCTACAGTCTTCTGATTCCGCTGACGCACGAGCGGTTGATCGTGCCGCGCGCGTGCGTGGCCGAGGTCATTACGTGGCAGGCGCCGGAAAGAATGGAGGGCACGCCGCCTTGGTATCTCGGCACGATTCATTGGAGCGGTCGCGCCGTGCCGGTGATTTCGTTCGAAGCCGCATGCGGGCAGGCATTACCGACGCCGGGTACGCGCACGCGCATCGTCATCTTCGTCGCGCTCGGCAATCACATTACCGGCGGCTACTTCGGTGTGATCACGCAGGGCTTTCCGCAGCTCGTGCGAGTCAACGCGGACGTCGTCAAATCCGACCCGAGCCGCGCGTTCTCGGATCGCGGGCCGGTGCTTTGCCAGGTTCGCATGCTCAACGAGTCGCCGCTGATTCCCGACTTCGAGCATCTCGAGCAGATGATCAGCGAGGAGACCCGCGCTGCGTAGGGGAAGGGGTTAGTGACTAGGGGATAGGGGATAGTCAGAAAAAAG
>JBDZVE010000069.1:0-2361 GCA_040255535.1 Lysobacterales bacterium | reverse complement strand
CCTGATCACTATCCCCTACCGGAGGTCACCCCATAGGGCTTGCAATACGCTGAGCGCGACGACTGCAGCGGTCTCCGTTCGCAGCACGCGTGGGCCGAGTCGGACTGGCGTAAAGCCGGCGTTGCGAGCCGCGCCGATCTCGTCGTCGTCGAGGCCGCCTTCAGGTCCGATCAAGAGCTCCACTTTCGCCGGCACGCTCGCAAGACCCGCGAGGGAGCCTGGCGCCGACGGACTCAGCACGAGCCGCAATCCTTCCTTCTTGACCGACGAGAGATAGTTTCGCAACGTCTTTGGTGTGCCGACAGCGGGCACGTGCGTGCGGCCGCACTGCTCGCACGCACCGATGACGATCCCGCGCCAATGATCTTGCTTCTTGGCTGCTTGCTTCTCGTCGAGCCTCACGACGCTGCGCGCGGTGAGCACCGGCGCGATCGCATTCACGCCGAGCTCGGTCGCTTTCTGGAGCGTCCAATCCATGCGCTCGCCGCGCGAGATACCCTGCACGAGCGTAATTTTGAGGGGCGATTCCGCGGTGCCGGACGTGCGCTCGCCGAGTCTGACAGTCACGGCGCCGCCCTCGACACGGGCGATCTCCGCGCGATACTCGCCGCCCGCGCCATCGAACACGACGAGCGGCGCGCCTTCCCGCATTCGCAAGACGCGTGCGATGTGATATGCGCCAGCCGCCGGGAGTGCGGTTTCGAGCCCCTCGTCGAGCGGACCGGGGCAGAAGATTCGGTTGAGTCGCATACGATTCAAAAGGCGTTTCGACGCGCAGAGTGTAGGCGCTCGGGCCTCGGAAAAACAAAAGAGGACGGTTCTTGCGTTTCACTCCGCAGATCCTCGTCACTCGTCCCTTACGCGTGGCATGATGGTTCAAATGAGCGCAGGTGCACTTACGGTCGATACGGAGAAGGGATTGCTGGCGGGCGCGCGTTACGTGGCGTCGCCCAATCACGACGAGCGTCCTCAAGGGTGCGCACTCGATCTCATCCTCGTACATGGAATCAGCTTGCCTCCCGGCGAGTATGGCGGCAGCTGGATCGATCGGTTGTTCACGAATACCTTACCGAGCGATGCGCATCCGTACTTCGCTCGGATCGCCGGGCTGAAAGTGTCTTCGCATGTGTTGATTCGCCGCGACGGTGAGCTCGTGCAGTATGTGCCGTTTCATCGGCGCGCGTGGCACGCCGGCGCATCGAGCTACGGCGGGCGCGAGCGCTGCAACGATTTTTCGCTCGGCATCGAGCTCGAAGGCTGTGACGATCAGGGGTACGAACCCTTCCAGTATCGCAGGCTCGTCGATGTGATCGCTGCGCTCTGCGCCGCCTATCCTTCTTTGTCGCCCGACCGCATCGCGGGTCACAGCGACGTCGCGCCCGGCAGGAAGACGGATCCAGGCCCCGCGTTCGATTGGGCGCGGCTGCATGCGATGCTCAGAGCGACGCGCGTGCGGTTCGCGTGATGCCGAGAGCGTGGATAGTCCTGCTTCTGTCGCTGGTCGCGACGGCATCGGCCTCGAGCGCCGAACGCACGCCCGACCGATCGCAAGTGCGCATCGTGAGTCTCGCACCGCATCTCACCGAGCTCGCGTTCGCGGCGGGCGCGGGCGATCGCATCGTCGCGACGGTCGAGTACAGCGACTATCCGAAGGCCGCGCTCGCGATCCCGCGCATCGGCGATGCGTTCCGTATCGATATGGAGCGTGTGCTCGAACTTCGCCCGGATGTCGTCTTGGCTTGGGAGAGCGGCACGCCCGTGCCGACGATCGAGCGTTTGCGCGAGCTTAGCTTGAACGTGGAAATCGTTTCGACGCAAAGGCTCGCGCAAGTGCCGGCCGCACTACGACATATCGGCGAGCTCGCTGGAACGACGAGCGCGGCGGAGCTCGCGGCAAGGCGCTTCGAAACGGAAATCGCTCGGTTGCGCGACGAGTATCGAGATCGCAGGCGCGTGTCGGTGTTCTTGCAGATCAGCGATCAGCCGCTCTATACGGTCAATGGCGAGCACATCATCAGCGAGATCGCCTCGCTTTGCGGAGGCACGAACGTATTCGCGGCGCTCCGCGATATTGCCCCGACGGTCGGCATCGAAGCTGTCATCGCCGCGAACCCTGACGCGATCGTCTCGACGGACGCCTCCGTTGCCGATACGGTGGCTTACTGGCGGCGCTGGGATACAGTCACGGCCGTGCGAGTCGGCAACATTTTCGCACTTTCGCCGGATGAGCTCACACGCGCGACGCCTCGACTCGTGCAGGGTGCGCGCGCCGTATGTCGGACGCTCGAGACCGCCCGAGCGAACTTAGCGAGAAACGCGCGTGAAGGGCGCTCAGAGGAAAAGAAATGAATCTCGCAAAGG